>CAZBBK010000078.1:0-23408 GCA_964490075.1 uncultured Gemmatimonadota bacterium | reverse complement strand
AGCGCAGGTTTCAATCCTTGTTGTCCTGGATGTAGCTCGTCAGCTGTAATGTATTTCTTGATACATTACCTTGATGCAATGTTTCAATCCTTGTTGTCCTGGATGTAGCTCGTCAGCCGCAGCGCCCGCCCAGGGCCCTACGGTAACAGAACATGGCTCTGCCCTCCACCCCCTCCAATCGGCCCAGCCAGCCGCCGAAATCGCCCGATTCACGGGCCCGGAAAGCCGATCGTGCAGCCTCTCGCGGCCCATAACTCTCTTCTCTTCCGGAAGTTAGGCCCATGGCGCCCTCACACGCAGATATTTCCATAACAGCAGTCTCGACACCGAACCCGCTGCGGCGTGCGCCGCGGCAGCCGTCCGGTGGCGATGATAGCGAAGATCTCGTCGATGAGGGCGGTGACCTCGCGCGTCGCGCGCTCAGTGACCTCGACCTCGATGAGCTCATGGCGGCCGCGGATATACGCGACGAAGGCGCGGGGCACCTGCGCCGCGTAGGCCTCGCGGATCAGCATGGCGTACATGAGCACCTGGATGCGATGGGTGCGATAGACCTGTCGAGGTGCCTCGCTGAACTTGTAGTCGAGAGGCGCCATCGTTCCGTCGCCCAGGGTGAGAACTTCGTCGACGATGCCCCGCATGCGCAGCGCGGCGGACGCCAGGTAGACCTCCTGCTCCTTGCCCACCGCGCCGATCTTGCGGCGCAGGTAGCTTCGGTTCTCGGTCTCACGCTGGCGGTGGACCCGGCGCCCCTTCAACACCTTGTATCGCTTGTCTTCATGCTGGGCGATGTTCTGGACGTGCATGAACCAGGTGAAGCGAGGGCAGTAGACGTGCTCGATGACCTCCGAGGGAGTGAGGGCGAGGCTGCGCTCGGTGTCCCCGGCCTTCTCATGCCCGACTCTCTCACTCATCGGAATCCCCTCAGCGCGGGTCCGGGCAGGTCATGCCAGCAACACCCGGACTTCGTCGGTCACGAGGCTCTCGTCGAATGCCTGGCCCAAGGTGACCACCTTCTTGAAGTCGGGCCGACAGAGGGGGAAAAGGTAGACCGAGTCGCTGTCGTGATCGATCAGATCGCCGATCTGCATGCTCAGCTCGTCGAGCCTGTTGCGCCCGATGGTGCCGAGAAAGACCGACTTCTGCACACGATGAAGACCAGCCTCCTGGCAGAGCTTGGCCACGCGACTTCGCACCTTGTTCTCGGAGATGTCGTAGATCAGCCAGATCAGGGTGTCGGTCTGTGCGCTCATGAGTCGGCCTCCTCTTCCCCGGGAAGATCCTCGATCAGCTCGTTGGCCATGCGGTGGCAGTCGAGCTGGACCGTTTCTCGCCGTTTCACATTTCGTCCGCGATGGCGCATCGGCTCCTCGAGGTGCTTGGTGAAACGCTCCATCAGGACCGCCTTGCCCTGCTTGTTGAGAGTCAAACCGTTGCTCAGCTCGTCGAACATGTCGCGCTTGACGGCGCGCGCCGCGAAGAGGGCGATCACCGTCTCGTCGGCCCAGATGCGGTAACACTCGATGAGGTCGAAGACGAGACAGAGCTTGTTGTAGTGGTCGGTGTGGATGAACCCCACATAGGGATCGAGCCCGGCGAGAACGCAGGCTCGCTCGACCGTTCCGTAGAGCACGCCGTAGGAGTAGTTCAAGAGACAGTTGAACTCGTCCTGGGCCGGATTCCGAGACCGCGCCTCGAAGCGGAACTTCTCGGGAAGGAGCAGGTTGACAGCCTGCCACCAGGTGCGGCCGGCACGGCCCTCGTAGCCGACGATCGACGCCCGGCGCTCCTCCAGCGTGCCGTCGATCGCGTCCGCTTGCTCGCGGATCTTGCGCAACGGATCCAGCTTCTCGGTGATCCGAGCCGACAGGCGGCTGCGGCGCTTGCGCGCCCCCTCCAGATACTCGATCTGGTTGTCCATCTTGCGCAACACCCAGGAGAGCGCCAGGCGCAGCCCCTGCTCGGTGTCGGCCAGGCGGAGCTGCTCGCGACGGATCGCCGTGGTCGACCCGGGCCGGCCGTGCCAGATCCGCCCCAGGGGATTGCCGAACTTGTCGAGGATGACGACGTCGATGTTCTTCTCCAGCGCCAGCTCGACCGCGTCGGTGGAGAGGGTCGCTCCGGTGGAGATCCAGATCGAACGGACCTTGCGCGCCGAGACCTCCTGCCGCTCCTCCCCCACCTTCAGGACGAACATCTCTCCGCGCCGGTGGAGATAGGCGCCGAAGCTGGAGATCACCAGGTTCAAGTCGGGTCTCCTTCCTCTCGCATCGACTCGATCCAGCCGTAGCCGTGACTGACCGCGTGACCGATGGCGAACTCATCGGGCAGCAAGACGTTGGCCACGAACTCGCCGCTGAAGCCGAGCAGCTCCTGCTCCTTGAGTCTGCACGAGCGGGGACGAATCCTGGTAAAGGTCGCGTAGAGCCGGCGATCGAATCTGGCTCCCATCTCGCGCAGCGCCACCAGGAGCTGAGCGACCAGCAAACGGTCGCGCTCACGGCGCTGCCCCGCCTCGTCTCCGGCGGATCCGAGCTCGCGATAGTGCCGGTAGTTCTTCTGATTGAGGATCAACACGGGCGAGATGAGCCGGTAGGTGTGCAGCTCGTCGGCCGCGCCGACCTCTCCCCGGCCGCTGCGCAGCTCGGCGTGCTTCACCCGCGCGGGGTCGTTTCCGAGCTGAAGGTCGAGATCCAGCCAGGGCGCGTTCAAGACCCGCGACGCCGCCTCCTTCCACCCCACCACGACACCGCGCCCGTCGCGCCAACGGTACTGCACACGGGGATAGCGATAGAGCGGACGGCCAGCGTCGTCGTGCTGGTGGAAGGCCGGATCGTCGGCGAAGGCCGCCGCCACGGCCCCGCGAAGCTGCCGGGCGCGCAGCCACCAGGGACCGGAGGGCGGATCCAGGAAGTGAAGCGTCGCCGACGCAGTGGGCACGGTCGCTAGAATATGCAAACCGGATCCTCCCGATCGAGCTCGAGGTCGAGCCCTCCTTCGGCGGTGTACCAACGCGGATCGAGAACCCAGAAGGGACCGAGCGCCTCGGCGTAGTCCTCCGGGTGGAGCTCGGGACGGGCAAAAACAGTGACGCTGCGGCTCTGGATCTCACCGGCCAGGGCCCGCAAGGCGGTTCGGCGCTCCCAGCGATCGGTGATCTCGAGCACACCCCGCAGCCTTTCCAGCAGCTCGGAATCGTCGCCGGCGACGAAGAACGAGACCTGCTCGCGGCCGGCACCGCGCAACTCCGCGCGGATGTCGGGCATCTCGCCCCAGCGCGCGAAGGTCTCGGTCAGCTCCCGCCCGGTGTCCTTTCGAGCCTTCAGGATCTCGAAGTAGCGCCTGCCCAGCTCGAAGACCTGCTCCTCGGCGATGACGCTTCGGTCGCCCAGCACTTCGTGGGTGGCGTCCAGGAGAACCCGGTCGTAGACCATCTCCGCGAAGGGGCGACCGCGATCGGACTCGAGGCGGATCAGCTCCACGGCACCGCCGTGATCGCCGAGCCGATTGTTGCGATTGCAGCGCCCGGCGATCTGCACGATCGCGTCGAAAGGCCCGAAGTCGCGCACCACCACGCTCATGTCGATGTCGACCCCGGCCTCGATGGTCTGTGTCGATACCACGATGCAGGGCCCGCCCCGGCGAATCGCCGCGATCTTCGCCAGGCGATCGCGGGGCGTGACGTCGGCGGTCAGGAAGTGCAGCGGCGCGCCGTCCCCCACGACCTCGCCCACCGCGCACCACGCCCTGCGCGCCGCGCCGCGGGTGTTGAGGGTGAGCAGCACCCGCTCGCCCTCGTCGACCCACGCTCGCAACCGCGGCTCCAACCCCTCGAGCCAGGCATCGATCCCAAGGACGTCGCGATGCTGGAGATCGATGGAGTAGCGGCGCAGCCCGCGAAAGGCCTCGGCGAGCTCGTCCGGAGAGCCGGCCAGCTCCCGGGCCCCGGTCAGGAGCGCCGGCTGGGTGGCGGACATCATGAGGACCTTCGCGTGTCCTTCTTGCGTCAGGGCCCGCAGCCCGTGGTCGACCAGGTCCCAAAGCCGACACGGGAGCGCCTGGACCTCGTCGAGCACGATCAGCGCGTCGAGCAGACGATGAAAACGCATCTGGTGGCGCGTGCGCGGCGAGAAGAGTGCGAGCAGGAGCTGGTCGAAGGTGGTCACGACGATCTCGGAGCGCCAGGTGTCGAGAAAGAAGTCGGCCTCGCGGCGCCCGCGAAGCTCCCCCTCGGTCTCGTACTCGCGCTGCGATACGGAATGACTCGCCATCAGGAGCTCCGATTGACTTCGCTCATCGGCGTCGAGCCCCAGCACCGCGCGATACTCTCGCTCTGTCTGGTCGACGATCGACAGGAAGGGAAGGACGACGAAGATCCTCGGTGCGACCCCTTGCGCCGAACGCATCGATTCGCGCATCTCGAGCGCCCAGGAGGCCGCCAGCAAGGTCTTGCCGATCCCGGTCGGCAGGGTCAGCGTGCAGCAGGCATCGCGCGCGTCGAAGCGGCCTTCCACCGCCACGCGGGCCCGCTCGCGCAGCCGATCCGCGGGGCTGCCCGGTCCATCGCTCCGCAGGCCGGCGAGCCGCGCCTCGACGAGGGCCGGAGAAAGCTCCGCCCCCCGCCGGTCGGTCCGAAAGTAGCGCTCATGCGCGTCATCGGGCAGCGCCAGCAGCGCCTTGTCGGCCTCGAGCAGGATCGAGAAGAGGAGCTGGGTCCAAAGCCTGAAGCAGAGCGCCTCGTCCAGCGGCAGATGCTCGAGCTCGTCTCCAACCCGCTCGCGCCGATCGAGCCATTTCCGCGCGACGCCGAGCTCGGCGTCGCCGACCAGGGTCAGACCCGTCTCCGCGCTCAAGGCATCCCAGGGCAAGCTCCGCCACTGGTCGGCCAGGATTCCGTCGTCGTCGTCGAGACGCAGACGCACGTCCAACAGATAGCGGTGATCGGGCAGGCCGGCATGGTGACCGGCCACGATCGCGCCGAGGGCCAGGGCGCGCAGCGACGGCCACCCCTGGGTGCGAGCCCAGTCGATCGCGGCCGCCGCGGACAGAGCGGTGTGGGCCTTGGCTCGAGGATCGCCGCGATAGCCACCCGGGTCGGCGATGTAGGACTGAAAGGCGCGGCTCGCCTTGCCGGCGTCGTGGCAGCGCACCGCCGCGTCGAGGACCGCCTCGCTGGACTCACGCCGCGCCCGGACCAGCTCGGAATGCTCGGCCCAAAGATGGCGCGCGGCGCGCCCCACCCGCTCGACATGCTCGCGCAGCAGCAGACGCGGCTCGTGATGCGAGTAGAGCGACGCCATCGGCGGGACCTCCTACGAGAACACGACCGCGTGCTCACCGACCCGCCAGGCGGCGTCGGTCTCGACGGTGAAGGAACGCCCGCGATGCTCCAGGTAGTAGCTGTCGTGGACGAAGATCCGATCGGCGGAGACTCGACGCGGAAGCCGCAGGAGCTGCACGCCGAGTTCGGGCTCGGCGCGGAGGGTCAGCCCCGACGCCAGGCAGCACCCTTCGACCCGCACGCGGCCGGGCGGCAAGGGCCGCGCCGAGGCGACGCCCAGGGGCTCCACATCGGCCAGCATCTCGGAGAGCCCCATACAAGGCGTGAAATGCCAGCGCCGCGCCTCCACGCGAGCGGCGAGCTCGGCGAAGCGCCCGGGATCCTCGGGCATGGCCACCCGCACCACGAAGTCGGGACCGAGCAACCACTCCTGGCGCAGCAAGGTGGCCTTCTCGGCCGCGGTCTTGGTCTTGGTCTTCGCCGATCGCGAAGGCAATCGCAGTTCACGCGGCAAGGCCGCCGGCGGGTCCTTGCGGAGCTTGACGCGGTGCCAGAAGCGCACCGGCACCGGACCGGCCACCGACACGAGCACCGAGGCCAGCTCGGAAGCGAGCGCATCCTTCGGCAAGCCTACGACGGCGCCGAGCAGGCCGAGCACGGCGGTCCGAGGCGGCACCGGATAGGTCAGGGCGTTGCTGATCGCCTCGGCCCGCAGAAAATGGCCGTACTTGGCGCGCCACCGGAAAGAGAGCACATCCACGGGTCAACCACCGCGCGGGGCGTCGAAGCCGAGGGGAGCCCAGCCCGCCGCGGGCTCGCCCCCCGCCACGAACTGGAGATCGGGCGAGAGATCGAAGCGCACCCGCGCGATCCGATCGCTCTGCCCGCCGAGCCGCTCGACGAGCCGCGAAAGATCGACGCAGTAGTCGTCCGGCCCGGCCCACTCCCGCTCCGGTCGCCCGGTCGCGGCGGCCAGACAGACGTAGTCGATCAGGTTGCCGAACTGGAACTCCTCGCCGGGCCGATACTCCACCGAGACCAGCAGCCGCGGCACCTGGCCGACCTTGGTGCGGGTGTTGCCGGCCGACCGAACCCCCTTCCACAGGGCGGCGAGCAGGGCGTCGTAGTCGGCGTCGCTCATATGAGACAGCTCGGCGCTGTGCTCGTTTGCCACGCCGTGGAAGGCGATCAGGGCGTAGCGCAGCGCGGCGTACTCGGTGAAGGTCCCTTGCGTCTTCTGCTCGTCGCTGGCGAAGACCGAGGTGCCGTGGATGATCAGCTCGTGGGCGTCGTGCAGCACCTCGCCCATGTTGAACTGGACGGCGCCGGTCAGGGTCTTGGGGACCGGCTTCGGCTCCCACTTCTTCTGGCCCTTCTCGCCCTGCGCCTTGAATGCCAGCGACGAACCGAACCACCGGGCATCGATGAAGGCGTCGAGCAGAATCCGAACCAGCTCCTCGCCCTTCGCCCCCGCCTGGTCCCGCTCCCGCAGGTAGTGGGCGACGCGGCCGGTCAGGTTGGTGGTTTGCCCCTCGACATTGCCAACCAGGATCTCCCGCCCCTGGGTCGCGACGAAGTCGCGGGCGAAGCGCTTGAGCCGCACGTCGGTCACGTAGAAACGCCCGTCGGGCAGCACGCGCGGCCGATTCTCGTCGGGATCGCCGTTGGGGTTGCCCATGCGGATGTCGTAGAGAAAGAGAATCTCGCGTCGCCCGGAGAGGGTCTCCGTGGCCTTCGTCGCACCCAATTGCTCGCTCATCCTTGCTCTCCGTTCGTTTTCTTCGACTCCAGGACCTCCAACGAGACCGACTGGCCCAGCAGGAGGAAGTAGCAGGTCGGCACGGGATCGAGCGAGATGCGATCGCCCAGCCGCGCACCCAGGCGCCCCAGCTCGCCCAGCACCTCGCGCACGCTTCCGCTGGCTTCGGTTTCGTAGGCGAGCAGCTTCTCGCGGATCTTGACGTAGAGCTCGGGCAGGTCGTGACCGCTGAGGTTCAGGCGCTTGAGCCAGGTCAGGGCATTGGACGAGACGTTGACGTCTCGCGCGCCTTGCACCTGGAGCAGCTTGCCGTAGACGATCCCGAGCGTGAAGGCGAAGGCCTTCTCCGGGGTATCGATGCCCGAGCCGCTTGCGAAGTAGGGCTCGAGCCGTTCGGATTCGGGTGTGTAAGGCGTGTCGCTGGTGGACATCGAGAGCATCTCCGCGGAATTGAGGCAATGGAGAAAGCGGGCCAAGTGTCGAACCCAGCTCGCCAGGGTCAGGCTCGGCGCCGCCCCCGAGCGTTTCCCGGGCGGCGTCTCATGGAGAAGTCCCCAAACCCTTCCCCCCTCCGCGATCACGCCGAGGTGGGCTCGGGCGGTTTCGATCAGCTCCGTCCACATCGTCCCTTCCGCCGCACCGAGCGGACGGCCGTGGTAGAGGGCGTGGGCGAGCTGGCGCCGGAGCTCGAAGAGGCGTTGGCCGGCGTTGCTCTTCGTGGTCTTCCTGCCGCCGGGACGGTGCAGGAGGGGTTTCAGGCAGCTCAGCGGAAGGTCGAGGCGGAGCTCGTCGAGGGGGTGGCGCGGCGCGAGCGGATGGGCCCAGGTATTGGCGGCACGGTTGTGGTCGGCGAGGGCGCGGAGCCGCGAGGGCAAGATGTCGGTGACACAGCCGCGGATCTCGTCCACGAGCTGGTCAAAGGTCGCCCAGAGGATCTGCAGGACGACCTGCGCGTCGTCGCGGGTGGCGCAGAACTCGAGGAGATCCTCCTCGCGGGAGCGGATGGCGCCGCCTTCGAGGTTGGCGACGTAGGCGTGCCAGTCGCGCAGGAAGCGGGGCTTCTCTTCGTCGGGACCGAGGAGGGCGGGGATCAGCAGCGCCGTCTCGCCGGCGATCTTGCCCTTGTAGTCCTTCAGAAGGTGGCGGGCGTAGACGTAGAGGGCATCGGCGCAGTCGACGCAGAGGCCGTAGCTCTTCCAGGCCACGCTCTCGTCGAGGCCGGGAAAGGCGCCGGCGCGATCGATGTTGCCGAGGTTGAGGCCGGCGCCCTTGACCGCGTTGGGGTAGAGGGTGACGGGGTGACGGCCGCAGAGGGGACAGGTGGCGTCCGGCCGCGGCGGCGCCTTGCCGGTGCTGTAGTTGCTCGCGGCCGAGATGGCGGCGAGGTAGCGCCGATACGCAGGCCGATCGCCCGGCCAACGCCCCTCGGAGTCGACGACCGCCACGAAAACGGTCGACTTCTCATCGATGCTGGCGAGCGCTAGGTTCAGAATCGTCTGATCCGCAGTGGCGACGTCGCTTCGCTGCTCCTGGTAGATCAGGCTGCGGCCGCGAAACAGCACTTCGCAAACCTCGGCAAAGTACTCCGCCCACTCGGACTCGCCATCCGCGAGTGCTTCGAAGCGTTTGCGCGTGACCCGCTGTGTGTTCGGTGTCGGGCCGTAGGGCGGCTGCTTACCCTTCTTGAAGGTCCGCTTGAGCACGGGGCCCAGCGCGGGCGATCGTGCGCCGGTTCCCTGATTGAAAGGAAGGCGCGCACGCTTGTCGTCGTCGAGCTCCTCGACCCACATGCGAACGGCCCCATCATCGTCGCCGCGCTGAAGCAGATAGACCCGCTCGACCGTGTCGCCGGACTCGACCAGAGAACGGGCAAGCTCGGAAGCGTGGCTCTCGCGCAGCTCCGCGAGGCCGCACCCCTCGGTTCCCAATCGTCGATTGAGCTCCAGCACCGCCAGCTCGCGCATCTCGGACAGCACTTCCCACCTCTCGGGTCGGTTCCTCTCGGCCGCGGGTCCCGGCACCCCGGAGACCACGCACTCGCATCCGTCGACGCGCCGGAAGGGCACGATGTGACAAGACCGGCGCGCGCATCGAGGTTACCACGGCGGCCGCGCCCGAAGCTCTCCCAGGGCGTGCGCGCCGGCGCCCGAGTATCATCGCCGGGAAATGCGCCTGGCTCGACTCCTCCCCTGCCTCTTGATCGCCTGCTCGGCCCGGGCGGCCTGCACCCAGATCGCCCGGCTGCACTACGAGGGCGGCGGCGACTGGTATTCTAACCGCTCGTCGCTCGGCAACCTGGCGCGCTTCGTGTCGGAGCGGACCACGGTCGACCTCTGCCCGGGGCGCGAGCCCGCGGTGCGACTCGGTGATAGCGAGCTTTTTTCTTATCCTTATCTGTTCATGACGGGGCATGGGCGGGTGCATTTCGGGGACCGTGACGCGGCCCGTCTGCGCGAATTCCTGGCGGCGGGGGGGTTTCTGCACGTCGACGACAACTTCGGCCTCGACGAGAGCTTCCGTGCCGAGATCGCGAGGGTCTTTCCGGACGCGCCCTTCGTCGAGCTGACCCCCGAGCATCCGATCTTCGCTTTCCCCTTCGCCTTTCCCGATGGACTGCCGAAGATCCACGAGCACCACGGCGGGCCGCCCCACGCCTACGGCCTCTTCCTCGAGGGGCGGCTGGCGCTCTTCTACAGCTTCAACACCGACCTGTCGGACGGTTGGGAGGATGCCGAGGTGCACGGCGATCCCGAGCCGGTGAGACAGGCCGCGCTGCGCATGGGGACCAACATCGTGGTCCATGCCTTGACGCGCTGATGAGGGGTGCGGTGGAAGGGCTGCTGCTGCGTCATCGGCGCGCGATTCGGTGGCGGCGCGGTGCTGGGGAGCTGCTGTGGGGGGCCGGCTGGCTGCCCTGGGTGGCGGCGGGGGCGATCGGGCTGGCGGCGTGGGCGCCGGTCGCGGGGCGGATCTGGGTGCTGCTGTGGGTGGTGACCGGGGTGGCGAGAGTGGCGGGAGCCCTGCGGACCCCTTCGTTGGCCGACCTGGCGCGGCGCCTGGAGCGCGACGATCGCTCACTGGAGGGACTGCTCTCCGCGGCTCGCGAGATCGAGGCAGGGGAGCGCTCGGGTGAGGGGGAGTCGGCGGCGCTGCGCGAGGAGCTGCTGCGGCGCGCGGCCGATCTGAGCGGGCGCTGGCGTCCGGCGCGGCCGCCGGTCGATCTGCACGGCCCCTGCCGCCGGGGCCTGGCCGGGATGTTGGGACTGGGTCTGGTCGCGCTCGGCTGGCCGCACGCCTTTCTGGCGCTTCCGGGGCGCCTGGGCGGGGGCGTGGAGGAGTCGACTCGCTGGCTCCGGGTCGAAGCCGACCCGGCCCGGCTGATCGAGGGGGAGAGCACGCGGCTGCGCGCCCTAGCCCTGGCGGCGGCTCCGCCCGACACGGTCGAGCTGGGGATTCGTGAGGTGGGCGGTTCGTGGCGCTGGCGGCCGCTGGCGCGCGGCGAGCGCAACATCTTCGGATGCGCCCTGCCGGCGCTCCGGCGCGACATCGAGGTCACGGCGCGGGCCGCCGGTTTCGTCGCCGACACGGCCCGGGTGCGGGTGCGGGAACGGCCTCGGGTGCGGCAGCTCGAGGTGGCCGGCATTCCTCCGGCCTACACCGAGCTGCCCGAGGAGCGCTCGAGCGGCGACCTG
The DNA here is from genome assembly GCA_964490075.1 of uncultured Gemmatimonadota bacterium. Lineage (GTDB taxonomy): Bacteria > CAZBBK01. The sequence continues at coordinate 12,676 of CAZBBK010000078.1, read as the reverse complement.
GTGCTCCCCAGAGGCAGCCGGGTGCGGATCGAGGGGCGCGCCAACGTCGCTCTGGCCGGGGCGCGGGTGCACTTCGACGGCGGCGACTCGACGCTCTGTGACGTAGAGGGCGAACGCTTCTCGGGCGCGTGGCGCGCGAGCGCGGACACGACCTGGCGGGTGGCGCTGGCGGACTCGCTGGGCACGCCGCCCGCGGTTGCGGCGCGTCATCGGATCCGCGTGGTGCCGGATCACGAGCCGGTCGTGGAGCTGCTGATGCCGGCGACCGACGTCGACCTGGACGAGACGATGCTTGTAGGACTGCGCTGGCGCGCGCTGGATGACTACGGGCTGGGTGCCGTGGAGCTGGCCTACCGCACCGACCTGGAGGGGGAGCCGGCGGGTCGCGTGACGCTGTCGGAGGGCGAGCTGGGCGAGCGTGCCGAGGGCGACTTCGTCTGGTCGCTCGACGCGCTCGACTTGCTGCCCGGCGACTGCGTCGAGCTCTGGATCCGCGGGTGCGACAACGACGCCATCGGAGGGCCGAAATGGGCGGAGTCGGAGCGGCGCCGGGCGCGATTCCCGAGCATCGTGGAGATCTACGCGGAGGTCGCGGGGCACGCCGAAGAGGGATCCGGCTCGGCGCGACGGCTCGGCGAGGCCTTCGAGGAGATGGGAGAGACCTTGCGCGCGCTGCGCGAGGCGGCGGCGGACGAGGGCGGCCGGCTCTCGTGGGATGCCCGGCGGGAGCTGGAGGATCTGCGCCGCCGGGGCGACGAGCTGCGTGACGCGATCGAGGCGATGGAGCGGGACCTGGAGCGGGAGGCGCGCGGGCGCTCGCTGAACATGGCTCTGGCGGTGGTCGAGAAGCTCGATGAGGTCCACCGGCTCATCGACGAGGTGCTCGACGAGGAGCTGCGCCGGCTGCTGGAAGAGCTCGGCCAGGCACTGGAGGCGGCCGGCGCCGAGGAGCTCGACCGGAGCCTGGCGCGGGCCGAGATCCACGACCGGGAGATCCTGCGCGGTCTCGAACGCACTGCGGCGATCCTGGAACGTCTGCGGCAGGAGCAGGCGCTGGAGCAGGGAATCGCCATGGCGGCCGAGCTGGCCGAGCGGGAGTCCCGAGTCGGCGAGATGATCGACGAGGGTGCGGTGGAGGCCGCGGCGGCGGCCCAGCGCGAGGTGCCGCGGCAGATGGAGGCGCTGCGGGAGCAGGTGGCCGAGTCGACGCGCTCGGGCCTGGACGAGGATCTGGCGCGCTCTCTGGAGAGGGCGGCCGAGGCGGCGCTGGGGCCGGTGTCGAGCGATCTCGCGGAGCGTGTCGCGCGGGATCTCGATGCGGCGCGCGGCGCGTCGGCGCGCAGCGGTGTCGCGACGCTGCGCGGCGGCTTCGAGGCCTTGCATGCTCGAATGATGGAGCTGCAGGAGCTGCACATGACGCGCGTCAAGGGCGCGGTCGAAGCGTCGCTGGAGGCGGCGATCTCGAATCTCCTGGAGCTCTCGCGGCGCACCGAGCGCGCGGCCCGAGAGACGACCAGCGACCCCACGGGGGCGGCGCTGCGGCAGGCTCGGCTGTCCCGCGCGGTGCGCGCGGCGATGGACCGGATCGAGGAGCTGGAGCGGACCAGCCTCTTCGTGACGCCGGATGTGCGCGGGCGGCTCTCGCTGGCGGCCGATGCCCTCGACGGCGCCAGCCGCGCGATCGCGGAAGCACGAGAGGAGCAGGGGCGCCGCCAGGGCAAGGCGGCGATGGCCCACCTGAACCGGGCGGCCGCCGAGCTGCTCGAAGGCCTGGCGGCGCTGCAGGGTGCGGCTTCGTCGACCGGCTACCCGGAGGCGATGGCGCAGCTTGCCGAGGCCGCCCGAGCACAGGCTCAGCTGCTCGGCGAGGGGCGGGCGATGCTGCCGATCCCGGGGCCCGGGGGCGGGCCCGAGCAGCGCGCGGCGCTGGCGCGGATGGCCGACGAGCAGGCGCGGATCCGCGAGCTGGTGGCCCAGGCAGGGCGGGCGCTGGGGGACCGAGGAGGCGGGATCGGCGACCTGCGCGCCCTGGAGGAGCAGATGGAGGAGGTCGAGCAGGCGCTGCGGCAGGGAGCCTCTCCGGCGTCGATCGAGCGCCAGCAGGAGACCATCTTGAGCCGGCTGCTCGATTCCGAGCGAGCGCTGCGCAAGCAAGGGGAGTCGGAGCGCCGCGAGGCCCGAGCCGCCGGGTCGTACGCCTGGGCGCCCGACACGACGGCCGCGACCGTCCGCCCGGACAGCACCCGCAGGGTTGGGCGGGCGGCGATCATCCGCGCCCTCGATGAGCGCTACCCGGCATCCTATGAGGAGCTGATCCGGGCCTACTTCGAGGCGCTGGCCCGGCGCGGAGGACGACCGTGAGGGGACGCGGGCGTGGCGCAACGGCGATCCGGGCGCGGACCGCCGTCCTGGCAGTGGCGTTGCTCGCGACGACCGCCGCCGCCGCTCCGCCGGGCTCTGCCGCCGCCCCCGCGTCCGCGCTCGAGCGTCATGCCGCGGCTCGGCTGGCGCAGGAGCTGCGGGCGGTGCGCGCGCTCGAAGTGGAAGGCCGCCTGGAGGCCGCGAGCGCCGCCGCCGAATCGCTTTGGGTCCGCCACGGGCCGGGGCAAGGGGTCGCCGCCACGGCGCTGCGCATCCACCGCGCCCGCAAGGACACCACCGCCCAGCGCCGGCTGCTGGACCGCTGGCTCGCCACGGAGCCGGCCAATCCGCGGGCCTGCGATGCTCTCGCGGAGCTCCAGCTCGGCGCCGGCGAGCGGGACCAGGCACTGGCCACGCTGCGCGCCATCGGCGGCACCGGAAGGGCGGCCGCGCTCGGCCAGATGGCGCGCCTGATGGCACGTCACGGTTTCCTGGAGCCGGCCCTGGCGGCCCATCGTGACGCACGGCTCCGAGCCGCCGACCCGCACCTCTACGCCCGCGACATGGCGCGCATCCTGGAGCGTCTGGGGCGCGCCGAAGAGGCCGGCGCGGAGCTGGCCGGTGCGTGGAGCGCGCGCGACGCGCCCCGGCTGCGTGCCGATCTGCTGGGACTGGAGCGTCGCGCGGCGGGCCAGATCGACCTGGACACCGTCGCCGCCATCGCCGGCGAAGGACCGGCCCTGGCGGCGCGTCTGGCGCTGCGGCGAGGTCAGGGAGAGCGCGCGCTGCAGCTCCTCGAGGGGGTCGAGTCGGTCCCCGATGACGCGCTCCCGGCGCTCCTGGCCGCCGCCGAGACCCACGCCCGCAAGGTGGCCGGCGAGGTCGCGCCCGAGCTCCTCGAGCGGCTGCGCGCCCTGGCCGGCGATGACGCGCGGCGCGGCGCCCTGATGTTGCGTCATGCGCGGATTCTGCTCGACCTGGGGCAGCTCGACGCGGCGCGACGGGCCCTCGAACGTCTGGAGGAGGGGAACACCGAGCTGAGCATCGAGCACGCCGCGGCGGCCGGCCGACTGGCGCTGGAGTCGGGGCGGGCCGGCGAGGCGTTGCCCTGGTTGCGCCGGGCGCAGACGGGCGCCGAGCTGCCGCGGCCGGTCCAGGTCGCGGCGAGCATCGATCTGATCGAGGCGCACCTGGCGCTGGGCGATCCCGGCGCGGCGTTCGCCGCGGCCGAGTCGCTGGCGAGCGCCGATCCGACCGCTTCCGAGTCGAGCGCGGCGGCGCGCTTTCTGGCGGCGGAGGCCCGTCTGCACGCCGGCGACTCGGTCGCCGCCGTGCGCCGCTTCCGCGGCCTGGCGGTGCAAGCGCCGGGAACCGAGGTCGCCAACGACGCCCTCGAGCGGGTGCTGATGCTGCAGCACCTGGGCGTGGCCGCCGCCCCCGACAGCGGCGGAATCCTGGCGCCCTTTCTCGCGGCCGAGCGCGCACGCCTCGGGCGGCGTCACGCGGATGCGGCTCGCGCCTACCAGACCTGCGTCGACCTGCTGCCGGAGCTGCGCGCGATCGCCGCGGCGCTGGGCGCGGAGGCCTATCGCCGCGCAGGCGATCCCGGCGCTGGCGCGGCGCTGCTCGAACGCGTCATCGACGCCGCACCGAGCGCAACGGAGGCGCCCCGCTTGGCGCTCGCGCGCGCGCTGCTCCTGGCCGAGCCGGCTGCCCGCGCCGCGGCCCTGCGCCGACTCGTCATCGACTTCCCGGAGAGCTCCGCGGCCGACGAGGCGCGTATTGAGCTGCGGGGGCGCTGACCTGGCGGCGGCGGAGCTGAGAAGATCTCGCGCAAAGGCGCGAAGGCGCGAAGGCGCAAAGGCGCAAAGAGCAGGATGGATTCCGGCTTTCGCCGGAACGACGGAGAGGGATGGGCCGGAATGACGGAGAGGGATGGGCCGGGGTGGCGGGGCCAAACCCGCCTCGAGCTCAGAAATCGAGCGCCAGGTGCAGCCGTGTCAGGTCGTCGTCTGCCTCGGCGACCCGCTCGCGCCGCCACTGGTGCTGCAAGAGAGCGGTCAGGGTGTGCGAGCCCACCCGCCAGGGGGCACGGGCCTCGAGGGTCCAGATGCGGCGGTCGGCGGAGCTCGGGTTCCTGGAATCGTCGACGTAGGAGCCCATACGCAGCGCCAGTGCCGCGCCGGAACGCCAGACGCGGCGTGTCACCTGGTAGTAGTCGCCGTGCTTCCGATAGCTCTCCTCACCGGCCGAGGACTGCTCCACGTAGGCCGATGCGTAACCCGCCTCCCAGCGCAGCGAGCGCAGCAGCGGAAGATCGATGCTGCTGTAGTCCAGGAGCAGGTCGGCCGCACAGAGGGTGAGCCAGGTCCCGGGGCGGTGGCTGGATGCGTAGGCGGAGATCCAGCACCAGGCTCCCGATCCGGCCGAGAGCGCCAGCCTGCCGGAGCCGGCGAAGCGCTTGCCGGGATCGGGCCCGCGCAACACCAGAGGGCGCGGAGGCGAGCTCGTGACACCTTTTCCGCCGAAGAGCTCCGCCTGCACATCCACGATCCCGAGGGCAAACGCCGGCGGCCTGTAGGCCAACCCGTACTCGGCCCAGATCACGGGCAGCAGCAACCCCTGGCGCTGGAGGCTCGATGCCCCCCCGTAGCGATGGTGCGCTCGAACTTCGCCGAAAGGCACCAACACCTTTCCAAAGCGGAAGCGATGCCCGCGCCAGGGCGCCAGACCGATCTCGTAGAACATGCTGCTCACGATCTCGGCATGGAAAGTCAGCCTTCCCTCTTCCGCCCGTCCCCGCAAGAAGAGCAGTCGATGGTAGTTCGCCAGGTCGACCACGCCTCCTTCTCTCTCGAGGGCGAGGTCGAAACGTCCGTGGATCTCGACCTCTTGTTTCGAGTCCGGTTCGTCGGCCCGCTCCTTGGTCACCACGAAGGGAGAAGATGCGTGAGCGCAGGGAGCCACTCCGGCGAGCATGAGAGATGCAGATGCGCAAAGGGCCCGCGCAAGAATGCGTCGCTTCGTTCCTCGCGCGCCTCTCATGGCTGGCGCTGCGCCTTGAGCGCACTCCACGTGGGATCCCCAGCCCCGTCGATGCCGACCGGGTTCTCGACGCGAACGACGACCGGAAGATCGGCCTGGCGATGCTCGCCGCCGCCGCTGCTGGCGCCTCCGAGCCAGGCCGCGTACCAGGTGTGCTCGCCCTGCTCGGCGGGAGCGACCCCGTGCAGCACCAGGGGAAGCTCGATCGGATCGCCGAGGCCGTCGTCCCCCGATCGGGTGGGACCGCTCTGGATATCGAGCGGCTGCAGGTCTGAATCCTGCAAGAGAGCTCGGATCCAGCCGGAGCCCTGCGCGCCGCCGTCGATGGTGACCCGCACGGCTTCACCAGGTGCGTAAGTGCTCTTGTCGGTCCGGGCGCTCAGCGCGCCGCGGTGGTGATGGCAGCCGTCGCAGGTGGCCGAGTCGTCGTAGTGGCACACAGTGCAGCGGTCGGCGAAATAGTGCGGCATCCCCGCTGCGCCGGAGCAGCAGAGCAGCAGCGAGGCCACGGCGACCTGCAGAGTCGATCGGTTCGAGAGGAAGATACTCATAGAATCGGCCCTCCGTGGTGTGCGGGCGCGGCGGACCTTGGTCCCGCTCTGGGTGCGGTCCGCGGAGTAGTTGGCGATCCACTCGAAACCTATGCGACAAATCCCTTCGCCTCCGTCGCCATTCAGTACCCTGTTGTATCGATCCGTATCGCGGGGAGCGCGAGCCCCAAAGAAGCTCCCGCTATAGCGCCCCCCCCGCCGCCGGCAGCAGCACCCGAAACACCGTCCCTTCCGCCGGCTCCGACTCCACCAGAATCCGCCCACCGCAATCCTGCACGATCTTCTGGACGATCGAGAGGCCGAGCCCGGTGCCGGAAGTCTTGGTGGAGAAGTAGGGCTCGAAGAGGCGCGCCCGCGTGTCTGCGGAGATGCCGGGCCCGTCGTCGGCGACGCGCAGCTCGACCCCCGGCGCGCCGCTGGCCAGGTCGGCTGGGTGCACCTCCACCCGCACCGTGCCGCCGTCGCCGGCCAGGAGGGCATCGCGGGCGTTCTCGACCAGGTTGAGAACCACCCGTGCGACGTCTTCGCGACCGATGCGGACATCGGCGAGATCGGGTGCGATCATGGTCTCGAGCGCGGCTCTTCCACCGGAGGTGCCGTCGTAGATGCGCAGCGCGTCACGCACCGCCGCACCCAGATCGAGCGTGGCTCGCCCGACGGTCTCGGGGCGCGCCATGCGGCTGAACTCTCCGCTGATGCGGCGCAGCCGCTCGATCTGCTCCACGATCACGCCGACGCTCTCGCGCAGCGTGTCGCCGAACTTCGCGGAGTCGGCGTCGTAGGCATAGAGCAGGTTCTGGGCCTGGAGCTTCATCGGAGTCAGGGGGTTCTTGATCTCGTGCGCCACCTGGCGCGCCATCTGTGCCCAGGCCAGGGTCTTCTGGGAGCGGATCAGGTCGGTCAGATCTTCGACCACCAGCAGCACGCGGCCGCCCCGCCCGGCCTCGCCGATCCGGGTGAGCGAGACGCGCGCGGTGCGGTCCTCACCGAAAGGAACCTCGCCCGACGCCGCGCCGCCGCCACGGTAGCCCTCGATCAAGGCATCGACGCCGGTCAGAGGGCTGGCGCTGAGGGCGGTCTCGATCTGACCGGAGAGCGGCCGGCCCTCCTCCCCCAGCAGGGCGTCGGCCGCCGGGTTGGAGAGACGGATTCGTCCGCCGGCGTCGGCCGAAACTACGCCCGCCTCCAGGTTGCGGATGATCGCTTCGAGAGCGGCGCGCTGCGCCTCGAGCTCGTCGCGGTTGTCGGCCAGGGAGCGCGACATGCGGTTGAAGGCGGCCACCAGGCGCGCCAGCTCGTCGCGCCCCTGGATGCGCACCTCTTCGCCCAGCGCACCGGAGGCGATGCGGGCGGTGCCGTGGATCAGGCGCTGCAGCGGATCGGAGATGCGGCGCGATAGAACCAGTCCCGCCGCCACGGCCAACCCCAGCCAGACGATCGAGAGGCTGACGATCAGCGAAATGGCACGTGCGGTCTCGCGGCTCTCGCTCCACTCGCCGGAGTGGGGCATCGAGACCGCCAGCGCCCCCTCCACCACCACATCGCTGAGCCGCAGCGCGCGGTAGACCGTCAGGCGAGCGCCGAGCATCTCGGTCTCGCGGGCGATCATGCGCGGGCGCCCGCGGTCCATCAGCTCCCGCCAGACCGCGCCAGGCAGCAGCTCCGGCAGCAGGCCGGCCGCCACCAGCTCGCTGCGCGAGGTACCCGCCAGGGCGTCACGCCCGTAGACCCGCACGTCGTTCAGAACCAGCGCGTGCAGGCGCTCGCAGACGGCGTCGTCCAGAACGCGATGGCCCACCACACAGCCCGCCACACGGCCGTCCCCGCCGATCAGGGGTCGGGCCAGCACGATCGCCGGCGCACCCTCGAGTTGCTGGTAGAAGGTGCGGCTCTCGCCCTCGTCGAGGACCGCCTTCAACACCTGCCAGGGCACCTTCGCGGTGCGCCCGGAGCGGCCGCGCTCGATGCCGCCGGCGTCGTAGATCAAGGACCCGTCGAGGCGCAGCGGCGATGCGTCCTGCGCGGGCACCGGATCCCCGCTCCCTCCCCAGGGCGCCGGGATCGCCGCGCCGGCTCGCCCCGCTTCGAGCCAGGCGAGCACCCGACCCTGGTCGATGGCGAGAGCACGGTCGATGGCCGCCACCAGGTCTAGCTCCAGGGCGCTCAGCGCCAGGTCGACCTGACGCTCCAGGTCGGCGCGCAGCGCATCCTCGCGCTCGCGAGCCAGGCGCTGCGTCCCCACGCTGCCCCAGAAGAGGATCGGGAAGACCGCGACCGCCACGATGGCCAGCATCAGCCGCACGCGAAACTGCCCCAGCAGATGGGGAATCCGCCGTCCCCATCCCCCCGCCAGCGCGAGCAGCAGCCAGAAGCAGAAGAGCACCACACCGTGCACCGCCACCGAGTCGAGGGCGAGGGTGGTCAGGTCGCGGTGCAGGCCGACCGGCAGCCCGATGCCCAGCACCTCGCCGTCGGGCTGCAGCGACCAGTGGATCCGGTAGGCTCGGCCGCCTAGCATCGCTTCGCGCCAACCGCCCGGCAAGGACTGCTCGGTGGCGCCGAAAAGCCCCGATGTCTCGGCGGGGAGCAGGTCTCCGATCGGCGCATCGGCGGCGTTGGAGTCGACCAGCACGCCGTTTCGGTAGCGCAGCACCACCGGATCGGCGCCCCAGCGCGAGAGGCGGCGGCTCAGAGCGCCGGTCCCGGACCCGACCAGGGCCGGTCCGTCCGGCAGGATGGTCACCGAGAGCCATCCCGCGCCGGCGGCGGATGCGACCGGGGCCGTGGCCACCAGCATCTCCCACTCGCGCTGGCCGATGGTCCGCAGCACGCGGCGCAGCGCGATCGAATCGGCGCCGGTGGCGGCGGGGGCCGCGGCGGCGAGACTCAGGTGGCCGGGGATGTCGACCCGGAAGCGCGACACCACCGCGCCCCGGGAATCGAAGAGCTCGATGCGGCAGGGCCGGCGGCTGGCGGAGAGGGACGAGGCCAGCCAGGCGTGAAAGGCGGCCCGGTCTCCGGGTGGGTCGCCTTCCAGAGCGCGACCGAGACCACCCTCGGCCAGCATGTCGGCGACCGCCGACTCCAGGATCGACAGCTCGTAGTCCTCCCGCTGCCGCGACCAGCGCCGAGCCTGCTCCTCGGCAAAGAGCTCGAAGTCGGCGCGCTGTTGCTCGGTGAGCACGGCGGCGCCGGCCAGGGCGACCAGGATCACGACCGCCACCAGGCCGGGTCCCGCGGCGCTGCGGCGCCGTGCCAGGGCCTCGGCTGCGCCGCCCAGCACGCCGGTCGCCGCCGCCAGCGCCCACCCGGCCGAGGAGAAGGGCAGCGCGGCGAGGCCCACGACTCCGGCCGGGACCAGGCGCAACGCCGCCCCGCCGCCGCCGCGCGCCAGCGCCGCCGAGAAAAGGGTGCCGCAGCCCAGAGCAGTCACCACGAAGGCCGAGCCCAGCAGCACAACCGACACCGCCACCGCGAGCACGGCGGGATCGCCAAGGGCGGTCAGATCGACGAAGGGGGGGCGCCCCGCGGCAGCCGCGAAGGCGGCGGCCCAGCGCACCCACAGAGCCGCGGCGCCGGCCACCACCAGGCAGGGCGGGAGCGCCAGCCAGACGGGCAGCTCGGCGACGCGGCGGCGGATGGCGCGGGTCAGGTTGCGCAGCGCCAGCACCAGCGCCAGGTTCAGGGTGAGGAAGGTGAGGGCGGCGTCGCCCGGGCTGGCCAGAAGTGTCGGCAGGCCGCCGGGCAGCTCGGGCGGGAGCAGCACGGCGAAGCCGGCGGGATCGTGGGCCGCGTCGCCGAGGATCGGCACGTCGAGGAGCAGGAGGCGCGCGGTGAAGAGCACCCCCCAGCCGAGAATGAGTCCCCGCAGCCCATCGCGCCGGCGCAGCGGGCGGATCGCCAGCACGAGAGCGGCCAGCAGGCCCAAGGCCAGGATCGCCCGCCCCTGCTCGGCCCGCGGCCCCCGAGCGGCGGGAACATCGCTCGCCAGGGTGGCCAACGCGGTTCCGGTGCCGCCGTCGAGTGCCACCGGTGCGGCGGCGGGATCGTAGGTCACGACCGTGTCGTGGAAGCGCAGGCCCTCGAAGGGCTCCAGGGCGGGGCGGATCGCTCCGGCGCCCAGCGGCTCCGCCAGGGCCAGGGGGCGGCCGACCACGACCGTGCCGCCTCCCTCGATCGCCGCCACCGCCCGCACCAGGGTGTAGGCCTTTTCGACCGAGATCTCGACCAGGGTGCCCGCGGCGGCGGCGGGCGGATCGCGGTCGCGTCGCGCCGCGGGGGTCCATCCATACCAGGCGACCAGCTCGCCCGCGGGCCCGCGAAGGGTCGTGCCCACCGCGTCGTTCTCGTCGAAGGGCGGCGCCAGGGCTTCGAGATTCGCGAACACATCGAGGCGCGACTCGGAGGCCACCGCCTCGGCGAGCCAGGGATCGGCCGCGATCCACTCGGCGTCCTCGACGCAGCGCAGCACCACATCTTCCAGGATCGGGTCGATCGCCCGCGCGCCGCCGGGCTGGTCCGACTCCGGCAAGAGCAGGGCGAGCAGCGCCAGCAGCAGCCCCGCCGCCGAGCTCGGGTGGGTCAGGCCCAGGCGCCGCAGCGGACCGATCCAGGCCAGCGCGGCGACCAGCGCCAGCCCCACGGGCAGGCCGCCTGGCCAGGCCCAGGGGAAGAGCGCCAGGAGCAGGAGCAGAGCCCCGGCGCCGTAGGCGGGGCCGCGATCGGATCGGTGTTCCATGGAGTTGAGGCAAGCAACGATGAGCGAATGCTTTGGGAGATCATCGACGATTCCCCGGCCGGCGCCAACCTCCGCTCGCGCGTTCAGGCTTTCACCAGGCGATAGCGCCCGGCGGCCCGGGTCATCAGCCCTTCGTCGATCATGTCGCGGCGGATCTGGCAGAAGTCGTCGTGATAGTCGGCGATGATCAGATTGACCTCGCGCTCCGAGTAGACCCGTTCCGCTTCGAAGCTCTGCGCGATCTGCTCGAGCACGATGCGGCGCTTCTTGCGCTGCACGGGAATGCGCAGCAGCTTGCCGTAGCGAAAGAAGTTGGCCAGGACCTTGGCGCGATAGCCCTGCTCGCGACGCTCTTGAGCGGCCAGCTCGGTGCGGCTGGGCCGAAGCAGCTCGACCAGAGGACGCTCGAGGAACCCCGAGTCGACCGTGAACACCGTGTAGTACTGGTCGCGCCGCGAGCGCACCAGGCCGGCCGCTTCGAGCTTCTTGAGGTGGAAGGAGACGGTCGAGGTGGAGAGCTTGAGGCGCTCGGCCAGCACCTCGACGTAGGTCGGCTGCTCGAGCAAGGCGCCCAGCAGCGAGAGCCGCGACTGGTGCGCCAGCGCCTTGAAGAGGGAGAGGTTCTCATGCATCGCCGGCCTCCCCCGAATCGGCGCGCCCGAAATGGCGCTCGAAGCTGGCCCGCACCGCCTCCATGCGCTGCACCTGCACCTGGGCGACGTGGTGATCGCGCTCGCGGCCGAAGCGCCGGTCCTTTTCGGACTTGGCGCGCCAGCGGATGAGCATCTCGTCGACCAGCCGGGTGTAGGCGAGGTAGATCCGCTCGGCCGGGGTCGTGGCATCCGCCAGGGACTTGGACAGGTGTCGCGCCATGTTGGAGTCCTGCTCCAGAACCAGGGCGCGGTACATCTTGGCGAATACGCCGCTGGCGATGCCGAGCACATTGGCGTCGACGCGGGCCAGCGCGTCATGCGACTCCGCGGGCGCGGCCGGCGGCGGCGCCAGGGGCTCCGAGCGCATGCGCTCGAGATCCGACTCGAAGCGCGTCCGGGCCGGGTCCAAGGGGTGGGGCACGGCATCCTCCATTTGTTTCGACAGGTTCGGGAATAGATCCCCTGATTCAATTCGATCCCTGGGATCGGAGTGAAGATAGGTGTCGAAGGGGAGGATGTCAATTTGAAATGATAGTTATCGAAATACTCTTTGGTGAGAGGGCCGAATTCGGCTCTGCTGCACGAGATAGCGGCGCCCCGGTCGGCCCGTGACTCTACGGGGCAGGTGAAGGGCGGCCGAGAGGTTGCGGAAATCGCCCGCGAAATCGTCGTAGCTCGACTGCGGAATCGCCGCAAGCTGCTCGATGTTGCCCCGCAACAGGTCGAGCTTCGACGAGAGCTCGGGGGCGGTCATCGGCGGCTCGCGATCCACTCGCGGGTCGCGGCGATCTTGCCGCGCGTGGCGATTTCGTAAGTGGGTAAGAAATCGAAGTAGCGCGAGTAGGTATCGGATTCGAAATCGACTCGGCGAGCACGGTCGCGCTCGAAGACCAGCCGGCCCTCGGAGAGCACCCGGTGACGCAGCATGGGACCCTCGCGGTCGAGAACGACCAGGTCCAGCGGGCGCGACGCCGTCACCTCCTCGAGCCGAGACGCGAGCTCGCCGAGAGCCCGGTGGTCGAGCGTGCTCCCACGCTCTTGCAAGACCAGCCCCAGATCGACATCGCTGTCGGCCCGGGCATCGCCACGCGCCAGAGAGCCGAACAGATAGGCCACTGCGATCCGGGGGAATCGCCCCATGATCTCGTGGAGCTTCGCGAGGTCGAGCTCGGGCGGCTGCTTGGCTCTGTCCATGGCTGCCTCGAGTGTAGCACTCGAGTGGGGCAGCTCGATCGCAGCGCGTGGAGCCGCCGCGATAGCGCGCCCGCGCGCCCCCTCACCACCCATGCGGCCGCTCGTCCAGGATCGGCAAACGCTCGTGAGTCGTG
>CAZBBK010000077.1:0-24040 GCA_964490075.1 uncultured Gemmatimonadota bacterium | reverse complement strand
TAGCTATAGATTCCTCCCCCGCCGTCGGGCGCAGAGTTGTTCGCGATGGTGCAGTTACGGAGCACGACGTTGCTGTAGGACGCGCGAATGCCGCCGCCAAGATTCTGTTGCCTGGGATAGCTCCCGACCCGGTTGCCGGAGATCAGGCAGTTGCGCAGCTCTGCTTCCTCGTTGATGCTTGCCCAGATCCCGGCGCCACCAGTGTGGGCTCGGTTGTACCGGATGACACAACGGTTCAACAGGACCTTGCCTTGCCTTCCACTGGACAAGTAAGCGCCGCCCCCGATCGTGGACAGGTTGTCCACGATCGTGCAGTCGCGAACCAGGATTCTCAGATCGCCGACCCAATAGTCCCAATCGAGGAAGAGCCCGCCGCCGGCCGCGCAGTCGTGCCCGGTAGCGAAGCCTCCTCGAATGGTCCCTCCCGCGCTTCCACTGGCCGCGAAGCAGTCGTGTTGGGTGGCGTGGTTTCCCCGCAGTGTCACGCCGGACAAGGTCACGTCGGCGCCGTGCGAGTAGATGCCTCCGCCCCGGGCATCGAGGGAGTTGTTGCGGTTCCGCTCGATCAGGCAATCGATGAAGACGGGAGCACCGCTCATACACGTCACGCCCCCTCCCCTTCCATCGTAACTGGGCTCATCGGCGCCGATTGTGTTCTCCGCGATCGTCGTCCGGATGATTCGAGAGGAGGATGCTTCGCAGACAAGGCCGCCGCCCCACGGCCAGCTCTCGTCGTCAACCTCGTTCCTGACGATCCTACAACGATCGATGGTCGGCGACGCATAGGAGCAGACCATCCCGCCGCCCCAAGAATCGCTGTGCCCCTCCGTAATCGTCACCCCGACCAGCACACTGGTTGAATCCTCCCCCGCCCGAAAGTGAAAAGGCCGCCCAATCCCGCTCCCCGAGACCACCGTCGCCGCCACGGTCAACGAGTCGTCGGGATCGAGGCTGGTCACCACGATCGCTTTACCGTTGTAGCCGATCTCGGTCTCGAAGTAGGTGCCGGGATGCACGCGCACCGTGTCGCCGTCGAGCGCGGCGTCGATCCCGGCCTGGATGGTCGGGTAGTCGAGTGGGATGTTGATCGTTGTCGCCGGAGCGTGGCCGGCGATCAGAAGTAGTGATATCGCTGCGCTGATTCGCATCGGTTCATCCCTCCAAAACCGCTCGTGAGGGCGGAGGCATCACTCTGGCATTGGATGCTCCACGAAGAAGAGCCAGGCCTCCTCGGCCGCCTGGATGTCGGAATTCTGTGGCTCGCGCGGATTCCACTCGGCGGGCTCTCCACCGGGCCAGCTATGGCCACCGTCGGTCAACCACCAGAGCGCGACGGTGTTACCGGAAATCGGATCCGGCGCTTCGTAGTAGCGCGCGTTGCCGCGTACCTCGACCAGGCGCGGCGGATCGCAGCCGTTGTGTGCCACCAAGGGCAGCAGCGACTCAGTCTGACTTGGGTAGACCACGTCGCAGAGGCCGCTGCCCTGGCCCCCGGTCCAGGGCACGTTGTTGTCGAGCGCACCGTGCAAGGCCAGCACCGGCACCGGCCGTGGCGGCAGCGGGTCGAAGATGCGCGCACCGGCATTCGGCGCGATTGCGGCGATCCGATCCGAGAGCTCGGCCGCCAAGCGGTAGCTCATCATCGCGCCGTTGGAATGACCAGACGCGAACACCCGCCGCTCGTCGATCGCCATCCTGGTGCCGAGGTCGTCGAGCAGATCGGCGATGAAGCCGACGTCGTCGATATCGAGCTCGGTCGCCTTGCCGCAGACATGGCCGAAGTCGTCGCTCAGCGGCGCGTTCCAGGTCTGGGCGATATGTGGGAAACGCGACCACCCCTCGGGATAGACCGCCACGAAATCGTAGCTGTTGGCGATCTCCGAGAAATGGGAGTTCTGCGCCATCTGTTGGGCCCAACCGGTGCCGCCGTGCAGGACGAGCACCACCGGATAGGGGACGAGCGGGTCGTGCAGCGGTGGCCTATGGACGTTGTAAAGACGGCGCCGCCCGCCGGAGAAGATCTCGTGGCGAGTATCGCGAACCCTTGGCGGAGCCGGGAAGGCCGCGGCGGCGGCCGCGGGCCCGGGCGCCGCGCCGACCAGCGAGGCAAGGAGTAGTTCGATGAGCATCAGAAGCTCCGGTGGAGGTGGAGCTCGGTCAGATCCGATTTCAGGATAACGCCGCGGGCGCGACCTGCCTGGAGCGTCATTTCAACGCCCCCACCCGCCCCAGCGCGAAGCTCACCAAGCCCGGGAAATGCTGCCCCAGGAATGCCCCGATCTTGCCGTGGCCGGTAAAGACGAACTCGCGCTTTCGCTTGGCGATGGCGTCGACCATTACGCGGGCGGCCTTGTCGGCGGTCCACATGAGTCGCTTCGGGCGCAGGTCGCGGCGGGAGGCGTGGTAGCGGCCGGAGTTGTCGACGCGGTTGATCTCGCTCTCCACGAATCCGGGGCAGATCGTGGTGCAGGAAACGCCCGTGCCGTGCAGCTCCTGGGACAGCGTCAGGCCGATCGCCCGCACCGCGAACTTCGAGGCGCAGTAGGCTCCGGCACGCTTGCCGGCCAGGAAGCTGACGATGCTGCCCATCAGCACCAATCGGCCTCGGGTCTTGCGCAGCTCCGGCAGCGAGTGCTTGACACTGCTCACCAGCCCGAACAAGTTGACGCCGAACTGCTGGTGCCATTCGGAGAGCGACAGCTTTTCGATCGATCCCACGACCGACATTCCGGCATTGGCGATCGCGACATCGATTCCGCCGAGCTCCGCGACCACCTTGGCGATCGTCGCCTGGACCGCCTCCTCATCGGTCACGTCGCAAGGGACGACCAGCGCGCGGCCGCCCGCGGCCTCTACCTGCTTCGCGACCTGCTCCAGCCGCTCGACCCGCCGTCCGCTCAACGCCACCCGGGCGCCGCGCCGGGCGAGCTCGATCGCCAGCGCCTGGCCCAGTCCGCTTCCGGCGCCGGTGATCCAGACGACCTGATCGGTGAACTGTCGCTTCATCGGTGCCCCGCGTCCGGAAACGTCACCACATGGGCCCTCCGGCCACCGCGCGCGCGGGCGCCGATCGATCGGCCCCGATGCACTCGACCGGTGGACCCGGGTCGCGTCGCTCGACGTAGATCGCGCCCTCCTCGACGAAGCCGACCAGGAGCGACGCCAGTCCGCCGGCGAGGGCGAGCTGACCGACATCGAGCTCCGGATCGACGTCGAGGCTGCGGCGCGCGCGGCTCCCGGGATCGATTGCCCACTCGCAGCCGCTGTAGCTCTTGACGAAGAGATCAGCCGCCTTGCCGCTGCCTTGCGACTCGCACCAGGCGACCCACAGCCGTCCGCCCCGCAGCGCGATGCGGTGGCAGCTCGCCCACGTGTCGTCGCTCGACGAGTATTCGTTCAGGGGGCCGCCGAGCAGCTGCCAGGCGCTGTCGGTCCAGCGTTTGACGAGTACCAGGCGCGCGTTTCCGAGCGCCTCATCGTAGCTGCCGTAGGCCACGTGGAGGGCCGCGCCGTCGAAAGCGATGCTCGGCTTGTGGCCATACTGGCCCGGCGCGAGATCGTCGCCCAAGGCGGTCCAGCGATTGTCGCTCCCCACCGCCTTGACGTGGATCGCCTGGTGGTCGTTGTGCTCCTCGCTCCAGGTTGCGACGATCCGATCGCCGTCGAAGGCCAGCTCGACATCTTCGGCGTCTCGATTGGGCGCCACATTCAGGGGGCCGCCGCCGAGCAGCAGCCACTGGTCGTCGCGCAGTGCCTTCACCCAGGCCTTGACCGCGCTGCCGCCGTCCTCCTCCCAGGCCACGGCGACATCGATCCCGGCCTGATCGACCGCGACCAGGCTCGGCGCCCAGGCGTTCTCCAGAGGGTCGACATTGAGCACGCTTTGGCCGATCTCGACCCACAGATCGCCCGGCTCATCGTAACGCTTCACCTTCAGCTCGCCCCACACTCCGGTGCCGGAATTGCGCTGGATGTAGGCGACATAGAGCCAATCGCCCGCCAGTGCCAGCGAGGGCGCATTCGCGCCATCCTCGCCGCCGCCGAACGCCTGGCCGAGCGGGAGCCAGCTCTGCGTGGCCTCGTCCCAGCGCTCCACCGTGATCTGGTGATCCCAGACCTCGTCGCTCATGCGCGTGCAATGGGCCACGATCTCGCGTCCTTGGGTGTCGTGCAGCGCCGCGATCAGGTCCCAGTCTTCACGGACATAGCGGCCGTCGCCACGGTCGTCGCCCAGCAAGGACCAGGCGTTCGGGACGGCGGGGGCGGCGCTCGCGCCGAAAACGAGCAGAGGCGCCACGATCCGCAGTGTGGATTCGCAACTTATGACGAATTTTCGGGACATGGATCCCTCCCATGTTGGAGTTCGAATTCGACTCCAAGATAGCATGGGAGCGGGGAGAGAAACCCGAATTCAGCGCAGCAGAACCATCCTGCGAAGCGCTTCGATACCCCCGGATCGCAGCCGGTAGAGGTAGATGCCCGAGGGCAGCTCCGCGCCGCGTTCGTCGCGTCCGTCCCAGCGCCGGGCGTGGGAGCCGGCAGGGAGGTTGTCCGCGACCAAGGTGCGCACCCGCCGCCCGCCGATGTCGAAGATCGTCAGCTCGGCGGGCCCGTCCGCCGGCAGGTCGAAGCGGATGGTGGTGCTGGGGTTGAAGGGGTTGGGGAGGTTTTGAGCGAGCACCGGGCGTGTCGCGGGGGGCGCGTCCGCCGCCACCCCATCGTCCTCGACCGCGGTGGGCAGCAAACGCTCGATGATCGCCGACATCTCGGTCGGACGGTACTCCGTGTCCGCATATTGCACGATTCCATCGGCGTCGATGATGAAGTCGCGCGGATAGGGAGAAAGGCCGCCCAGCAGGTAGTAGCCGGCCGGCTCGTCGAGCAGCACCGGGAAAGTGATGCCGGTCTGGTCGATGAAGTCGCGCAGAATCGGCTCGCTCTCGCGATTGGCGCCATAGACCAGCAGTCCCTGATCGCGGTAGGTCTCCCAGAGCCCGTTCTCGATGTCCACCAACTGCGGACCGCAGACCGGTCACCACGAGGCGAAGAAGGTCAGCACCACCACGCTGCCGCGCAGCTCGGAAAGTGTCACCGGTGCGCCGTCCAGCACCGGAATGGTGAAGTCTGGAGCCGGATCTCCGACGTTCAGATCGCGGCTGTTGCCTTGCACGGAGAACTGAAAGGCCGAATCATCGGTGTCGTTCGAGTGAATCGTGAACCAGCGGATGTCGATCTCGTCCTCGCTGGCGGTGTAGGTGATGGTGAGGTCTCTGGAACCGCCCGCCATGATGCTGAAGGGCCCGGCGGGGTCGAGCGCCAAGTCGGCGTGCGGGATGTCGATCGACTCGATGGTCAGCGTGGAACCGCCACTGTTGCTCAGCTGGATCGTAGTGTCGCGGCTGGCGCCCACCTCGGTCTTCGGGAAGTTGATGTCGACCAAGTCGAGGTCGAGATCAGGTCCGGCGATGGGGCCGTAGCTGTAAATGTGAAGCTCACTCCACTCGGCCACGTACACCACGTCGTTCACGATCTCGACGCCCATCACCCGGCCGCCGGTCTTCTTGCTGCCGGTTAGCTCCAGCATGCCCTGGTGGTCGTAGCGCAGGATCTCCACGTCGTCCCAGTCGGCGACTGCCACCAGACTGTCGCTGGCTCCGAGATGCGAGGCGTTGCCGGTGGTGTTGTACTCGGCCGCCAGCACCGGCTGACTCGGAGTGGAGACGTCGATCATGGCCACTCCCGCATCTCCCAACGCGAGAAAGGCCAGACCGTTGCGCACCCGCACATCTTTGGCCGCGCCGCTGGTGACCAGGCGTCCAGCCAGGAAGGCCTGGTAGGGATCGGAGATGTCGACCACCGCCAGGCCGCCGCCGCCGTCGGCCACGTAGGCGTGGTCGCCGTCGATGCGCACCGCCCAGGCATTGGTCAGCGGAACCGTCGCCACCGTAAACGTGGCTCCGGGATCGCTGATATCGATCAGCTCCAGTCCCCCGTCGTGGGCGGCGATCGCCGCCAGGTCGTCGCGCACGGCGGCGTCCTCATACGAAGCGTCTCCTGTTTGGTGGCGACCGACCACGTCGAGGTGATAGCCCGGACCGGGCTCGAGAAGGACCAGCGGGCAGTTGCGGCCGGCGCCCAGGGTGAGCTCGGGTCCGATAAAGGTGTTGTAGAGGCGGCCGTAGAGACAGAGAGTGTCGCTGTAGCGACTGAGCTCGACCGGCTGCCGCGGGTCGGTGACATCGATCACCGCCGTGCCGCCCAGGCCGCCGGGGATCGCCAGCACCCCCTCGTGGTGCTCGACATCGAGCAGCTCGAAGGTCACGCTGAGGCGCGTGGCGGAGAGTCGCTCGAGATTCAGGGCCGGGGTGCTCGACGCCTGGATCAGTGCCAGAATTGCGATCGCGGGCAGCGGCGGATGCCGTCTCGGCAGGAGCATGATCGACCTCACGATGTGTTGGTGAGGACGTGATAGGTCGCGTCGCTTCGGCAGTCAAGAGCCCTGATGGCGGGCCTTTGGTCGCCATCAGGGCGCCGATTGCGGCTGGCGAGCGACTTGGAGTCGCTCGCAGCCGAATCGGCGCGGTGCTTTGACCGAGGTGCCGGTTGCGGTTGGTGCGTGCCCGGAGTCGCTCGCTGTTGCTCCGCTTCGCCGTAGCCTCCGGCTGTGACTCGTCGTCGCGCCTTGCCAGCGCGGCGCGGGGCACGTTGGCGCGCGAGACGAGCGCGCGGCTGCCAGCATCGGCTGCTGACGTCGCTCAGCGGTCGCGTCCGACCGTAGCGCGGCCAGCTACGTTTGCTGACCTCACTCAGGCGCCGCGGTTGACCGCGGAGCGACCGGAATTGCTCGCTGACCCGGGTCAGGTGTCCGGGGCGGCCGTGAAGCGACCGGAATGGGCCGCTGACCGCGCTCAGGCGCCTTGCATGACTGTGGAGTGGCCAGCATCGGTTGCTGAGGTTGCTCAGTGTCCGTGGCTGATCGCGGCACGACCAGCATCGGCCGCTGACCGCGCTCAGGCGCCGCGGCTGACCGCGGAGCGGCTCGGCTACGAACCAGGCGGCGGATTGTGTCTACGCGAGCGAGGCTAGCCGAAAGCGCAACACCGGCAGCAGCCAGGCCAGCATCGCGGCGCCGGTCAGCACCAGCAATACGCCGGTGACGCGAGCGATGGCCGCTTCGCCGAGCAGAATCCCGACACATCCGCTTGCCAGGGTCGCCGCGTGCAGCCCGAATGCGAGGCGCAACCGATGCCGCGGCAGGAGCTGCTTGGCGCTTGGGGTCGGCTGCTTGCCTACCAGGTGCGCCAGACGATGAAACCAGACCAGAAAGGGCACGATGCGGCTCATCATGCCGTGGATGATCAGGCCCGCCCAGCCCCAGATGCCGCACCATCCGGCCAGCGCAGAGAGGCGCGGATCGGGCAAGAGATGGGCGAGCGCGGCCAGCACCGGCATCGCCGGTGCCACTGCCAGGCCGAGGCGCCAGAACAGAATGCTGTCGTCGACCCGCTTGCGGCGTCGCGCCGACAGGGCGCGCTGTGCCCAGAGGGGGTGGATGATCCAGACTGCCGCCGCGCCCGGAGCCGCGGCCAGCAGCGGCCAGGGCTGTGCCACGCGCAGCGCGAACACCGCGACCGTCGCGACAATCGTCCCCGACAGCAGGGCGAGCGTCGCGCGGCGCACGCGCGCGGCGCAGGGAGGCGTCAGATAGAACATCGGGATCACCTGCCACGACACCGCGCTGAGCAGCCCGCCGATCCAACCGATTCCCGCCAGCGTCCAGTGACAGATCAGCCGCTCGCGGCGCAGGTCGGGCGACCACTTGAGGGCATAGAGTGTCGCCAGGGTGACTCCCAGTGCCGCGGCCAGCGCCAGGGCGCCCCAGGCGACCTTGATCCCGGTCACTGTATCGTCGCGGGTCTGGGCGCGCGCGAGCGCCATGCCGGTGGGGATCAGGAAGGCCAAAAGCGTGGCGCCGAGCAGCAAGGTCGCGCACCACAGCAGGCCGATTTCGCCTAGCAACATCCCCGCTGCCAGGGCTGCGGCGCCCACAGTCAAGCCGGCATGCACCGCGCGGGCCAAGCGCGGCGCTGGCACTACGGCCCCGGCGACCACCGGCAGAATCTGGTAGAGCGCTCCGAACATCACCATGGTGATCAGGCCCAGAGTGCCCAAATGGACCAGGGCCACGGCGCTCGGCTCCCAGGGAGAGAGCCAGGGCAGGTTGCCATGCGCCAGCAACACGAAGCCCGCCGCGGCCACGGCCAGCGGTGCTGTCACGAAGAAACTGGCCGGGATCGCCAGCGGGGGAGCCTGCTCGAAGCTCAGGCCGGAATCGGCGCCTGGACCGATCAAGGCTCTGCCCTCAGCAGCACCAGCGCGCCCCGATCGCCCCGATCCATGACCTGGTGATCGATCCCCCGCTCCGCCAGAATCGGCAGCAGCGCCCGCGGCATGCGCGGCACCCGCGCCAGGAAGGTCTCCTCGGCGCGCATCGCGGAGGCCGCTTCCAGCACCCGCTCCAGCGGCTCCGGCGCCTCCAGGTCGCGCAGGTCGACGATCTCGGGATCGCCGATGGCGACCTCGACCGCCCACTCCTTCCCCTCCACCGGATCGGCTTCGACACCGTGGCCGCGCTCTTCCAGGAGCGCGATCAGGGGCGCCGGCCGGAAGGGCGCACGGATCAACAGCACGCTGCCGCGCGGGGTCTCGTCGAGCGCCGCCAGAATTGTCTCGAGGGGGTCTTCGCCGCGGTCGATGAGCGGACGGACGTCGAGCTCGCGCAGGACGGGAGGGGGGGGAAGACCGTGGAGCGCGGGCCCGGGCGCCTCCCGCTCCGCCGGTGCCGGTTCTCCGCGGCTGCTCACGCCGTGCAGCCAGAGATCGAAAAGCGGATCGGCCTCGCTCGACAGACCGGCCGGACGTCCGGCCAGCTCCCACTGCAGCACGGTTCCCTGGATCGTGCCGATGAACACCGACGCGGCGCGATCCGGCGAGCCCTCGGCCGCGAAGCTCCCTTCGCGGCGCCCCTGCAGGTAGAGCTCGCGCACCGCCGCGCGCTGCATAGCGACCAGGTGGCGCAGCGCCGTCGCCAGAGGGTTGCCGGTGCTCGCGGAGCGTCCGAAGATCAGCCGCGGCAGCCCCGGGTTGCGCTCCACGTGCTCCAGGATCACCCGCGCCAGCGCCCGCAGCCGACCCAAGCCCGATCGCTCGCGGCGCAAGATCTGCTCGGCCTCTGCGGCCAGCGCCGCCCGTGCCGCGGCCACCACTGCCACCAGTAGGTCCTCGCGGCTGCGGAAATGGCGAAACAGGGCCGGCTGGCTCACGCCCAGCGCGCGCGCGACCTGACGCGTCGAGATCTTCTCGAGGGGCGTGTCGGCCAGCAGACCGAGCACCGTGTCGACGATTTCCTCGCGGCGGCTCATCTTCGGATTCCTCGGTGACGTTGCCCGCCATGTTATCATATGATAACTTCCGCGTGAGGCGGAATCGGCGCCCACGCGTCCCCACGATTCGAACGAAAGGTCAGACCCTTGAATCCATCTCAGTTCTTCACCGAGGATCACCGCGCCTGCGACAGCCAGTGGGCCGCACTGGAGGCCGCCGCCGACGCGGGGCGCGGGGAGGAGGCGAAAGAGCACTGGTCGCGTTTCGATGCGGCGATGCGTCGCCACTACGCCATGGAGGAGGAGGTGCTTTTCCCGGCCATCGAGAGCGTGACGGGGATGGTCGATGCCGGGCCCACCGCCGTGATGCGCGGCGAGCACCAGCAGATGCGCGGGCTCCTGGATCAGATGGGAGAGGCGGCAGCGGCGGGCGACTTCGACTCGGTGCTCGATCAGGGCGACACGCTGCTGATGCTGATCCAGCAGCACAACGTGAAAGAGGAGGGGATCCTCTATCCGCTGGCCGATCGCATGCTCACCGTTCAGTGGCCCGCGCTGAGAGAGCGGCTCGCCGATTACGCCGGATGAGCTAGGCTTTCGTCATCGGACGCGCGTGACCCATGTGGAGGCTCGAGCCCGAGCCCAGGGTCGCCGAGGGAGAGGACGATGGAAGCGCCCCAGGTCATCTTGCATATCGGTCTGCCGAAGACCGGCACCACATCGCTGCAGATCGATCTCTTCGCGGCCCACCCGGACTGGCACTATCTCGGCAAGCCGCTGCTGTTCCACGATCCAGGGATGCGGCGGACCATCCGGCCGATCGTGGAGCAGGATTCCGAGACCTTCGAGCGTCACCTCGAGTCCTTCGAGCGTGAGTGGATCCGCCCCCTGCTGCACGGCTCCCACGAGCGCGTCCTGATCTCCGAAGAGGAGTTCTCGACCGGCACCGCCCGCACCCGCGTCGACCGCCGTCTGATCGCCCAGCGGCTGCGGCGGCTCTTCCCCGCGGCCCGGGTCATCGTCACCATCCGCAATCAGCTCGACCTGTTGCCCTCGATCTACGCCCAGCTCATCAACTTGGGCATTCTGCGGAACCGACCCTTCCGCGACTGGATCGACGACGAGCTCCGCGCGGGCAGTGAAGAGAGCAGGCTCTATCTCTTCGACTACGCCGCGCTGGTCGAGCTCTACGACGGGCTCTTCGGCGCCCAGAACATCTGCGTGCTCCTCTTCGAGGACTTCCGCGCCGACGCCGAGAGCTATCTGGGCGAGCTCGCCGGTTTCATCGGCATCGATCCCGAGCGGGCGATCGCGACCTATCATGCCAGACACGGCCGCAACCGCAATCCGCGAGTGACTACGAGGCACGCCGCCTGGCGACGATTCGCCCAGAGTCTGCCCTGGCTCCCCTGGGAAGGAATTCTGATGCGTGCTCGTGTTCGGCCGGCGTTCTATCGCTTCCTGGCGCGCGGCACGCCGCTCGATACAGAGTTCAGAGACGAGCAAGAAGAGAAGATCGCAGCCTACTTCGAGTCAGGCAACCGCCAGCTGAACGAACGGCTGGGTGTCGACCTGGGCGCGCTCGGCTATCCGGTCTGATTCGAAGATCACCCGCGCAGCTCGCGTCGCAGACGATGCAGCAGCGCCCGGATCGGCCCGCGGCCCGCGGCGCGCGCGTTGACGCGTTGCCGGTCGGAGATGAAACGCCCTTTCGCCGAGCTGGCGATGCGTGGGGTGAGGAAGTAGGCGTTGAAGCGGTCGAAGCTCCTGCGCAGCAGCACGTCTTTCGACGAGCGGTTGTCGTAGGGTGTGAGGATGTCGATCAGCTTCGGCACGCTGCGTGCGCGGATCAAGTAACAGAAATGGCCGGAGTTTTCGCCGCGCCCGGAAGGGAAGCGCGGCTTGATGAAACGGGTGCCGATCGGCGTCCCGCGGGCGCGAAAGTAGCCCAGCCAGATCATGTCCCAGTCCTCGGGGACCTCTTCCTCTTCGAGGGCGGCGAGCGCGGCGGCGAAGCCGCGCCGGGGACGCGCGTCGTCCTCCAGGATCAGCGCGACCTCGCACTGGGGGTCGTCGTGCAGGCGCTGCCAAAGCGTCACATGGCTGAGGAAGCAGCCCAGGCTGCCGGCCATGCGCACCGCGAGATCCGCTGCCAGCAGGCCGCGCTCCTGGTAGGTGGCGATGTCGACCCGGTGCCCGTCGATCGCCGAGTAGCGTCGCAGGTCATGGAGCCCGCCCCGCGCGCAGCAGGCCAGCAGCTTGCGCCGCCGCCTCGGGCTGGAGTCCAGGTTGATGTAGAAGGCCCGGTCGTAGCGCACGGGATTTCAAGCGTAGGAGTGCTTGTCGATCACCTCGCGGAACCACAGCTCGAGACAGATCCGCGTGTAGCGGTTGCGGTCGAACTCGCCACGGTCGCTGCCGTGTTCGAGGTGCGCGAAGCCGCGCCGCCGCAGCCCCTCTTCGAGCTCGCGCGACCACGCCGCCAGGGGACCGTCCAACCAGCGGTTGACCGGAACCACCAGGCCCATCTTGTCGGTGCGATCGATGACCGGGTCGGGAACCAGCCCGCGGGCCGCTTTGCGCAACAGGTGCTTGGTGCGCAAGCCGCGGATCTTGTGGCCGGGCGGCAAGGCGAATGCGAATTCGACCAGCCGGTGGTCGAGGAAGGGACAGCGATTCTCCAGCCCTTCGGCGGCCGACGCGCGGTCGTTCATGGTCAAGAGCGAAGGCAGCGTCACCGACAGATCGGCGTAGCCGGCGCGGTCGACCATCTCGCCACCGCGCTGGAAGAGGTCGCGAATCTCGGCCTCGAAGTAGGGCGGCAGCGCGGGGCCGCGGCGCAGCATCCAAAGGTAGCGATCGGCGCAACTCCCAAATGCCCCGACGCCCCAGAAGTGTCGCGCCATCGGGTGGTAGGCGGCGAGCTGCGGAGATTTGGCCAGCTCCTGTTCCATCTGCAGGAAGAGATAGCGTACGTAGCCGCCGAAGCACTCGTCCGCGCCCTGGCCGCCGAGCACCACCTTGACCTTCCCCTTGGCGGCGCGCGCCAGGGCGTTCTCGGCGATCGGCGATGGCGTGGCCACCGGCTCGTCGAGATGGCGGATGATCCGCGGCAGCTGGTCGCGGAACTCGCTCCAGGTCGGCTGCACCACCGTATGCTCGGCGTCGATCTTCTCCGCCACCATCTTCGCGTAGGAGATCTCCTCGAATCCGGGACCGGCCGGGAAGTGACAGCTGAATACCCGATCGGGTTGGGCGATGCAGGCAATCAGCGCCGAGTCGAGCCCGCCCGAGAGGAAGAGCCCGAGCGGCACGTCGGAGACCAGGCGCAGCCGCACCGAGTCGATCAAGAGCGCCCGCAACTCCTCGACCAAATCCGACTCGCCGCGCCGTGGCGATTCCTCGGTGAGTGCGGGGGGCAAGGTCCAGTACGGCTGCGGGCGCAACGGATCTTCGGGGTGCTCGAGCTGCGCGAAATGCGCCGGTGGAAACGACTCGATGCCCTGGAAAAGGGTCCGATTCCCGGCACCGGTCTCCAGCGCCGCGAAATCCTCTTCGATCCGCGGGATCGCCGGCACCTCCTCCAGCAAGGCTTTGATCTCCGATGCGAAGAGGAAGGTGCCGTGGTGGCGGGTCCAGTAGAGCGGCTTCTCACCGAAACGGTCGCGCGCCAACACCAGGCGCGACCCGTCCCAGAGCGCGATCGCGAAGTTGCCGTTGAATCGTTCGAAGCAGCCTGTGCCCCAGGCCCGCCAGGCCGCCAGGATCACCTCGGTATCGCTGTCGAGCGCGAAGGGGTACTGGTCGCGCAGCTCGCCGCGCAGCTCGCGAAAGTTGTAGATCGTGCCGTTGAAGACCACGTGCAACGCTTCACCGGCGGCGGCCATCGGCTGGCGCGCGCGCCCCGGATCGATGACCGCCAGGCGCGCCGAGCCCAGCTTCAACCCGCCGTTCTCGAACACGCCGTGGTCGTCGGGGCCCCGATGCGTCAAGGTGCGCGTGAGCGCCCAGATGTCGCCTCGGTCCCCCCAGATGCCCGCGATGCCGCACATGGCCGGCAACGATACCATGATCCGCCACCCGCCGCCGCCGGTGTAAGCTGAGCGCACGATCCCCATCCAGCATCCGGAGCCGCCATGCCCGAAAGCGACACACCCATTCTCGCCGAACGTCGCGCGCTGGTCTGTGGGGCCAGCAGCGGCATCGGCCGCGCCGCCGCGCATGCGCTGGCCGCTGCCGGCGCCCGGGTCACGGCGCTCGCCCGCGGCGACGATCGGCTGCGGGCGCTGGTGGCGGAGCTGAACGCCGCCGGCGCCCCTGAGCCCGCGGCGCTGGTCGCCGACCTGGAGCGGAGCGCCGAGCTCGAGGCCAAGATCGATCGGCTGCTCGAGGAGCGCGGGCCGATCGAGATCCTGGTCAACAACTCCGGCGGTCCCCCCGGCGGACCCTTGCTCGAGGCCCGCGAGCAGGATTTCCTGAGCCCCCTGCGCCGCCACCTGCTGGCTTCCCACCTGCTGGTGCGCAAGCTGCTTCCCGGAATGCGGAAACGCGGCTACGGCCGGATCGTCAACGTGATCTCGATCTCGGTCTACGAGCCGGTGCCCAATCTGGGTGTCAGCAACACCGTGCGCGGTGCGATGGCGGCGTGGAGCAAATCCCTGGCCAACGAGCTGCCGCCCGGCATCACCAACAACAACGTTCTTCCGGGCTACACCGACACCCCGCGGCTCGACGAGCTGGCGCGCGCCCAGGCGGCACGCGGCGGGCGCTCAAAGGAGGAGATCCGCCAGGACTGGATCGCTCCGGTGCCCGAAGGCAGACTGATCCGCCCCGAGGAGACCGCCGCAGCCATCACTTTTTTGGCCTCTCCCGCCGCCAGCGGCATCCGCGGCGTGAGCTTGGCGGTGGACGGCGGTCGGCTGCGACGTATTTGAGTCGTGGGGCGATGCGGCTCGGGCGTCCGGCCCGGGCTCGCCGTGGGCCGCGTCGGTCCCTTCCGCGCGGAGAGGCGCTCGGTTTGACACTTTGCGCACGGAGAGCACCTCAGTTTGACGCTTGCCCGGCCCAAGGGTCCCAAATGGCCCAGAAAGGCCGGTTTCGAGGGCTTTCTGCGTCAAGTTGAGATCGATTTGTCAAACCGAGTCCTTCTCCGTGCGCGGAGTGTCAAATCGAGCGCCTCTCCGCGCGCGGGCGGGTCGCCAGTTTCCCACGCTCCGCGCCCTCGGTGCGTCACAGTATTCGCGGTGTGGGCCACCAAGAACTACCCGCCGCGGTCCCGACTCACGAAGCGGCGGTGGGAGGAGAGGCCGGTGCGCAGCACGTCGAGCGGGGTCACGCGCTCGATCCTCGACACGTAGCGAGCGTACGAGAGCTTGAACAGAGCGTCGTGAAAGAGCGTCGGTGGGAAGCGAAGGAGCCTTCGCACCAGACGGAGCGGCACCGGCACCTGGACCAGGATGTCGAAGAGTCGCTGCAGGCTCTCCATGGCGCCCCGGTCGCGCGAGCTCAGCACGGAGACCGCGAAGAAGGAGGCGGGGAAGCGGTCGAGGTCGGAGTCGTCGCTCAGGAACCCCTGGTCCTTGGCCTGGTCGCGGATCGCCGTCCCCGGGAAGGGCTGCAGCAGGCCGCACCAGGCGTAGTGGGGCCTGAGCTCGCGGTTGAGCCGGATCGTATCCAGCGCCTCGTCCAGGGTCTCGCCCGGCGCGCCCACGATGTTGTAGGTCAGCAGCCGGATCCCCTCCTCCCGGACGAGCCGTGCCGCCCGGTGCAGGACCGCGCTGGGCAGGCGCTTGCCGTAGACCTGCTGGCGCACCCGCTCGCTGCCCGACTCGACGCCCATGCGCACCGCCACGCACCCCGCCAGCCGCAGGTCGCGCACGACCTCCGCGTTCAAGGTGTCGGCCCTGACGTCGCAGACGAATGGGCGGCTGATGCGCGCCCGGTAGGCCGGCAGGAAGTCGCGCAGCCAGGCGTGGTCGAGGGTGAAGAGGTCGTCGGCGAACTCGACCACCTTGACGGGGTCACGCGCGACGAGGGTCTCCAGTTCCTCCAGCACCGAGTCCGGCGAGCGGCGCCGGGAATACGCCGCCTTGGAGAGGCCGTAGAGGCTCCGCATCGTCGGATTGATGCAGAACGAGCAGTCGAAGGTACAACCCCGGCCGGTGAGCACCATCGGGTGCCGCCGGCCGAGCCAGTTGGATCGGTAGAGCCCGCGGGCGGGAAAGGGGAGGCTGTCGAGATCGCGCGGCGGCGGGCGCATCGGGTTGCGGCGCACCCCATCGCTCGTCTTGACCCACAGGTTCTCGATATCACCCGGGTCGGCGCCCGCCGCGAGCCGGTCGACCAACTCCACGAACGCCTCCTCCCCCTCGCCGCGGCAGATGATGTCCAGCGCCGGGTGCTCGATCACCTGGGGCCAGGCGGTGGCGTGCGGGCCGCCCATCACGACCACGAGCCCAGGCATGCCGGTCCGGATCCTCCCCGCCAGCGACAGCATTTCTCGGTGCTCCCCGGTCATGCACGAGAGGGCGAGCACGTCGGAGCGCCAGCGGAGGGCGACGCGCACCGGATCCCGCTCCTCCGCGGCCACCACCACACGGCACCGGTGTCCGGCCTGGTGCAGCACGGCGCCGAGCTGCATCACCCCCGGGCGCGGGATCGGAACGCTCTGCAGGAAGAGGACTCGCATGGGGCGGCTCATGCTCGCAAGACACGTTCGGTGAGCGCCCAGAGCCGACCCGCGCGTCTGCCCCTGACAGTCGCCGGGGCCTCGCCGTGCTCGGTCATCATGTCCGCCCACAGCGGTTCGATGAAGTGGTAGGTCATCCATCGCTCGACGTCGTGATAGAGATCCCGGCCGCGTCGCGACAGCCTGACCTCATCACCGCGCCGCTCGACCAGCCCCGCGCCCACGAAGAGCAGCAGAGCTGCCCGGGTGACGAGCCCCACCCGCGCCCCGAAGAGCTGATCCAGCCGCCGCAGATCCAGGCGACTCGCGTAGCTCCGCCAGAACAGGTAGTAGAGGGCCGAGACGCTCGCGGGGAGGCGCATCTGCTTGGCCACCGGGAGCCCGCCGCGCGCGACGGCGTCGATGTAGCGACGCACGCTGAAGTGGTTGATCCAGAATTCCCGCCCGGTGAAGGAGGCGCTGCCCGCGCCCAGGCCCAGGTAGAACTCACGCGTGATCGAGCTGCTGGTGGGCGCGTCCCGGCGGTTGAGTGTCCACACCGAGCGGCGCTCGTAGCCGTAGCGCTCGGCGAGCCGCTCGGCCTGGTCGAGCAGCTCGTGCTCCCTGCGCCGGGCGTGGGGAGCCTTGCCGAAGGGCGTGTAGCCGAATCGCATCAGCGGATAGGTGGAGATCTGCTCCACACCCCGCGACGCACAGGTCTCCACGTCGGCGAGGAGGGCCGCGCCGTCGCGGTAGCCGACGTCGAAGATCAGGTCGACGTCGACGCACTCGAAACGACCGACCGCGTTGCTGATCGCCGCGCGGTTCTGCCGGGCCGTGTTCGGCCGTCCCAGGTGCCGCAGCACCGCATCGTCGAACGACTGCACCCCGAGGCACGCGAAGTCGAAGCCCATCGCCCGCAGGCGGTCCAGGGTCGCCGGGGTCGCGTGGCCGGGGAGCACCTCGATCGCGCGCTCGTGCTTCACCCGCAGGTCGGCGACCGCCGCCTCGAGCGCGTCCAGCGAGAGGGTGGGGGTCCCCCCACCGACGTAGAGCGAGTGGAGCTCGCCGGGGAGGGCCTCTACGGCCCGGGAGATCTCCTGTTGCAGGGCGGCGTGATAGTCCGTGGCCAGCGCCTCGTCGTACTTGACCTTGTTGTAGGGACAGAAAGGGCAGAGGCTGCGGCAGAAGGGGATGTGGAGGTACAGACCGGGGACGTCGAGAAAGGCGCCGGCGATTCGGGCGGGATCCATGCTCTCTCCGCTCCTAGAGATAGCCGATGGCGGAGGCGATCGAGTTGCGGTCGAAGCGCGCCATGAGGTCCAGCTCGGCAAAACCGAGGTAGCCACAGGTTTCGCAGACGGCGGGCTTGCCGATGTGCCGGCAGCACTGATAGAGCCGGCCCTCCGCGAACAGATAGCCCAGCGAATTCGGCTTCTTCCATCCCTCGCCGACCGCGAGCCGCAGACCGGCGGTGGAGTTCAGGACCCGGCCACCGGCCTGTTTGAGGGCGATGAGCCGCTCGACGACCCGCCGCCGCTCGGACAGGTCCAGGTACAGCTCGCGGTCCGTCTCCGGCTGCGTGCCATCGGGCGTGTAGAAGTAGAAAAAGGTGCCTTTCACGTTGGCGATCTTCGCGATCTGGTACGAGAACTCCTCGATGTCCGCATCGTTGTGGCGGTTGATGGTGTAGTTGATCAAGATGCGGGGGTGCCGCGAGGCCAGGATGTTGGAGACGATCTTGTCGTAGGTGCGTCCCCGGAGAGCGTCGTGGGCATTGCGCAGGCCGTCCATGCTGACGAAGATCGCGTCGGCGCTGGTGCGCAGCGGGAAGGTGCCGTTCGAGTAGATGATGGTGTAGAGGAAGCCGAGCCGGCGCGCCAGGGCGACGACGTCCTCGAGCCCCCTGCCGGCGTCCCGCCACAGGAAGGGCTCGCCCCCTTCGATGTAGAGCACCGGGATGCCCTTGGCGCGGAGCCGCGAAAGCGCGCTCCGCGCCTCCGCGAAGCTCATCTCGGGAAAGGTGTTGCGGCCGACGCTGCAGTGGCGGCAGCGCAGGTTGCAGGTGTCGGTGAGGGCCAGGCCCCCGACCAGCGGCGGCCGACGACGACGCAAGCTCGCGCGAAGAATGTACGAGACACCCCACCGCAGCCCGCGCAGCGCGAGGCCTAGCTTCACGGATCGTACCCGTGCATCTCGATGAACTGGCCGGCGACCTTGCAGCGAAACATCGTCGACCACCACCGCTGCTCGATCAGCACCTCGACCGGGATCCCGGCGCCGTCGCTGTCGATGATGCCGTGTAGGATGAAGAGCCCGTAGGTCCCCAGCAGCTGGTCCCGCTTGGCTCCGTCGATGATCAGCGAATACTCCATGGTGAAGAAAAGCGATCGCTTCTCCACGCGGATCTCGTGACCCTCATACGTGCAGACCTTGTGGACGGAGAATCGACTTTCTTTCATGGCCTCACCTCAGCCCCCGCTCCAGCTCCTCGAAAAAGCGCCCGATATGCACCCCGTCCACCAACGCATGGTGGGCCTGGATGTTGACCGGGCAGGTGCGACGAGAGCCCTGTGCTTCGATGCGTCCCCAGGCGATGCGCGGCACGCTGTCGGTGCGCGCCGTGGTCATCGGATGCGTCACTTGCGTGAAACGAATCCAGGGCAGGCAAGTACAGAATACCAGGTCGTCGCGATCCTTCTCGAAAGGCTCGAGCGGCGGATTGTCGCCGAGGCGTGCACGGCGCGCCGCGAGCTCGGTCGCGAACTGTCGCACCCCGGACGTGAAGGGCACCGAAGCGAAGGTGAAAAGACCGTCTCCGACCGGCAATGTGATGCCGGCATCGACGCGCTCGTGCTCCACCACCAGCTCGCGTCCCTGCTCCACGCGAATCCTCATGCGCAGCTCGGGCACCGCGTTGGCCGCCGCCAGCAGCCGATGCAGGAAGCCCGCGAAGAGCGAGAATCCCGCCTCCTTGCAGTCCGCTTCCAGGTCGGTCGCGTCGACCTCGGCCGTGACCCCCACGTAGGGATACTCCAGCGAGCGAAACCAGCGGTAATGGTCCCGCCGCGCCCACTGCTCGGGATCGATGCGTCGAGTCATGCCGGGAGTCTACACCCACGTCCGAAACGGTTATCGTGACGATGAGATCGACACCATCCGCCAGAGGAATCCGATGCGCCCACCGACCGATTCCAGGCCGCTTCCCGCGCTCGTGCTCGCGACCATCTTCTGCACCCTCCCCGCCGCTCAGGCCTGCAAGCTGCAACCCGGCGAGGTGATCCGACCCGCCGCCGGCGCCGCCCCGGGCGAAGCGACCGCCGAGCTCTGGGATCCGGGGGGCAACTTCAGCCCGCTGCTCAGCCTGGAGGCCGCCAACTACGACAGCGAATGCGACGTCTGGCTGACCGACGACGAATCGGAGCTCTTCTTCGTGCGCATGACCGGCGAGAACGGCCCACCCGACTCGCTCCACCAGGGCCACTGGGACATCTACCGCGCCGAGTGGGACCCCCTGAGTCGGACCTGGGGAACCAGCATCAACCTGGGCACCCACATCAACACCGAGGACGACGACCGGCGTCCCACCACCACCGCCGAGGGGGACACCCTGCTCTTCTCGCGCGAGGCCCATATCTGGTACTCGATCCGCGACATCGGCGGCGAGTTCGGCCCCGCCGACACCCTCTTCCACGGCACCTCCCCCTGCCTCTCCAGCGACGGCCTACAGATCTACTTCACCCGCGGCTCCGACATCTGGGTCGCCGATCGCGGGCCGAGCGGCGCGATTACCGACTGGGTCGGCCACCGCGAAGTGCCGGGACCGGTCAACAGCCCCTTCAACGAGGTCAAACCCTTCATCTCCCGCGACGGCAACCTGCTCTTCTTCTCCGACTTCGGCGACCCGCGGCCGGGCGGATACGGCGACGCCGACCTCTGGGTGAGCACCTGGATGGGAACCGTCTGGGGTCCTCCCGAAAACGTCGGGCCGCCGGTCAACCGCGACGCGCGCGCCTGCACCCCCTACCTCTCCGCCGACGGCCGCCGCATCTACACCGCGTCGGAGGCGGCGCCCGGCACCCGCGGCGAGGAGGATCTCTGGGTCGCCCATCTCGACTCCCTGCCGGCGCCGCTCCAGGCCGCGAACACCGCCGAGCGCTGGCTGCGCCTCGGAGACCTCGCCGACGCCTGGCACGTCCACGACCTGGCGGTCGACGCCCTGGGCACGATCTACGCCGCCACCGAGCCGCGGGCGTCGCTCTTCCGATCGCGGACCGGAGGCCTCTCCTGGAGCCGCTGTGGCCCGATCCCAGGTCCCCGGGCGGCCTTCTCCGTGCTGCCGGCGTCGGATGGGGCGCTTTTCCTTGGCACCTACCCCGACGGGGATGTGTTCGTTTCCTTCGACGAGGGCGAGACCTGGAGTCCCACGGCCGACATTCCGGGGGCGACCCACGTGCGTGCCTTGCTGGAGCTCTCCGACGGCTCCATCTTGGCGGGTGTCTCCCAAGGGCCGGCCGTCTACGCCACCCTCGACCACGGCGCCACCTGGCTGCCCACCGGTCCCCTCCAGAACCAGGAGACCGGCGTCAAGAGCCTCTTCGAGACCCCGGCCGGGACCGTGCTCTGCGGCGCCCTGGAGGGCTCGCCGAACTACTCCACCGACGGCGGAATCACCTGGAACGAGGCCTTCGTGGCCGGCATCGGCGGCGGCGGGGTGCGCGCCGAGGCCTTCCTGGCGCGGGCCGACGGCAGCCTGCTGCTGAGCGGTTTCGTGCACGCCAACGGCGCCCGGGTCTGGGTCTCGCGCGACGAGGGCCGGGGCTGGGTGCAGACCACGCCCGGCGAGATCCACTTCGAGCAGATCAGCGGCGACTCGCTGCGCGCCGTGCACGGCTTCGCCCTGGCCGAGACCGAAGCGGGGGAGCTCTTGCTCGGCACCGAACCCGGCGTCGGCGGCGTGGTGCTGCGCTCCGCCGACGAGGGCGCGACCTGGCACCGCGAGGGGGAGCTGGCGGGCGCATTCCAGGCCCTCAGCATGGTCACCCTGGCCCACGGCGGCATCCTGGCCGGCACCAGCCCCAAGGGCGACGTGTTCCGCTGGGACCCCACCGGCGCCGGCCGGCCGATCCACCTGGACGCCGCGCGCGCTCCGGCGGCTGCGTCGCAAATCCTTCGAAAACAAGGCCGTTAGCGCGACATAGCGGAACCGCCGGGGGCCGAGATCCCCGGGTCCCGCTCAGCTAGAGGGCCGGGCGCTCCGATAGTAGCGAAGGGGGGGCGCGAGATTGGTACGCGAGCGAAGGTTATGATCGAGGCTCCGATTCGAGTCGGGGGCAAGGTCCCGGCCCCCGCATCTCGACGCCCAGGAGGCCCATTGATGAATCTGCTAGGCCGAGTCCGGCCAGTGCTCATGCTCGCGCTCCTCGCCCTCGCGGGAAGCGCCCATGCCGTCGAGATCTGCGTGCTGCCCGCTCAGCTGCGCGATCTCGACAGCGAGGTGACGAGCGAACACAGCCTGATCACCAGCACCCGCTTCATGCGCCATCTGTGGGTGACCGACGAAGTCTGGGGAATCGGGCGCAGGGGACTCCTGGCCACCGCCCAGCATGGCCGCCACGATCCGGGAGGGATCTGGTTGCATTGGGCCGAGTGGGGCGCCGCGACCCCCGCCTGGCAGGATCTGCTGCGGATCGATTCCGGCTACCGGGTGGTTTCGGACGGCATTCTCGATGCCGAGCGCACCCTGCACATCGTGGTCAGCGGGACCTTCGACGGCGACTTCCACCAGGGCGTGGAGTACCACCGCTTGACCTACAACCCCGATACGGAGCTCTGGGAGAAGGCCCCCGTGTCGATCGTCTTCGCCTCGGGCGCGGGGCGGGCGACCATCGCCCGTGAGCTCGGCGTCGCCGAGTCGCGGCTGTGGTGCGCCTACACCGCCAACGACGGTATCGACAGCGTCCAGGTCAAGGTCAGCTACAGCACCGACGAGGGCGACACCTGGAACGCCGCTGCTCAAGTCTTCGGATCGAAGAACCTGGCGCCGCGCAAGAGTGCTCGGATCATCGCTTTCGCCGACCGGATCGGGCTGCTCTTCCACGACGACGGCGACTCGACGCGCAGCAAGCACTTTGCCTTCCGCGACAACGCCGACGATCCGCTCGCTCCCTGGACCGTCGCCCCGATCGATACCATGGCCGCGCCCTACGACGCCATCACGTCGATGCACCTGCACTGGTCGCTGGCGGCCGCCAGCAACGGTGAGCTGCATTTCGTCTATCAGGACGAAGGGGTGGATTTCGGTGCCCGCTACGCCAGCGGCACCTTGGAAGGAGATGCCGTCACCTGGACGATCCCTCCGATCGGCACCCAATCCGGCGAATTCCCGCCCAGCAACGCCACCTACCCACAGGTTTCGATCGACGCCAACGATCGGCCCTATGTGTTCCTCGATCAGGACTACAGCGTGTGGGCGACGGCTCAGGGCGACGGCTCTTGGGCCCCGCTGTTGAAGGTCTCCGCCACAGAAGACACCATTTGCGGTAACAAGCGGGTCAACACTCCCGCCAACTTCTGCGACCTGCTCCCCTTCGCCTACCAGGTCTACGACTGCGACACCACGCTCACCAGCCTGGACTTCGGCGTGGCGATCGACTGTTGCAGCACCTGTTGCCAGTAGTCTTTCATACCAACCGCGGATCGCCGTCGGCCCACGAGACCGGCCACGCCGCGCGCTCGGCGATCGTCTCGGGCTCGAGGTCGAGGGGCGGGCGCCAGAAGATCAGGTGACGAGGGTCTGCTCCGCGGGGTTGGAAGCCGAGGCCGCGGTAGGCGCGCATCAGCTGGGCGTCTTGTGGGTCGCGTGCCCGCACCGAGCAGACGCCCGCCCGGTGCGCTTCGCGCAGCACGCACTTGAGCAACGCCGTGGTGTGCTCCGGCCGCCGGTGGGCGGTGAGCTGGTCGCTCAGTCGCCAGGCGTCGTGCCCACGCGGGCCCTGCACGCGCTCCACGATCGCGACACCGATCGGCGATCCGGAGCCGCGCTCGACCAGGAAGACGCGGTAGCTCGCGAAGGGGCAGTCCAGGAAGCGCCAGTTCAGGTACGAAGAGTCGCGATCCAGGATGAAGGGGTGCGTGGCCGCGGTGGCTCGCAGCCAGGGATCGAGCGCGGAGGAGAAGCGAGCGAGCTCGCGCACGCGGATCGCTCCGCGCTGGCGCAGCAGAACGCGGTCGAGGGAGCGGGCGGCGGCGTTTGCCGCCAGGGTCAGCGGTCGTGCGCCGAGGTACGGATCGGTCCGCAAGGGTCGGACCAGAGTGGGGGACTCCGGCCAGTGGAAGAAGGCAGCGCGGGAGGCGTGACGGCGCTCGGTGCCGTAGGGGCTGGGCGCCAGGGCGGCGCGCGGGAATCGGTGATAGTCGGCCGTGCCCAGGGTTCGCCGGTAGAGAGCCAGAGCCCGCGCGGCCCAACCCCAGAAGCTCACCGGGTAGAAGTCCCGGAGGAAGGCGTGCAGCCGGGCCGCGCTGCCGGGGGTGGCCGGATCGGCGGTCAACGAGCCGACCAGGTAGACCCGCCAGGGACGCCCGCGCACCAGGAAGCGTTGCGGCACGTTGATCTGATAGGCGCGCAGCTCATTGCCGCGGAAGTAGCCGGGGATGGTGCGCTCGCCCGGTTCGGCATGTGGATTGCGCCGCAGCCAGTCCCAGCGCGCGCGCAGCGCCTCTGCGTTCTCTTCGCCCCAAATCCGCTCCTGGAGCGCGAAGAGTAGCGGCAGCTCGCCGTCCTCGACCATTCGATAGCCGCGCCGGACCCCTCTGGCCGGAAAGGGCAACAGGCCGTCCATGGGAGAGGCGAAGGGGCTCTCCCTGGGGTGCCAGATGCGGTTCCAGTGACGCGGCTCGGTGCGCTTCATCGGGCGGCTCCTCTGAGCCCACCTTATTCACCAAATCGCGTAGCGAAACGGCGCAGGTCCGTGCGTGGCCGGCACTTCAC
>CAZBBK010000076.1:0-24246 GCA_964490075.1 uncultured Gemmatimonadota bacterium | reverse complement strand
TGTCAAAATCGGGCCGATCACTGCGGCGGCCCCGAGTTGAGCACGATGCTGCCGGTGGTGACGGTCTCGGGCCAGAAGGTACGGTCCATGATCGCCTCTTGCACCTGTCCGTTGACGTTCTCCATGTAGCCGCTCAGCTTCACGTAGGGGACCATGTAGGGCCTGGCATCAGCCTTTGCCAGGGCGTCGACCAGACCCCAGGTTTGAGAATGCTCGGTGATGGTTGTCTCGTCTTCGAACTGAATGTCGAGAATAGCGAAGGGGCCGAAGTCCGGGTGGGCACGGGGGTCCCAACCTGGAGGCGCGTTTTCGCTCCGGAAGGCGGGGCTGACGAAGTCGAGATCGTCGCCTCGGCGGGGTGTGCTCTAAAGGCGAGCGTCATGTCGAAGTGTCAACGTTCATCAGGCTCGCCGTGCCCACCCCCACCCCGTGCTAGATTCCATCCGGGCCGGCGGGAGCCCCCCGCACAGGCCCTGGAACCACCAAGCCGGACCCCTCATGAGCCAATCCAGCCGCCTGCGTCCCTTCCTGATGGCCGGCGCGGCGATCGTCGCCGCAAACGTCGCCGTCATCGTCTGGCTCTTGCTCGATCGCCCCTCCGAGGCCGAGAGCAGCGGCGGCGAGCGCATCGGCCGCCTGCTCGAAGAGCGCACCCGGGCCGAATCCCGCTTCGACTTCGAAGGCGAGCCGCTCAATATCTGCCTGATCTCGCTCGACGCCCTGCGCTACGACCGCTGCGGCTTCGGCGGCAACGAGCGCGACGTCACCCCGAATCTCGACCGCCTGGCCGACGAGGCGGTGTTCTTCGCCGACGCCACCTCGCCCTCGGCCTGGACCCTTCCGTCCCACATGTCGATCTTCACCGGGCGCTGGCCCTCGATCCACGGCGTGGTGAACAAGCTGCGGGTAGTCGGCGGCGATCGCCTGGAGCGCGCCTCGCTCTCGCCGGCCATCCCGACCATGCCTGAGCTGCTGCGCGACCAGGGCTTCCTCTGCGGCGGCTTCACCGGCGACGCCGGGGTCTCGGGCGAGTTCGGCTTCTCGCGCGGCTTCGAAACCTACCTCGACGACGAGAAGTTCGGCGGCCTGCCGCACTCGGTTCCGGCCGCCATCTCGTGGCTGGAAACGCACCGCAGCGAGCGCTTCTTCCTCTTCCTGCACGGCTACGACGTGCACGGCCAGTTCGATCCGGCCTCCGGCTACTCGGGCCACTTCACCCCCGACTACGACGGCACCCTGAAAGGGGGCAAGGACGAGCAGGCCGAGATCCGCGAGCAATCGCTGACCTGCTACACCGAAGAGGGCGGCCCGCGCGCCTCCGACCTGATGAGCGCGGCCGACTTCGAGTACCACCTGGGGCTTTACGACGAGAAGGTGCAGGCGGCCGACGAGCAGGTGGGGCGTTTCCTGAGCGCGCTCCGGCGCCTCGATCTGCTCTCGCGCACCATCATCATCGTGCTGGCCGACCACGGCGAGGAGTTCGGCGAGCACGGCGGGCTGGATCACGGTCCCACGCTCTACCAGGAGATGGTCCACGTACCGCTCCTGATCCGCTTCCCGGGCTACACCAAGCGCCTGGAGATCACCGAGCCGGTGCGCTCGATGGACGCCCTGCCGACCGTGCTCGACGCCCTGGGGATCGCGCCGCCGGTCGGGATCGACGCCCGCAGCCTCTTGCCCCTGCTGCGCGGCGAGCCGCTCGAGATCGAGGTGATCGCCGAGACCGACTACCGGCTCTTCGTGCACCGGCGGATGCTGCGCGACGGCCCCTGGAAGCTGATCTTCGACCTGCGCAGCGGGCAGCGCGAGCTCTACGACCTGAGCTCCGACCCGCTGGAGCGCCAGGACCTCTCCAGCCGCGCGCCGCGCCGCACCTACGAGATGGAGCAGGAGCTGCGCGGCTGGATGCGTCGCGTGCGCCAGGCGCCCGAGTCGTTCCGCGATTTGCGCGAGACGCCGATTGCGGAGTACTAGACACGAGTCTTCTCGCCCATTCCCCTGACGGGCGTATATGACTCCCATGAGCCGGCGGGAGCGGAGAGAGTATGAGCGAGCGCAAGAGGAGTCCGAAACGTAGAGCCATGCGCCCGAAGAACCTGCCGCGATTCAAGACCGAGGAAGAAGAGCGGGAGTTCTGGGACTCTCACGATTCGATCGATTACGTCGATTGGTCGAAGGCCCAGGCGGTGACCCTGGCACGGCTGAAGCCATCGACCGCCACCATATCGCTTCGTCTCCCCGAGTCGCTTCTAAACGAGCTGAAGGTGCTGGCGAACCAGCGCGACGTTCCGTACCAGTCCCTTCTCAAGATCTACCTGGCGGAGCGTGTGGAGTACGAGCGTCGCCGCAAGGCCGGATAGTTGCCCTCGATCCGTTGCCAAATCCGCCGGATCGGGAATGGGCAAGCGGCCAGAACCACCCACGTCGAGACCGCCGAGCCTCACCAAGCCGACATCAAATCGATCGCCAGGGGGAGCTGCTCTTCGTCCAGCCCCAGCGCCGGAATGGGCCGCACCGTGAAGTGGTCCTCGGGTCCCGGCGGCCCCCGCCCCGGCTCGCCGTCGGCGTCCCAGCGGGCTCCGAGGAAGAACTCGCGAGTCGCGATCACGCCGCCAAAGCTGAACTCCTCGCCCGAGTGTAAAAACACCCGCGCGTCCACCTCCGTGCTCAGCGGATCTTCGACCGGAACCGCCGAGAGGAACACCGCCAAGCTGCCGGTGCAGGCCGCGCACTCGATCGTGCCGGTGAGAGTCCGCACCCGCAGGCCCTCGGGCTCGTCCACCAGCTTCAATGGACTCGGGGGAGTCGCCCTCCGCTCCGACTCGCCCCCCCCCGGCCGGACCTTCACCTGGCCGGCGGTCAGCAGCGCCAGCTCGATCCCTTCGATCGGCTCCGAGCCCGGAGGGAAGGGCTCGATCTGCATCAGCCGGCTGCTCGGTAGGGGCGGTCCCCAGCTCACCGTGTCGCCCGGATCCCAACGCGCCTGAATCGACAGCGACGCTTTTTCCGGCAGCCGGTCGATGCGAAAGCGCCACGGCTCCTCGATCCAGACGATCTCGCGGATGATCGGCGAGCCGGTCAGCTCGAACCGCAGCTCCGCCACCGTCACCTGGATCTCTCCCTCGCAGTCGGGGCAATCCACCCGGCCGGAGACCACCCGCTTTCCACTGCGTGGGATGTTCGCGAACCTCTGCTCCTCGACCCAGTCCCCCCGCTCCCCGCCACAGGCCGCCGCCCACAGCACAAACGCCAGCGCGACGCTCCAAGCGCCGTCCCCTACGCCCCTCACCAATAGCCCTTCTCGCGCGCTTCGCGTTCCATCTCGCCGGACACCTCGACCGTCGCCGGGCTCATCCGCGCCGCGGCCCCGCACTCATCGGCCCAGGCCGCAAGCTCGCCTTTGAGCCGCTCCGTCACATCCGGATGAAGTGCCGCCACGTCGACCTGCTCGCCCAGATCCTCCGCCATGTCGTAGAGCTCGAAGGTCTCGGCCGCCTCGATCACCTCCCAGCCCTTGGCGGCCGGGTGGACCAGCTCGCGGATCAGCTTCCACCGGCGGCTGCGCACCGACTCGTTCAGCGTCTCGGCCCAGAAGAAAGGGTGTCTCTTCTTGCGCGCGTGGTTGAAACGCGCTCCGGCGAAGACCAGCTCGTTGACCACCGCGCCGCTCTCCACCGCCGGCAACAGACTTTTGCCCTGCACGCCGACCGGCGGAGTGATCCCCAGCAGCTCCAGCAGCGTCGGCATCACATCGACCATCTGCGCCAGGGCATCGACCCGCCGCCCTTCCAGTCCCGGAGCTCGCAACAGAAATGGAACGTGCACCACGTCGTCGTAGAGGTTGCCACGCACCGTTCCCGCGCGCCCGAAGCGCCCGTGCTTGGCGAACATCTCGCCATGCTCGGAAACCAGTGCGATCACCGTGTTGTCGAGCACCGACGGCTGCAACGAAGACAGGAAATCGGCCAGCAACGAATCGATATAGAGCAGCTCCTCGTCGTAGAGCGCGGTCAGATAGTCGATGTCGTCGGCGGTCAGCACCACGCGCCGCTCCATCGGAAAGCGCTTGCCGGCACGCTCGGCCTCCGACTTCTTCAAGAAAGGGTCTTCGTTCCAGATGTAATAAGCGACATAGTCCCCGCCCTCGGCCTGGTAGCCGCGCAATGAGTACTGCGTGGTCACGGTGATGTTCTTGCCCGCCGGATCGCTGAACACACCCTTGAAGCGTTCGGGCGGATTGAAGGGGGAATGGGCGTCGTAACCGTGTACGAAACAGAAGAAAGGACGGCCGTCGCTCTCTTCGATCCACTCTTCGGCCTGGGCGAAAGTAGTGGCGAAAGAGGTGAAGTTGGGATTGTCGGCGATCTGCTCGAAGCCCCGCATATGTCCGAAGATCGGCTTGTAGTCGAGCCCCCCGGTGAACGCCGCGCCGCGGTAGCCGTTGCGCGCCAGCACCTCGGCCAGGGGCATCACCTCTTCGTCGAGCAGATTGCCGTGATAGCGATCCATCACGCGATGGCTGTAGGGATAGAGCGAGGTGAAAAGCGAGGTGCCGGCCGGCAGAGTCCACGAGCAGTGGGAGTAGAAGTTTTTGAAAACGACCGCATCGCGCGCCCAGCGATCGAGCTCGGGCGTGGTCTGGCGATGGTAGCCGGAGAGGCTCATGTGCTCCCAGGAGACGTTGTTGAGGGCGATCACCAGCAAGTTCGGCTGCCGGGTCTCGAAGTGCAGGGGCTCCCTCTGCGCGGCAACCGGCTCCGATGCGCCTCGGCCGAGCAGATGCAGGATCGCCACACCCGTCGCGACGATGAGTCCCGCGAGGGCGACCAGGCCGAGCTTGGGGCTCATCGGGCCCTCAGGGCCCCTCGCGCGGCGCCGGCGCCGGATAGTCCAGGCGCAGCAGCAGCTCCCGGTTGCGGGGCTCGCGCAGCAAGGGCTCGATGCGCTCGGCGCGCGCCCGCCAGCGGTCGCGCTTGGGCGGCGCCATCGCCATGATCGGCGGCAGTCCCCTCTGAACCGCCCGCGCCAACCCGCCCCGGTAGGGGATTCCGATCCATGCCGCCAGGCGTTCGAAGACCTCGCGGCGCTTGGCCGGAGACGCCAGCACGCTCTCTTCGAACGACACCCGGAAGTAGTCGACCGAGTCAGCCTCGGCCACCCAGTCGAGCACCGCCTGGTGCGCCGCCCGCCACTGGAAGGCGCAGACCTGCTCCAGAGGCGCGTCGATCCACTCCTGCCAGCCCGGCGGCAGGTCGAAGTTCCACCAGCTCTTCCCCCACTCGGGCTGGTCGTCGCTGTAGGAAGGGATGCTCAGCTCGCGGCCCCCGAGCGCCGCCTGCACCGGATGGGAGAAGAAGCCGCGGTGCAGCCAGCCGTCGTAGAGGCCGTTGATGGCGTCGGCGGCGTGGCGGGTCAGGTGCAGGGTGCGGATGCGGGCGTTGGGGAAGAAAGCGCGGAAGAAGGGCAGCCGATAGGCGTTGCTCGGCGTCTTGATCACCAGCGGGCGGCTCTCGATCTCCTCCGCGGTCGGCACCGCCCAGGGCAGGGTGGCGACGAAGGGCGGCTCCTCGATCAGGAAGTCGCTGGGCGGACCGTCGGGAACACCCGCCTCGGGATCGAGCCGAGCGATCAGCGCCGGATCGAGATCGTAGTAGTAGGGGTTGACCCGCGGATGGTCGCGCCGCAGCCGTTTCAGGAAGCAGATGTGGAAATGCTGCGGATCGTCGATTCCGGGATGGTTGTCGCTGGGCTCGCGCAGTACCTCGAGCGCCCGGCGATGCACCTCGTCGATCTCGAAGCGCTCCTCCGGCCACTGCGCCTGCAGCCGCCAGGTGAGATGCACCGCGAAACGGTCCAGCTCTTCGTCGTTGCGCAGACGCTCCGCCTGCCCGCCGACATCCCAGGCCAGCCAGAAGTCGAGGGCGTCGGCGCGCGTCGCGTGGTGGGCGTGGAGCTGGTCCGAGCCGGTCTCGCTGCGCGGCCACGAGAGCTCGCTGAGCACCAGGAAGGGGTTGATCTCGGCGCGGAAATGCAGCAGATCTTCGGAGTGGCGCAGCATCTCGGAGAACACGCTGGAGCCGCCCCGCGAGCTCGAGCAGACCAGGATCAGATCGCGCACGCGGCGCCGAAAGCTCTGGGTCGAGATCGGCGATCGCTGCGCAATGTCGCTCAGCGCCGCCACCAGACCGGAATCGATGCCGTTGGGACGGGCCTCGTCCAGCGACTCCGCCGCCTGGCCCGTGCCCCCGATCGGTCCCTGCTGGCTGGTCCCCATCAACAAGTACCAATCGCGATGCCGAAGAGCATGTGGTCGACGATCGTCCCCTCGCCCTCGAAGTGCACCTGGTGCAGGCGCCGGAAAGGCTCCGAGGCGTCGCGGTAGCAGGCCTCGATGGCGCGCTGAGCCTCGCTCTGAATGGCTCCGTTGTCGGCCCAGATCCGGACGTCCTCGCGGGAGTGCTCGCGGTGCACCGCCACCTCGCGGCAGCCCGCGTTGCGCAGCAGCTCGTCCAGCCGCTCGAGCCGGTAGAAGTTGCGCCGGGCCGGGTTGCGCAGCCGCAGAATCTCGAAGTACTCGCGCTCGTCGTCGTTGCCGAAAGCGCAGAGCTGCACCAGGCAGACCCGCCCGCCGGGGCGCGTCACCCGCACCATCTCGCGCACCGCCGCCTGGTCGTCCATGAACTGGATCCCCTGGCGCTCAATCGCCGCGTCGACAGAGTCGTCGGCCAGCGGCATCGCCTCGGCCGAGGCGGTCAAGAAACGGTCGGTGCGGAGGACTCCCTGGCGCAGCATCGCCTCCGTGAAATCGAGCCCGACCACGGTCGCGCCCGTCTCCCGCAGCACCCGTGCCACCTGACCGGTCCCCGACGCCACGTCGAGCACCGTCGCGCCCGGTCCGACGCCGATCCGGGCGATGATCCGCCGCAGGAAATCGCGGTCGCCGCACCAGTGGCTGGAACGGTCATAGCGTTCCGCTCGCGCCGAGAAATGTTCCCGAACATCCTGGGCTGTCAATCTTCACTCCTGCGCCCGCCGCCCCGCGGCGCGCTCAACCGCCATTCGCTTCCAGTGGCGCGCGAAACTCCTTTTCACGCATCTCGACCGCCCAGTCGACGGCGGCCCCGGTGTCGCTCACTCCCCGCGCGCCCACGTCGGCCAGCCCGAAGGACTCGGAGCCCGGAAGCAGGTAGGGCCCGGCCGAGGAGAACCGCGATCGCCAGCCCTGGCCCGCGTAGTCGACGCAGGCGCCGGAGCCGTCGGTCGTGTTGGGCTGATGGTACTCGAAGAAGCCGGGCCAGTGCTTGAAGTCGACCACCGGACCCGGCTGATAGGCATCGTAGAGACGCCGGTAGGCGACGCGC
This sequence comes from uncultured Gemmatimonadota bacterium, assembly GCA_964490075.1. Taxonomy (GTDB): domain Bacteria; genus CAZBBK01. Next base: position 16,885 of record CAZBBK010000076.1, on the reverse strand, counting down.
AGGTCGGCTTCCGGCATGCCTGTGTAGTTGATGAACTCGTCCTGCACCAGGGCCTGCTCGATCGACAGCCAGTTCAGGTGATCGATCTCGGAACGGATCAGGCCGTCTTGCAGCCCCTGCTGGAACACCGAGGTGCCGGGCATGGCCGAGAGGTACTTGACGCGGGTGATGTGCTGGTGCTCCTCGGCCCAGTCGCAGGCGTGGTCGAGGGTCTCCTTGGTCTCGCCGGGCAGGCCGACGATCATCAGGCCGCCGAAGCGGATGCCGGCGTCCCAGGTGTCGTACATGGCGCGCACCGTCAGATTTTCGGAGTTGCCCTTGCGCGCCTCTTTCAGGCTCGCCTTGCCGAGCGACTCCACGCCGTAGAGGATGATGTCGGCGCCGGCCCCCTTCATCGCCTCCAGGCGCACCGGGTCGACGTCGGAGCAGCGGGTGAGGCAGGTCCAGCGCACGTCGTGGTCCTTGATCACGTCCATCATCTGCAGGGTGTAGTCGCGGCGGGCGCTGAAGGTGAGGTCGACGAAGAAGATGAACTCGGTGTCGTAGCGCTCCTTCAGCCACTTCATGTCGGCGTTCATCTTCTCGGGGGACTTGACCCGTTCCTGGGGCGTGGTGCGGTAGCAGAACGAGCAGTCCATGTAGCAGCCGCGGCTGTAGGAGGCGATGATCTGCGGCTGCAACCCCTGCGGTCCCTGGGCCTGCGGCCAGAGATCGAGGCGCATGCGCGGCAGCGAGTCGAGATCGGGCATCTGACCGCGCGGCGGGGTGCGGCGCATCTTGCCCTCGGCGTCGCGGTAGACCAGACCGCGGATCTCGCTCAGGCGGCGCGGCCACTGGCCGGCGGTGTAGGCCTCCATCAGCTCCAGGATGGTGAGCTCGCCTTCGCTGATCACTCCGATGTCGGCACGCGTGTGCTGCATGAAGATATGCGGCGACGAAGTCACCAGCGAGCCGCCCAGGATCACCGGCAGCTGCGGCGATGCGTCCTTGACGCGGTCGACCAGCCGGCGCACGAAGGGGTAGTTGTCCTCGAAGGTGCAAACCCCGAGCACGTCGGTCCCCTCCTCGATCTGGCGCAGTGCTTCGCCGATCGGGTCGCGGGCGTAGCGCACGTCGATGATGCGGGTCGGGTAGCCGGCGTTGTGCAGCACCGTGGCGACGTAGCTCGCACCTTCGTAGGGCGAGGTCAGGAAGAATTCCCAGCCGCGCGGCATGGTGAAGGGCGAGGGGCCGACCACCAGGGAGAAGCGCGGCAGGTTCCGGTCGGTCGGGCGCGGTGCCTGATCCTGCTCGCGCATCAGACCCATATAGTGCTGATCGACCGTGGTATCCGATGCGGCGTAGAGCTCTGGAGCCAGTGATGGTTTGCGCATGGCGTTCACTCCTAGCGTTCCGAGTCGTGTGGCTCGGGCCAGCGTCTCGCTGGTAGGGCTAGCATATCATCGTTCAAGGGGCTTCATGGACCGGCGGCGGGCGGCGCTCAGGGCTTGCGCGCCGAGAACACGCACCAACGCCAGAGGTCGCGGATCTCGCCGCTCGGCAGGATCTCGAAGGGATGGACGTCACGAACCATCTGCGGCGCGCTGTCGAAGAGGCGGCGAATCTCGTGGCGGTGGATGGCGGGCGTCTCGTGGGTGTCGATCCAGAGGTCGATCGACTCCCAGACGGTCTGCTCGGTCATCTCGATGTCGACGAACCCGGCCTGTTCCAGGAGCGCGCGGAAGTCCTCCTCCTGGAACATGCTAAAGATGAGCGGCTGCTTCTTCTTGAAGACCCGCCACATCCACGGCGCATCGGTCGGCCCGTAGGGCAGGATGTGGCCGACGATGAACTGGCCGCCCGGCTTCAGCACCCGGAAGATCTGCGCCACCGGGCGCTCCGGCTCCGGCAGCAGGTGCAGCACCTCGCGCGTCACCACGCCGTCGAAGGTGCCTTCGTCGAAGGGGATGTGATAGATGTTGCCGAGGTGCACCTCGTCCAGTCGGGTGCGAGCCAGCGCGGCCATCTGCGGGGTGAGGTCGAGGCCGACGATGCGCCCCACCTTGCCCTGGAACGAGGCCCCCACCACGCCGCTGCCGCAGCAGACGTCGAGCAGCACTCCGTCCTCGGGCATCTTCGAGGCCGCGGCGTGGGCCGCCAGCAGGTTCTCGTGGGTGATCCAGGTGGCCGACTCGTGCCAGTTCTCCGAGCGGATGCCGAACTGAGCGCGGTAGACATCTTCGTTGACCTCGGCCTGGGAGGCTTCGTAGCGAGCGCTCTCGGATGCTCGCCGGGCGGCGATCCGTGCCCGCTGCGCCTCGAGCGCCCGACCGATGATGGTGGCGGCCACCGAGCGATTCTCCTCGAGGTAGCTCGCGAGGTGCCGCACCACCCCCTCCTCGACCACCTCCGCCACGTGGTCGCTGCGCAGGCGGGTCTTGGTCTGCCCCTCGAGCTGCGGCTCGGTCATTTGCACCGAGAGCACGCCGGCCAGTCCCTCTAGCAGGTCCATGGTCTGCAGCCGCTCCCCCGACTCGAGCAGCCGGCGGTCGGCGGCATGGCGGTTCATGGCCCGCGTCATGGCCGCCATCAGGCCGTCGACGTGGCTGCCATGATCGGAGGTGCGCACGTGGTTGACGAAGCTGCACAGATCCTCGGCGTAGCCGGTGGTCCATTGCAGGCCGAGCTCGATGCGGATGCCGTTCAGGCGCGAGCGCATGTGGATCGGCGCGGGGTGCAGCGCGGTGCGGGCGCGGTTCAGGTGCTCGACGAAGCTGGGGATCCCGCCCGCGAAGCAGAAGAGCTCGTCGCGCCCGTCGCGCTCGTCGGAGTAGCGGATCTCGATGCCGGGCTCCAGGAAGGCGAGCTCCCGCAGCCGGCTCAGCAGACGCTCGGCGGAGAATTCGACGCCCGCGCCGAAGATCTCCGCGTCGGGCATGAAGTGGATTCGGGTGCCGCGGCGCTCGATCGATCCCACCTCCTCGAGGGGCGATGCGACGCGCCCGCGCCGGTAGCGCTGGCGGTAGCTCACGCCGTCGCGGTAGACGTCGAGCGTGAGCCACTCCGAGAGCGCGTTGACGGTCGAGATCCCGATCCCGTGCAGGCCGGCCGCGATGCCGTAGCTGCCGCGCTCGAACTTGCCGCCGGAGTGCAGCGTGGTGAGCACCACCTCACAGGCCGGCTTGTTCTCGTCGGGGTGCAGGTCGACCGGGATGCCGCGGCCGTCGTCTTCGACGGAGCAGGAGCCGTCCCGGTGGACGGCGACCGCGATGCGGGCGCAGAAACCGGCCAGCGACTCGTCGACGGCGTTGTCGACCGCCTCGAAGACCAGGTGGTGCAGCCCTTGGACGTCGGTGGCACCGATGTACATGCCGGGGCGGCGGCGAACCGCTTCGAGCCCGGGCAGCACGGTGATGCTGCGGGCGTCGTAGACCTGGCGGCTGGGGCCGGCGGAATCGTTGGTGGAGTGGCTCATGGCTATTTCGAGGCGCGGCGTGGGTGGCTCAGGCGGAATCGCCGGCGACGGGTGCATCCTGCGGAGAAGACAGGTCGTCGAGGCGTGCGGCGAAGTCCCGTTTGGCCTTCGCCAAGGTGTCGAACCAGTCGGCGATGTCGAGGAAGCCCTCGGCACGGGCGGTGCGCGCCATGTTCGGGTAGGTGGTTTCGGCCTCGTCGAGCTCCGACACCCTCAGGGCGTCGAGATTCTGTCTGGTCTCTCCGATCGGCAGGCCGGTCACCGGATCTCCAACCCGTCGCAGCAGATCGAGGTGTCCCTGGGCGTTCACCGCCTCGCCCTGGGCCAGCTCGCGCAAGGCGGAAGCAGCGTGGGAGCGGCCCTCGATGTCGGCCATGTTGGCGAGATAGAGCAGGCGCTGCACGGAACGCGAGGCGATGTCGAAGGCGCGCCTCAGCCGCTCGTGGGTCGCCGAGCCTTTGAGCTCGGGTGCTTGCCGGATTGCCTCTGTTTCGTTCACGGTATCTCCATGGGGATGGCCCGATTCGGGACTCGACATCGCGTGTCCGCCCGCGCGCCGCCCGCGGCCACATAGTCGATTCCGCACCCCCCGGGTGCGGTGTTGCGATACCGCACCAAGTATGGAGAGCATAACGCGGATTGGGGGGTGGCCGCTACGTTCGAGGATCGAGACCAGGATCTCCGCGTCTACCAAGTCGCCGCGATGGGCGGAGCAAGATCGCGTTCCGCCGGGGAATCCGCCCGACTATTTCAGCAACACGACACGCCGCAACGAAGAGCTCTCTCGCACCTCGAGCCGAACCAGATAGACCCCTGATGGTGCCGCGACGCCGGCGGCCTGGGTGCCGCGAGGCCGGCGGCCTGGGTGCCGCGATGTCGATGTCCGCGCCGCGCGGCGCGTTCTTCCGCCTGTGATGGTCAAACCCGCCAGCGCTGTCAACGAGGACCCAATCGTGGCGAACGACGTTCCCGGTTCGCTGCCTCTGCCGATCCGGCCCCGATGGCAGCACCGCGACGTGGGGCTCACCCAGGAACTCCGTCAGTTGGCCGATGAAGTGCTCGCTGGCGGGGCCGCCATGCGCCGCTACTCAGGCGAGCCCACATCGAGGGAACCCGCCCCGGGCCATCTCGGTTCTTTGCCCACTGCTGCGCGAGAGATCGCGGCACTCCTCAAGAGGCCAAGGTGAGGCGGCACCTCTACTCCCTGAGCGCCTCCAACCGCTTCAGGACCGCGCTGATCCTCTGGCAGTCGCGATCCGCCCGATTCGCCCAAAGTCCGTTGCAGGGCCCGCTGTAGATTCCCATGTCGGACCGTTCCTCATTGCCGTAGCGGCGGGGCCACCCGAGGCCGTCGCGCAACATTGGGTTGCCCGCATCGATACAGGCAGACGACTTCCGAAGAGCATAGGGATGGTCACCGACGCTCACGAACCCGGGAAGGGTGTCGATATTTCCCACGCCGGGCCATCCACGCTGCACCAGCGAGCACTCGATTCGCCCGTTGCTCTCCTTGGTTCTCACCAGCGTCTTCTCTCCCAGAACGACGCAATTTTCCACCACTGCCTGGTCGAAGCGCATCGCGAGCGCATTGTCGCTACCGCGCGTGGAGTCGCCCCCGCATACGCCACAATTGTCCGTGATCACAACAGGCCCGCCGCAAGAGATCTGCTGATTCGACAGTAAGCGATGGTGGGGGAGCTGTCCACGCAGCGGACGCCACCGAGGTAGTAGGGCCAGTCGTCCTCGGTTGTCGGCACTCTGATGCTGATACCGACCAAGGCCGCGGTGGAGTCCTCTCCATTCTCGAATACGACGTTTCGGTCGTGCAATGAAGTATCCGCCGTGATGACGGTCGCGGTCACCACCTTCGGATCGAGATGATCGAGTCCCGCGACAACAATATTCTTGCCACCGAAAGAGAGCCGGTCTTCGACGTACGTACCGGGCCACACCCGCACAAGGTCACCGTCCTCCGCCGCTTCCAGCGTCGCGCCGATCGTCGGATGATCCCCCGGGACACGCAGTACTCTCGCGTCACCGGGGAAGACCGCCACGGCGATGGCGATGGCCGCGAGAAGCCCAGAGAAGATTCGGTTGAGATCATGCTCCCCGCGGGTGTTCGACGCCTCCATGCGATTCTCCACCTGCGCGGTCAATTCTCCGTTGCGAGGACAGGTGCTCGCGACATCGCTCCAGCGCCGGTTTGGGGGCACGTGGGGCCTTGGGAATCGGTGGGGTTCTGGAACCGAGGGGCAGCCGTGGAGCGTCAGCGGGGCCTGGGGGCCTGGGGACCTTTTGGGCCCGGTCATATCACACTGTGTCAACAGGTTGCGTGTCATTGCCCGCACTCCGCGCAGCTCGTTCGTCCCCTCACCTTGTGAGCTCGGTTCATCGGAGTGCGATGGTCAAGTCGCGATCAGGAGCTCCGCGTCCATCCCCCCGCCGCGGGCGGGTAGTGAGCGGCCACATTCGGTCGCTACGCGGGGTCAGGGAACTGGGGCGGAGCTCCAGGCTCGACGCTCAACCCATAGCGCGGATCGATCTGCTCCAGCCAGGCCAGAGAGTAGGCGCGCAAAGTGATGCTGATCGGCAGCATCACCACCGCCCCCACGTAGGGAATGATGAGCAGCAGAGCCCCGACTCCGCAGGTCAGCACCACCAATGCGATCACCACGAAGAACACGCAGAGCAGCATCAGGAGATAGAAGAGGCCGTAGAGGACAAAGGGCGCGGGACGCGCCGAGAGCAGTCCCCAGAACTCCTTCAGGGCCTCCAGAATGGCGATCTCGCGGCGGTACATGATCGGGACCACGAAGCTCTCGATCCACAGGAAGAGATAGAGGAGCGGGATCACGGGCAGGGCGGCCGCCAGCACCAGACCGATGATCGGAGCGACTCCGGGCTCGAACCCGCTCAGCAGGCCCGAGAGCAGGCCACCGAGCATCACCGCCGCGGCCACCGCGCTGACCGCCAGCATCCCCGCCGTGATCCACGCCAGGTTCCACAGGAAGAGCGAGTTGCCCTGCTGCCGGTAGCGGCTCCAGGGCGCCTTGATGGCGGCGCGGTCGTGGATCACGCAGTCGAGGAAGATGAACTTGCCGCGCGCGCTGATCCACAAGACCAGGAGGGCCAGCAGCACGGCGCCGATCACCACCAGCCCCAGGGCCAGGACCGAGAGCCCGAAGAAGGCCGACGACGAGCTCCACTCCGAGAAGGGTCCGGACAGGCCCGGCGGCAGGAGGCCCGCATCCGCCGCCCCCCAGCTCTTGCGCACCGCGTCGCTCGCATCGAAGGTCGAAGAGGGACCGCCGCCGCCGCCGCTGCCGAGATCGGCGAGCCACGCGGCGAAGGCGATCACCAGCCATTTCTTGGCGGCGAAGGGCCGAAAGAGCATGGTGCGCATGTGTTGCAGCGCACGGTCCAGGGGGGCGACGTAACGAATCGAGCTCATGGCGCGGATCTCCTCTGCTCGGGCGGGCGCAGTGTTGCACGGCGACGCCACCTCGGGAAGACCGTTGGACGTAGAATCGAGACCTGGCGCGGGCTTCGGGAGCGGCGCGCGCCCGGGAGAGACAGAGATGGAACTGATAGAAGCAGCGGCCCTGGTGAGCGGAGCGGCATCGGGGCTCGGTGAGGCGACGGCGCGGCGATTGGCGGCACGAGGAGCGAAGGTGCTCCTGCTCGATCGGGACGCAGAGAAGGGCGCGGCGCTGGCCGACGAGCTGGGCGCGGGCGCGCGCTTCATGACGGCCGACGTGAGGGACGAGGACGAGGTCGCGAAGGCCGTGACGGCAGCCTCCGAGCTCGGACCCCTGCGGGTGGCGGTGAGCTGCGCCGGAGTCGGGACCGCCGGACGCATCCTGAGCCGCGACGGCACGCCCCACGATCTGGGCATGTTCCGCAAGACGGTCGACATCAATCTGGTCGGTTCGTTCAACGTGCTGCGCCTGGCGGCGGCGGCGATGGCGGCGACCGAACCCGTGGAGCACGGCGCGCGCGGGGTGATCATCAACACCGCCTCGGTGGCGGCCTTCGAGGGGCAGATCGGCCAGATCGCCTACGCCGCGTCGAAAGGCGGCATCGTGGCGATGACCCTGCCGGCCGCACGCGACCTGGCCCAGCTCGGGATCCGGGTGCTGGCGATCGCGCCGGGCATCTTCGACACCCCGATGCTGGCGCTGGTGCCGGAGAAGATCCGCGCGGCGCTGGCCGCGGGAGTGCCGCATCCGCAGATCCTGGGCGATCCCGAGCACTTCGCGGCGCTGGTGGAGTCGATGGTCGACAATCCCTACCTGAATGGCGAGTGCGTGCGGATCGATGGGGCGCTCAGGATGCAGCCGAGGTAGAGGATCGGGCCGGCGACCGATGAGACAGCCTTGTGTGTACATGCTGGCCAGCCGGTGCGAAGGCACGCTCTCGGTTCAAGATCCGATCGAGAGTGGCCGCCGCCTCCGGGCCGCGACCCACGAGCTCGTGCAGCAGCTCATCCACCGCCGGGGGAGTCGCCGGGATTCTCTGGTGGCTCCGGAAACTACCAGTTGATGGTGAAATGATAGTGACTGAAGATGTTGGTCGGGAAGCTCGCCATCAAGCCCGAGCTATCAATTCAGTACAACTTGATGGTTCGCATCGGCCTCAGCCGACGACCAGCACCGCCGCCCCCCGCACCCGCCCCGCGCGCAGCGCTTCGAGCGCCTCGTTGGCCTCTTCGAGCGCGAAGGTCTGGACCTCGGTGCGCACCGGGACGCGCGCCGCCAGGTCGAGCAGCGCCTCGCCGTCGCGGCGGGTGAGGTTGGCGACCGAGCGCAAGGTTCGCTCGCCCCAGAGAAGCCGGTACGGGAAAGCGGGGATGTCGCTCATGTGGATCCCGGCGCAGATCACTTTGCCTCCCTCGCGCACCGCCGCCAGCGCCGCGGGGACGAGGGAGCCGACTGGGGCGAAGATGATTGCGGCGTCGAGATCCGAGTCCGGCCCGGAATCCGATCCTCCGGCCCAGACCGCCCCCAGCGAGCGAGCGAAACGCTGGCCCTCGGAATCGCCCGGGCGGGTGAAGGCGTAGACCTCGCGGCCTTCGAAGACGGCCACCTGGGCGATGATATGGGCCGCCGCCCCGAAGCCGTAGAGGCCGAGGCGGGGACCGTTCCCGGCCATGGAGTAGGCGCGGTAGCCGATCAGTCCGGCGCAGAGCAGCGGCGCGGCCTCGATATCCGAGTAGGACTCGGGGATCGGGAAGGCGTAGCGATGGTCGACGAGAGCCTGCTCGGCGAAGCCGCCGTCGACCTGGTAGCCGGTGAAGAGGGCCCGGTCACAGAGATTCTCGCGCCCCTCGCGGCAGGGCTCGCAGCCGCCGCAGGTGCCGCCCAGCCAGGGGATGCCGATGCGCTGGCCGAGCGCGAGACCGGTGGCGTTGGCACCGAGGGCGTCGATCTCGCCGACGATCTCGTGGCCCGGCACCAGGGGCAGCCTGGGCTCGCTCAGGTCGCCGTCGACGATGTGCAGATCGGTGCGGCAGACGGCGCAGGCGCGGACCCGGATGCGGACCTGGTCGGGGGAGGGTTCGGGAGTCGGGATCTCGGCGGGGCGCAGTGGGTCGCCCAGGCGCTCGAGGAGCATCGCTCTCATCGTTCTTGGCCCTTCGACTGGCGCTCGAAGACCGCCAACAGGTAGTGGCGCCAAGGATGGTCGTGGACGAAGATCCGCGCGGCGCCGAGCCCGGCCGCCAGGGCCTCGATCGAGCGCTCGGCGCTGGGTGGCGAGGCGGCGGGAGGGGCCAGGTAGCGCGCGCGGAAGCCGGGATGCTGGTATATGGTGCGGGCGTGCGGCAGCAGCGGTTCGAGGTCGGCGAGGGCGGGTGCCAGCTCGGCGCGGCGGACCGCGAAGTCGGGGCGCGGGCGCGGCGCGGTGAAGACCAGGATCAGGTGGGTCGGATCGCGGTCCAGAACATAGGCCGGATCGTAGCGTTTGCCGAGCGACCCGCCGGGGCTGCGGCCGATGCCGCGGTCGGTCAGGCCGGCGAGGTCGACGATGTTCAGATCCATGCGGCGGTAGCCGACCAGGCCGACGTCCATCAAGGCGATGGTGTCGCCGGGGGTGGTGTGCTCGCCGAGCCAGTGCGCCAGAGCGTCGTGCCCGGCGCTGTAGCCGCGGGCGCGCACCGCGGCGTAGTGGCGCCAGGAGGCGCGATCGGCGCGCTGGCTGAAGCCCGCGGTGGCAGCGGTGGCGAGGGCGGTGAGCGCCAGGGCGGCGGCGACGGAACGCGCGAGTCCGCGACTGCGCAGGGGGGCGGTCGCCCAGCGCGCGCAGCTCAGCCAGCCGAGGGCCGCGCCGACCACCAGGAGCGACAGATAGGGGACCAGCAGACGGGCGCCCGGCATCCAGTCGGAGCCGAGGACCAGCGGCAGCAGAGCGCCCGCCAGACCGGCGGCCACGGCCGGTGCGGCGCGGCGGGCGAGGCGGGGCGCACGCAGCAGACCGACCAGCGCCAGGGCGATCCCGGGGATGCCGAGCAGGGGCGGCAGCAGGCCGGCGGCGACGTAGGGGCCGCGCCCGATGCCCCAGAAGCCGCCGATCTTGGCATGGTAGGTGTTCGGCAGCCAGGCTCCCTCGTAGACCAGCCAGCGGTGGAGGGCGACCAGCGCCAGCACGGCCGCCACGGGACCTAGGTCGGCGAGGGGGCGCCAGCGGGAGGCGGCGGCGGGGCGATCGGGAGCGATCGCGAGGGCCTGGATCAGGCAGAGCAGAGCGGCGATCGCCACTCCCTCCGGCCGCAGCAGGGAGGCGGCGGCGAGGGCCCAGGCGGCCGCGGACCAGCGGCGCGTGGGGAGGGCGCCGGTGCGGACGTGCAGGAGCGCGGCCAGGACCAGGCAGGCGGCGTAGGGAGCGGTCTCGAGGCCGTTCATGGCGTGCATCGCGAAGGCGGGGCTGAGGGCGAGCACGCATCCCGCCAGCAGTCCGGCCCAGGCGGCGGCTGGGCGCTCCCAACCCGCGCGCGCGGCGAGGGTGCGGGTCAGGCGGGCCGCCAGCAGCACGGTGACCGCTCCGGCCAGGGCTCCGGCGCCCTTCATCAGCAGCGGCAGCGCGGCGTGCCCCGCGATCCGGTGCAGCAGCGCGGCGAGGATCACCCAGAGCGGGCTCGAGTAGCCCTCCACCGCCTCGCCCGGATTGAAGAAGGGGCCGCCGCCGGTGGCCCAGGAGGCGGCATAGCGATAGAGGATGTAGGCGTCGTCGATGAGCAGGGTGCGGAAGAGTGCGGCGTGGACGCCGAAGAGGGCGACCGGCAGCAGATCGAGAGCCGCGGCGCGGCGGTCGGGGCGCATCGCTCAGGGCGTCTCCGGCGGCCGAGACGGGGGGGCTCCGCCGCTTCCCAGACCTTCGGGGAGAGGGCGGGCGATCGGCCGCTCCCCGAGCGCGCCGAGGTTTCGATTCAGCGCCGCCAAAGCCGCCCGGAAGGCGCTTCCCTCGTAGTCGTTCTCGGCGATCGCGGCGGCCAGCAGGGTGCTGTCGATCGGCGCCGCGCCGGCGAGCTCGAGGGTGGTGGCGAAGCTGCGCAGGTAGAGCTCGGCCTGGAAGGGTGTGGATGGAGCGGACGGGGATCGGGCCGCGGCGGGCGTGCCGCGGTCGGGAGGTGGCGCCGAGTCGGGGGCGCAGGCCGCCAGCGTCACTGCGAGCGGCACCAGGGCGAAAGCCGATCTCACCGGGGATCCTCCCGCCGGTGCTCCCAGTAGCCGCCCGCCCGCAGTGCGTTCTCCAGGCGGGCGTCGAGATCGACGGTCTCGGCGCGCGGGGCGCGCGGCTGTTCGTCCTGCCAGCGCTGCAGCGCCGCCGAGAGGCGCGCCACCACGTCGGGGCGCGCGCTCGCCAGATCGTGCTCCTCGGCCGGATCGCTCAGCAAATCGTAGAGCTCGATCTCGGGATCGTAGCGACGCGATTGGCCCAGGCGGCGCAGCAGGTGCCAGCGGCCCCAGACCACCGAGCGCTGATCGCTCAGCATCGAGAACACCGGCCGCGCCTCGGCCGGTTCCTCGGCGGCGAGCCAGGCGCCCAGATCGCGGCCGTCGACCTGGCCGGCGGGCGAGGTCGCGCCGAGCAGCCCGAGCAAGGTCGGCAACAGATCGACGGTCGACACCGGCGCCGCGATGCGCCGCCCCGCGTGGCGTCCCCCGGCCAGCTTGAGGATCAGGGGGGTGTGGATATTCTGTCGATAGAGGGCGTTGCGATGGAAGAAGAAGCCGTGCTCCATCAGATCTTCGCCGTGGTCGCCGAGCAGTAGAATCAGAGTGTCGTCGTAGAGGCCGCGGCGCTTCAGCTCGTCGAGCAGGATGCCGATCCAGAGATCGGAGTACCAGACCGCGGCGTCGTAGTGGGCGCGGATATGATCGATGTCGGCGTCATCGAGCGAAACGTATTCACCTCCGATCGGTTGGTGTCGCGGATCGGACGACACCGGCACCTTGCGTCCGGGGTAGTAGCGACGATCGCGGATCAGGTGCAGCCGGGTGAAGTCCAGCAGATCGAGATCGTGCACCACGCCGGAGTAGTCGGGATCGAAGAGCTCGCCCAGGCCGTGTGGGACGTAGTACGGGGTATGACAGTCGTAGCCCTGAACGAGCAACAGAAATTTCTGGTCCGGTTGGAGCCGATCGAGCCAGGCCAGCGCCCGCGGCACGGAGTGGTAGAAGGAGCCGAAGTTCGGCTGGTCGGCCCAGACCTCGAAACCCTGTTTCAGATCGAAGATCCCGGTCAGATGCGACCCACCGACGAAACCGGCGGCGCGGAAACCGTAGGCCGAAAGCACCTCGGCGAGGGTGTAGAAACGCTGGGGCAGCTTCTGGTTCTGGTCCAGCACGCCGTGCCGGGTGGGCCAGGCGCCGGTCAAGAGGCTGGCGTAGCAGGGCAGGCTCCAGGAGGCCGGCGCGTAGTGCGACTCGAAGACGACGGCGCCGGAGGCCAGGCGGTCGATGTTGGGGGTGAGCGAGGGACGTCCGGCGCGCGGACCCACCCGATCGGCACGCATCGTGTCGACCGCCAGGATCAGCACACCGCGGGGCGGGGGCGGCGCGGGGGAGTCGGCGGGGCGCGCCGCCACGGCCGGCCGGCCGAGCAGGCAGAGCAGCGCCAGACCAAGAGCCCGCGCACGGATCATCGGGCGCCCCCGCGCCGGCCGGGAGCCTGTTGCGCGCGGATCTCGACGGCCAGGGAGCGAGCGCGGTCGACCGCCTCCGGCGCCCCTTCGGCGCTCTCCAGGAAGCTGGCCAGCAACGCCCAGCCGCTTCCGTCCACGCGGTGCAGCGCCACCGCGCGCAGCGCGTGCAGCCCCGCCGCCTGCACGTCGTTCAGCTCGAGGTTGAGTCGGGCAAGCTGCTGGTGGGCTCGAAAAGCGTCGCGCGACGAGGAGGGCGGGCTCGCCACCGCGGCGTCGAGGATCCGTCTGGCATCGCCCGGGCGCCCGCCGGCGGCGTAGAGCCGGGCCAGGGTGAGGCGGGCGCAAAGCCGGTAGCTGGGCAGCTCGACCTTCGACTCGAGCAGAGCGATCGCGCCGGCGAGATCGCCGCGGGCCAGCCGGATCTCGGCCTCCAGGCACCACACGTCGCCCGCCGAGGGCTCGCTGAAGCGGGCCTCGGCGGCGCAGTGCTCCGCCAGCGCCAGCCGCCCCGCGCCGAGGGCCAGCCAGCCGACGTGCTGGCAGAGCCGGTAGTCGGGCCCGACCTCGGCCAGCGCCTGCTCACCGATCGCGAGGGCGGCACCGGCACCGCCGCTTTCGGCCGCCTGGGCCATGCGCCAGATCCAGTACTCGGCCAGGAGACCCGACGAGAGCGGAGGCCGGCTCCAGTGGCGGGCGATCGCCGACGCCAGCTCGGCGGGGTCGACCTCGCGATCGGCGTCCGGGGAATCGAGGGCGGCGATCGAGGAGGGCGGCAGCTCGGTCGCGCCGAGGCGCCCGTCGGCGTCGGCGTCGAGCACGTCGAAAGCGGCACCGATGGCGGCCGGCGGGCGGGCGGCCAGCTCGGCGCGAATCGCGGCGACGGCCGCGGCGTCCTGGTTCGCCGCGGCTCCGCCGGCCGGCAGGAGAGCCGCCGCCAGGCGGAGAGCGAGTGCCTGATGCCTTCGCAAAGAAGCCCTTTCGCTGCGCCCGGCCGAGCCTGTCCGGGCGCGCCGAAGGTAGCACGCGGCGGCCGCCGCGCTGTAGGGTCCGGCCATGGGCGCCGACCCCTCTCCCGCCGTCGCAATCCGCGTCGATGCCGTGATCATCGCCGTCACCGAAGGGGCTCCGCGGGTCTGCACACTGACCGAAGCGCTGCCGGCGCTGCCTTCGGGCGCGGTCGACCTGCGCCTCGACCGCACCCTGGAGATCGCCCTGCGCCGGCGCGTGGCGGAGCGCACCGGAATCGAGCTCGGTTACGTGGAGCAGCTCTACACCTTCGGCGACCGCTACCGGCAGCCGACCGAGCGGCACGGCGGGGCGCGCGTGGTGTCGGTGGCCTACCTGGCATTGGTGCGTGAGGATGTCTGGGCCGAGCTGGAGCGCTCGACCTCCCACCAGACGACCCGCTGGAGCGATCTCTATCGCTTTCTGCCCTGGGAGGATCGGCGCCCCGGTCGGTCCCGGGAGATCGAGGAGGAGGTGCGGGCCGGACTGCGGCGCTGGGCCGAGAGGCCGGACGATCGATCCGAATCGGCGCGGCGTGGCGAGCGGATCGATCGGAGCTTCGGAGAGGGCGGGGCCCAGTGGGACGGCGAGCGGGTGCTGGAGCGCTACGAGCTGCTCTACGAGGCCGAGCTGGTGGAAGAGGCGATTCGCGATGGGTCCGCGAAAGGGGCGTCGAGCCCGCGGGGTGTCGGTCGGGCGATGGCGGTCGACCACCGGCGGATCTGCGCCACGGCCCTGGGGCGGGTGCGCGGCAAGATCCGCTACCGGCCGCTGGTCTTCGAGCTGCTGCCGGAACACTTCACCCTTTTCGAGCTGCAGCAGGTGGTCGAGGCGCTGGCCGGAGTGGCGATCCACAAGCAGAACTTCCGGCGCGTGGTCGACCGCGGCGGTCTGGTGGAAGGGACCGGGCGCTTCCGATCGCGCTCGCGCGGCCGTCCGGCGGAGCTCTTTCGCTTCCGCCGCGACGCGGTGCGGGTCGGTCACGATCCGGGGGTGGGGCTGCCGGTGGTGCGGGGGTTGTAGGGGAGGTCTCGATATGGTGGGTCTCTACGCAGAGTGCGGCCGGTATGGAATAGAACCTGCCCCTGCCCATGCCCATGCCCGCGCCCGATCCGGGCAACGGAGTCGGGCAGGGGCAGGGGAAGAGCTGCTGTCGAGAGAGACTCCCCCCGAATACGGTTGAGGAGACGGATCTTCTGGGGCCGACAACCCCTCGGATTCAAGCTGCGGATCGGAGCCTCGCGGCTGTTTGACTCAGGTCGATGGTCTTGCACCGCATCGGCCATCGCGAACGGTGGGTGTCATGGTTGGGACTCACGCGCGAGCTACTACGGGCCGCGTTCTCAGCCACACATCAATCGTCGTGGTTTCCGTCACGCATGTTCCTGAAACCGATGATGATCCCGGCGAAGAACGCCGCAATCATTGGCAGGATCACTATCGCCGCCAACATTTTTTCCCGAAAACTCACACTGGCTCTTTGGGACTCGCCCGCCCTCTCGAACTGCTTGTCGGTGATCTTCAGGATCCGCACGCTCCCCTCCGGCGGGAGCCATCTCTTCACGCGCTCTTGGTGGACAGCCGCGTTCTCATCGCTCGGGCACGGCCGCGAGTAGATCGAGAACCGCATCATGGCAAAGCCGTCCTCGAGCAGACTCTTGCGGAAGCCAGTCGCCAGCTTGCGCTGCTTCGGCGTCTTGACCGGCGGATCGAACATCACCAGGAGCCACATCGCGCGGTACCCGCCAATTCGCATCTTCCGTCTCGCCCGAGGGCATGTCCGGTAGCAAAATGCGCCGGGCTACATCAACCGCCGCGCCGCCCTCGGCCGCATCGAGAAAGCACTGAGCCAACGAGGACGCGGTCCTTTCCACAGCCACCGTCAGCGGGCCGGTGCCGGCGTTCGTGGTCACGTCGGCCGTCAGCACACCGAGCAGTTCGGCCTTGGCGTCACGGTCGATCTCGGTCGTGCCAGCCTCGAGCAAAGTCCGCGCGCAGCGATCGATCCAGGGCCGGAAGGGCTCGATCAGGTCGTCGGCGAGACAGAAATTGTCGTAGCGGTTGTGGTGGTGAATCCCAAGGCTGGGGTTGAGCCCGGCGGCGCATAGCGAACGGGCCACCGCCGCGCGCAGCACGGCGTAGCCGTAGTCCAAGAAGGGGTTCGGCGCGGCGCCCTCACGACGTCGGCGGAAGGGGGTATCGATCACCCCCTCCGGCAGACCACCAAAGAGCTTCGCCCAGTAGATGCGCGCCGCCTGCGCTTCGCGGTTGCCGGCGTCGTCCGAGCGCACGGCGCGGGCGAGCTCGAGCAGACGATTTCGCGTACGCTCGTCAGCCAGCAGTGCGGCCTGGTTTCGGATCTTGGCTTGCACGATCCTCTGCCACAGACGCTTGCAGAGCGGCTTCGATGCGTTCACCTGGGCGCGCAGACGTTCCGCCAGGGTGGTGTTTGCCTGCTGCGGCAGGAAGAGACCCGCCGGCAGATGATCGCGCCCCCCACCAGCACCACCGCCCCGTGCCGCGCCGCGCCGACCAACGCGCCGCTGGTCAGGGTCAGACGCTCGCTGTCGAGCACGAGGACACCCAGGTCCTCGAGCGGCACCCGCCCGACCTCCACCGCTCCAAAGAAGGTCTCCTCGTGGAAGGGACCCCGGATGCCACGAATCGGCCGATGCGAGACCTGGATCGCCGCGGCGGCCCGCCGCGGTGGTGTCGAGCAATCCGAATCCCCTGTGCCGCCGGCGACCAGCGCATATGCTGCATGCAAAGTGTAACCGATCAGAGTCCTCGGGCCTTTCCCACCAACAGTCCGCGCGCCGATACGGCGCGGACGGGACTCAGATCCGCAGGCTCTGAGGCCCTCGCGTACGCGGGGGCCTCAACCGTCTCTGCCTCGTGTATCGCGGTCACCTGAGGAGCACAGGGAGTTCCTTTCGCAGCCGCCCAAGCACACCGCCCCACCCTGGCAAGCAGGTCTCACCACAACCGTTGCCAAAGTGCAACGCCGGCAACCACGCAATCCGCATCCGGCGAGCGGTCTCAGCCTGCCGATGCGAGAGGAGCTGAAGCGAAGAACATGCGAGCCCACGGTTTTGCCCTGATCGCGTCACCCTCAGCGCTCACCGATGACGCGGTCAACGCGATTCTCGAAGAGGGGTGCGACGACTGCACGGTCCGGGTCAGCGAGGGCGTGGGACGGATCGAGTTCGATCGCGAGGCGCGCTCGCTCCTGGCGGCCGTGCTCTCCGCGCTCGACGCTGTGGAGCGAGCGGCGCGCCGGATAG
>CAZBBK010000075.1:0-26107 GCA_964490075.1 uncultured Gemmatimonadota bacterium | reverse complement strand
GGGCGCGGGGGGCGGGGAGGAGCGGGGAGCGGCGGGGCGCGGAATGGGACCTGGAAACGGGGGCTCGATGTCGAAAGGCCAGAAGACAGGACCGCGGGTTGACAGGCGGGTCGAGGGAGGAGCAAAATACGCGTTTGCCAAAAGGGGCGCGACCCCATCATGAGAACGCAGCACAGCGCGAGAGGATTACGATGAAGCGCACCTTTCAACCCAGCAACAGAAAGCGGAAGAACAAGCACGGGTTCCGCCAGCGGGCGTCGAGCGCGGCGGGGCGGCGTGTTCTGGCGTCGAGGCGCCGCAAGGGGCGCAAGCGCCTTTCGGCGTGAAGCGGCAGGCCAGCGGGTGAGATGTGCGCTTCGGTGCTGATACACGGATCGGACGATCGTCGGAGTTTCAGCGGATCGTACGGTCCGGGCGAAGGGTCCGAGTCGGGGCTCTATCGGTGCAGTGGGAGCGCGGGCGGGGAGCGAGCAGAATAGGGCTGGTGGTGGCCCGCGGGCGGTGCTCGGCCGTGCAGAGGAACCGCGTACGCAGAATGCTGCGGGAGTCGTTTCGGGCGGCGGTGGTCGAGGGCGACCTGCCGGCGGAAGAGGTCGACGTGGTGATGCGGATCTCGACCGAGCGTGGAGCGGTCGAAGGGCGAGGGCTTTGGGCGCTGAGCAGAGCGGCGCTGCGTCGGTTGGGCGAGAGGCTGGACGGATGAGGCGAGCGCTGTGCCTGCTGGTGGAAGCCTATCGATGGGCAGTGAGCCCGCTGCTGCCCAGACACTGCCGGTTCGAGCCGACCTGTTCGCAGTATGCGCTCGATGCACTGCGGGAGGAGCGCTTGCCGAGAGCTCTGTGGCTGGTGATTCGGAGGTTGGGGCGCTGTCATCCCTGGGGGGGAAGCGGATGGGATCCCTTTCCCCAGCTCGGAGCTGGAGCGAGCGAGAGAAGCGATAGCAGATGAACGAGACCAGGTCGGCGTGGACGCTCTTCTTCGCGGTAGCGCTTTTCTACATTTTCTGGATTGCGATCGAGCAGGAGGCTCCGCGGGAGCAGGCGATCGATCAACCAGGGGTGCCGGTGGAGGAGCGCTTCGAGATGCCCAGCCGGCCGGCGGAGGTGGTCGATAGCGCGGATGCGATGGATCGGGTCGCGCCGCAGGCGCGGAGCCGAGAGCTGGTGGTGCGGGGTGATGTGCTGGAGGTGGTGCTCGACACGCGCGGGGCGAGCGTGGTCGGGGCGACGGTTCTGGATCACGTGTACGGCCCAGGGCACAGCTCCGAGGGACTGGCGATCGAGATCGTCAACGCGCGGACGAGCGGCGGAGCCGGGGCTACCTACCTGGTCGATCGAGTCGGCGGGATCGTCGATCTGGCGGAGGTCGTTTTCGAATGTGAAGCTTCGCCGCGGGTAGAGCTCTTCGGGGCCGATTCGACGCAGGTGGTGTTCAGGGCGGAGCTGGCGGACGGTACCGTGGTGAGCCGGCGCTACCTCTTCTGGGGGGATCGACACAGCTTCGAGAGCAGCATCGACTACGAGGGGCCGGAGCGGGTCGGGGCGTACTACTGCAAATGGGGAGTCCCGCTGAGGCTGACCGAGACCCACGCGAAGATGGACCAGGAGTACTTCAAGGGTCTGGTCATGGAGGACGCGAAGCTGGAGGACCTCAAGCTCAAGGACGTGGACCGGGGGGACCGTTGGGGGAGCAGCGGGCGTGTCGATTGGGCGGGAGCGAGAACCCGCTACTTCCTGGTGGCGATGATCCCGGCGGAAAGGGCCGATCTGTCGGCAGAGGTAGCGGGGGTGGGAGACCGAGCGGCGCCGGAAGGATTCGAGGTCGTGCTGCGGCGCGGGCGGGTCGGCAGACGCGCTTTCTCCGAGCGCCACACCATGTACATCGGGCCGCTGGACTACGACGAGCTGAAGACACTCGGCCGCGATGTGGATCGAGCCGTCGACTTCGGCGGCAGCTTCCTGAGACCGATCAGCAGGGTGATCTTCGAAGTGATGGTCCACATCAGGAAGGTGATTCCCTCTTACGGCTTGGTGATCATCGTCGTCTCATTGCTGGTCAAGGCGATCTTCTGGCCCTTGACCCACAAGTCCTTCGAGTCGTCGGCGAAGATGCGCGCTCTGTCGCCGAAGATCAAGCAGCTGCAGGAGAAGCACAAGAGCAATCCCCAAAAGCAGCAGCAGGAGATGATGAAGCTCTACCGGGAGCACGGTGTGAACCCGCTGGGGGGGTGTTTGCCGATGATCGTGCAGATGCCGGTGCTCTACGCCCTCTTCATCGTGTTCAGAAGCACGATCGCCTTCCGCGGCGAGCCCTTTCTGGGGTACATCCCCGACCTCTCTGCGCCCGATCCGTACTGG
The DNA here is from genome assembly GCA_964490075.1 of uncultured Gemmatimonadota bacterium. Lineage (GTDB taxonomy): Bacteria > CAZBBK01. The sequence continues at coordinate 23,750 of CAZBBK010000075.1, read as the reverse complement.
ATTCTGCCGCTGGTAATGGGGGTGAGCATGCTCTTGCAGCAGAAGGTGATGGCGCAGATGGTGACCGATCCGCGCCAGAAGATGCTGGGCTACATGATGCCGGTGATCTTCACGGCTCTGTTCCTGAATATGCCCAGCGGGCTGGTCTTGTACTGGACGGTGAGCAACGTTGCGTCCATCATCCAGCAGATTCTGATCAACCGACGAAGCGTAGAGGGTGCGACCCTCTAGGAGCCCAACTTCCGTCACGAGGCGGAAGCGTTTTGGCGAACATGCCCATTCGTGAGGTGCCTGTTGTCGGACAACGGGCGGGCACGCCGCCGCAGTGACGGAGGAGAGGCCAGCGAGCCTTGGCAGGAGATGACAGTGAAAGAGTTCGACTACATTCGGGGACCCGCAGAGGTGCTGGACTTCATTCTCGAGCTGATGGACGTGGACGGGCGCGTCACGGAGAAGAGGGATGGGGAGGTCGTCCGCATCGACGTGGAGGTCGAGGATGATGAAGAGCGTCTGGTCGGGGAGCGCTTCGAGACGATGGAGTCTCTCCAGTACATTCTGGGGGTGATGCAGGCGGTGGCTGGGGAGGACGGCCAGGTCTACCTGGACGTGAATGGGCGGCGTACGAAGCGGGATCGTGGGGTCGAGGAGATGGCGCAGGAGCTGATGGACGAGGTCTACGACTTCGGAGAGCCGGTTCGCTCGAAGCGGCTGCTCCCCTCCGAGCGACGAGTGATTCACCGGGTTGCGGAGGCGGATGGCAAGGTCCGGACCTTTTCGATCGGAGATGGGCTTCGCAAGGTGGTGGTGATCGAGCCCACGGAGGAGTAATCAGCCCTGTTCCACGTGGAACAACTGCCTCGACGAGTCCACAACGCCGACGCCCCGGCACTCGCGGTCCATCCGCACTCCACCGCGCCGGGATGTCCACGATCCGCCACCCAATTCGTGACCGAGCCCTGGCGTTTCGATACTACGCTTCTCGAGCGACGCACTCCGTGAACAACTGCGGGCCCAGCCGGAGCCTGCGGGCATTCGGGGATCATCCGCGGCCGGGGGGGGGGGCGCTCTCGATCGCATATCTTCGCGCGCCCATGCCCTTGCCCGACTGCGTTGGCCGAATCGGGCATGGGCACGGGCAGGTTCTGTCGCATACCGGCCGCTCCCTGCGTAGGGGCTCGCTATGTCGAAACGCCAGGTGGATGCACCCATCCCTTGCCAAGCGGGTCCCGGTCGCTTCCCCCGCAGAACGCCGTTGCGCATGGCCTTCGCCGCATCCCGGCCCAACGATCCGGCACACGCGAGCAAAGCGGTCTTGCATCCCCCCCCGCGCTCTCACTATGATCGTCCCTGTCGTTTCTTTGTAACTCAAGTGAATCCAGCGGATTCCATGGTTATCAACAAGTTATCCACAAAGGACCACGGGCCCTGATGGGCAGAGTCATCGCGATCTCGAACCAGAAAGGCGGCGTCGGCAAGACCACCACCGCCGTCAACCTCGCAGCCTGTCTGGCGGCAGCCGAAAAGCGCACCCTATTGCTCGACTTGGATCCGCAAAGCAATGCCAGCAGCGGACTTGGAACGAAGCTCGAGGACAGCGCGGCGTCGGTTTACGAGGTCCTGATCGGCAAACGCGCGCTCGAGGAGATCGCCATTCCCACCGCGGTTCCCTACCTCGATTTGGCGCCCTCTCACATCGATCTGATCGGCGCCGAGATCGAGCTGGTCAATGCGATCGCCAGAGAGAACCAGCTACAGAGCGCGCTCGACCCGCTGCGAGAGCGCTATGACTTCATCCTGATCGACTGCCCTCCCTCCCTCGGTCTGCTCACGCTGAACGCTCTGACCGGCGCCAACTCCATCCTGATCCCCATTCAGTGCGAGTACTATGCTCTGGAAGGACTGGGGCAGCTCCTCAACACCGTCCGACTGGTGCAGCGCCATCTCAACCCGGACCTGGTGATCGAAGGGGTGCTCTTGACGATGTACGACGCGCGGCTGAATCTCTCGCGCCAGGTAGAGCAAGAGGCACGCAACTACTTCGACAAAAAGGTCTATCGAGTGGCGATTCCCAGAAATGTGCGTCTGAGCGAGGCGCCCAGCCACGGCAAGCCGGTCATCCTCTACGACATCTTGTCGAAGGGGGCGCGCAGCTACCTCGACCTCGCGCAGGAGGTGATTTCCAGTGTCGGAAGTGCCGCGGCGACGACGGACCGTTCCAGGAAGTTGGTGAGAGATGCCGGCTAGAAAAGCCCTCGGTCGAGGACTCAGCGCGCTCATTCCCGATCAGCCTCCCGAGGCGCCCGCCGGCGAGGAATTTCAGCACCTGCCCCTCGATCGGATCGAGGCCAATCCCTTCCAGCCAAGAGTGGAGTTCGACCAGGAGGCCATCGATGAGTTGGCGGATTCGATCCGCGAGAAGGGGGTCATCCAGCCCGTCCTGGTGCGACCGCAGGGCCCCGGTTTTCAGCTCGTGGCGGGGGAGCGCCGACTGAGAGCGGCCCGGCAGGCGGGCCTCTCCGAGATCCCGGTGATCATCCGAGAGATCTCCGATACCGAGTCGCTCGAGCTGGCGCTGATCGAGAACATCCAGCGTCGCGACCTGACCGCCATCGAGCGTGCCAGGGCCTATCGGCAGCTCATGGAACGCTTCGACTACACCCAGGCCGATCTGGCACGGCATCTGGGCCAGAACCGCGCCAGCATCGCGAATACCCTGCGCTTGCTGACCCTCCCGGAAGCGGTCCAGGGCATGGTGCACGAGGGGCGGATCAGCCCCGGCCACGCCAAGGCACTGCTTTCGCTGGCTCCCGGCACCGATGTCCAGGAGGTGGCGGAACGCGCCGCCAACATGGACTGGTCGGTGCGCCAGCTGGAGGGCCTGGGCAAGAAGACGCGCTCGAAGAAGCCGGCCACCAGGCCTCGCGATCCGAATCTCCAGGAGATCGAGGATCGGCTTCAGCGAGCCCTGGGGACCCGCATTCGTCTGTACCATCGCAAGGGAAAGGGCAGAATCGAGATCGACTACTTCTCCGACGACGATCTCCATCGCCTTCTCGAGCTACTGGGGGCCGCGAGCACATGCAGCTAGATCAGCCCGATCTTGCGACCCGTCGCCGGCGCGACGAGGGCGAGGGGACGGGGCGTCTGACCGTGCGGGACGTCGCGCGACGCACCGGCCGCAGCCAGAAGACGATCTACCGTTACATCCGTGCCGGCAAGTTGAACGCCGAGCTGGTCACCACCCCCCACGGGCAGCTCTACCTCATCGAGGAGCAGGAGGTCGCGAAGGCGGGGCTGCCTCTGGTGCAGACCACCGCCACATCGGATACGCCCGCGACCCCCGAGAAGGCGCACGCGGTTGGCGACGGCCCCTTGCTCCGCTACCTGCAAAGCGAGATCGTCGAGCTGAAGAGCGAGAACCGCCGGCTGCGCGGCGAGCTCGATCGCGCGCTCTACATCATCGGGATCTTCCGCGGCCGTCTCGAGGATCTGCAGCGCCGCGTGTCAGCCGCCTGCCGCAGACGCGACGATGTCGAGCGCAAGCTGCTCCAGGCGGAGAACGACGCGAGCTTCTACCGGAGTCGCCCTCCGGATACCGACGGGCGCTCCTGGATGTCCAGACTCATGGGGCGCGGATAGAGCGATTCCGTCCCCCGCGCGAAAACCGCGCGCCCGGCCAATAGCCGATCCGGCAACCCGATGGCGCGTTCACCTTCCACCGATACCAGACCATGCCGACCTACGAATACCGCTGCAACGACTGCGACCACGAGTTCGAGGCCTTCCAGAGCATCACCGCCGATGCCCTGGACACCTGCCCCGAATGCCAGGGCTCCGTCACGCGCCTGATCAGCGCCGGTGGCGCGATCCTCTTCAAGGGCGACGGCTTCTACATCACCGACTACCGCAGCGACGACTACAAGAAGGCGGCCAAGAAAGAAGCCGACGCCGCCAAGCCGAAGCCGAAGAAGAGCGAAAAGAGCGAGAAGAAGGGGAAGAAGAAGGGGGACTGAGGGGGCGTGCCGCGGATCGCGGGCTGAGCAGCTTCAGGCGCGCGAATTGACCCAAGAGCGGCCGGGAACGCCGCCTGAGCCGACCCAGGCTCCCAGATCGACCGCGCAGAGACCCAAATGCCCGCCTGAGGCAGGTCAGGCGGCCGAGAGGACCGCCTTGCCCATCCCTCCGCCTCGGCCGCGAAAGCGGCCCGCGGAGGCCCTCTCCGGAGCGCAGGTGGCCTCGGGGGCCTGCGGACTCTGGCTGCACCCGCGCCTCTTCGCGGAGTGGGTCGCCTTAGAAGCGCTGTATCGAAACCTCAGGCCCGCCCCTCCCTTTCTTGACAGCGTCGCGCTCCCCCCCGATCATCCAGCCTTTCGGCGCCTTCACGATCCGCATCCAGAGACGGAAGAAAACCATGGCTATGAACAAGTTGTGCGTGATTGCACTCGCCGGGCCGGCGCTGCTGGCCGCCTGCGGGACCCCGGGCGATTCCCCCGCCGCATCGGCCGATAAGGTACTGGTATCGATGCGCGGCCAGGAGATCACCGAGTCTGATTTCGCGGCCGAGGTGAACAAGATCTCGCCCTTCGCCAAGAACCAGTTTTCCGGCCCGGAGGGCAAGCGCCGGATGCTCGAGCGCATGGTGCAGAACGAGCTGCTCTACGTTGCCGCCCGCGAAAAGGGCTACCAGAACTCGCCCGAGGTCCGAAGCCAGCTCGAGGACTACGAGCGCAACCTGTTGATCCGAGAGTTCTATCGCAGCGAGGTCCAGGATCGCGTGGTGGTCGACGACGCCGCGATCGAGGGCTACTACCTGGAGAATCAGGAGAAGTACGTGGAGAAGGCGCGGGTGAAGGTCCGCCACATCCTCAGCGAGTCCGAAGAGGCCGCGGCGGCCCTGCGCAAGGAGCTCGATGGCGGGGCCGACTTCCGGGAGCTGGCCCGGGAAAAGTCTCGCGACAAGCTCTCGTCCCGGCGCGACGGCCTGCTCGGCAACATCATCGAGAACGGCTACATCCCCACGGTGGGCAAGGACGAGGCGATTCAGCAGGTGCTCTTCGCGATGGACGAGGGCGCGATCTCCGATCCGGTCAAGTCGCGCAAGGGCTATCACCTGTTCCTGGTCGAGGAGAAGACCGCGGGCCGCACCAAGGACCTGGATGAGGTCAAGGACCTGATCAAAGGGGAGCTCAAGCGGGAGCTCCTGAGCGCCGCCATGGACGCCAAGCTGGAGGAGCTGAACGAACGCTTCGCGGTCGAGTTCAACGACACCAACATCGACGGCGCGGAGGATCCCGCCGCGGACGAGTTCGAATTCCAGCTCGAGGAGAGCGAGGGCGACGAGGAGGGGCCGGCGCCGACCGAGCACGAAGAGGCCAACGCGGCGGCCACGGTGCCCGACCTGCTCCAGGCCGCGGCCGGGCGCAAGACTCCGCAGCAGTCGATTCACGATTACGAGGAGATCCTGCGCCGTTTTCCCGACGATGTCGCCGCCTACAAGGCGCGTTTCATGATCGGCTTCGTCTGCTCCGAGCAGCTCCAGGACACGGCGCGCGCGCTGGCCGCCTACGAGAAGGTCCTCGTCGACTACCCCGAGTGCGACCTCGCCGAGTCGGCGCGCTACATGATTCGAGAGCTGAAGGTCGAGAAGACCTCGTTCTGCGCCGGACGCTCCCCCGGCGGGGCCTACTCCTGACCCCGGGTTCGCGCCCCTCCCCGAGCCCTGCGTGACCAAGCCCCCGCGCCTCCTGCTCCTGCTCGCCGCGGCCCTCTCGACCGCGCCCCTCGCGCTGGCGCAGGGCGGTCGCAGCTGGGTCTTTTTCACCCCTCGCGACGACGCGCTGCCGGGCGAGGGCGCATGCGATCAGCACCGCGCGGCTCGGCTGCGGCGCGCTCGCCCGCTCGGTCCGGCTCGGATCGAGGCCGACCTGCCTCTGGACGCGAGCCGGGTCGCCGCCATCGAGCGCTGCGGCGCGAGCGTCCACCGCCGCTCCCGCTGGCTGAACGCGGTCAGCGTCTGGGCCGATCCGGAGCAGCGCGGCGCCATCGCTGCCCTGCCTTTCGTGGAATCGGTGTGCCCGGTCGGCCGCTGGCGGGCGCCTGAGGTCTCACCGCCGCTCGTCCTCTACGGCGCCCAGGAGGCCGGCGCGACCGACTTCGCCGAGCCGCTGGAGCTCTTGGGCGTTCCGGCGGCCGAGCAGCGCGGGCTCGACGGCGCCGCCATCCGCGTCGCGGTCTTCGACACCGGCTTCGACCCGACCCATCCGGCGCTGGCTCACCTGCCGATCGTCGCCCAGCGGGACTTCATCAACGACGATGACGACACCGGCTTCGAGGAGACCGCGCTCGAGAGCTGCGAAGGGAGCCCGGGCTGCGACCCCCGCCACCGTCAGCTCCAGCACGGGACCGCCGTGCTCTCTCTGATCGGCGGGATCGACCCGGTCAGCGGCGACCGGATCGGGCCCGCCCCGGGCGTCGAGCTGCTGCTGGCCAAGACCGAGAACAACTTCTCGGAAACCCGCGTCGAGGAAGACAACTGGGTGGCCGCCATGGAGTGGGCCGATTCCCTGGGCGCCGACTTGATCTCCTCGTCGCTCGGATACCTGAGCTTCGACGACGGGATCGGAGACTACGACCCCGCCACCGATCTCGACGGCCGAACGACGGTGGTCGCCCGGGCCGCGATCGTCGCCGCGCGGCAGGGGATCCTGCTCTGCACCGCCGCCGGGAACGAGGGGCCGGCTCCGGGTTCGCTGGTCTCTCCGGCCGATGCCGATTCGATCCTCGGCGCCGGCGCCGTCGACCTCGGTGGTGCCACCGCCTCGTTCTCGTCACACGGCCCCACTTCGGACGGTCGCATCAAGCCCGATCTGATGGCGCCGGGGGTCGGCCTGCAGGCCGCCAGCTATAACCACGAGCAGGGTCTGGACTATCTCTCCTTCAGCGGGACCTCGGCCGCCACCCCGCTGATCGCCGGCGCCGCCGCCCTGGTTCTCCAGGCGCGGCCGACCCTGTCGGCCCACGAGCTCCGGGCGGTGCTCCTGGAAAGCTCCGACCGCGCGTCGCGCATCGGCGCCGATCCCCAGCAAGACAACGCCCGCGGATGGGGCATCCCCGATCTGTGCAAGGCGCTCTCCTCCATGTCGGAAGGCAGCGATTCCGAGGCCCCCGACCTGCTTGCGCTGCGGGTCTTCCCTCAGCCTTCCCGCGACGCCGTCCAGCTCGCCATCGACCTGCCCTTCGACTCGCGCGTCCAGGCGCGGATCTTCGACGCTGCCGGCGTTCCGGTGCGGACTCTGGAGCCCGTCGACATGTCCGCCGGAAGAGGCGTCTCGTCGTGTGAGCTGCGCTGGGACGGGCGCAACGACCGCGGTGCCCGAACCGCGGGAGGCATGTACTTCGTCGTGGTCCAGACGCCGGACGGCATCGCGCGCGCGCCGATCGCGCGCCGGCGATGATCGTGAGGCACCCCCCCGCGCCGCGATGCGCCGCGCGCTTGCTAGGTCTGAGCTGCGCCCTGGCTTTGTTGCTGGCCGGCTGCGCCCGCCGACCGCCCGCACCGCCCCCGGAGTCTCCGGTGCTGCGCGTGCTGCTGCCCCTTGCCGCCGACCGCCTGTCGCTCTCCACCGCCGCCGGTCCCCTCATCGTCGAGACCGTCGCGGGCGGGCTTCATCGGCTCCCCTCGGGGGCGACCCTGGAGGCCGCGCCGGCGCACGCCGCCGGCCTCGTGCATCTCTTCCTCGCAGGGGCCGAGGGATCGAGCTGGATCGCCGAGCTTGCGTCGCCGCTGCGGCTGCGAACGCAGGGCGAGACCGGCATCGCCATCGGGCCCGGCGGACTCTATCCGGGCGAGCTGGAGCTCTCGGCTGTGGACGGGGCTCTGCGGGTCGTCAACAGGGTCGATCTCGAGACCTACCTGCGCGGCGTCGTTCCCCACGAGCTGGGATTCGTCGGCGCGGCCGAGAGCGAAGCGATCAAGGCCCAGGCGATCGTGTCGCGCAGCTACGCCCTGCGCAAGCTGCGCGGCCGGCAAGGGCCCTTGCAGGCGACCGTGATGGACCAGGTCTACCGGGGCATGGCGGGGAGACACGAGGCGGTCGACCGGGCGATCGAGTCGACCCGCGGCATCTACCTCGGCCACGGCGGCCGTCCGGCGCTCACTCTCTTTCATAGCACCTGCGCCGGCGCGACCGATGCCGTCGACGTGGTCTGGGACGGTTCCGCCGCGATCCCCTACCTGCAACCGGTGGACGACCGCGACACCGCCGGCGGCCCTTTCTGCTCCTGGTCCAAGTACTACGAATGGACCGAGTCCTGGTCCTACGCGGAGCTGGTCGCGACTCTGCGCCGCTGGCTGCCCGCCGAGTGGCCCGACCACGACCTGGACCTGACCTCCGATCCCGAGCCGATCGCCATCGAGATCGTCCGCCGCAGCGACTCCGGGCGCATTCGCCTCGCCTTCATCGAGGCCTGGGATCGCCGCTTCCAGCTCCGCGGGGAGAGGTTGCGCTGGGTCCTGCGGCGACCGGGGGGGGACTCCTTGCTGCGCAGCTCGAAGCTGACCGAGGTGACGCTGAGCGACAGCCTGGTGGTTCGCGGCCAGGGCTGGGGGCACGGGCTCGGCATGTGCCAGGTCGGCGCCATCGAACGGGCGCGGCGCGGGGCCGACTGGCGGCGCATTCTGGCTCACTACTACCCGGGCACCACTCCGGTGCACGGCGGGAAGAAGATCAGGTGAGCCAGTAGAGGAAGCGCCCGCAGTTCTCGCAGTTGACCAGGGCCCGGTTCGTCACGTTGGCCGCCGCGCGGGCAGTGGGCAGTGCGGTGAAGCAACCGTGGCAGATGCCGCGCGACACCGGCACCACCGGGCGCCCGTAGCGCTCCCGGAGCATCTCGTAGCGCCGCAGGATCGCGGCGTCGATCTCCTCCAATAGCTGTTCGCGGTTGGCTTCGAGTTGGCTCAGATCGGGGGCGCTGAAACCGAGATCGGTGACCTGCTCACCGACCTCGACGATTTCCGCGATCATCAGATCGATGTCGTGGAGAGTGATCAACTGCTCCAGGCGCTTGTGCATGGTGCCCCTTCAGGGCTGGATGGGTACCGCGTGTCGTGAATCCTCAACCTTCGATCCGCGCCATCAGCTCGCGAAAAGCGGCCGGCGACTCCGACTTCATCAATGCGTCGCGGTTTTCCGGGTCCTTGAGGAACTGCGCGATTCGCCCGAGAGTAGGCAGGTAGATGTTCGAGATCTCTTGCGGCGGCGCGACGATCAAGAAGAAGAGGTGGACCGGCTTGCCGTCCATCGCGTTGAACTCGATGCCCGCGGTGGAGCGGCCGGTGGCGACCATGAGCCGGCTGATCACCAGGGAGCGACCGTGCGGAATCGCCACGCCACGCCCCATCCCGGTCGATCCCATATGCTCGCGCTTCTTCAGCATGCGTAGCACGACGGCGGCGTTTTTCTCGTCGAGATCGAGCAAGCCAACGAGCTCTTCGAGGACCTCGTCTTTTGTCGTAGCCTGAAGGTCCAGATTGATGGACTCTTCAGCGAGGAAGTCGACAACCTTCACTGAGCAACCTCACCAAGTCTAAAGTGTCGCGGCGTGCCGAGCAGGGGTCATGCGCTCCGGAGTCGCCGATTTAGCCGACCGTAACTCACGAAACAACCTCCCACTTCTACCAAGCGGATGGACTTCGGTCAAGTGAATGATCGACCCTCCCGTGCTCCACAGGAAAGGCCCTTCTCCCCATGTCATGCGTTTTGATCATCGATGACGATGCTGCGATTCGCCGAGCGGTGTCGGCCATTCTCGGCCACGACGGCCATCGGATCGTCGAAGCCGAGGACGGCGTGAAGGGACTGCAGGCCTTCGACACCGAGGCGCCGGACGTGGTGCTGCTCGACATCAAGATGCCGGGCCTGGACGGCCTCGAAGTGCTGCGGATGATCCGCGAGGATCGGGGATCGAGCACACCGATCATCATGTTCACCGGCCACGGCGATTTCCAGACCGCCGTCGAGGCGGGGCGCTGGGGCATTTTCGATTTCATCGAGAAGCCGGGCGAGGCGGAGGTGATCCGCAACCGAATCCGCAACGCGTTGCGCCAGGCGGCGTTGGAGCAAGAGAACACGCACCTCCGCGAGCAGTACTCGCCGGAGGAGGAGCTGATCGGCGAGTCCAGCGCGATGCTCGATGTCAAGAGCCAGATCGAACGGGTGGCCAAGACCCAGGCGCGGGTCCTGATCGCCGGCGAGAGCGGCACCGGCAAGGAGCTGGTGGCGCGGGCGATCCACCGCCTCTCGCCGCGCGCCGGCGCCCCCATGATCAAGGTGAACTGCGCGGCGATCCCCGACGAGCTGATCGAATCGGAGCTCTTCGGCCACGAGAAGGGCAGCTTCACCGGCGCGCACGCCAAGAAGATCGGCAAGTTCGAGGCGGCCGACGGCGGCACCCTTTTCCTGGACGAGATCGGCGACATGCCCCTCGCCGCGCAGGCCAAGGTGCTGCGCGTGCTCCAGGAGGACGAGATCGAGCGGGTCGGAGGCAACAAGACGATCAAGGTCGATGTGCGCGTGGTGGCGGCGACCAACAAGGACCTCGAGGAGGAGATCGCCGAGGGGCGCTTCCGCGAGGACCTCTTCTACCGCCTGAATGTGGTCCCGGTCCACATGCCTCCCCTGCGCGAGCGCGGCGAAGACGTCGACCGCATCGCCACCCACATGCTCACCCAGACCTGCCAGAAGAACGGTCTGGCGTCCAAGACCTTCGCGGGCGAGACCCTGGAGGTCCTGCGGCGGCGCGCCTGGCCGGGAAACGTGCGCGAGCTGGTCAACCTGGTGGAGCGGATCGCGATCCTGAGCCCCGCCGATCGAATCCGCGCGACCGATCTTCCAGCGGCCGAAGGTCGCACTCTCGCCGGCGGCCTGCGCGACCTGATCGTGGCGACGCCGACCCTGCAGGAGTTCAAGGATCTCGCCGAGCGCGCCTACCTGGAGGCGAAGCTGGCGGAGAACGGCTGGAACATCGCCCGCACCGCCAAGACCATCGAGGTCCAGCGCTCCAACATCTACAAGAAGATCGAGCGACACGGGCTGGTGAACCCGAGCCGGCCGGCGACCGAGAGCGCATGATCTCGATCCCCCGCCTCTTGCTCGCGGCCGCCCTGCTCGCGGCTCTCGGCTCCCCCGCGCCCGCCGCCCGCCGCGCTCCCCGCGCCCGCCCCTCCGCCCCCCCGGCGGCGATGCGCTTCGCGACCAGAGCGGAGTCGCCCGCGCCGGCCCCGGTTGGGTCTCGGAGTCGAGGCCCGCGGAGCGCCGGAGAAGTCGCGCTGATCGTCCTACTGGTGGAGTTCGAGCCCGACGCCACTCCCTCCACGACCGGCGACGGGACCTTCCTGGCTGAACCGGCCTGGCCCGATTCCCTGCCGCACGATCTCCCCTTCTTCCGCCGCCAGCTCGATCATCTCGAGGCCTACTGGGCCCAGGTCTCGGGGGGCCGCGCCGGCTTCGGCGCCGAGCTCCACGGCCAGGTGCTCCGGCTGCCCGATCCTATGGCGCGCTACGGCGCCGACGACCAGTCGGGCCGGCGGGTGGCGGAGCTGCTGCGCGACGCCATCCTCGCGGCCGACCCCGCGGTCGACTTCTCGCCCTACACCGGTGTGATGGTGATCCACGCCGGCGCCGGCCAGGAGTCCGACCTGCTGCTCGACTCGAGCGACGACATCTGGTCCTCCTACATCTCCCGCGTCGATCTCGAAGAGGAGCTGGATCTGCCCGAGGGCATCGAGACGGCCGACGGCGTCGCCTTCACCGAAGGGGTGATCGTGCCCGAGAGCGAGATCCAGGACGCCCCCGAGCTCGATCCGCGCAGCAACCTGGCGACCCTCGGCGTGATGGCCTTCGAGACCGGGCACTTCTTCGCTCTGCCCGACCTCTTCGACACCGGTCCCGCCCCCCAGGACAGCTGGGGCATCGGCGCCTGGGGCGTCATGGGGCTGGGGGCGTGGAACTCGAACGGCTACGTGCCTCCCCACCCCTGCGCCTGGAGCAAGCTGCGCTTGGGCTGGATCGACGCCGTCGCCGCCCGATCCGGCGATACCCTCACGCTCGCCGCCGTCGAAGGCGCCGGACCGGTGCTGCGCATCGACGCGACCCCCACCGAGTCATTTCTGGCCGCGTATCGCCTCGGCGACGAAAACGGCAACGGCTGCTTCGACTTCACCGATCCCGAAGGCGACGATCACTTCGACTACTACGACCCCGGATCGGGCGACAGCTACCTGGGTGCGGAGCTCGACTACTACCTTCCCACCGGGTCGGGCGATCGCTGCGGCGGATCGAGCGCCGGGGTGCTGATCTGGCATCTCGACCAGCAAGTCATCGACGAGCGCGGCTCGCTCGAGGTCAACCTGGTCAACGACGACGCCGGTCGCAAAGGGGTCGATCTCGAAGAAGCGAGCGGAGTTCAGAACCTGGATCAGTTCCCCGGATCGTGGGGCGACTCGCTCGACTTCTGGCTCGCCGGGGCGCGTTTCGGTCCCGACAGCCAGCCGGGCAGCTCCACCAACTCCGGTGCCCGCACCGGCTGGGCGCTCGAAGTGGTGGCCATCGACCAGTCCAGGGCGTCGCTGGTGGCGACCATCGATCTCGCCCAGCGCGGGTGGCCGGTCGAGATCGGTGACGAAGTGACCGGCGACGTGCTGGCCGCCGATTTCGATCTCGACGGCGCCGCCGACGTGGTGGTGGCGGGGGCCGGGGGGGCGGCGCACCTGATCTGGGGTGGGGGTGTGGACGCGACGCCGCTGGCGATCGGCCCGAGCTCCGGTCCCGGCGGGGTGGCGGCGATCGACCTGGACGGCGACCAGGTGCCCGAGCTGCTGCTCACGAGCGGGGCCGGCGAGGCGCTCGCCTACCGCCTGGCCGACGCGGCGGCGGGTCGGCTGCCGGTCCCGGAGCCCCTGCCGGCCCCATGGGGCGCCGTGCTGGGCGAGCGTTTCCGCCACGCGCCCGCCAGCGCCGACCTGGACGCGGACGGCGCGCCGGAGGTGGTGCTGCTCGCGCTTCCCGAGGGGCGAGAGTCGGAGACCGATCTGCTGCTGCTCGATGCCGGCGGGGCGCTGCTGGCCGAGGTTGTGCTGAATGGGGCGGTGCTGGCGCCGCCGCTGCTGGCGAGCGATGGGCGGATCGCCCTGGTCAGCGCCGGCGCGCTGCGCGTCTTCCGCTGGGACGGTGCGGTGCTGAGCGCAGTCGGCACCGCGCCGCTCGCGGGGACGGTCCAATCCCCCCTGGCCGCCGCCGACCTCGATGGCGACGGCGGCGACGAGCTGCTGGTCCTCGAGGACGAGGGCCGTGCCCACCTCTTCGACTCGGAGCTGAGGGAGTATTTCGGCTGGCCGGTCGAGGTGGGCGCCCGGCTCGCCGGCGGCGTCGCGGTGGCCGATCTGGGGGGCGATGGACGCCTGGACATCCTGGCCACCTCCAGCGACCCCACCGAGCTCCGGCGCTGGGATCTGAGCGGAGACGGCGTCCTCGACTGGCACGACCCACGCCTGGCCGAGGGCGGCGAGGCAGTGGTCGCCGTGACCGCCGGGGTGCTGGCCGCCGATCTCGACGGCGACGGCGTCGAAGAGCTGATCGCGGCCCTGCCGACCGGCGTCATCCGCGCCCTCGATCCGGGTGCGTCGGGGACCGATGCCGATACGCCCCAGGGCTTTCCGCTGCAGCAGGCGGGATCGGTCTCGTACACCCCGGCGGTCGCCGACGTCGACGGCGACGGCGATTTCGAGCTGGTGGTGGCCGAGGATCCGGGGCGGATCATGGCCTGGGATTTCCCGGGACGCTCCCTCCCCACCTGGGCACAGGCCGGCGGCGGTCCGGGGCGCGCCGGGAGCTTTCCGGGGCCCTACCCGGAGCCGGGCGACCCGCCCGCCGCGCTGCTCGACCTGGCCTTCGTCTACCCCAACCCGGCGCGCGGCCACGCGCGGCTGCACTACCGCCTCGGAGAGGGGGCGACCGCGCTGACGATTCGGGTGGTCGACGCCCGCGGCGAGCTGGCATCGAAGACCGTACTGCGCGACCCTCAGGCGCTGGCCCCCGGCGATCATTATTGGGCATGGGACCTGGATGGAGTCCCCCGCGGGGTCTACCTGCTGCTGGTGCAGGCCCGCTCGGCGGTGGGCTCGGCGCGCCAGGTGGTCAAAGCGGCGGTGGTCGGAGGGGGATCATGAGCATGCTTCGACTGCTGACGGCGGCAGCGCTCCTAGCGGGGGCGCGTGGAGCGGTTGCGCAGGAATCGACCCTGGCCACGCTTCGAATCCCCGTCGGGGCGGCGATCGCCGGCCGCGGCGGAGCCGGCGTGGCGAGCCGCGGCGAGGCCGGCGCTTTCCTGGTCAATCCCGCCGCCGCTCGCGACGCGACCGGCACTCTCCTGCATGTCGCGCGCGCCGCCTGGCTCTCCGACATCGCCGCCAATCACCTCTCGCTCTCCACCGATCTGGCGCCGGGCCGCTTCACGGCGGCCCTGACCGTCGTCGGCTACGGATCGCTGGAGCGCCGCGGCGAGATCCCGACCGAGTCCCCCGAGGGCTCCTTCGCCCCCTCCGACGTATTCGCGGCCCTCTCCTACGCCTGTCCCCTGCCGCCGCGCCGCGCCGGGCTGGCCTGCGGCATCACGCTGCGCGGCATGACCCAGCGCCTCGACACCGACCGGGCCAGCGGTGTCGGCTTCGACCTGGGCCTGAGCGCAGCCCCCGAGGGCCGCCCGATCGCCGCCGGCCTCGCGCTGCGCCATCTCGGCCCGGTTTTCGGCCCGGGAGAGGATCCCCTGCCGCTCACCGCGGCGGCCGGTCTGCGGCTCGATGCACCGGCCGCCCTCCGGCGGCGGCTGGATGGCTCGCTTTTCGCCGATCTGTCGCTGGTGCGCGGCTCGGGCAGCGTGGTGCAGATCGGCGCCGACGCGCGGCTCTCGCCGGTGTTGCGCCTGCGCGCCGGGCGCGCTTTCGGCATCGACGCCGAAGGGTGGTCGGGCGGCTTCGATCTGCGGATCGAGAGGCTGGGAGCGCGGGTCGGCTACGCATTCACAGACACCGGTTTCGGCCTGGATGCTGCGCACCGCTTCGATCTGGCGGTGGGGTTCTAGCGCCCGATCACCGCTCCAGTGTTGTCGCCCCAATCCCGCCGCTGGAAATCGGCCAGGATGAAGTCGTCGGGATCGAGCTCCAGGTCGACGATTCGTCCCCCGAGCATCAGCCCGAACTCCTCGGCGCGCCGGCTGTTGAAGACGACCACGTCCTGGTGGGTGCCGTCGTCGGCGCGAGCGCGCACCGTGATCGGCATGGAGTAGGCCTCGACGCCCTCCTGGAGCTGCTCGATCCGCAGCCGGATCCAGCTACGCTCCTCTCCGGCCGGGTGGATGCGCTGGGCGTATTCGTAGTCCGGGCGGCCGATCTCGTAGAGCCAGGGATCGAAGAACCAGCTCAAGTCCTGCCCCGCCACCTCGGAAGCCAGCGCGGTGAAGTCGGCCGTCACCGGTGAAGTGTGGGCGAAACGCTCGCCCCAGGTCCGCAGGATCTCCATCAGCGTTTCGCGTCCCACGATCCCGCGCAGCATGTGCAGCACCCAGGCGCCCTTGTCGTAAACGGTGTCGTTCAGGACCCGGTTGGGCGCGTAGATCGAACCGTAGAAGCGCGGGCGGGACAGAGCGCGCATATAATCGAGGTAGCCTTCGAAGCCGGCCAACGACTCGTGATAGACCGCTTCGGCGTAAGTGGCGAAGCCCTCGTTGAGCCAGATGTCGTCCCAGGTGCCGCAGGTCACCAGGTCGCCCCACCAGTGGTGGGCCAGTTCATGGGCGGCGACATAGTCGAAGTAGCCGGTCCCGGTATAGAGCGCCTGACCGTAGCTGGTCATGGTGGTGTGCTCCATGGCGCCGACCACCAGGGGTGTCTCCATGTGGCCGTACTTCTCCTCGGGGAAGGGGTATCCGAACCACTCCTCTTCGAAGACCGCCAGCATGCCCGGAATCGACGCCACGTCGCGCTCGGCGCGCCGCACATCCTCGGGCCAAGTGTAGTAGAGTAGGGGCAAGGTGCCGCCGCCGAGCATTTCGTAGCTGTCTTCGATCAGCACGAAGTTGGTGGCGGTGAAGGCGACGAGATAAGGGGCGAGGGGATAGCGCGTCGACCAGTGGTGGGTGCTGGTGCCGTCGTCGTTGGTGCGTACACCTTCCAGGAGACCGTTTCCGGCAACGACATATTTCTGCGGCATGGTGATGATCAGGTCGACGGTCGCCTTGTCTCCGGGGAGGTCCTTGCACGGCCACCAGGTGCGCGAACCGTTCGGCTCACAAAGCGTGTAGACCACCGGCGTCGGCCGCAAGCGCCAGATATCGAAGCCGTAGAAGTTGGTCAGGGGCGATCCGCCGTATTCGATTCGAATCGTCTCTTCCTCGCCGACCGCCAGCGCCGGGTCGAGCTCGATCCTGAGGCGATCGAGACGATGCCGGTAGGGCAGAGGCGAGCCATCGGAGTCCGACACGCCGCCGACCTTCATGCGCCAGTCGAGATCGAGCTCCACCTCGTCGAGCGCGTCGAGGGTCGGTGTCAGCGTGATCTCGCAGCTTCCGTCGATGTCGCGGCTGAAGATGCCGGGGTCGACGTCGATGTCGATGGTGTAGTGGAGCACGTCGTAGCGCTCCTGGGCGGGGGTTTCGGGCGTGAGAGGGGTCGCGCGCCATTCGTCGCGGTGGCCGGGTCGCAGCGCCTGGTGGTTGGCGGCGATGCGCTCTGAGAGCTCGGGGTCGGCGGACGGCATGCGCAACGGCGACCAGCGGTGCCGCTCGATCCGCGGCGGCAGGATCACCGGTCCGGTGCCCGGCACCACGATGTCGGCCAGCACCGGCAGGTGGTCGGAAGCGGTGGCGCTGGTGCCGGCCCCCAGCGGATCACCCGCCTTCGGCAGGCCTCCGCCGCGCCACTCGTCGGCGGAGTCGTAGACCTCGGTCGCGACGCCGCCGGAGACCAGCGCCGCGCTCATGAGCAGGTAGTCGAGGCGCTGGCCGGTGCTGGGGTGGGTGGCGTCCTGGCCGTCCAGCTGCCAGGCGTCCACCGCCTGAGCGTGCTCGTTCAGCGGCTCGAAGGGATCGTTGTAGATTCCCTCGGTGGTCATCAGCTCGTAGAGATCCTCGCCCAGCCGGTAGCTCCAGGGAAGGCCGTCGGGAAGACTGGTGAAGAAGGTCGGGTACTGGGGCACGTCCTCGATCTCTTCGTTGAGATCGCCGGCGATCACATAGGCGTCTTCGGCGGAATCGAAGGCCGAGGCGATCTGGGCGCCGCGCAGCGACTCGACCGCGCGCCGGAACTCGTCGTCGTCTCCCCAGCTCGCCTTCCAGTGGTTGCACACCAGCACCAGGTCGCGCGCCGAGCCGGGGGGATCGATGCGGGCCTCGATGAAGTAGCGAGTCAGATCGTTGGCCTGGGAATCGCCGGAGAGATCGGCGGAGCTGCGCGCCCTCACGTCGACGAAGGGGTGCTTGCTGAGCACCGCCGAGCGCATGTCGCCCAGCGGTCCGCCAGGGGCCACGAAGCGATGCGGGTAACCCGCCGCGGCGGCCAGATCGATCAGGCGCCCGGCGTCGGTGTCGTCCCAGATTTCGTTGACGGCGATCACGGCGGCATCGATCCGCCCCAACACATCCAGCGCCGCGTCGTACTGCGGCGAGCCGACCGCGCCCACCTCTTGCAGGTTCCAGGTGGCGACCCGGAGGGTGGTCGAGGCCAGGGCGGCGACCGGCGGGAGTGTGGTCAGAAGCGCCAGTGCGGCGCGTGCCATGGGCTTGATCATAGGACGGTCCAAGTTGGTTGCTCGCCTCGCCGAGAGAGTAACCCTTGTCGAACCCACCGCCTCGGTGCAGGCGTAGGATGTACGAAGCCGACGCCCATACCCGCCAGGAGAGCCGAGCCATGTACTTCGCGCCACGCTTCACTGCATCCGCCGCGATCGCCGCGGGCACTCTGTCATCGGCCGCCGCGGCCGACTTCGGCGCCTGCCCTTCGGTCCCTCCGGACCCGGAGTTCCTGGCCGCCGTCGAGTCGGCGTCCGGCTACGCCCACGTGCCCTACGACCCGATGATCGCGCTGCTGATTTCGCGGGTGAGCGCCGACTCGATCCGGGCCACCATGGAGCGCCTGGTGGCCTTCGACAACCGTTTCACCTTCTCGGACTCCCTGGTGGCGGCCGAAAGCTGGATCGAGAGCAAGTTCGAGTCCTTCGGCGGCTACGATCCGGTCCTGCAGAGCGTGGGGCTGCGGGGATTCCAACGCAACAACATCTACGTGGAGCTCGAGGGAGACGCGACCCCACCGGAGTGGGTGGTGGTGGGCGGTCACCACGATTCGATCAACTGGATCGACTATCCCTCGATCGACGATCCCTACGCGCCTGCGCCGGGTGCCGACGACAACGGATCGGGAACCGCGGCGGTGCTGGAGATGGCTCGCCTGACGGCGGGATTGTCGCTGCCGCGCACGCTGCGCTTCACCACCTTCACCATCGAGGAGCTGGGTTTGCTCGGCAGCGAGCGGATGGCGTCCTCGATGGAGGCCCTCGGTCAAACCGTGCGGCTGATGATCAACCTCGACATGGTCGCCCATGACCCGCAGGGCGGCGACGAGATCGAGGTCGGAGGCAGCGGCATCATCGAGACGCACCTGGTGCGCGCCGTGGTCGACACCTACTCCGACCACACCTGGGTCGATGGTGGCTGGCCCAGCAACTCCGACCACTACTCGTTCTCGCAGCACGGCCATCCGGCGGTGAACCTGATCGAGGCCGACTTCAACTGGGGCGGCTGGCATCATTCGAGCGACGAGATGTGGCGCCTCGACATCGACTACTGCGCCGAGGTGACGCGCGTGGGCCTGGCGATGGCGCTGGTCACCGCCGGCTACCCGGCGCCGGTGCCCTCGATCGAGCTGACCGACGCCGGCGACGGGTCGACCCTGGTGGCGAGCTGGCCCGCGGTCCTCGGCGCCGAACGCTATCTGCTGCGCTGGGGGGCGATCTCCGGCGTGCCCACCGAGGAGCGGGAGATCGCCGACACCACGGCGACCATCACCGGGCTGAGCGCCAACGAGCTGGTCCACGTGTCGGTGGCAGCGCTGGACGACGACGACCGGTTGAGCTGGTGGATGCCGGAGGCGGCCGATGCCCCGCTGACCCTGGAGGGCGGCGTGCTGGTGATCGACGAGACGATCGACGGCAACCTGCAGGAGGCGGTGCAGGACAGCCTGATCGACGTCTACCTGAAGGGCGCCGACTACGAGCAGCTCGATCTGGCGCAGCACGGCGAGCTGAGCATTGCCGATCTGGGCGGCCATTCGACGGTGATCTGGATGGGCGAGGATCCGGTCATTCTGCAGCTGGAGGAGCACGGCGATCTGCTGGGCTCCTACCAGACCCGCGGCGGCCACCTGCTGCTTTCGACCTGGACCGAGATCGGATCGCTCGTGGATGAGCTCCCGGGCACCTTCGAGGAGGGCAGCTTCGGCCGCGAGATTCTGGGAATCGACCAGGTGACGAGAGTGGTGCCCGAGGACTTCGCCGGCGCCGATCCCGAGGCGCCCGGCTACTCGGCGCTGCGGGTGTGGGAGCGCTTCTGGCCCGATGGGACGATGCCGATGGCCGAGATCATCGAGCCGGCGGCGGGCGCCGAGCCGCTGCTCTCGTTCGTGAGTGCCAGTGGCGACACCTCGCTGCAGGGTCGGCCGGTGGCGCTGCGCCACCCGGGCTCGGACGGAGCCGGCGACGTCTACACCCTGGGCGTGCCGCTCTTCTACATGAGGCCTTCCGGCGCCCGGGCCTGGTTCCTGCAAGTGCTCGGCGAGCTGGGGGTTCCGGTGGGGTTGGCCGACGAGGGAGACGCACCTCCCGCGGCGCGCGGCGCTCGGCTGCGGGTCGCCCCGAATCCCTTCAATCCGCGCACTGCCGTGAGCTTCCACCTCGACCGTAGTGGAGCTACCAGGCTGACGGTGCTCGACATCACCGGCCGCAAGGTGGCGCAGCTGCTGAACCGTTCGTTGAGCGCCGGCGAGCACCGGGTGGTCTGGGACGGACGGACCGAGAGCGGGCGCTCGGCGGCCTCGGGTGTCTACGTCATGCTGCTGGAGAGCGGCTCGCAGCGCTGGTCGCGGCGGGTGGTGCTTTTGAAATAGTCCGCGATCCCAGGAAGCTCGTATCGCTTGCCGCGCCCCGAGGAGTGCGGACGTCCGAAACGACCGGCAGATGGCGTCCGATCGGTAGCGTAGATGCCGTCCTTTTGGTAGTCTAGCCCCATGGACTACCTCCCGCGAATCGTCGATGCGGAGCTCGACGGGCTGATCGAGGGCTTGCCGGCGATCTCCCTCGAAGGCCCCAAAGCGGTCGGCAAGACGGAGACGGCCCTACGCCGAGCAGCGACGGTGCGTCGTCTCGACGACCCAGGCCAACTCGAGATCATCAAAGCCGCCCCGGAACGTCTCACCGCCGGCGCCCAGCCGGTCCTCGTCGACGAGTGGCAACGCTTCCCCACTTCATGGGATCTCGTTCGGCGCGCGGTCGACCAGAAA
Source organism: uncultured Gemmatimonadota bacterium (assembly GCA_964490075.1). Lineage (GTDB taxonomy): Bacteria > CAZBBK01. Next base: position 3,151 of record CAZBBK010000075.1, on the reverse strand, counting down.
CCGAGCCCGGGCCGCTTCCTCCTCACCGGTTCCGCCGCTCCCGCCGAGGCTCCCACCCACTCCGGCGCCGGGCGCATCGTCACCCTTCGCATGCGCCCCATGTCACTGGCCGAGCGCGGCATCGAATCCCCGACCATACGACTCGCTGATCTCCTGACCGGCAGCCGCCCAGAGCTCGAGGGCACCACCCGGCTCACCCTGGCGGACTACGCGGATGAGATCGTGCGCTCCGGGTTCCCCGCCATTCGCGCCCTTTCCGGCCGCCTCCTCCGCGCCCAACTCGACGGCTACCTCGAGCGCATCCTCGAGCGTGACTTCAGCGAAGTCGGTCACCGAGTCCGCAACCGGGAAGCCCTGCGCCGCTGGCTTACCGCCTATGCCGCCGCATCGTCGACGACCGCCTCCTACGAGTCGATCCGAGACGCCGCCTCGGCCGGAGAAAGCGACAAATCCGCCAAGAGCACGACTCTCCCCTATCGAGCCGCCCTCGAGCAACTCTGGATGATCGAGGAGCTGCCCGCGTGGGCACCAACCCGAAATCGTCTTCGCCGTCTCGCGGCCTCCCCCGTGCATCAGCTCGCCGACCCGGCCCTCGCCGCTCGCCTGCTCGGCATCAACGCGGATGCACTCTTGGACGGCGCCCCAGCGGGGCCGAAGATCCCCCGCGACGGCACCCTCTTCGGCGCCCTTTTCGAGTCGCTCGTCACCCTCTCGGTGCGGACCTATGCGCAGCCCAACGAAGCACGGGTCCGACACCTGCGCACCAGAGCCGGCGAACGCGAGATCGACCTCATCATCGAACGAGACGACGGTCGAATCGTAGCCCTCGAAGTGAAGCTCGCGGCGACCATCGACGCCGCCGACACCCGTCACCTCGAGTGGCTTGCCAAGTCGATCGGCACCGACCTCCTCGACGCCGGCATCATCACCACCGGCAAAGAAGCCTACAGGCGAAAAGACGGCATCGCCGTCATTCCCGCGGCCCTGCTCACAGCCTGACTCTGCTCTGTTGGAACCGCGGGACTACCCGCGGATCGGGCCAGTCCGCAGGCGTGGGGCGGGTGCCCATCTCGAAACAGACCCGGCCCTCGATCCATTCGTCGACGCCTCCATACTCGCGGTTCCGGGCGCGGAGCTGGGCTTTGTGTCGGGGCCGGGCGCGGGCGCGGGGGAGCGCGGCGTGCGCGGTAGGGGACGGTCTCGACCACGCTTCTTCGCGTGCCCATGCCCCGCCCGACTCCAGAACGACACGCCGGTCAAGTCCCAGAAACGGGGTTGACGGCAACGCCCAGCCCTCCCACGTTCGAAGTCGTCAAGTCCAACGCATCCGGTGAAAAGGCGCGAGCGATCTCTTCGACGAGATGTACACCAGCTTGGCCGATCGTTCGACCAAGCGATTGCTGAACCACCTCGTGCGCTTCGACCTTTTTCTCATCGATGAGCTTGGTTATCTCAATCTCAATCCAGAACACTGCAACATCTTTTTTTCGCCTCATGGACGAACGCTACGCGCGCAATCCAACCATCATATGCGTTGCTTGGAATCAGCCCCCACCGCCGCCGGAGGGGCTGCACCAAGGAGTGTCATGGCCAGTCGCTTCGACGAGATCCGTTGGGACCGCTTTCCGAGGGTGCACGGCACTCCGGAGGGCAAGAAGTGGCTTGAGATCCAGCACATGCTCGGCTTGGCCGCCAACACGGTCGAGGCGTATGGGCGGGGCCTTGAGGGTTTCCTGTGTTGGTGCGAGAGGACCGAGGTCGACGCGGTAGGCGCGAATCGAGGGGTGTTGGCGAGCTACGTGGGTGACCTGCGCAGCCGTCCCGGCCCCCGAGGCAAGGGTGTGGTCGCGCTCGACTCAGGTGCCGGGTTGTCCAACGCCACGATGCAGCAGCGCCTCACGGCGATCCGACTCTTCTTCGACTTCCTCATCGAGGAGGGACAGCGAGACACCAATCCCGTGGGTCGGGGTCGGTACACCGCCGGCAAGGGCTTCGCCTGCAAGGGCGAGCGCGGCTTGCTTGCTCGTCGCAAGCGCCTTCCGTGGCTCCCATCCGACGAGGAGTGGCGTCGACTGCTCGACGAGGCCCGACAGGAGGGGATCCGCAATCGCTGTATGCTTGCGCTGGCCTACGATGCCGCGCTGCGAAGGGAGGAGCTTTGCGGTCTGGAGTCCGGCGACGTCCAGCCCGCCCATCGGCTGCTCCGCGTCCGCGCCGAAACGAGCAAGAGCAGGCAGGATCGGGTGTTGCCCTACTCCGAAACGACCGGCGTGCTGCTCGCCGCGTACCTCGCTCGTCGTCGCGACCTGTCGCGGAAGCGGGGACCGCTGTTCCTGTCGGAGTCGCGTCGCAACCGCGCCGAGCCGCCGCTCCAGCAAAGCGATCGCTGTACTTCCAGCTCGCCAAAGCCCTGGCCTTCGACGGCATCCTCGTCGCACCACTGCCTGTCGCGCATCCCCCGCGGGATGGGACGGACCAGCGCATCAACAAAGGTGTCGCCTCCGCCTGGGCCGAGTGGGTCGAGCGGTGGCGCCGCACTTCCACGCTGGAAAGCAGGGACCACCTCAGGCTCCACCTCTACAAGCTCGGCCGCTGGCTCGGTGTCCACCACGCAGAAGTCGAGTCCCCCGAGCAGTGGACGCGCGACATCTGCGCCGAGTATGTCGCCGCCGTGTGTCGCATGCAGGTCGGCGACTACACCGCCCGCGGGATTGACCACCCACGCGGCGGCCAGCTCTTGTCACCCCGGACAATGGCGGCAGAGCTCGCCGCCGCACGGACCTTCTTCTGGGACTGTCAAGAGTGGGGCTGGATCCCTAGCGTTTCGATATAGCGCGTCTCGCGCGACGCACTCCGCAAAGAACCGCGGGCCCCGCGAGAGTCCGCCGGCTTCCGGGGCTCCATGCGCGGGTGGGGGGGCGGTCTCGACTGGACTTCTTCGCGAGCCCCTGCCCCTGCCCCTGCCCGACTCCGTTGCCCGAATCGGGCATGGGCATGGGCATGGGCCCGATGGGAGGCGTTCCGGGCGCTTTCCGGGCGGCGAAGCTCCCGATCGAAACGCCAGCGGAACGACACCGTCGGGAGAGGAGAGGCGAAGGCGTCGTAGCATCAAGGCCGGAATCCGGTCGTAACTAGCGATTCCGATCGAGGA
>CAZBBK010000074.1:0-27285 GCA_964490075.1 uncultured Gemmatimonadota bacterium | reverse complement strand
CTGCGTCAGGCTTTCGCCCATTGCGCAATATTCCCTACTGCTGCCTCCCGTAGGAGTCTGGGCCGTATCTCAGTCCCAGTGTGGCCGATCGCCCTCTCAGGCCGGCTATCCATCGCCGCCTTGGTGAGCCGTTACCTCACCAACTAGCTAATGGAACGCGGGTCCAACCTCAAGCGGTAGCTTCCAAGGATAGGCCACCTTTGATCGAGGAACGATGCCGAACCTCGATGTCATGCGGTATTAGCACCCCGTTAGAGGTGTTGTCCCCCGCTCGAGGGCAGGTTACCCACGCGTTACTCACCCGTTCGCCACTCTACTAACTCTCCGAAGAGAGCGTTCGCGTACGACTTGCATGTATAAAGCACGCCGCCAGCGTTCGTCCTGAGCCAGGATCAAACTCTCCGTTGTGGAATCTCGATTATTGCGGGCGTTCCGCCGTAACAATCGGGTCGATTGAAGCTGGCGACCGCCTTCGGCGTTCGCAGCTTGATCGACCCATTGGCTGGGTCGGTGTAGGCTGCTTGCGCTTTCGACGTTCGCGGTTCGATCGCCCCAATGGCTGGGACGGTCCAGACTGCTCGCGCCGTTGGCGCTCGCACTCTGTTCATCCCCGCTTCTTACGGACGGTTGTGCCGCAATAAGTTTGGTCACAGACTTGTGTCTGTGCCGTCTCTCAAAGGCCGCTGCTCGACCGAAGTCGAACACAGCGACATGACTTAGGAGCTCGCTGCACGCTATCAAACTGTCAAAAGATCTGTGGGGCCTCTTGCGAGGCTGGCCGCCCTTCGAGGGCTTTTTTGGGCCAAGAGGTCGGAGCTTATCGGAGTGCTTTCTTGACCGTCAAGCTCTTTCTCGAACTCTTTTGCCCTTCCAGTCGCGCCTTGCGGAGCGACCTTCTCTCGAGCGGGAGGCGCAGCGTAGGGGCGGTCCCCCACCGCGGTCAACCCCAAAAAACGACCATCCCGGCTCTCTTTTTTGCCGCGCGCCACCAAGTTCGCGAGACGCAACCACTTGGGGGGCGCGCCCCCCCCCCCCCCCCCCACAGCCAAACCCCCCAAGAGCCGCCCGGCGGAAAGCCCTGGTACGAGATGCCCGTCTTCACCCATTGGGGGGGCGCCCCCCCCCCCCCGGCCACCAACGCTCAAACGACGCTGAAGCTCACGTCGTACTGGCCGCTCCCGGTCAGCTCGACCCGCCTTGATGCCCCCAGCAGCCCGGGTTTTGCGACATCGATCCTGTGCACTCCCAACACCGACCGGTCCAGCTTGATCTCGTAGTAGCCAGTGCGGTGGTGGTTTTCCATGGTCTCGGTGGTCGCCAGCGGATGATCCGCGGCGTCGGCCAGGGTCACGATCGCGTTCGCCACGCCAGCGCCGGTGATCAGGTGGCGCACATAGCCTTGCACCCGCACCTCAGCGCGGGCCGGCTCGACCTTCGCCCTCTTGTCTTGCACGGAGCCCATTTCGATTCAGCTCGTCCGATGATCGCGCGCCGCGGCGCGCCCCCGGTTGGCGATCCGGATGGCGCGGCGCCGAACCACCCCGGCGAGGGGCGGCTCCTGACCCCGGCCCGCCCGCCGGGATTCGCTCGGAGAGCTCCCCGAACGCGAGCATTCCGGATCGGTGAATAGGTGCGCCTTCACGAAATGCAAGGTTGGTGCCAGCACGATGGAGAGCCTGACTCCTTTCCTTACAGACACTTGCGCCGCAGTCGCCGGATTCGCTGCGCTGCCGGCAGAGCGATATCGCGCAGTGCGCAGCGGACTCTGGCGCAGTGCCCGGTCGGACCCAGTCCAGGCCTGTCGCGCCGGGTCGAGCGCTGCACTACCCTTGGCGGCGTCTTCTCCCCCGACCCTGAGACCCACCCGCCCGCGGAGCGTATCGAGTCGAGCACGGGGACCCGAAACCCAAGGAGTACACGGCCGATGAGCGCGAAGAACCCACGCCTTCGCTTCTGGATCGCTCTGAGCCTCTTCGCCCTGGTCGCTCTCTTGGGCGGCGTGGGCGCCGGCTTCCTGGTGGTCTACCTGCAAGGCCTGCCCTCGCTGGCCGAAGTCGAGGGCCACCGCCCCTCGCTGGTCTCCAAGGTCTATGCCGCCGATGAGGAGACCGTGCTCGGCGAGTTCTTCGAAGAGAAACGGCTCCTGGTGTCGCTCGATCGCATCCCCCAGCATCTGATCGACGCCCTGATCGCCACCGAGGACCGCAAGTTCTACGAGCACACCGGCATCGACTTCCACCGCATCGCCGGGGCCGCGCTCAGCGACCTGCGGGAGGGGGCGACCCGGCAGGGCGGCAGTACGATCACTCAGCAGCTGGCGCGCAACCTCTTCCTGACGCACGAGCGGGTCTGGTCGCGCAAGATCAAAGAGGCGCTGCTCGCCTTGAAGATCGAGCGGACCTATTCCAAGGACGAGATCCTGGAGCGTTACCTCAACCAGATCTACTTCGGTCACGGCGCCTACGGCGTCGAGGCCGCCGCCCTGCGCTTCTTCTCCAAGCATGTCGAGGAGCTCTCTCTGGCCGAGGCCGCGTTGCTGGTGGGGCTGCCCGGCAATCCCGGATCGTTCTCGCCGATCCTCCATCCCGACGCCGCCGTCGACCGTCGCCGCACGGTGTTGGCGTCGATGGTCGCCTTCGGGCGCCTCGATGCCGAGTCGGCCCGCGAGATCGGCGCGACTCCGCTCGAGCTCGATCCCAGTCCGCGACACCAGAGCCGTGCCCCCCACGTCGCCGAGTGGGTGCGGCGGCGCCTGGAGCCGATCTACGGCTCGGCGCTGGTCCACCAGGGTGGACTGCGGATCTTCACCACCATCGATGCCGATCTGCAGGCCGCCGCCCAGGAGGAGCTGGAGAAGGGGCTCGCCACTCAGGAGACCCGCAAGGAGTACGAGGTCTCACGCGCCTCCTACCTGGAACGGATCGAGGCCGGGGAGACCTTCGGCGGCAACTACAGCCCCTATGTGCAGGGGGCGCTGATGGCGGTCGATCCGCACAGCGGCCGACTGCTGGCCCTGGTCGGCAGCCGGGACTTCACCGAATCGCAGTTCAATCGCGCGGTCCAGGCCCCGCGCCAGGTCGGCTCGCTCTTCAAGCCGATCGTCATGGCGACCGCGTTCCAGCTCGGACGTACCGCCGCCGATATCGTGCTCGACGGCCCGATCGTGATGGACACCGGCAGCGACGAGCTGTGGGAGCCGCACAACTACGACCGGACCTTCCTGGGGCCGATCACCCTGCGCACCGGACTGATGCTCTCACGCAACCTGGCGACGATCCGCCTGGCGCTCGACATCGGCATCGAACCGATCGTGGCGCTGGCGCGCTCGCTCGGCATCGAGTCGCCGCTGCCGCCGGTCCCCTCGCTGGCGATCGGTGCGGGCGATATCACGCTCTGGGAGATGGTGCGGGTCTACACCGCCCTGGCCAACAGCGGCGTGCTGGTGGAACCCTACGGAGTCGTTCGCGTCGAAGACGCCTCCGGCCGGGTGCTCGAGGAGCACGGCCCGCGGCGCCGGGCGGTGCTCAGCGAGCCGATCGCCTACCTGGTCACCAGTCTGCTGCGCTCGGTGATGGAGGAGGGGACGGGCAAGCCGGCCCGGGCCTGGGGATTCAAGCGACCGGCCGCCGGCAAGACCGGCACCACCGACGATTACGTCGACGCCTGGTTCATGGGCTTCACGCCGGAGCTGCTGGCCGGCGTCTGGGTCGGCTTCGATGACCGCACCACGCTCGGCAAGAAGCAGGCCGGCAGCGTGGTCGCGCTGCCGATCTGGACCGAGTTCATGAAGCGGGCGTTGCAGGGGAAAGCGGTGCTCGACTTCCCGGTGCCGGACGGCGTGGTCTCGGCGGAGATCTGCCCGGTGACCGGGCAGCGGCGCGGCGTGCACTGTCCTTCGAGCCGCTCCGAGGTCTTCCTTCCCGGCAGCGAGCCCACGCTCGCCTGCCGCCACCCCCTCACCGAGACCGCCGAGCTGAGCGCGCCCGCCGCGGATGAGCCTCTGGGACTGGAATTCTGAGGGTCCGCCGAGTCGCGCTCCTCGCCACAGCGCTGATCCTGCTGCAAGCGGCGCTGGCGGCCCTGGCCTGGCATGGGGCTCCGATCGCGGCCTGGATCGCTGTCGCACTCCTCGCTTCGCTGGTTCCGCTGCGCTGGCTCGAGCGCTCGATGGCCCCGCCCGGCGCGCGGGCGATCCTCCTCGTGGCGCTCGCCGCACATCTCTTGCAGTGGGTCGCTCCCCCCACGCTTTCGGATGATCTCTACCGCTATCTGTGGGACGGACGCGTGCAGTCCGCCGGAATCAGTCCCTTCCTCCACCCTCCCGACGATGCCGCCCTGGAACCCCTGCGCGACCCGCTGTGGCGGGCCGTCAATCACAAGTCGATCCGAACCATCTATCCACCCCTGGCGCAGCTGCTCTTCCGGGGCGTCGACAAGCTCTGGCATTCCCCCTGGGCGATGAAGGCGATCAGCGGCCTGTTCAGCCTCGGCATCGTCATGCTGCTGCTGGTCGGCGGCGGGAACAGCGGGCGCCGCGCGGCGCTGCTCTACGGCTGGTGCCCCCTGGCCGCGATCGAGAGCGCCGGCAACGGCCACGTCGACTCCGTGGCGCTCTTCTGGACATTGGCCGGAGCCCTGCTGGCGCAGCGACCCGGCTCCCGAGCGATCGCGGCCAGCGCCGCGACGGCCGCGGCGATCGCCACCAAGATGCTCGGCGTTCTGCTGCTCCCCGCCCTGGCCCGACGCCAAGGGTGGAGGGCGGCGGTGGCGGCCCTCGCCTTGACGGCGCTCTGCTACCTCCCCTTCGCCGGCGCCGGGGCTCGACTTTTCGAGGGACTCTCGGTCTACGCCACGACGTGGCGCTTCAACGGCGCCCTCCACCCGCTGCTGGCACTGGCCGCGGGGGAGGCCGCGGCCCGCTGGCTGCTGGTCGCCGCGCTCGTTCTCGGGGCGGCCATCGTCTGGGCGCGGCGCGTGCCTCCGGTCGCCGCGGCCGCAGCGCTGCTGGCGCTGCTGATCCTCGGATCGCCGGTGGTGCATCCCTGGTACGTGCTCTGGCTCCTACCCTTCGCCGCCCTCGCCGGGTGGGCCTGGCCCTTCGTGCTGGCGACCACGGTGCCCGTGGCCTACGAGGTGTTGCACGGCTGCGCCGCGGGCGGGCCGTGGCGACCGGCCGCCTGGGCCCCCTGGGCCGTCTACCTGCCGGTGCTCGCCTGCGCCCTCTGGGAGTGGCGGCGCAGTGCGCGCGGCAGACCCAGCTCGGGACGCAGACTGGTCAAGCCGACATAGAGAAAGCCGGTCTGAAAGAGCAGCAGGAAGGGGATCGAGCCCCAGTAGCCCGCGCCCGCCGCGAACGCGATCGCCGCCGTGAAGTAGATCGCCAGCGCCAACTCCCCCAGGCCGAGCGCGTCGCGAGCTCCGGCGTAGGCCTTGCCGCGCCAGGAGTCGCGAGGTGACTCGACACGGTACTTCGGCGTGCGGTGGAACTCGCCGCGCGACCCGCAGAGCGCCTCGATCACCGCCCGGCCGTTGTTCAGCGACAGACCGATGCCAAGCGACATGATCGCCACGATCCAGCGAAAGCGCAAACGCTCTCCGGCGTCGCGCGCGGTGACCGTATAGAAGACCAGCACCGAGCAGGTGGCCAGCAGGAACGAGAGCGCGTAGAGCGCCAGCGCCCACCCACCCAGGAGCTGATGGCGCAGCGGCAAGATCGGCAAGGCCACCAGCGAGGGGATCAGGATCAAGAGATAGGAGACGTTGCCGCAGAGGTGGAAGAGCGCCTCGGCCTTTCTCTTCAACGGTTGATCGGAACGCAGAACCCGCGGCAGGAGCTTGCACGCGGTCTGCACCGAGCCCTTCGCCCAGCGATGCTGCTGGGTCTTGTAGGCGCTCATCTCCACCGGCAGCTCCGCCGGCACCACCAGATCCGACAGGAAGACGAAGCGCCAGCCTGCGAGCTGGGCCCGGTAGGAGAGATCGAGATCTTCGGTCAGAGTGTCGTGCGACCAGCCGCCCGCCGCCTCGATGGCGGCGCGCCGCCAGACGCCGGCGGTGCCGTTGAAGTTGAAGAACCGGCCGCTGCGGTGCCGAGCGGTCTGCTCGACGATCAGGTGGCCGTCGAGCAGAAAGGCGGCGACCCGAGTCAAGAGCGAGTAGTCCCGGTTCAGATGGCCCCAGCGGGCCTGCACCATGCCGACCTCGGGATCGGCGAAATGGACGATCGCGCGGCGCAGGAAGCTCTTCTGCGGCAAGAAGTCGGCATCGAAGATCGCCAGCAGCTCGCCGCGCGCACTGCGCATGCCGGCGGCCAGTGCCCCGGCTTTGAAGCCGGCGCGGCGGGGCCGGTGCAGATGGTGGATGTCGACGCCGGTGGCGCGAAGCTCGGCGACCAGGGACGTCACGATCGCAGGCGTGTCGTCGGTCGAATCGTCGAGCACCTGGATCTCCAGGCGATCGGCCGGGTAGTCGAAGGCCGCCACCGCACGGATCAGCCGCTCCACCACGTGCCGCTCGTTGTAGATCGGGAGCTGCACGGTGACCCGAGGCTCACGCGCCCTCCCGGCCCGCGGCTCACGCGGGAGCCGGCGCCGGTGCCGCAGATAGAGAGCCAGCAGGAAGTAGCGATGGGCGCCGAAGAGCGCGAGGCCGGCGATGGCCGAGATATAGAGAACGACTACCAGCAAGGATGCCTCGCGACAAAAGCCCGGCGACACAGATTCGGCGGATGGTTGGCCGCCCGCCCGTCGATGTCAAGCGCTGTCGGGCGAGGGCCGATTCAGCTCCCACAACTCGGCCAGCCCGATGAAAGTCAGCCAGGGCTCGCAGCGCGCACCCAGGTCGGGGCCGTCGAGCAGCCCCTCCGCCCAGCCCCCGGTCACGATCACGGGAAGCTCGCGGCCCAGCTCCGCTCGAATCCGCGCGACCAGTCCCTCCACCAGGGCGGCGGTGCCGTGAAACAGACCCGAGATGATCGCGTCTTCGGTGCTGGTGGCGACCACCGCGCCCGGCGGGCGCACGCTCACCAGGGGCAGCCGCGCGGTGTGCTCGGCCAAGGCCCGGGCGCCCAGGTCGGGGCCGGGGGCGATGAGTCCGCCCAGGAGCTCGCCTCGCTCATCGATCACTTCGAAGGTCGTGGCGGTGCCGGCGTCGACCACGATCGCCCCACCGGGACAGAGCCGCCAGGCGCCCACCGCGTTCACCAGTCGATCCGGGCCCAGGGAGGCCGGATCGTCGTAGCGCAGCCGGATCGGCAGCCGCACGCGATGATCGGCGACTACCACCGAGCATCCGCTCAGAGCCGCCGCCGCCCTGGCGAGCGCCGCGCTCTTGCCCGGCACCACCGAAACCAACGCCGCGCCCTCGTAGGGACCCGCCGCCCCGCCGATCGCCCGGCCGATCTGCTCGCCGATCTTCGCGGGTCTCCGCGTGTCGAGCTCGGCGCCCGCCACCCTGCCTTGACCCAGCACCGTGCCCTCGCGCCAGTCGACCACCACCAGATCGGTGTTGCCGAGATCGAGCAGCAGCAGCCGCGGCGCCTTCATCCGATCAAGGCCCCACCGCGGCGTGCGTCGCCGACGCGGGCGAGCGGCGCCCCCCATCGAGCTCCGCGAGCAGCTCGCCGCGAACGTCGGCGAAACGCGCCATCTCCGCCTCAGGCACTCCGCGCACCTCGCGAAAGGTCTCCTTCAGCGGGTTGACGAAGGTGTCGTGGCGCTTCATGCGGTAGTCGAGATGGGGACCGGTGGAGCGGCCGCTGCTGCCGACGAAGCCGATGGTCTGACCCTGCGACACCTCGGCCCCGTTGCGCACACCGCGCGCGAAGCTCCCCAGGTGCAGGTAGTAGGTGCGATAGATCGAGCCGTGCCGGATTTCGACCATGTTGCCGTTCGGTCCTCGGCGTCCCGCGAACACCACCTTGCCCTCGCCGGAGGCGACCACCGGCGTGCCGCGATCGGCGGCGAAGTCGATCCCCAGGTGGGGCGTGACGCGCTTCAGGATCGGATGCAGGCGGGAGCGCGAGAAGCCCGAGGAGATGCGCCGGTAGTTGAGCGGGCTGCGTAGAAACTGCAGGCGACGCGAGCGACCCTCGGCATCGAAATAGTCGACCTCGCCTTCCGTGGTCTGGTAACGCAGCGCCTCCTCGATCCGGCCTCGGTTGACATAGCGAGCCGCCAGCAGCTCGCCCGTTCCCACCACCGCGCCGTCGACCACCAGCTCCTCCCAGAGCAGATCGAAGGAATCGCCGGGTCGGGTTTCGGTCAGGAAGTCGATCTGCCAGGCAAAGACATCGGTGAGACGGATCACCATCTCCGCCGCGATGCCGGCGTCGGTCGCCGCCTGCCACAGGCTGCCATCGACCCGCCCCGAGGCCCGACGCCGCCGCCCTTCCACGTCGGCCTCCTCGATCTCGGCCGACAGGCCGCGCTCGTCTCGGCGGCGCACCACCAGACTCCGCAGCGCACTTCCCCACTGCCGATACTCCAGCAGCTCGCCCTCGCCATCGAGCGCCAGGGAATAGCGCTCCCCCGGCCGCACCCGCGCCAGATCCCGAACCGGTGCCGCGGCCGCCAAGAGCGCATCGACGGTCCCCGGCCGCACCCCTTCGTGCGCCAGCAACGCCTGGTAGAGGCTCTGCCCCGATTGCAGCTTCCCCTCGACGATCCTGGCCGCCCCACTTGGCCGGGCGCTGGGCGTGCCAGATGCCTCGATCTCGGAGGCGGGGGGGACAGGTTGCTGCCCACTCGTCGCAAGAAGCGGTTTCGGGCTCGGATCGCAGGCGCTCGCCAAGATGAGCAGAAGAGCGAGTCCGATGCTCCGCGCCTTGCGCGCGGAGGCGGACTGGCTGAGCCATGATCCGCCACCCAATTCGCGATTCGCCATGCGCCTCTTGGCCTTATCCTTCGTTGCTCGCTCCGATTCGATGCTCGACGTAGTTCCACTACGCCTGCGCTCGAATCGGCGCGGCGCCTCGACCAAGGCCAAGATTCGCACGGCTCGGTCACGAATTAGGCGGCGGAGTATGGCTGGGGCGGCAGGATTCGAACCTGCGATCCCCGGAACCAAAATCCGGTGCCTTACCTCTTGGCCACGCCCCAGCGTGTCCTCTGAACATGGGGTGCTTGTACATCAAGCTCTTCTGCCGCGTCAAATGGTAGTCCCCATTGGCGGAATCGACCGCTTTTGCGATCGCTGTGCTCGCTCAACCCAAGAAGACCGCCAGGATCCCCAAGAGCATCAGCCCCTTGAGGCTGTTAGAAGCGCTCGAGAGCCCGCCGCGGAAGGGGTTGCGGTGCAAGGAAATCATGGTCGCGATGCAGCCGGCGTCGAAGAACACCACCACGCGCATGTAGCCCATGCCGTAGATGCCGAGCAGATGCGGGACCGGGGTCAGCGCCACGCAGGCCAGCAGCCAGTAGATCGCCACCGAGAGCGCCCGGTAGCGGCCGATGCGCACCGGCAAGGTGCGCGCCCCCACCAGCCGGTCGCCGTCCATATCCTCGACGTCCTTGACGATCTCGCGGGCCATGTGCAGGCAGAAGGCGAAGAGCGCCGGAACCAGGGTCGCGGTCCAGTCGGCGCCCAGCAGCCCGCCATAGGGCAGCGCCGCCGCGGCCGCCGCGCTGACCACCAGGTTGCCCACCACCGCCCTGCGCTTCAGCCAGCGGTCGTAGACCAGGAGCGCCACCAACACGGTCGCGGCCAGGCTCAGGTGCACGGGCCCCACGCGCCGCGCGCAGGTCAGAGCGGCGGCCGCGACCAGCAGTCCGAAGAGAGTCGCCGCGCGGCGACTCACTCGGCCGTTCGGCAGCGGCCGATCGGGGCGGTTCAGGCGATCGATCTCCAGGTCGATGACATCGTTGAAGATGTTGCCACAGGCCCCGACCAGGGCCGCCGAGGCCATTCCCAGCAAGAGCGCCCGCGGCTCGATCGAACCGCCGGCGAGCAGCGCGCCGAGCGCCACGGCGCAAGCCGTGATCGCGCAGTTGAGAGGGCGGGTCAGCTCCATGAAGGAGCGCAGGTAGGACGCCATGTCGGGTGCCGGTCGGAGGTGCGGGGCGCGGATGTCGGGCCGATCCCGGTGCGCGCGGCGCCGCCAGAGGCTACATCAGTCCGCGATCCACGACCTACCGTGGAGGGTCTTCCAGGCCCGCCTTCAGAACCGGTTCTGAATGCCAAGATGGATCTTGCCCGCGCTCGGCGAGTTGCCCCCATCGATGCCGTAGTCGATGCCGACCAGACCCGCCCGGGAGGCGATGCGCAGGCCCGCGCCGTAGCCGATCAGCGGGCGCCAGGCGAAGCGGGTTCCCTGGGTGGCGGCCTCCGCGCGCCTGAGATAGGCGGCATCGGTGAACAGGGCGACGCGCGATCCGGGGCCGGTGTGGAAGCGCAGCTCGAGCGAGGTGAGGGCGCCGCGCATCACCCGCAACGCGTCTTCGCGCTGGCCGCGCAGCGAGCCGGAGCCGCCGAGGCGATAAAGATCGGGAAGCTGCACCGGCCCCGGGGGGAGCTCCAGAGCCAGCAGTCGAAGCCCCGCGAGCCAGGAGCGGCGCCGCCCAGCGGGCAGGCTCAGCTCGGCGCGCGCCTGCGCCCGCAGCAGCGTTCCGGAGGCGCGACGGCCGAGATCGGCGTCGCCCTCGAGCAGCAGGCCGCGCCGGGGATTCCAGCGATCGTCGCGGCTGTCACGCAGCAGCGCGATGCCGGCGCTCCGGGTGTGGCTGCGCTGCGGCACCAGGCCGTCTCGGCGGCGTCCGGGAATAACGCGGCGGCGCTCGAAGCGCAGCGATCCCTCGAATCGACCGCCCAGCGGGTAGCCGATCTCGATCGCGAGGGCATCCTCCAGGAAGGTGGAGTCCTGGACCACCTGCTCGAAACCCGCCAGCAGCGAGGCATCGGAGCCGAAGAGCCAGCGCTCGCGCCACTGCAGGTGCAGCGCCAGCTCCTCGGAGCGGATCCGCTCCCAGCGCAGGTCGAGCTCGCGCCCGCTGCCGAAAAGATTGTGCAGCGCCAGCTCCAGGTAGCCGGTGAGCTGTGCGCCACTGCCGGCGGCGGCCGGGGCGTAGCCGAGCAGCCCCTCCGCGGAGTGGGTCGGCGCCTCGATCACGGTCAGCTCGGCGTCGAGCAGATCGGGCCGTGAGGCACGGGTCAGCACCGGACCACGCACCTCGCGAAAGTAGCCGAGCCGTCGCAGCCGTTCCCCGGACTGGTGGAAGAGCTGGAGATCGATGACCCGCCCCGGTCGCAAGCCCGCCGCCCGCTCCAGGGTGGTCTGGGCGGTGACCTCGTTGCCGGCGGTGCGCAGCTCGCCGAGGCGTACCTGTGGACCCTCGTCGACCACCACGGTGAGATCGACACGTTGCTGGGGCGTGACCCGCGGGCGCAGCGAGAAGCGGGCGAAGAGGTGGCCACGGCGCCCCCACTCGTCGAGCAGGCGGGTGAGATCGCGGGCCAGGGCGGCGGCGTCGAAGCGCTCTCCCGCGCGTGCACCTAGGCGGGCGGCGAGGTCGTCGGCGCGGAACAGATCCGAGCCGACGAAGCGCACGCGGCCCAGGCGCCACGCCGGTCCGGGCCGCAGCTCGGCGCGCCGGCTGCTGTCGGGGCCGAAGACCCGCACCTCGGCGGCGCCGTGGCCTTGCGCCAGCAACACCTGGAGCAGGCGGGCGGCGACGGTATCGGCCGGGGCGCCCTGTGGAATGGCGTCGGCCGACGCCCGCAGCCGGCCCCGGTCGATCCCTCCCTCCCCCTCGATCGCCAGCTCCAGGGCGGCGGAGTCGGGGAGGGTGAGGGCCGAGCAGAGAAGCGCGATCAGCCAGGCGAAACGTGAGGACACGGGGATTGGTCCGGGTCTGGAGCAAGGGGCGTACGGAATCGGGACTATATCGCCATCTGGCGTTTCGATATGAGCGCACCGTTTGCGTACGCTGCGCTCCACCGCGTCGGCAGTGGGAGTCCGCAGGCCCATGGGGCCACAAGCTCTCTGAGAGGGACCGCTCTCGACCTCGGCTCTTCGCGTGCCCTGCCCTGTACCGTTTCTCCCAACAATGTGTCGCGCAGCCGATGGTGATCGAGCTTCACTCGTGACGAGGGAGCCGGCAGCCGCCTCGCCGGATTCACCGTCGACGCCGGATCGAGCACGGCCGGCGGAGGCATCATCTGCTCCGGCAGCTCGCCGCGGATCTCCCGCTGCGTGATCGAGGGACATCGCCTCGGGCCGGCTCCGCACGACCTCGGTGCCGGCATTCTGTGCGAAGAAGGTGCCGCACCGACCATCTGGGCGCCGGAGCTGAGCTTCAACAGCGCTCCCCGCGGTGCCGGCATCGGCTGCGCGTCCGGGGCGCGGCCCACCATCCGACACTGTCGGATCGCCGCCAACGCCGCCCACCTCGGAGGGGCGATCTACAGCGAGCAATCCAGCGCGCCCCAGCTCGAAGCGCTGCAGATAACCTCCAACTCGGCCAGTGCAGGCGGCGCGATCTACATGGCGGACGACTCGCTCTCCCTGGTCGACTGTCACATCACGGACAACGCCGCCCATGGACCCGAGGACGAAGCCGGCGGCGGCGGAATCCACCGGCAGCCCGGCTCCGAGCTCGACGCCCTGGGCACCATGTTCGCGCGCAATCACGCCGAGTACTCGGGGGGCGGAATCCTGGCGGATGGCGCGAGCCTCGTGCTTCGAGACTGTGACCTGGCGAACAACGGAACCCAGCGCGAGGGCGGGGCGATCGCCGCCCGCGGTGGAGCTATGTTGGAGCTCAGTCGGTGTCACCTGGACGGCAACATCGCCAACCACTACGGCGCGGCACTCGCACTGCGCACGGCCAACGGCGTCCTCACCCACTCCACTATTCGCAACAGCTTTCTCTATGGACGATCGGGCGGCGCGATCTTCTTCGCGACCTACCACGACGACCGGACGCTCGATCTCGAGAACTGTGTTCTCCAGGACAACCACGCCGACTCGGGGGCCGGCCTCTACGTCTTCGGCGACGGCACCACGACAATGCGCAACAGCACGATTTACGGGAACCACGCGCGCGAGTCCGGGGGCGGGCTGTCGATCTCCGCCGATCACCATGCCGCGATCCACAACTCCATCATCTGGGGCAATCTGCCCGACGGCATCAGCGACGCGGGGGCGCGGATGACGGTGGTGTTCTCCGACCTGCAGGGCGGCTGGCCCGGATCCGGGAATGGCGACATCGATCCCCAGCTGCGCGATCGCGGCGGTCGCTTCGGTCTCCTGAGCCCGGCGTCGCACTGTGTCGATGCCGGCGATCCGCTGGTCCACGACGCAATCTACGACAACGATCCGCGCTGGCCGCTGTGGTATCCCAACGGCGCGCGCTCCGACATGGGGGCCTACGCGGGACCCGGCAACAAGTGCTGGCGGGCGCGCTAGCTCGAGGCGTCAGAAGAACGCGGAAACCCGCACACTGCCGCGGTTGTGGATGCCGCTCTCGGGCTCCACGGCCCCTTGGTAGTCGGCCGAGAGGGTCACGATCTCGCTGAGGGCGTAGTCGGCGTTCAGCCGCAGCCGCCAGGTGATGCCGACCTCGCGCCCGGCGCGCAGGCTGATCGGCACCGAGCCGCGTGGCGCGGCCAGCCAGTCGGCGCCCAGCTCGGCGCCGGCGCGGCCGCGACGCGGCAGGTTGAAGCGCACGCCGGGAGCGAGCGCGACCAGGTCGAGCTCGGACCGAGCGCCGCGCTCGGTGATCAGGTCTTGGCGCAGCTCTCCTTTGATGAAGAGCTCCAGCGGCCGGCCTGGGCCGCGGGTCAGCTCCCAGGTGGCGAAGCGCCCCTCGCTGCTCTGATCGATCGCCAGCAGGCTCGACTCCTCTCGCTCGCGGTCGACGCCCAGCTCGGCCTCGATCAGCGCCGCGCCGCCGAGCCGGGCCCGCAGCCGCGCCGAGCGCAAGAGCAGGTAGCGGCTGCGGGCGCCGCTGGCGCCCGGGTCGTCGAGGCTGCGCGTGGTGGCGAGCCGCAAGCGCAGATCCCAGTCCGGCGCGCCGGGGTGCAGCAGCAGATCGGCGCGCGCGTCGAGCAGGCCGCGCAGGGTCAGCCCGGGGACGCGCAGCCGCGAAGGGCGCAGCAGCGCCACGTTCCAACGCTCGGCGCTGGTGCTCTTCTCTTCGATCCGAGCGCTGCCCTCGAAGGCGAGCTGGCGCAGCCAGGCCGGGGCCTGCGCGCCGCGTTCGGGATGGATGCGCAGCTCGGCGTCGGCCGATCCCTGGAGCACCCGCTCCCTCTCTCCGGTGCGCTCGACGAGCCGCGCGAACTGCCCCTCGTCGGGATCGAGGTAGTAGATGCCGAGCTCCGGATCGTAGCTGTAGAGCCCCGGCAGGGAATCCCCCCGCGCCGGCACGTAGCGCTCCACCGCCAGCTCCTCCTCGCCGCCCGAGAAGGAGTAGGCGGCGGTGAGCGCAACCACGCCCGAGCGCGGCAGAAACGAGGAATCGACGCGCACCAGGTCGGAGAGCACGCTGCCGCCGCCGGCGCGCCGCTCGCGGTGGGTCGCCTCGGCGCGCAGTCCGAGGGAGCCGCGGCCGCTCAGCTCGGCCGCCAGGGTGCTGGTGCTGGAGCGGGCCAGGCGCTGCTCGAATCCGCCGCGAGTCTCGTTCTCCCAGCGCAAGCGCTGCTCGGCGTCGACCTCGAGCCCCTCCAGGGGCCGCGCGGCGAAGGCCAGGCGCAGGTCGTCGAAATGAGTGCGCACCGCGAGCGAGTCGATCCGTTCTTCGCGCTCGGCGCCCAGCACGGGAGAGAAGCGTGCGCCTCTCCAGATCAGCTCGGCGACCCCCTCGCGGAAGCGCTCGCTGCGCGCCCCGGCGCGCCGCCCCTCGACGTCGTTGAGGCGCAGGTCGATCCCCGGCCCGCGGCGGTCGCCGGCGGCGAAGCCGGCCGCGGCGGCGGAGCCGGCCGCGGTCGCGGAGCCACCGGCGGGCACGGCGCCCTCCCCGGCGCTCGAGCCGCCGGCCACTTCGACTTGCGCCCGCCGCCTGCTCCGCGCCCCCTCGCCGAGCATCCCCCAGGTGCCGGCCCAGCGCAGCCACGGACGAATCTCGTGGGCGAGCAGCAGGTCGTAGCGCTCCCCAGCCTCGGTCTGCAACGTGTTCGACAGGCCCCAGCCCTCGATGGTGGCGAGCTCGAGCTCGCGCCCGGGAGAACGGAAGGCTGCGTCCCGGAGCCGGGCCGCCGCGCGACCTTCGATCCGCCCCCAATCGCCCAGCCCGGGCGCCAGCGCGCGCCGTTCGAGCCCGAGAGCGAGGGCCAGCGCCGCCCCGGAGCGCGCCACGTCGTGCCCCGCCAGCTGGTTCGGATCGTCGCGCGAGAGCGCCCCCTCCGCGTCCAACGAGAGGCCGCCGCCGAGTTCCGTCTCGATCCTGAGATCGACCACCTCCAGGCGCTCGGGCAGAGGCAGCAAGATCACCGGCGCGTAGTCTCCGAGTCCCTCCCCCGCATAGACGTAGTAGATCGGTGCGTCGTAGGGCAGCTCGCGGCGGTAGTCGCCGAGACCGCTGCCCACCTCGCTGAAGCTGACCCGATGGTCGCCGGCACCGCGCGCGTAGCGAAACCCCTCGCGCCCGTCGAGCTGCTCCTCCAGCAGGTAGTCGCCTTCCCCATGCTCCACCTCGATCGCGCCGCTGCGGACCGCCAGGGCGGCCGAATCGCCCGCCGCCGCCAGCGCTGCGAGATCGGCGGCGTCGAAGCTGCGGAAGAGCGGCCGCCGCGCATCGTCGCCTTCGCGCATCAGCACCAGCTCGGCCCGGGCCGGTCCGGCCACGGCGCGCGCCCGGCCTAGCGAGAGGGTGCGCCGGTAGCGATCGGCGGAATACTCGAAGTCGATCACGATCTCTTGCTCGGAGGTGATCATCCGCCGCGAGCTGAAGCTGAGCTCGCCGCGCTCGTAGTCGATGACATAGTCGCGGTCCTCGCCGCGCACCATCGGCACGCCGTCGATCCACACCTTCTCGCTGCCGGCCAGCACCAGGATATCGTTCGCGCCCGCCCCGGCGCCGGCCCCCGGGCTCAGGGGGTAGGGCCCCTGGCTGCCCTCCTGGCCGAAGAAACGCATGGTGGCGAAGCGCCCCCCGGTCACGGTCCCGGCTGCCTCGACCGCCCCTTCCCCGTAGCGGGTCTCGGCGAGCGCCCCGCTCACCTTACGTTCGAAGCGCAGCCACTCGCCGCGCTCGTGGGCCAGCACCTGATCTCCCAGGAGCGCCCGGAAGGCCGGTCCCTGGACCTCCACGAAGACCTTGTCGATCTCGTCCAGCTCGGTGGTGGTGCCCTCGGGCTGGAAAGGCAGGCTCTGGTCGGAGAGCACGCCGTTGACCTCGATCTGCTCGCTGATCTGGCCGAAGAGGGTGACCCGCAGCGATTGCTCGAGGGCCGGCTCACCGGCATGGCCGAGACGCAGGCCGACGGTCTTGGAGCCGGTGAGGAAGAGGGTCGAGGGGATGTCGGGGCTGAGCACCGGCGCGGAGACGGGAAGCGCGAAGCGGGCCGAGTCGCCGGGCGCCGCGATCGAGTCGGGCTCCAGGACCGCGAGCCGCCGGGGCAGCGCGAAGGGGAAGGAGTCGTAGCTCAGCTCGATCTCTTCGCCGAGGGGCAGACGGCGGCGAAGGCTGAGGGTCTGGGTATCGAGATCGAGGACGTAGCCGACCCGCGGCGCGAGCGCGGCGCCGGCCCGGACGACCCGCAGGGTGGCGGGGTTCGGGAAGGGGCAGGGCAAGGGGTAGGGGCCGCGGCTGCCGTCACCGACGATGCGGCTCTCGCAGCGCCCGGCGCGCAGCACCAGCGCCGTGTCTCGTTGCGCCGCGGCGGGCACGAGGTCGGGCGCGGGCGGCGGCTGCGCAGAGACCGCGGTGGCGAGCAGCACCGGCAGCGAAGTGAGCAACGCCGCCGCCACGTCAGGGCAGGGGCGGCAGGCGGTGGACCGCTCCGCTCCCGCCGTCGAGGACGAAGAGACGGCCGCCGGGGCCGAAGGCGACGTCGATCGGCTCGGGTGTGGGGGCGAGGGTCTCAGCCACATCTCCCGCGGTCGAGAGGATCACTACGCGGCCTCGATCCGGCAGCGTCACGGCGAGGCGCCCGCGGTGATCGAGAGCGATTCCCGCCGGGTGAGCGGCGCCCGGCAGCGGCCAATCCGCGCGATGGGCCCCGAAGAGGTCGAAGACCACGATCTGGCCTGGATCGGCTACGAAGATACCGCGCCGTCGATCGTAGGCGATCGACGAGGGGGCGCGCAGCCGGCCGGGCAGATCGCCGAAACCGGCAAAGCTGCGCTCGACGCGGCCAAATGGATCCAGAATCGATACCTGGCGACTCTCGCCGTCGAGCACCGCCAGACCGCCGGCCGGGTCGAAGTCGAGATCGAGCGGCCGGAACAGGCCGCCGGCCAGGGCGCCGCGATCGAGCAGCACGGCATCGAAGCTGTGCGCCCGGCCGTCGAGCTCGGTGGCGTAACGCACCACCCGGCCGTTGCCGGCGTCGGCCACCGCCATATGAAACCCGGCTCCGGCCGCCACGCCGCAAGGCTCGAAGAACTGCCCGTCGGCCGCAGATCCGG
Organism: uncultured Gemmatimonadota bacterium; assembly: GCA_964490075.1. Classification (GTDB taxonomy): domain Bacteria; genus CAZBBK01. Next base: position 9,719 of record CAZBBK010000074.1, on the reverse strand, counting down.
GCCGTCCCAGGCTGCGCAGCAGCTCGCCTTCGCCGGAGAGCACCAGGATGCGCGAGCGCGCGGCATCGACCGCGTAGACCCGCCCCAGCCGATCGACCGAAATCGAGCGGGGGCGCTGAGCGTCGAGCAGCGCGGGCCAGCCCGGCCCGGCGCTCGCTGGCGCCGTGCACCCCAGCGCGACCGACACCAGCAAGGCGAGTGGTCTCAAAGGTCTTCCAATGACGCGCCGGGTGCTCAGAAGGCGCGCGTCAAACGCAGCTCGACGCCTGGGTTCTTGATGCTGGGGTTCACCCCCAGGCCGAGCCGCGCCCCGCCGGGCAGCGCGCCCAGCCGCTCGCGGTTCTTGAGGGCCGCACCCTTGGCGGCATGGATCGAGCTGACCACGTGGTTGAAGAGCGCCAGTCCGCCGACGAAGGTGGCCTGCTTGTAGGAGTCGTTGGCGCGGCCGCGCAGGCGCTTGTACTCGGCCAGGTTGGCCTCGGCACGGGTGCGCGCGCTGCCGACCGGCCGGGTGCTCTTCTGGTCGCCCTCCGGATGGGCCCAGTTCCAGGCCCAGGTGCCGCCGTAGGCGCGCACGCGGTACTCGTCGTAGGTGCGCCGCAGATTGCCGTTGGAGCCGAGCGGCGCCTGGCTGTCGAAGAAGTCGGAGAGCTCGCCGGTGAAGCTGCGGTCGGGGGCCAAGTTGGTCTCGGCGGCATCCTTCCAGGCCTTCTGGTTGTAGGAATCGTTCTGGTTCTCGTCGAGGATCTTCTGCATCACCAGCCGGTCGAAGTCGGCGTAGTAGTCGAGAAACTCGATCTCCTGCTCGAGAACCTCCGGGCTGATCGGCTCCCAGTCGAAGAAGTGGGTGGCGTCGCCCTGGTAGGTGAGGGTCTCGAAGCCGTCGTTGCCTTCGATCACCTTGACGTAGGAATTGCCGAAGTAGCCGCCACCCCAGGTGGTGCTCTCCTTGATCAGATCTTCGTAGTACTTGTCGAAATCGTGGGTTCCGTCGGGGGCTGAGCTCGCCGCACCGGCCTCGGCCTGGGCGTAGCGCATGAAGTCGATCTCGCGCGAGTCGCCTTCGCTCTGCAGGTAGAGATAGGTGCCGACCGTGACCGTCTCGGCACCGAGGAAGAGAGCGCCGGAGAGCGGCCGGGCGCCGTAGATCTGACCCAGGCCGGGCAGCGCCGCGGAGGCGGCGAAGGCGAGCAAGGGGCGCTTGGCTCCCGCCCCCGGGTCGTCGTCGGCGCGGGCCGCCGGGCCGGTGAAAAGTGCGACCAGCAGTGCGTGTGCCATCCAGGTCGAACGGTCTTGCATCTTCATTCCCTAGAACCCCATGGCGATGGAAAAGAGCTGCTTCTGCTCCAGATCGTTGTCGTCGACGACCGCCAGATCGAAGCGCGCCGATCCCCACTCGAAGCCGATGCCGTAGCTGAAGCTGCGTCCTTCGGTGCGCACGTCGCGCTCCCAGATGTAGCCGCCGCGCAGCGAGAGCGCTTCGATGTTGGCGCTCTCGGTGAGATAGGTGAACTCGGTGCCCAGGTAGCCCTTGATCTCGCGCCATTGCAGGTCGGTGCTCTGGTCGAGCACCGTGGTCGACTTGTAGAGGTCGCCGGTGACGATCCAGCGGTTCACCGAGTCGTTCAGGATCTCGTAGCGTGCCCCGAGCACCGCCCGGCCGGCGATCGGATCGGCCTGGTAGGCGTCGATGTACTGCAGCTTGGGGCCCTGGTTGCGCAGGGTCAGCGCTAGCGCCAGCTGCTCGCTGGGCCGCCAGCGGATGCCGACGTCGAAGGCGGTGGAATAGCCGACCACGTCGGCCAGCTTGGATATGAGCAGCTTCAGGTTGGCGCCGAAGTCGAGGTCGTCGGTGACCGGCGTGGCGTAGCTGATGCCCCAGAAGTTGTCCCACACCCCGATGGTGCCGAGCACCTCGCCGGCGTCGTCGACCTCGGGGATCGCCTCGCCGAGATGATCGAGATAGAGGCTCAGGCCGAAGTTGCCCCACTCTCCGCCGGGAAAGGCGAGGGTGAGGAACTCGACACGGTGGTCGATGACGTTCTCCATGTGGCTCAAGAGCACTTCGGAGCCGCCCAGCGTCGCCAGACCGGCGGGATTCCAGTGGATCGCCTCGATGCCGGTCCCTTCTGCGCTGAAGGCCTTGCCCATTCCGGCGGCCCGGGCGCCATAGGGGAAGAGCACCCAGATCACGTCGTTGCCCTGGGCATGGGCGGGGAGGGGCATCAGCGCGAGCAGCGCGCCGGCAACCACTGCTGAGGGGAGTCTGGTCATCATCCTTTGTGCATCGCTTTCCCGCGGATCGGTGGATCAGCGCATCACCACGATGCGTCCCAGTCCGTCGGCCTTCTCTCTGGTGGTGGTGGAGGATAGCTCGACTCGGAACAGGTAGACACCATTGGCGACCGGATCGCGATCCTGGTCGGTGCCGTCCCACTCCACGAACCCGTAGCCCTCGAGGCTGGGGTCGGTCTGGGCCTCGAGCACCCGGATCAGGCGTCCGGTGACGGTGTAGATCTTGACTCTGGCGCTGCCCTGAGCGCTGCCGCGCCAGGTGATCCAGGTGCGCTTCGAGAAGGGGTTGGGGTAGCTCTTGAGGTCGACCACCGCGAGGCCGGCGCGAACCGTCGCGTCGATCTCCGTGGAGGCGCGGGCGCCGGTATTGTCGGATGCGGACAGGATCAGGACATAGTCCCCGGCGGGCTTGTCGAGGACGAAACGCACCCGGCCGCGGCGGTGGCTGCCGCGATCGTAGGTGAAGCTCGATCCCAGGTCGAACTCCTCGATGCCGCTGACGTTGCCGGTCGAGCCCAGGGTCTCCAGGCGCAGCGTCACGCCGCGCTGCATCCCCGGCAGCAGCGCGATGCCCTGCGGGTCGTCGACCACGAAGGTGAGGGGATTGCCACGCCCCAGAATCACGCCGCCCGCGCCAACCTCGCGCCCGGCGGCGAAGACCCGGATCTGGGGCGGGTTGGCGTCGACGGGGACGGTGTCGGGGACGGTGGTGTAGAGGCGGACGTAGCGGGCCTTGTGGATCAGGTCGTCGATGGCCAGCTCGCCGGTCCCTTCGACGACCCCGAGGTAGCGCCAGTCGACCGCGTTGCTCGACCCGTAGACGGCGCTCGGCGCGGCGTCGAGCTGGTGGACGCGCAGATCGGGCCCGGGGCCGTTGCCGACGCCGTCGGTGATGGTCTCGTCCTGTGGCCCGCCGTCGAAGTCGAGGCCGATCCAGGCTCCGACGCCGATCTCGGCGGCCACGCCGTCGGGCGCGCCGGCGGCGGCCTCCTGGTCGACCACCGAGTCGTGCCAGCCCCAGCCACGCTCGGCATGGGCACCGGCCTCGGGATCGACGGGATAGAGGGCCTCGAGGGCGTCGATCCGCAGGGGCTGACCGGAGTAGTCCAGGTCGCGGCGCACACCGGAACCGTCGGCGCCGTCGTCGAGCCGCAGGTAGGCATGGACCGCGCCCCGGGCACCGGAGCGGAAGCCGCGCGGCACCACCAGATCGGCCTCGAAACGCCCGGCCCGCAGCTCGGCCTGGCCCTGGAAGATCAGCTCGCCGGCACGTTCGAAAGGCATGCGCCATTGCAGCGAGGGGATGGTGTAGATCTCGTCGAAGGCGCTCTCGCGCACCACCAGGTCGACGACGCCCTCGGCGGCGACCATCGATGAGTCGGCGGCGCTCACCGCGGTGCCGGAGATATGCAGGGTCTGCAGCGGCTCCAGGGGGTCGGGCACCGAGTCGATCAGCGCCAGGTGAGCGGGGATCGCCAGACGCAGGGCGGGGTCGGCGAAGAGGTGGTTGAGCTTCTCGTTGCGGCCGTTCCCCTCGTAGAGGCGGGCCGCCAGATGGGCGGCGCCCAGGTCGAGCCCGGCGCCGCGATTCTGCTCGTGGAAGAGCTCCTGCATGAGGGTGCGCATCATGCGGAAGTTGGGGTCGGAGTAGGTCGGGCGGGTGGCGGCGACCATGGCGATGGCGCCGCGGTCGTAGGGACGGGTCAGGTCTTCGGCCATCGAATCGCTGCCGTCGAGATCGAAGCGCCCGACGGTGCAGGAGCCGGCCAGTACCAGCGGCCAGCGGCCCTCGTTGGCGAGCAGGGGAATGTCGCGCGTGGAGCGGAAGACGTTTTCGTGCGCCCACTGGATCTGGTTGCCGTGGCCGAGGTAGTTGATCACCAGCATGCCGGTGTCGAAGGCGTCGACGATGGCGTCGCGGGCGCTCGGCTTCTCGCGGTCGTCGAGAAGATGGTCGACCAGGTAGAGTCGCTCGACGGCCATCCACGAGGGCAGCGCCTGCTCGGCCAGCCGCTCGGAGTCGCGGGTGTGCACGGTCTCGCCGAAGAAGTCGTAGTCGGGATTGCGCTCGTCGTCGGCGACCAGCACCGCCTTCATGCGCCAGGGCCCGAGATCGGCGCCGGATTCGTAGCGCAAGATCTTGTCGACCACCTCGGCGGCGCTGTCGCGGCTGCGCACGCAGAGCCGGCCGATCATCATGTCCTGGACCCTATCGTCGCCCTCGACCTCGGCGAACCAACCGTCGAGGGCGTCGACGTTGGAGGCGTAGCGCGACGCGAAGGTCTGGTAGCTGGGGACGACGTGACGGTGCTCGGAGTAGCCGGAGTTGTTCTTCACGTCGAAGGTGCCGTCGCCGAGCAGCAGCACGTAGGCCGGCGCGGGGGACTGCCAACCGTGGTAGGCGGCGTGCAGGAAGTTGCGCAGCGCGGTCGGGTCGGGCGCCCCCGCCGCGAACTCGACGTAGATGTCGTCGATGTCGACCACCGCGGCGCGCAGGCCGCGGCCGCGCCGGTAGGCCGCCAGGCGCTGCGCTTCGGGGTCCATCTCTGCGTTGGTGACGACGATCCAGTCGGCGCCGCGCGCGGGGTCGCGCAGGCGCGCCGGAGTGTGGGCGGCGACCGCGACGAAGGAGTCGGGGGTGGCGGCGACGATGAGCCGCCGGCGCCCTTCCTGGTCGAAGCGCAGCTCGGCGCCGGTGGCGGTGGCCGCGACGTCGAGCAGCACGGGCGCCGTCGGATCGGTGATCTCCCAGACCCAGGACGCGCTCGTGGAAAGCCCGGAAAGCGCCGTCACCCAGGGCTCGTCGCCGGGGGAGCGCTCGACGATGAAATCCCATTGATCGCGCCCGCCGGCGTCGAGATCGGCCTGGTACTCGAGCTCGATCCAGTCCAGGTAGAGCTGATCGGCGCTCGAGCCGGGGTCGCGCACCACCGTGACCAGCACCTGGTTGGCCTCGCTGGTCGGCCCCGTGCCGCGCTCCCCCTCGATGGTCTTCTCCAGCAGCCCGCCCCAGCTCTCCTCGCCCAAAGTCTCGCCGGGATCGTTGAGGGCGATGCGCACCTGGTGGTTGGTCCCGGTCTTGCCGATCTCGGCCACCCGCAGCCGCACGAGCCCCGACTCCAGCACCCGCGGCAGCTCGATGTCGTAGGCGTGGGTGACCTCGCCGCTGCCGACCTGCAGGTCCCAGTACCAGGCGCTGCCCCAGGAGAAGGCGGTGAGCCGCTCCAGCTCCCGGTGGACGATGCGGCGGGCGCTGGTATGGCGCGTCTCGCCGCCGCGCGGCAGATGGTCGGCGGCAGCGGCACGCAAGGGCTCGCCCTCGACCCCCCAGCCCCAGGTGACCCAGTAACGGTTGCGATGGGCGAAGGGATGGGGGCGGCCGAAGGTGTCGAGCCCGTCGTCGGCGGCTTCGACCTGGGCACCGAAGAAGATCAGGCGCTCGCCCGCTTCGAAGAGGGCGTCGCCGTCGTCTTCGAGCAGGGCCGGGATCTCCACGTAGGGGACGGGATCCTCGTCGAGGTCTTCGGGCAGCGGAGTCGGGGGACGGGCGAAGAGGCGCAGCGAGGCCGGGTCGACGGCGTCCGGATCGAGCCCGGCGAGGTCGAAGTCGGCCGGGCGCACGGCGTAGACCGCGTCGTGGTCGATGTCGAGGCGCAGCCAGCGGTCGCTCTGGTCCCAGGGGGTTTCGGCGGCAGCGGCCGCTGCGGAGCGCCGGAGGGCGGGAGCGGGGAGCGCGGGGAAGCGGCGGGCGCTGCGCCAGTTGAGCAGGGCGGCGGAGCGCAGGGCGTCCCAGCGCCGGTCGCCGGAGGGAGCGGGAGAGGCGGCGCCGGCCGGGTGGGCGAAGTCGACGCGGACCAGGAGCCGGGTGACGATCTCCAGGCCCTCGGCATGGAGCCGGGCGGCGCTCAACGTGAGCGGAGCCACGGCGATGCCGCGCTGGCGGCCGGGTGGCGCGAAGCGCGCCCAGGGTCGCGCGCGTGCGGCCTGGTAGGCGCCGGCGTCGCGGCTCCAGGTGGCGGGGGACTCACTCTTCGAGCGCGGCCCCAACGCGCCGTCGGGCACCGGCGCCACGTCGACCCCGGGCAGCACGCGGGTGCGAAGATCGAGGATCTCGACGCGCGGCGCCTCGAGGGCCGGCAGCGCCAGCAGCAGGCGGCGCACCGGAAGCCAGGGAGCCCCCGGCTCGGCCACCGCCTGGAGGGCGGCGAAGCTGGGGCGCCGGCCGCCTGCCGGATCGGCGCACGCGACCAGCTCGAGCTCGTCGGGAATCAGTTCCAGGGTGACGCCGCTGCCGTCCTCGGCCAGCACGCGCAGGTCGGCATGTGCGGTCGCCACCAGCGCGATGCTCGCGAGAGCCGCAAGAATCGTTGCCCTCACAGATCGAGCTCCAGGTGCAGGCCGAGGCGGTGGGTGTCGTCGAAGTCGGCCTCCTGGCGGAAGGCGTAGTCGACACGGGCGAAACCGAGTCGCAGCGAGACTCCGGCGGTGAGCTGCTCGGCGTCGAGCCCGGCGCGCAACGCCACCCGCTCCGCCAGCCACAGCTCGGCACCGGCGGCGAAGTCGGCCGAGGCCGGTCCGGCGGAGAGCTGGGCGGCGAAGTCGCGCCCTTCGAAGAGCAGCACGGCGTCGCCGGCGATCGAGAGCGAGGTGCCGCGGCGCAGGTCGCGCCGCCAGGCGAGGCCGAGTCGGGCCGACGGCAGGATCGCCTCGCGCCTTCCGGTGCTCCAGACGATCGGGGTCAGGGTCAGGTCGCGCAGCACCGCGCCGGCGCTCACGCCCGCGCCCAGATCGGCGCGCAAACCGGCGTCGAGACCGGCGCCGTAGGCGCTGAAGCCGACCACGTCCTTGTAGATCAACTTCAGCGAGGCGCCGGCGGAGAGGGCAGCGCCGGCCGCCACGCCGTAGCTCAGGGCCAGCAAGTACTCGGCGTCGGAGTCGACCCCGAGATCCTCGTAGTTGAGGGCCAGGGTGTCGGCCTCGACATAGACCGGCGGCCGGGCGGGATCGATCAGGCGGGTGATCGGAATGCCGCTGATCCCCTGGCGGATCAGGCTCGCGGCGACCACCGAGCGCCCCGAGAGGGGGCGCGCCAGCCCCAGGTAGTCGTAGCGCACCACGCCGCCGAAGCGCTCGGAGTGCATCAGGGCGAGCTCGGTGCGCCGCACGTCCGCCAGGGCTCCCGGATTCCAGTAGGCCGAGCTGACGTCGCCGCGCAGCGCGCTCACCGCACCACCCATGCCGAGCGCACGGGCTCCGACACCGACCGCGAAGGACTCGCCGGCGTACTTGGTGGCCCGAGCGGGCGCGCTCGCCAGCGCTACCGCCACGAGAAGCCCGAGGGAGGATCGGAAGCTGCTCCGCATCGGTGGGTCCGGCGCCCTTTCAGAGGATCGGATGGAAGGCCGAAGAGCATCGGCCGGTGGGGGTGTTCGGCGCCGCGGGGCGCGGCGCTGCTGCGTTATCCAGATCCTCGGGGCGTCTCCTGGCTCGGGGCTTCGCGAACAAAAACGGGGCCAATATAGGGCCATCGGGAGTGCGCGGGCAAGCGGCGTGCGCCCGGCGTCATCCGACCAAGCTCACCGTCCGCTCGCCCAGCAGCTCGCTGTAGGCGATCTTCATCCCTTCCGGCAGAAACGAGCGGTCGACCAGCTCCAGCGCCGGCTGAAGCGCCGCTCCGACCTCACCCAAGACCCGGATCGCCGCCTTCTCCGGCAAGCCCGCGTGCTCCGCGAAGCGCAGCCAACCGCGACGCGTGAGGCGGTTCCGGCGGCCGCCTATGGGCAGGGCGAGGGGATCGTTGGGAATGACCAGGCGAGTGCACAGCAGATCGTAGGCCGGCCACAGGCGGTGGCGTCCATCACGTCCGCGGAGCAACGAGAAGTTCTTGAGGTGCATGTCGCCGTTTCCGGTCCACCAGGCGACGACGAGCAGCCGGAAGAGCGCGCGCGGAGCGATCGCCGGTTCGCTCGCGTAGCGACTCACCAGACGGCCGCAGAGCTCGGCGCTGTCACGGTACTTCTCCATCGAAGCGCGACCCGCGAGCTGGCAGAAATCCTCTTGGTGCAGCTTACCTTTCGGGTCGCGGTCGAAGCGCCGAACGATGTAGGCCCAGGAGCCGTCGGTGAGGGGCACCAGGCCGAAGGCGGGCACCTCGACACCCGCGGCGGCGGCGAGATGCATCGTGACCTGCTCGTTCTCCGGCAGCGCAGGGAAGGTCTCCGACGCCGGCTTGAGTATGTACTGCCCCCCCTCCTCGGCAGCTCTGAGCGTCATCCGATCCGGAGTGAGCCCCAGCGAGAGCTTTCGCTGTACGCCGGAAAGCGTGGTGCGACCGGTCATCGCCAACGCGAAGGTGTGCAGGCGAGCGCGATCGACGTCGAACCGAGGCATGGCACGGCTACCGAAGAGCCGCCGCAGACAGGTCGGATGGATATTCGCACCGGCGACGGCCCCCAGGCAAATGCGGCAGACCTCGCTCATCGGCGTCGATCTCGACCGCACCGATACAGTCCCGGCACAGCGCCATCAGGAGTCCGAAGGCGTCGTCCTTGGCTACCTTTGCCGCTCGCGTCGAGATCTCCAGAAGCCAGCCCTCGGGAAGGAGATTCTCGAAGAAAGGGTGAAGTCCGGGCGCATCGAAGGGCTCCTCGCGCAAGGGCAGGGTCGATGAGACCGGGAGCGCATCGGCTCGCGCGAGCCACTCGGCGGCGTAGCGGAACCGGGTGCCGCCACCCTGGAGCTCGTGGATGGTACCGACCAGCTCCCCGTCGATCGACACGCTCGCGCGTCTCACCGATCGCGCTCCAAGTCGACCACGCCGAGAACCGCTCCGAACACAGCCAGGACCGCGTTGACCGCGTCGAGGCGCGCCGTCGGTTTGCCTCGCTCGAGCTCGGAAACCAGGCGTACGCCGACCCCCGCCAGCTCGGCCAGCTCGCGTTGCGTGAGGCGATTCGCTTTGCGGCGAGCGCGGATGAAGCTGGCGACTTGATCCCGATCGGGGTCAGGACGACCACAGGCACGCCGCGGCAGGGTGGTGTCAGATGTGGTCGATACGAGCATCACCTCCGGGCCGGACGAGCTCGGACGCCCGGTCGGGCTCTTCGAGCTCGATCGTCTGAGACGCGAGATCGAGACACTCCGCGGTCACCCCGTCGACCTGGTGACCCGCGCCGCACTGCACCCTGCGCTGCGCGACTCGATCCTGGCCGAGGCGATCCATGCCGCGTAGGACCTGGGCCTTTCGCGTCGAGGACATCCTCGACTGCGTCAAGCGCATCGGCGACTACGTTCAGGAGCGGCGTCCCGAGTCGTCGCTCGCTCCCGCTCGAGGCTCCTGAGACCTCATTCTACGATCCGCACGCCCAATGCCGGATCCCCCAGCGCCGGCTCGACCTCGACCCGCAGGCTGTCGCGGGCGGTGC
>CAZBBK010000073.1:0-28692 GCA_964490075.1 uncultured Gemmatimonadota bacterium | reverse complement strand
GTACATCCAGCGGGCGCATTCGATGCGGTCTGGGTCCCAGACGCCGGGGGTGTCGAAGGCGTGGACCTTATCGTCAAACTGCATGATGATATCGGTGTCGCCATCGCCGTCCAGATCGGCCAGGGTGCCGGCTCCGGAGCCCATCCCTCGGTAGGACTCGATCGGGAAGCCCTCGCAAACCGATCCGTCGAGATTGAAGGCCCACTCGCCGAGGCTGTAGCACGGACCCATGAAGCCCTCGGGCGCCGGGTCGCCGTCCAGATCACCGACCACGAACTGCGAGTAGACGGTGCAGTTCCTCTCCCAGGGCCAGCCGGGCATGAGTCGGCCATCGCCATCGTAGAGAAAGGCCTGGCCGTGGGCGGCGTGCGCCATGAGCAGCATCGAGTCGGAGCTGATGCCATCAGGGGCGCGGAGGACCACCGGCATCGCTTCGTTGAAACCGAACTGCTGGCTGGCCGGCCAGCCCGGAACCGCATTGCCCTGCCAGTCGATGACGTGGATCGCGGTGTTTCGATCCGGAGCGATGATCTCGGGGTGCAGATCGCCGGTAAGATCGGCGACCGACATCGGGTGTATGATGAGGCCGCTCGGAACCTCGGCCAGGATCTCGTCTTCGGCGTAGGGGGTGCCGTCGTGGTGGTAGGCGTAGATCCAGCCGGGGCCGAAGTAGAGCAGAGCGGCGCCAGCCAACACTTCCAGGTCGCCGTCGAGGTCGAGATCGGTCATCACGGGGGCGTTCGAGATCTGTTGGTCGATCGGCTTGGGCCAGCCCGGCATCTCTCGTCCGCGCCAGTCGTAGAGGTGCAGCTCCGTCGCGAGCTCGAGCTGCATGGTGATCGCCGCCGCGGCTTCCAGCTTACCGTCGCCGTTCAGATCGCTGAAGCTCGGTCCGCCGACGCTCATCCACTTGATATCGATCGGCCAGCCAGAGGGAATGGTGTCGTCGTGGCGATAAGCGACGATTTGTGTCGGATCCTGGCTGCGATAGGGCACGATCACAACCTCGATCCGGCCGTCGTTGTCGAAATCGGCACCGGGAAAGGGCCAGTTACTCCGATGCCTGAGGTACTTCGGCCAACCCTCGAGCGGGAACCCCTCGCTCGACCAGGCCATGACGTCGACGTTCGACCATTCGTCTCCTCTGCACGCCACCACATCCAGCTCCCCATTGCCATCGACATCCACGACCAGGGGACCACCGACGTTGTAGTGATAGGGAACCGGCCATCCTTCGTTCTCGGGGTAGCCTTCGTCGTGCTCCGCACTCTCCGCGGACGCGATAGTAGACAGTATCAGCAGCAGCAACATGATCCGCCTCCGAAGGGGCGGGCGCGAATGCGCCCGCCCGGTGTCTCAGATCAGTTGCCGCACTGATTCACGAGGGTGGTGTACTCGAGACAAGAATCCGGAGCTACCGGGCCGGAACCCCACCAGTTGTCCGGCCCACCGTAGGCACCCGCGTCGTTGCGTTCGCTCCACACCCCCGGACCTCCGGCGGCATCCCAGTAGTCGGGTTCCGGCGGCGCCGTCGGCCGAGGCGTCGATCTCGTTGTCGGTGATCTGGCCCCACTTGATCGACTGGTGCACGAGCTGCTCGGCGTAGTGCGCGGAGTCGGGCCGCACCCCCACCACCAGTCCCTTGCCATACTTGCCGTTGGGCGCCCCCTCCACGACTGAGCCGAGTTTGTGGAAACGCATGATTCCTACCTTTCTTTCCAGGGCCGCCCCCCTTCGGAAACGGCCAGGCTCGGCGGTGTGGGCCTCGGCGGCGCCCGCGCCGCGCGGATGAGACCGGGCATCTCGCTCGGGGACCACGCACTCGCTGAAGTTGCCGGGGCGCATCTTTCGAGGGGAGGGTAACATGGTGGGGCGGGCTTGGGGAGGTGATTGCCGAGAAGAGGTCTCGCTCGCGGGGGCGATATCCAGGCAAGTCTGAACCGCGAGCATCAGGCTGAAGGCGACAATGTCGCGCGCAACTCGATCGGCGGCGAGCGCCTCGAGCTGTTCCGGACAGCGGTCACGAATGCGAACCAGATGCTCCGGTAGCTCCGCGAGCTTGGCCGCGACGATATCGGCGTCGACCATCACAGCCCCTCCTTCGCCACTCGTTGCAGTTAGGCGTCGCGCACGCTCGCCCGCAGCAAGGGGTAGCCGACCGCGTCGAGGTCGACGATATCGGTCTCGATGGCCAGAGCGCGGCTCAGCTCGCTGCCGATCCGCGGCAGGTCGGCGCCAGGAGCGCGGAGCGCGAGATCGAGATCGGACTCCGGCGTCGCGTCGCCTCGGGCACGCGATCCGAAGAGGACGGCGACCTCCACCTGATCCCCTGCGCGCAGGGCCTGCCGGAGTTGCGATTGCAGATCCATACCCAGATGATGGCGGCGCAAGGCACGGCCGCGGTTGGGCAGGTTAGGCTGGACTCGGGCCGAGAGCTCGCCCGCCCCGTCCCGCCATCCCCGACGCATCGGCACGCATGGAGATTCGATGCTACCGCTCGCCCCCTTCACCCCCGCGCTGCTCGCCCTCGCCCCCACCATCCACTCCGCCTCGCTGCCGGAGGATCCCGCGGCCCTGCGGCGCCTGATCCACCACGCGCATCGGGCCATCCGCACGGGTCACCGGCTCGCCGCCGAGCGCGGCGCCGCGCAGCTCCCGCCTCTGGGGGCCGATCCCGCCACCGTGGCGGCGCAGGATGCCTTCGACGCCCTGCACTATGCGATCGACCTGGCGATCGATCCCGCGCCCACGACCCGTCACCTCGACGGCTTCGTCGACATCGTGCTGCAGCCGACCGGGCCGAGCCTCGACCAGGTCATGCTCAACCTCGACCAGCTTCTCCAGGTCGAGGAGGTGCTGCGCGGCGACGGCGCGCCGCAGGCCTTCGTGCACCAGAACAACGAGCTCGAAGTGCTTCTCGATCCGCCGCTCGGAGCGGGAACGCGCGACACCCTGCGCGTGCTCTACGGCGGCTCGCCGAACGACTTCGACTTCCGCGGCCTGGACATCTTCCGGCTGCGCAACTTCCCGGTGGTGTGGACCCTCTCGGAGCCGAACATGGCCCGCGAGTGGTGGCCCTGCAAGGACCGCCCAGACGACAAGGCGACGGTCGAGCTGCACATCCGAATGCCCGATCGCTATGTCGTCGCTTCCAACGGCCTGCTCGAGGCGGTCGACGACCACGGCGACGGCACCGCCACCCACCACTGGCGCACGCAATACCTGCTCCCGACCTACCTGGTCGCTCTGACGGCGACCAACTTCGTGCTGATCGAAGACAGTTACTCCTTGATCGAAGGCGGCACTCTGCCGCTGGACTACTACACCTGGCCGACCAGCGAAGAGCGCGCCCGTATCGATGTCGCCAACATCCCGAGCATGATGCGCGCCTACGAGCTGGAGTACGCGCCCTACCCCTTCGCCGCCGAGAAGTACGGCCACATGGAAGCTCCGATCTGGGGTGCCATGGAGCACACCACCATGACCACCTACGGCACCTGGCTCTACAGCGGCGACAACTCCGGTGACTTCGTCGCCGCCCACGAGCTCTCGCACCACTGGTGGGGCAACACCGTGACCTGCGGCACCTGGAAAGACATCTGGCTCAACGAGGGCTTCGCGACCTACAGCGAAGCGATCTGGGCCGAGACCATCGGCGGCTACCAGAGCTACCTCGACTACATGTCGGCGATCGCCGCGCCGAGCTTTCCGGGACCGGTCTACGATCCCGACCATACTTTCAACAACACCGTTTACGAGAAGGGGGCGTGGATCCTGCACATGCTGCGCGGGATCCTCGGCCGCGACGAGCTGATCGAAGTGTTGCGAGTATGGTATGCCGCCTACGAGCATCAATCACCGGTCACCGCCGACTTCGTGGCGCTGGTGGAAGACCAGACCGGACAGGAGATGGACTGGTTCTTCGATCCCTGGCTCTACGAGCCCGGACGACCGTCCTATCGCTACGCGCTGCGCCTCGGCGCCCTGACGGGCGAGCGCACACTGGTCGACTTCGAGATCGAGCAGGTGCAAGGCGGCGTCAATCCCTACACCATGCCGATCACGCTGCGGCTCACCATGGACGACGCCTCGACCAGAGATGTCGTCGTTTTCAACGCCGCCACTCACGAGCACCTGGAGACCGAGGTCGATGGCATCGTCGTCGCCGCTGAGCCCGATCCCGACCACTACATCCTCGCCGGTTTCGCGCCCATGACCTGGAAAGGACTGACCGAGCTTCCAGCCGCCGATTGATCAGAGGTCAGCGCTCGTGGCGCCGCATGCCGATGCCGACCAGGAGCCCGACCATCCCCATGGTGATGATCAGCGACGAGCCTCCGTAGGAAATCAAGGGCAGCGTCAGGCCGGTCACCGGCACCAGGCCGGTCGCCATGCCGACGTTGACCAGCACGTGGTAGCCCAGCACCGCGGCGATGCCGAACGCGGTCATCGACGAGAAGGGATGACGCGACTCCTGCGCGAAGCGGATCGCCTTGTGGATGATGAAGAAGAAGAGCGCGCACACCACCACCACGCCCGCCAGACCCCACTCCTCGCCGAGCACGGCGACGATGAAATCGGTGTGTCGCGCGGGGATGAAGTCCAGCGTCGACTGGGTCCCTTGCAGGTAGCCCTTGCCGAACAGCCCGCCCGACCCGATCGCCACCTTGCTCTGGATGATCTGGTAGCCGGCACCGCGCGGATCGGATTCCGGCTGCATGAAAGTGATGATGCGGCTGCGCTGATACTCGTGGAGCTGCCCCCACAGGAATGGTGTTGCCAATCCGGCGACGATATTGGATGCGATCGCCAGACCGCCGCGGATCAGCCCCATGCCCGACACCAACACCACGACGGTAACCGCGCCGATCAGCACGCCCCAGGGCAGGAGGTCGATCCAGCTGGCCGCCTCGCCGAGCAGCGGCGGGTACATGAATGCGATTCCCGCGCTCAAGAGCGGAGTGATCATCAGGAAGAGGCGTATGCCGGACAACCCGCTCCAGTAGAGCAGGGCGACGACGATCGGCGGCAGCGCCATCGAGGTACCAAGATCGGGCTGATTCAAGATCAGCATCATCGGCAGCAGCCCGATCGCTCCCGCGGCCAGGGTGATGGCGGCGCGGTTGGGATCGACGCGGGGATCGGCCAGAAAGCGTGCCAGGGCGAAAATCGTCACGATCTTCGCGAGCTCCGAGGGCTGAAACGAGAGCGGTCCCAGGTCCAGCCAGCGCTTGGTACCGGCGGTCTCTCCCGGGAGCGCCAGGAGCAGGACCAGCACCGCGACGGTGATGCCGAAAAGCAGGTAGGCGACACCTTCCAGAGTCCTGGGATCTAGCGCCATGGCAGCCGCCGCCACGACCAATCCGACCCCCAAAACCTGCACTTGCTTCACCGCCAGGGCGGCGCCCCCGCCCTCTCCGCCGCCGGATGCGCTGTAGATGAGCGCGACGCCGATCAGCCCCAGGACGATCGCCGCGATCAGAGGCGCCAGGTCCAGGTTGTGACGACGACGATCGGCGCGCAGGCTCATGGCGTGGCTCCCTCGGCGGCCAAGGCAACCCGCTGGGAGACCTTCGCGAAGTAGCGCTGCAGCATTCGACCGACCACCGGCGCAGCGGTCGCTCCGCCGTGACCTCCCTCTTCCACGATGCAGGCCACGGCGATCTCGACCGCCCCGAGCGGCGCCACGCCGACGAACCAGGCGTGCGTTTCGCCGTGGGGGTTCTCCGCGGTGCCGGTCTTGCCGCCCACCTCGATTCCCGGCACCGCGGCCTTCTCGCCCGTGCCCTCGCGCCCTTCGACCACGCGCAGCAATGCCTCTTCGAGGAACTCCAGCGTGGCGTCGCCGAGCGGTAGAGGTCGCGAGAAGGGGATCGGCGTCTTGGGCTCTCCGCGCCCGGCCGACGGCAATGCCCGCAGCAGAAGATGCGGTCTCACCAGCTCTCCGCCGTGGGCCACCGCCCCGTAAAACGCGGCCATCTGCAGCGGCGTGACCAGGATCTCACCCTGGCCGATCGACAGATTGAGCATCACTCCTCGCGACCACCCGTCTTCGCCGAAGCGCCGGTCGTACCACTCGGTCGACGGTAGCTCTCCCTCCTGCTCGCCCGGGATGTCGATCGCGCTGCGCGAGCCAAAGCCGAGGCGGCGCGCCCCCTCCATGAAGGGGTCGAGCTGCAGGCGCTGCGCCAACTGGTAGTAGAACACGTCGCACGACATCTCGAAGGCTTCCAGCGGATCGGTGAACCCGTGCCCGCCCCGATACCAGCAGCCGAAGGTCCGGCGGCCAAACCGGTAGCCGCCAGTGCAGGCCGCGGGATACTCGGTGGAGCGATCGATCAAGCCCTCCTCGAAGGCCAGCGCCGACACCGCCAGCTTCCAGGTCGAGGCCGGCGGGTACAGTCCGGCGATCGCGCGATGCAAGAGCGGCGTGTTCGGATCGTCGCGGATCGCCGCCCAGTCCGCGCTGGAGATCCCCCCGGGACCAAAGAGGTTCAGGTCGTAGTCCGGCTTCGACGCCAGCGCCAGAACCTCGCCGCTCTGCGGATCGAGCGCCACCACCGCTCCCGACCGACCCACCATCAGAGAATCCGCCAACCGTTGCAGATCGATGTCGAGCGTGAGAAACATGTTCATGCCGGGGATCGGATCGCGGTGCTCCTCGTTCGGCAGCAAGCGCACCTCGCGCCCGTGTGAGTCGACCTCGACCACGCGCACACCGTTGCTTCCTCGCAGCAGCATCTCGTACTGGCGCTCGACTCCGGTCCGCCCCACCAGGTCTCCGGGGCGGTAGCGGCCACGAGCCCATGGCAGCGACAGCTCATCCTCGCGGATCTCGCCCAGGTAGCCGATCGCATGCCCCGCCAGAGCGCCAAAGCGGTAGTAACGTTTTGGACGGGTGCGAACGTCGATCTCCGGCAGCCGGTGGGCCTGCTCCTCGACCAGGGCGACCAGCGGAAGGTGCGCATCGCTCACCAGCCGCAAGCGCTCCGGGAGGCGCCGGCCGCGTCGCTCTCGATCGGAGACGATCGCATCGTCCAGGCGCGTGCGCAGCCGCTCGCGCTCGATCTCGCTGACCTGCGCCAGCAGAGCGGCCAGCGTGTCGGCACGACCGGCGCTCATGCCGAGCACCGCGTCGACCGAGTAGATCGCCCGGTTCTCTGCCAGGATGCGGCCGTTGCGGTCGCGAATGATGCCGCGCGGGGCGCTGCGAACCAGCGCCCGAATACGGTTCTCGTCGGCTGCCTCGACATAGAGATCGTGCTTGAAAATCTGCAGGTATGCCGACCTCGAAACCAGCACGCCGAAGAGCAGTATCAGAACCAGGGTCGCCCCCGCCGCTCGCCGGTCGACGTCGTGAGAGCTGTCCCTAGCGCCCATGCATTCGTCGCTCGCGCTCGAGAAAGAGAATCCCGAACCAGAAGATCGGCGGCGCCAGCAGCGCCGTGTAGAGCGCCTTCATGCCGACCGCCATCGGCGCGCTGCGCGCCACCTGCCCCATGTTGCCGCCGGTATCCAAGAGCAGCGCCATCAAGTGCACGATCAGCGCGATCATGAGCGTGAACAGGAGCTGCGTGAGAATCTGTCGCTTGTAGATGCGCCGGCCGAGCTTGCCGGCCAGATAGCCTCCGATCGATCCCACCAGAGCCAGGGGTCCGAGGGCTCCCGCCGATGCCGCATCGCGCACCAGCCCCAGCACGAAGCCGAGCCCGCAGGCACGCGCCGCACCCCGCTCCACGCCGTAGACACAGAGCAACGCCAGCACCAGATCGGGTGTGACACCGAGAATGGTCATGGCCTGGAACTGCGGTTGGGTCTCCACCAGCAGCACCATGTAGAGCAACGAGGCGAAGATCAGCGAGCGGATCGAGGTCATCGCCCTGTGCCCGAGATCAGGGTCTGATCGGTTTCGTCGAAGATCAGCTCCTCGATCTCCGAGCGGTGCGAGAGCACGATCAGCACCGCCTCGAGGCGACGGAGCTCGACCGCAGGATTGATGTCTATGCGGCGAAAGAGCTCATAATCCCGTGCCTCGACCCGATCGACCACGCCGACCCGCACCCCCCTCGGGTAACGCCCCCCGAGGCCGCTGGTCAGCACCGTGTCGCCGGCCGCCACCTCGCAATGCAGTGGTACATTCCCCAGGGCGATCCCCAGGCCGTCGGACCAACGCGCGATGCCGACCACCCGGGTTCTGGTGTCGTAGACGCTCACCGCCAGGCGCCGCGAGTAGAGCGGCTCGACCGCCGACGAGAAATCGTTGGCGATGGCGATCCGGCCCACCAGCCCATCGGGAGTGATCACCGCCATGCCGACTCGCGCCCCGGCGCGCGCCCCCTTGTCGACGATCATGGTCAGATCGCCGGAGCGCGCCGCGCCCTGCACCGCGATGACCCGAGCCGCGACCAGGGCCGCGGAACCGCCTTCGCAGAAGTCGAGCAGCTCGGCCAGGCGATGGTTCTCGCGGAGCAGCTCACGACTGCGGTTGATCTGCGCTTCGGCCTCGGCCAGACGCGCCAGGGTGCGCTCGTGCTCGCGCCGCAAGATGCGCCCCTCGTTGACCCAGGCCACGCTCGCTCGCGGAGGATGGAAGGCGAGCGCGACCGCCCTTCCCAGTCCCCGCGCCACCACGCCCTCGCCGATTCCGATCAAGAGCAGCGAGGCCGCGATGGCCAGGACGAGCATCGCCTCGTCCTTGTAGCCGTTCATCCGCGGGGCTCCTACCCGCGCCGGGCCGGGACCAGGACCTTCTCGTACGCCTCCAGGTCGTCGAGGATCTTGCCGGTGCCGCGCACCACGCAGGTGAGCGGATCGTCGACCACCGACACCGGCAGATTGGTCTCTTCCCGCACCAGAGCGTCGAGACCGCGCAGCAGCGCCCCGCCCCCGGTCATCACGATCCCGCGATCGACGATATCAGCCGCCAGCTCGGGCGGCGTCGATTCGAGGGCCATGCGCAGCGAGTTGATGATCTGGCTGATCGGCTCGCGCAGCGCGTCGCGGATCTCGACCGAGTTGATGACCATGGTCTTGGGGATCCCGGTCACCAGGTCGCGGCCCTTCACCTCCATCTCCAGCTCCTCGTCGAGCGGGAAGGCGGAGCCGACGTTGATCTTGATGTTCTCGGCGGTCTGGTCGCCGATCAGCAGGTTGTAGGCGTTCTTCAGGTACTGCACGATCGACTCGTCGAAACGGTCGCCGCCGACCCGGATCGACTCGTCGGAGACGATGCCGGAGAGGGCGATGACGGCGATCTCGGTGGTGCCTCCGCCGATGTCGATGATCATGTTTCCGGATGCCTCGTCGACCGGCAGCCCCACCCCGATCGCCGCCGCGATCGGCTCGGGCACCAGGAACACCTCGCGCGCACCCGCGTGCTCGCAGGAGTCGCGCACCGCGCGCTTTTCGACCTCGGTGATGCCGCTCGGCACGCAGACGATGATGCGCGGGCGGAACAGGAAACGCCGCTTCAGCACCTGGGTGATGAAGAGCCGCAGCATCTCCTCGGTGATCTCGTAGTCGGCGATCACGCCGTCCTTCATCGGGCGGATCGCGTCGACCTCGTCGTGGGTCTTGCCGATCATCTTCTTGGCTTCGCTGCCCACCGCCACCACGCGCCGGTCGCGCATGTTGACCGCCACCACGGAGGGATCGTTCAGAACGATGCCGCGCCCGCGCACGTAGATCAGCGTGTTGGCGGTGCCGAGGTCGATCCCCACGTCGTTGGAGACCAGCCCGATCAAGTCCGCCAGCCCTCTGCCCGATGATTGCATGTTTGCTTGCACGGTCACTGCGCCGCGCTCCTGGCCTCTCGGTTGAGATCGAGGAAGAAGACTAGAACCCTCTCAGCAGCGTTGCCAGTATGCCGATGATGCCGGTCGCCGTCAGCACCACGATGCGGGTGTCGACCAGGGTGAACTTGGTCGGCACGTAGACCACATCGCCCTCGCGTAGCACGAAGTCGACGGCCGGGTCGCCCGCGGCGAACAAAGCCTCGGCGTCGATCTCGATGTTCACGGCGCCGCCTTCGACGTTGCGCGTGACGGTCACCTGCGAGAGCTTGGCCTCCTGGGTCGGTCCCCCGGCGACTGCGATATAGTCGCTCAGATGGGCGCCCTCGCGGTAGTCCATCATCCCCCCCGACTTCACCTCGCCGATCACCGCCACCGCCGGCTTGTCGAAGAGCTTCGGCAACACCGTGACCTTCGGCTCGACGATGTAGTCGCGCAGCCCGTCGGCGATGACCTTGGCGACCTGCGCCGGCGTCATGCCGGCCACCCGCAGGTCTCCGATCAGGGGGTAGTGCACGAAGCCGTCGGCGGTGACGTTGAGCGACATCGACAGATCGGTCTGTTTCCAGACGAACACCTCGAAGGAATCGTTGGCGCCGATCACGTAGGGCCGATCAGACACCGGAGTCGCAAGGGCCGCCGGCGCCAGGAGCGCGATCGAGAGGAGCACCCACGCCGGTGCCATCAACCGGCGCGGCCAGGGGGAAAGGGGCGACGACAAGGCCGTACCTCCCAACGCTTGGGCTGCATCGGCCGCCCGGCCGAGGGGCCGGCGAACCCGTTGCAACCCGAGTCGGAACATAAACTTTCGGGATCTTAGGAGATGCGCCGCGGCGAGACCAGTCCTACTTGCGCACCTTCCAGAAATCGGCGATGTGGCCGCCCACGGCGACCGCTCCGCGGGCCAGGTAGGAGACATCCTCCCAGGAGCGGATCTTCTTGATGTTGCGCATGACGAAGCGCGGCGAAAGGAAGTTCTTGTAGATCTGGGCGGACATGTTCTGCACCTCGTCGGGGCTCATGTCGGGAGTCAGGAGCACCGGCTCGGTCATGTCGTAGCGCTCGTACTGCGCGGGATCGAAGCGGAACCAGTTGTTGGCGACCGCCATTTCGTAGAGCGGCGTGCCCGGATAGGGGATCACCACCGTCGCCTGCAACATCTCGGCGAAACCCTGGTCGAAGAGCTCGCGCGCCAGGTCGACGGTGCGCTGGGCGTCCTCGCGGGTCTCCCAGGGATAGCCGACCATGATCGTCAGCTGCACATCGAGCCCGGCCCGGGAGGCCATCTTGCAGCCCTCCACGATGTCCTCCACCTTGATGTTCTTGTCCAGCATGTCGAGCGTGGCCTGCGAGGCCGACTCCAGACCCGACTTCACCTTGCGGAAGCCGGCGCGGACCATCAGGTCGATCAGATCGGGGTGCTTGACGAGCAGGTCGAACTTCATGTTGCAGGTGAAGAGGATCTCCTCGGAGTAGCCGCGCTCGATCATCCCCTTGCAGAACTCGTAGGTCCACTTGCCGGTCGGGAAGTTGCCGGAATCGTCGAACACCTCCTTGACCCCGTAGCGCTCGACCAGGTGGCCGATTTCGTCCAGCAGCTTGGTGTGGGTCTGGGTGCGGAAGTTGTTGTAGGTGGTGGTCCAGGAGCAGAAGACGCAGCGCCCCCACTGGCAGTCGCGGGCCACCATGGTGTAGCGGAAGGGCTCGCGCTTCTTCCACTTCTCGAAGTAGTGGTGGGCCTTGGTCAGGTCGCGATCGATGAAGGGCAGCTGGTCGAGATCGGCTTCCAGGCGGAAGTGGCCGCTGGACTGGATGTTGCCGGCGTCGTCGCGCCACCAGGTGCCGCTGTAGGGGGCGTCGGCGTCGCCGCGGAGCCAGCGCACCAGTCCGCGCAGCGAGAAGTCGTAGTCGCCCCCGGTGAGCACATAGTCGGTGCGGGAACGGACCAGGGTCTCCTCCGGCATGGCGGTCACGTGGTCGCCGTAGAGGACGGTCTTGATGCCCGGCAAGCGCTCCTTGATGTCGTCGATGATGTTCCAGTGATACTTCACCACCGGGGTCTTGGTCTCGAAGGCGACCACGTCGACCTTTTCGGACTCGAGCTCGTTCAGAAAGTCCTCGTAGCTGCGATGCTCGGCGATGCCGTCGTGCCAGAGGACGTCGTTGCCGTCCTGATCGAGCAGGGTCGCCGCGTAGGCCGGCACCAGCGGATAGATGTAGGAGCCGATGCTCATCCACTGGAACTGGCGGTTCTGGGTGAGCATGGGGCTGGCTTTGCCGTTCAGCGCCGGATAGGCGATGCAGACCTTCATCGGGAGTCTCTCCTGTCGATGGCGACGCGGTGCGCGGCCATCGTAATACTCATTCGGGGCGCGCGAGACGTTGCCTTAGGACCCGGGCCAGAAAAAGCGGATTCCCAACCAAGTAGCGCCGCCACAGCCTGCGCGGCTCGACGCAGAGGCGCGCCGCCCACTCCAGGTGGTGGTCGAGCAGCCAGCGCGGCCCGCGCCGCACCTCGCCGGTGACAAAGTCGAAGAGGGCGCCCACCCCCCACACCAGGGGCGCGGCGATTCGCATCCGATGGTCGCGGATCCACCTCTCCTGCACCGGGGTTCCCATACCCACGATCACGATATCGGGGCGGGCGCGCTCGATGTCGGCGAGCGCCGCCTGGTTGGCGGCCGAGTCGCCGCTCAAGTAGCCGTGATGGGTGCCGACGACCTGCAGCCCGGGATGCTGCTCCCGCAGAATCCCCGCGGCCCGCTCGGTCACGCCCTGGCGGCCGGCCAGAAAGTAGAGCCGCGTCCCCTCGCTCGCGGCGCGGGCGCAGAGGTCGTGGATCCAGTCGGCGCCGGTCATGCGCCGCGGTAGCCAGCGGCCGAGCAGCGCCGCGGCCAGCCGCACGCCGCTGCCGTCGACGTAGACCAGGTCGGCGGCGTTGATGATTCCGCGCAGGTCGGGGTCGAAAAAGCCGCGGTCGAGCACGTGGACGTTGGCGTATAGGATGATGCGGCGAGCTCGCCCGCGAGCGAAGGCGAGAGCGGAGTCGATCAGCTCCGGCAGGGGGACGGGATCGACGCCGATCCCCAGCACGTCGACCCGATCCGGATGATGTGGATCGGCGGCGCGCGCCGGGCGGCGGCGCTCCAGATCGCCGCGGTAGAGCTCGTCGTAGCGCTCCACCATGGCGGCGGTGGTGAAATGCTCCAGCACTCGGGCGCGTCCCGCGGCGCCGTAGCCCCGGGCGCGCTCCGGATCGGCCAGCAGGGAGGCGATGCGCTCGCCGAGCGCCGCCGCGTCGCGCACCGGCACCAGGTGCCCGGTGATGCCTTCCTCGACGATCTCGGGCACCCCGCTGACCGCGGTGGCCACCACCGCTTTGGCGCAGCACATCGCCTCCAGCAGCGAGAGCGGGAAGGTCTCGACGACCGGGTCAGAGCAGAGCACCGCGACGTCGAAGAGCGGCACGATGCGCTCGACGTCGGTGCGGAAGCCGGTGAAGTGGACACGCCCCTCGAGCCCCAGCTCGGCGCTGCGCGCCTCGAGACGCGCGCGCTCCGGGCCGTCGCCCACGATCAGGAAGTGGGCGGCGGGGACCCGCTCCAGAATGCCTGGCGCGGCGTCGAGCAAGAGCTCGTGGGCTTTCTCCGGGCGCAGCACCGCGGTGATTCCGACCAGCGGCGCCCGCGGCGGAATCCCCCACTCCTCGCGCGGCAGCGCATCGGCGCGCCCGGGATCGAAACGCTCCGGATCGATGCCGTTGTAGATCACCTGGGAGCGATGCGGGTGCAAGCCGCGCTCGGTCTCGTAGAAGCGCCTCTGGGCATCAGCGACGTAGATGAAGCGATGGCAGAGCCGCTGCAAGAGCGCCAGCATCCGGTTCTTGGTGGCCGTGTCGCCGACCTCGCCGGTGGCATGCTCGGCGCTGACGATCAGAGGCGTGCGCGCCAGCCGCGCGGCCAGCCAACCGATCAGCTTGGTGTTGAACTCGTAGGTCTGGATGATGTCGACCCGCTCGCGGCGCAGGATCCTCGCCACCGTCCAGATCGCGCGCAGGCCGCGCAGATCGTAGTGGGGGCGCATGTTGAGGAAGCGGGCCGGGATGGCGGCCTGGAGCAGCTCGTCGTAGAAAGGTCCCACCTCGCGGAAGCAGCAGACCAGGGGCCGAAAGCGGGCGCGGTCCAGACCTTTCGCCAGATCGACCAGCTGCCGCTCCGCCCCGCCGATGCGCAGGTTGCAGGGCAGAAAGAGGATGGTGATGCGGTCGGGATCGGGTCGCCCCCAGCGATCGGCGCCCGGCGCGACGCGCTTCCCGGCGCGGCCGAGAGCCGCCGCCTCGAGCTCGATGCGGTCGGCCGGTCCGCTGGGCGGCCGTCCGCCCGCCGCCAAGAGCGCCGCCAGCTCGCCGTCGGCGCGTCGATAGCGCTCCTCCCAGACGCATGCCCGCGCCTCGGCGACCCGCCGAGCTCGCAGCTCCTCGCCCTCGGCGCCGCACTCGGCCAGGGCCTGGCGCGCCTGCTCCACGAAGTCGGCTCGATCGGCCGCGACCCGCACCAGCGGGCGCAGCTCCTCGAGCGCCGGAATCAGGGTCGAGACCGAGGGGATGCCGGCCGCCAGGTACTCGTAGGTCTTGGTGGGGAACATGTAGCGCACGAACTGTGCGCTCCGAAAGGGGATCAGACCGAGGTCGAAGCCGGCCAGGTAGGCGGCCAGCTCGCCCGGCTCGCGCCCGCCCAGGAAATGGATGCGGGGATGGGACTTCGCCTCCTCCGGCGCCGCTTCCAGCTCGGGCCCGATCAGCACCAGCTGCCAGGCGGAATCGGCCTCGACGAGGGCGCTCAGCAGCTCGTAGTCGATGCGCGAGTCGATCGCGCCGACATAGCCGAGCCGGGGGGCGGGAATCGCGGCGAGATCGGCGGGCGCGTCCAGCTCACCAGTGGCGATTGCGTCGACCACCGCGGCGTCTACTCCGCTCGGCAGGTAGGCGATATCGGGCCGGATAGCACGCAGATCCTCCTCCAGGGTGCGCGCCGTCACGAACACCCGATCGGCGCGGCGCAGGCAGGCCGCCTCCATCGGATCGAGCAACCGGCGCTTTTCCTGGCGCGGCTCGAAGGCGGCGATGCGGTCGTTGCAGTCGAAGATCACCGCCCGCGGCGAGAGGAAGTCCTCGTCGGGCAAGTAGAAGGGGTGGTAGGACCAGACGATCGGCCGGCGCATGCCGAGCCGGCGCACCGCGCGGCCCAGCGCGAAGCGCAGCAGCCGGTGGTTCAGGGCATCGTTGGCGGCGTGGATCCCCATCTGCAGCAGCACGGGCGGCGGGGTCCATACGTAGAGATCGGGGGCGACGCGCCTCACCCCTTCGCGCCAACGGCGCAGGTCGCCGCGGATCCGCTCGGCATGTTGAGGGTGCAGCCTGATGGTCGAGATCGCATAGGGCGGCTCGCAGAAGAGCACCCGATTGCCGCTGCCGGCCAGGTGGCGGGCGGTCTTGTGCATGATCAGCTGCACACCGTCCCAGCGCAGCCAGCTCGGCATCACCACGTCGAAGCCCGAGAGCGCGGCGGCGCTCTCCGCGTCGATGATCGGGGAATCCGCGCAGCCCGCGGCGCTACCAGGAATAGACCCTCTCCTTGCGATCCTCGACGATGCGATCGATCGCCTCTTTGCCCATCTGCACCGAATGATCCATGTTGCCGACCTCGTACTTCCATCCCCCGAATCGACCGCGCGACAGGATCCGCTGCGACTCCAACCACTCCTGCACCACCCGCAAGCGCTCGTCGCGACCGACGAAGGGCACCGGATAGGTGTGGTCGCGACGGATCACGTAAGTGGAGACGATGTCGTCGCGATCGGAAGGGCGCAGCAGCTTGGTGTTGATCAGTCCCTGGATCGTTTGCTCGACCGCCTGGTCGCGCGTGACGGGCTTGTGCTCCGACTCGCTGACCTCGCAGAGCAGCGAGTAGTGGCCGGCGTCGGGAGCGATGCGCGGCGAGTAGTTGGAGAGATAGGTGACGCGGTAAAAAGGGCAGTCGGGCTCTGGGAAGTACATCCAGTTTTTGTCGGAGGGACAGCTCTGGCGCAGGCCGATGCCGACGATCCAACCGCCCGCGAAGACCATATCGCCGGCCGCCCGACGCACCGCCTCGGGCGCCCCTTCGATCAGCGGCACGAAGAGATCGAGCGGCGCGGCGCTGAGCAGCACGTCGTAATGCTCCTCTTCGCCGGTGTCGAAACGCAGCCGGCGCGCCTCGGGGTCGACCGCCACCAGGCGGCGGCGCAGCTTGAGCCGCTCGCCCAGCCGCGCCTCCATCGGCGAGTAGAGCCCGCCGGTGCCACCCTTCAGCGGGAAGTCGAAGGTGGAGTTGGGCCCCCATCCGGCGTCCTTCTTGGCGCCGAGGATGTTCTCCAGGATCATCTTCATGTCGATGACGCTGACCCGCTCGGCGATCCAGCCGTGGTCCATCAGCTCGGCGGGGGTGGCCCAGACCTTGAAGTTGTAGGGGATCATGAAGTACTTGGCGATGCCGTCGCCGAAGCGATGCAGGATCCACTCGCGGAAATTGCTGTAGGTCGGGTACTTCTGCGGGGCCTCGTGGAGCCCGAGAACGCACTCGAGCACCACTTCCTTGTCGAGAAAGTGGAAGTTGTTCTGGAAGGGGTAGGCGACGAAGCGGTCTTGCAGCCAGACCCAGGACTCGCGCGAGTGGGGCACGGTCTCGGACACCATGTCGGCCATGAACTCGTCGAAGAAGGGGTAGTGGCTGAAGATCACGTGGCCACCGATATCCCAGGTGAATCCGGCGTCGTCGACGAAGCTGGCGGCCAGACCGCCGACGAAGTCGTTCTGGTCATAGATCACGAAGTCCTGGTGGCCGAGCTGCTGCAGGCGATAGGCCGCCCCCAGTCCCATCGGGCCGGCGCCCAGGATCACGATGCGTTTCATTCCTTCTCCAGGTCGGTGGTCGGGGCGGTTTCGACCCTCAGGACACTTCGCTTCGCCCGAGTGCGCCGCGAGCCTTCGCCAGGCCCCGGCCCAGCAGGGCGCGATCCTCGGGATCGATCACGCCGAAGCGCAACAAGCAGGTGAAGTAGGTGGCCGCGCCCGCCAGCAGCGCCAGCGGCGCGGATCCCAGACCGCGGCTGATCGCCCAGGTCACCGCCAGCGTGAACGTCACCGGCAGTAAAGTCGCCCATGGCACCGAGAAGAGCGCCGAGCTCTCGAACTCCTGGGAGAGGATGCGCAGCTTGATCGACACCATCACGATGGTCGAGAGCAGCGTGGCAACCGCCGCGCCATAAAGAGACCAGTGAGGGATCAAGAGCCAGTTCAAGGTCACGTTGATCGCGACCACGACGAAGCCGTACAAGGTGAAGCTCAAGAGGCGCTTCGAGTTGATCAGAATCGGCAGCATGATGGCGTTGTAGGCGTAGATGGCATAGGCAAAAGACAGAATCATAACCGGAACCGCGGCCAGGTCGAACGCGGCGCCGAAGAGCAGATTCACCACCCAGCGCGCGCCGAAGGGCGCCAGCAGGAGCAGCGGCAGCCCGTAAACCAGAGTCAGCAGGCGACAGCCGCGCAGGTAGGCCAGGCGCACCCGTTCTTTGCCTTTGGCCATCGCCGACGAGACGGCCGGCAGGAGCGCCATGCGCGCCGCCATGATCACGATCGCGGCCGCCTCGAACACCTTGTAGGCGGCTCCGTAGCAACCGGTGGCGGTGAGCTCGTCGATGCCGCCGGCGGCCAGCCGGGCGCCGCCGGGGATCTTCGAGAGCATCAGGATGTCGATCTTGCCGTGCGCGATCATCAGCACGATCAAGAGCCCCAGGGGCACGGTCTCGCGCAGCAGGCTCTTGGCGAGCGAAGGATCGAGTCCAAATCGGTGGCCGACATACTCGCGACGCACGAACCAGATGTTGAGAATCGCCACCAGCACGTGGGCACTGGCGATCGCCGCGAAGACACTCAGCAGGCTCCCGCCGAGGAGCAGCGCGATCCCGCCGCCGACCGCGCTCACGCCGCTGAAGATGCTGCCCATGATCGCCGGCACCTTGAGCCGCTCGTGGGCGACGAAGAGCGACTGGGCGCTGTCGCTGATGACGACGGTGAAGATGCTGATCCCCATCACCGTCATGTAGAGGCGGATCTCCTCGCCGTAGGGCGCCGCGGCGAGGAATAGGGCCAGCAGCGAGGCTGAGATCAAGGCGAGAATCGACCGCAGGGTGAAGACGTTGACGAAGATCTCCTCGGAGCGGGACCGATCGCGGGCGATCTCGCGAATCGAGGTCTGCGCCAGACCGAAGCTCGAGAAGAATCCGAAGTAGAAGAAGGCCGCCTGGACGACGCCGAACTTGCCCATCTCGGCCGGTCCCAGGAGCCGCGAGGCGCCGATGAAGAAGAGGCCGTTGGCCAGCTTCGACCAGAGCCTTGCGGCCAGGGTCCAGGATGCATTGCGGGCGACGCGGACGAGAACGCTCATGACCCTCTATCGGAAGGAAGGAATCGGTGGCAAGAGGCCTGATCGACGGCCGGCAGGCCGACCTGATTGTCCCATGAGCGCAACAAAAAGACGCGCGCTGGCCCGACAAACCGGTGCGTCGCCCGCAGGAGATGCTCATGGATGGTTGACATTGATTCCGAATGAGCGAAACTAACTTCAAGGCTGAGGCGGCCGAGCGCTCGGGGAGACGTGCGTACTGTATGAGAGAGCCAAGGAGCAGTGCAATGCGAAGGCGAGGTCGCCCCCCGGTCAACCCGATGACCGACATGGGAAGAACGATCCGCAGGGCCCGCATGTCTCGCGGCTGGACCCAGGCGGAGCTGGCGCACCAGATCGGCTGCTCGACGCCAGCAGTGGCCGGGTGGGAATCGGGTCGCCGCCTGCGAGTCGATCCGGTGTATGCGCTCGAGCTCAGCAAGGTGATGCCGGAGCTCAACTACATGGAGTTGGTGCAGAAGTCGGAGCGGGAGTGCGAGCCGCCCGAGAAGCCCAAGCTGGACCACCTGCGCGAGAGCCTGGTCACGCTGCCGCGCGGACTGCTGACTTCGGCGCGCGCCAGTCTGAACCGCTGCCGCCAGGGGCGGGCCCCGGAGGAGCTCCTGCAATGCATCGACACCGATGCCCCGAGCTGGGTGCAGGAGACCAGGAACGGCCATCTGCGGAGCTATCTCCTGCGAGCACTGGAGCGCGAAGGGGCGAGCGCCAATCCGCGGGGCGAGGTGCTGGAGTTCCTGGAGGCCGAGATCGCGAGCGCCCCGGACGCGGTCGACGACTGCCAGGCCGCGATCGGCGACCTGCGCCAGGGCGATTTCGCCGCCGCTCGCAGCGGTCTGCTGGAGCGGATCGAGCAGAT
The DNA here is from genome assembly GCA_964490075.1 of uncultured Gemmatimonadota bacterium. Classification (GTDB taxonomy): domain Bacteria; genus CAZBBK01. The sequence goes on along the minus strand of CAZBBK010000073.1, from coordinate 9,541 downwards.
CTACGGCCACGAGCTGCCGCGCCTGCGCTGGCTCCTGGCCTACGCACTGCTCGGGATCGGCGATCTGGACGGTGCCCTGGCCAACCTGCGCCGCGCCTCGGGCGACTACGCGCCGCGGGTGCGGGCACTGCTGGAGCGGCTGCGCACGCAGGAGGAATGAGGACCGGCGGGCGCGCCGTGGAAGGATCAGATCCCGTGTTTCTTGATCTTGGTCCACAAGGTGCGCTCACCGATTCCCAGCAGGCTCGCCGCCCGAGCCTTGTTGTCGCCGCTGGCGGCCAGGGCGCTCTGGATCGCCTGGCGCTCGGCCGCCGCCACGCGAGCGGCCAGGCGCTGGGGGGGCGGCGATCCGGCTGATGACTGGGGAAGCAGGCTCGCCAGCAAGGAATGGTCGACCAGCGGGGATTCGCAGAGCACGCACGCACGCTCCATCACGTTGCGCAGCTCGCGCACGTTGCCCGGCCAGCCGTACGATTCGAGCAACGAAGCGGCAACTGGCTCCAGTCTGATCTCTCCTTTGCCCAGCTCGCGCCCGAGCTCAGCAAGGAAGGTCGTCGCCAGGAGCGCCACATCGCCGGCGCGCTCGCGCAGCGGCGGCAGCTCGATACGAAACACATTCAGTCGGTAGTAGAGATCCTCGCGAAAGGCGCCGCTGGTGATCGCCCGCTCCAGGTCGCGATGGGTGGAAGAGACGATCCGCACGTCGACCGGAATGCGCCGGTTGCTGCCGACCGGCTCGATCACGCCCTCCTGCACCACGCGCAACAGCTTGGCCTGCAGCCGCGGCTCCATGTCGCCGATCTCGTCGAAGAACAGCGTGCCGCCGTCGGCCGCCTGGAACTTGCCGATCCGGTTCGACCGAGCCCCGCTGAAGGCGCCGCGCACGTGGCCGAAGAGCTCGCTCTCGAGCAGCTCGGCCGGAATCGCCGTGCAGTTCAGCGGCACGAAGAGCTGGTCGCGGCGCGGGCTCTTGCGGTGCACGGCGCGCGCCACCAGCTCCTTGCCGGTGCCGGTCTCACCCGTCACCAGCACCGCGCTGCGTGTTGGCGCCACTTTTTCGATCAGGTCGACCACGGCACGCATCGCCACCGACCGCCCGGCGATCAGCTCGCCACCGCTGGCGTCGCGCTCGCGGAGGAAGCGGTGCTCCACCCGCACCCGCGACACTTCGAGAGAGCGCTGGATCAGCACCTCCAGGGCGTCTACATCAAAGGGTTTGGCCAGGAAGTCGACGGCGCCGAGCTTCATCGCCTGCACCGCGCTCTCCACGGTGCCGTAGGCGCTGAGCATGATGATCGGCACCTCCGCGTCCAGCTCGCGGACCTTGCGCATCAGGGCCAGCCCGTCCATCCGCGGCATCTTCAGATCGGTAAGGACCAGCGCGGCCGAATCGGCTCGCAAATCGTCGAGCGCTTCCGGCGCGCCAGCGAAGGCGCGCGACTCCAGCCCTAGCTTCTCGACCAGGATCTGCAGCACCCGACGGGTGCGCTGATCGTCGTCCACGATGACCACGTGCTTCATGTGAGTCCCGTCGGTAGCTCGACGCGGAAGGTGGTGCCGACACCCTCTTCAGTGCGAAATGTGATGCGACCGCGGTGCTCGTGCACCACGCGCTTGGCGAAGGTCAGTCCCAGACCGATCCCCCCGCTCCTGCCGGTCACGAAAGGAGCAAAGACCTGGCCCTGGAGCTGATCCGGGATGCCGGGTCCATCGTCGATCACTTCGAATCCCGCGAACCCGGCTCCGGGCGCGGTGATTCCTACCTCGACCCGGCCGCCGGCCTCGGCGACCTGGACGGCGTTGACCAGGAGATTCAGCGCCACTTCGTAGATCAGCTCCGAGTCGCAGTGAACGATTCCCTCACTCGTGCAGGCGCGCCGCACCAATTTCACGCCTCGCTCACGTGCCTGCGGCTCGACGAATTCGGCGGCGCGAGAGAGCAGCTCCGAGAGCACCGTCTGCTCGGCGACCATCTCGCGCGGTCGGGCCAGGCTCAAGAGCTCGTCCACGATGCGTCCCAGTCGATCGACCTCGGCCCGAACGATGCGCAGCAGCTCGCGCGACTCCTCGTCGGCGCCTTCGGGCAGCGATCGCTGCAGAATCTGTACCGAGCTGCGCAGCACCCCGAGCGAGGTGCGCACCTCGTGCGCCACCCCAGCCGCCAGCTCACCCACGAAGGCGTACTTGGCGGCCTCGACCAGGTCGCGCTGGGCGGTATCGAGATCGTTCGCCATGCTCTGGAAGGCGATCGCCAAAGTGCCCACTTCGTCTTGCGTGCGCACCGCGCGCGACAGCGCGTGCCTCTCCCCCCGGGCCAGGCCGCGGGTGGCTCGGGTCAGCTCGCGCAGCGGACCCGAGACGCGTCCGGCTCCGACCACCGCCAATGCCAGCGACAGGGTGAGGGCGACCGAAAGGGCCAGGGCGAGGCGCGAGCCGAGGCGCCGGGCGGGCGCGAAAGCCACGGCGAGCGGCTCCAGCACCAGGAGCTCGGTCGCGGCCAGCGGCGGCTCCAGAGATGCGGCTCCGACCAGCCACTCCCGGTCGCGAAAGTAGGCAGAGGCCGAGGCCGACCCTCGGGGCGCGCGCGCCGCCAGCGGCGGAAGGCCGCGCGCCGCGCTCTCGCCCGCCGACGCCACTACCTGCGCACCCTCGCGAACCACCAGCACGCTGGTTTCCATCCCCAGGCGCCCCAACTCGCGCCGAAGGGCACGGATCGGCGCGACCAGCGCGGGCCAGTCATAGATCCCGACCAGGATTCCCAGCTCCTCGTCCTGGCGGTCGGGATCGGCGATCACGGCGCTCATCAGCACCACCGGATGGCCGCTCTCCAGCTCGAGCGGTCCGACCACGGGCCGATCATGCGACTCCAGGAAGAAAGTGATTCCCTCCGGAATCGCTCCGATCGACGCGGGTCGACCGGCCGCGACCGCGCGCCGATCGGGCGTCACCACCAGGTAGTCGCGGCGCACCGAGCTGCCCTGGCGAAAGGTGGCCAGCGCCGTCGAGATCCGCTTGTCGATGTCGTCGACGCGGATCTCGCGCATCAGATCCTGCCGGGAGAAGCTCTCCAGAGCCCAGCGCTCGGCGACGAGGGTGGCCCGAATTCGGTCGGCGGCATGGGAGGCCTCGCGAGCAAGCTGAGCCCCGATCGCCTGCTCCAGCGACGCGCGGCTGGCGCGCCCCGCGATGATGCCGACGCACGCGCCGGGAATGATGACGATGGCGGCGGCGAACACCACGAGCTTGGCACGCAGGGTGCGCATGGGGTGCGGGATGCCGCCGGCCGCGGCCTCGCGGGCAGTGCTCTCGCGCTCGACGTCGTCTGCAGTTTCGCCCATCGGATGCACAAGCCTATCACTCGCCCCAAGGTGGCGGATTATGGGGGGCTCAGAAAAAGCGCGTCAGTCGATGCTCGCGCATCAGGCTCTCCAACTCCTTCAGATCGGCGCGTCTGGACGATTGAATCCGGCGCCGGTCGCGCAGCAGCTCGGGCAGCATGCGCAGCGCGTCCAGGCGCCCTTTTGCGGCGCTGCGCCGATGGGGCGTCAGGTAGGCCGAGAGCAGGAAGACCGCCAGCACCTTGGGCCAATGGCGCAGCAGGAGCGCCGCCGGGTAGTCCTTGACGAAAGTCATCAACGCGTTGCGGTTGGTGCGACGGATGAACGCGGGCGAGCCCGGGTCGGAGGAGAAAGAGCCGATATGACGCGCCACCGCGCCCGCCACATAGCGCGCGCGCCAGCCGCGCAGGCGCAATCGAAAGCCGAGATCGGTGTCTTCGCCATGCGCGAAGTAGCGATCGTCGAAGAAGCCCCAGGACTGCTTCACCTCGTCGAGAGCCCGGCGCCGGACCAATGCCGCGGCGGTGCATACACAAAACACCTCGCGGTCGTGCACGAAGCGCGGATCGTCGGTCGCGACGTTTTGGCCGACGTTGAGCGGGTAGCCGCCGATCGTATAGGTGTCACCGGCGGCGTAGATACGCTGGGGCTCGTCGTCCCAGATCAGCTTGGAGCCGGTCATCGCCACATCGGGCTCTGAGTCCATCACCGCGAGCATGCGCTCCAGCCAGTCCGGTTCCGCCTGCACGTCGTTGGAGAAGAAGGCGATGAACTCCGCCTGCGACGCCTCTACTCCGAGATTGGTCGCCGGGGCGAAGCCCAGGTTCTCGGGCAGCTCGATCAGCCGCACCTCCGGATGACGCTCTCTGAGCTCCTCCACCGATCCGTCCGTCGATCCGTTCTCCACCACGATGATCTCGAAATCGGTGAAGCTCTGGGCCCGCAGCGAGGGCAGGAAGTAGTCCAGCAGGTGCTTCTTGTTCCAATGCGGAATCACGAAGCTGACGCGCGGCGGAGTATCGGTCGACATCGGGCAACACCTTTGTTTGGGGGTCGGATCAGCCGAAGTAGCCGAGCGCCTTCAGCCGCTCCTTCACCATCTCGTCCTCGGCATCGGAGTAGACTTGCTCGCCTTCGCCACCTCCGCCTTCGTCGGCCTCGCATGTGCGGATCTGCCGCGACTCGAGCAGCGCTTCGTCCACCGCATCTTGCAACACTTTCCCATCGACGTCTTCGGGGATCGGCTCGTCGAAAAGATAGAGCAGTGTCGGATAGACGTCGATGATCGCCGCACCCTGAAAACGCGCCTCGCCCGCGGCCGCGTGCCGGCCGGCGATGATGAAAATGCCGTCGTCGCGGTGCTGCCCCGACTCCCCTTCCTGCTGCCCCCCCGCGAAGCGCTCGTCGGCGGTGGACCGAAACAGCTCCTTGGTGCGCAGCGTCACGCCCGGCATGTAGGAATGCTCGCGCATCGTCACGATCAGGTCGGGTGCCGCCTCCACCTGGGGACCGCTGTAGAGATCTTCCCGGCGCTGCACCGCGTCGACCACCGGCAGACCGTCTTCCGGATCGACCAGTTCCCCCAGCGCGGCGATGATCCGATCACGAAGAGCTTCGTATTCCGCCCCCGGAGCGACGATGCCGTCCGGCTCGCGCGTGCGCAGGTTGATGAAGATGCCCTCTTCGGAGCCGATGAAGTTGTTGTATGCCTGGGTCTTCGACCAGTCGACCATCATGAATGCCGGAATCGCCACCGGCTTGAAGAGCGGCAGGCGGAGTCTGCGCAGCTTGTCGATGAGAGGATGGCGGAGCCCGAGACGGGCCAGGACGCCACCCAGGCTGACCGGGCGCGGCATCGGCCGCCACTGGCGCAGCCAGTAGGGCTTCTTGTAGGCGAAGAGCCCTTGCTCTTCGAGCCAGCGATTCAAGTAGACATTCTTGCGCTTGGGACCAAAGCCGTGGTCGGAGACCACCACCACGGTGTCGCGCTCCAGGTCGACCTGCCGCAGCATCTCTCCCACTTCGCCATCGACGCGCTGGTAGATCTGCGGAATCACGTCGCGCATCTTGGCGCCGCGCTCGGTCTGGGAAGCCGGATGTTGGTCATCCCAGTATTTCCAGAAAAAATGTTGCACGCGATCGGTGATGGTCCAGGTGACCATGAAAAGGTCCCAATCCGGGTCGCGTTCCATCAGGTAGCGGGCCACGCGAGTGCGGGTCTGCATCGCGTCGATCGAGGCTCGGAGGAACTCCAGCTCGCGGCCGGTGCCGGAGTACTGCATCAAGTCCATCTCGATCGGGATCGGGCCCAACTGCGCCAGCAGCTCGGTGTGCAGGTGCGGCGGATAGGTAAAGGCGGCTTCAGGGCTCGGCGTCAGAAGCCCACCGACCATGGTGCCCTTGACCGCCGGCGGGGGAAAGGTCACCGGCAGATTCACCGATCCCACCCGATACCCTCTGCGCGACAGAGTTTCCCACATGGTGGAGGTCTTGATGCAGCGGTAGTTGATCAGCGGCCGCAGCACCTGCCCGGGCTGCGACACCCAGAAGGCGAAGACACCGGTCTTGCCGGGGTTCTTGCCGGTCATGAAGGCCGGCCAGGCCACCGAGCTCTGGCAGGGCTGCGTGGAGCGCAAAGGGGCCGAAGTGCCGCGACCCAGCAGGCGGGCCAGGTTCGGCAATCGGCCCTGAGCGATCAAGGGATCGATCACGTCGAAGGTGGCGCCGTCGATGCCCAGGATCAGGATTCTGCTCTTGCGCTCTGCGTCGGTGGTGCTCATCGCTTCTGTCTCACGGTTTTGGGACGATCGCTGTCATGGCGGCGCGCTGCACGCGCAGGTCGTTGACCAGGAACACGGCGATGACCAGGAGCCCGGCCGCGATCAGGAGGATCACCGAAAGCCGGCGCAAATCGTCGGCGTCGGCCCCCGGTGGTACGATCGAAGCCGTGGTGGCGTAGATCAATCCCGCGGCCAATACGCTGAACACCAGCCCATTGAACAGTGTGAGCAGAACGATGAACTGGGTGGCCAGGGCGGGGAGATCGAAGCGCGGAAAAACCCCGGTGAAGAGCAGATCGAGCAGTAGCAACGCTCCGAAGACTGCCAGCGACACACCGCTGACGCCGGCGATCCACTCCGCCGGCCCCACGAAGAGGCGGCGCAGGCCGGAATTGCGGCCCAGGCCATAGCACGCCAGTCCGATCAGCGCGCCCACCAGGTAGAGCGTCAAGGAGAACGGCACGAAAGGCGTCGCGACCCCGAAAAGACGCCCGAACGCATGGTAAATATAGTCGCCGGAGATGAGATCCAGCGCCGACAGGATTACCGCGTCGAGCAGACCGACCAACAGGAAGATCGGCAGCCTTTGGGCGTCGGACTCGCGACTCAGTGTTGCCATTGGGGATCCGCTCGAATCGATCACCGACGATCGCCGAGCGCGACTCAGCTCACGTAGCCCATGGCCCGCAGTGTCTCGGCCACGGCTCCTGCCTCGGCATCGTCAAAATCTTCTTTCCCGCCGTGGTCGCAGTCGAGCGTGGGCGGCCCGAGCTCGACCGGGTGGTCGGCGTTGAACTGCTCCGTGAAGAGGTTGGTCATCACCTTGCCATCCATATCTTCCGGGACCGGCACGCCGAGCAGATGGCAAGCGGTGGGAGCCACATCGATCAGCTCGTTGCGCTCCACCGACGCCCCGGCCGGGATGCCGGGCCCCGTGGCGACCAGGATTCCGTCCATTCGGTGCATCCCCGGGACCTTGTCGAGAGGCTCGTGCAGCAGCTCGGTGGCGAAGAGATCGGCTTCGATGTGGTAGGCGACGTCGTCGACCTCGAACTGAATATCGGGGGCCCGGTCGAGCTGTGGACCGTGCCAGAGGTCGGCTCGCTTGTGAGCCTTGGGAATGAAGGGAGCGCCGAGATCGGGATCTTGCAGCTTCTCGAGCTTGGCGCAGATCTCGTCGCACAACCCCTCGTAGTCGGGGCCCGGCTGCACGATGCCCTCGGGCTCGCGGCCGGCCAGGTTGATCAACACCACCTCTTCGCCGCCGCCCCAGGAAGGGTAGGCCCGTGTGCGCGACCAGTCGACCAGCTCCCAGGGTGGGCGCGGGCGGCGGCCGGGAGCGGTGATGCGCAAGCCCTCGGTCAGACGGCGCTTGCGGATCTCCCAGGCCTTGCGCTTCTTGGCGGCGTCGGGGATCAGCACCAGGTAGCCCTCGTCGATCAGCCACTTGCCCAGCCGAAAGCTCTTGCGCAGCGGCCCCATTCCATGGTCGGAAAGGAGCAGGACGGTGGTGTCGTCATCGACCTTGTCGAGCAGCTCGCCGGTGAGCCGATCGAGCTGGGCATAGGTATCTTGCAGGATGTTGCCGAACTTGGCGACCGCCTCGGGGGACTCGCGGGCGAAGGCCTCGTCGAGGAAGCGGAAGGCGACGTGGCCGATGCGGTCGGACGAGGTGAACACGACCATGAAGAACTCCCATGGATCGCGGTCCATGAGGTACTGGGCCACCTGGCAGCGACGTTCCTGGTCGCGCCAGATCTCGTTCAGGAGCCGCAGCCGGTCGGGGGTGTAGGAGACGCCCCCTTCGACGTGGTCCATCGGCACCCAGCCGACCTGGGAGAGCAGCTCGGTGTGCAGCGAAGGCGGCCAGGTGAAGCCGCTCTCGGGCGAGGGGGCGAGCATGCCGGTCACCATGGTGCCCTTCACCGGCCGCGGCGGGTAGCTGACCGGCACGTTGATCACGCCGATCTGCTTGTCGTGGCGGGAGAGCAGCGACCAGAGCGTCTCGGTGCCGATGCTGGTGGAGTTGATGAAGCGCCGCTCGTAGCTGCCGGGGGTGCGCTCGACGAAGTAGCAGACGCCGTGCTTGCCCGCTTGCTTGCCGGTGGCGAAGCTGACCCAGGCGATGGAGGAGTTGGGGGGCACGGTGGAGCGCAGCGCGCAGCGCACACCGCGCTCCATCAGGCGCTCCAGGTTGGGCAGTTTGCCCTGCTGGATCATCGGGTCGGCGATGTCGAAGGTGGCGCCGTCCCACCCCACGACGAGCACGCGCCGAGGCTTCGGCGAAGCGGACATGGACCGGTTCTCCTGGGTTGAATGCCTTGGAACATCGCAGGCTAACAGAATCGGACATGCAGCCAGCCGGCAATTCTCAGGGATCCCCAGGCGTGCCGGTGCACCTCCGCGGCCCGAGAGAAGAGGCGCGGACGCGCGGCTCTTTCATCCTTGGGAGGAGCCGCCCGGCCTCACTCGACCGGCCGCCGGGGCTTCTCAGATCGTGGACCGACACATCGGCGGAGAGCGTGCGGTTGGTGTACCAGCGCCAGGTAGCGCATTCGTTCTGGGACTTGGTCGGCGCCTCGGTCGCGAGGACCCAGGCCCGCACGTCGTGCCCGTCCGGGTGCTTCTGGATGTCGCTCAAGCTCATCTCATCCGAGATGATCCACCCCCCTAGCGCGGGTGGTTCTCGAATGTCCCCGCCCAGTCCATCACCAAGTCTCTGCACAGTGGCCATTTCTGCGAGCAGTAGGCATCACAGTCGAGATAGTAGATCGGCACCCAGGGAATCACCCGCAATCCCACGCATTGGGCCGTATCCAGGATCACCTTCCAGTCTCGTTTGCTGCCGTAGATCCGGTCTTTCAGCCCCGGGCCCTGGATCACACCGTTGAAGCCGCGCCCTTCGATCGGCAGCACCGCGTTGCCGGCGATCTCCAGCCAACCGTCCGGGGCGATCTCGATCGGCAGTGCCGCCACGATCGCCTCGGGCGGCGGATCGCTCATGTCGCAAGACTGCCGGTCCAGGTCGTCGGTGACCCTCACATCGTCCAGAAGGGCGCCTGGCGCTCCGCTTTGTACGGCTCGTTGTCGCGACTCCACGCGACGTCGAAGCCGCCGTTCTCGATCTGATCGTCCTCGCTCGACGTGATCGCCGGCGCCGACTCAGGCAACAAGACCAAGGCTCCTACGAGAGAGAGATCCTGAATACCCATCCGCGATACACAACGACCCCCTTTGTGGGCACTGGAGCTCAGGCTCGCGCCCCGCGGCGCGATCCATCGCCCCATTTTCGATCCCGATCTCGGGACGGACTGGTTCCTGTACGTGTGGGAGCTGGTTCCCACGCCGGAGCGCGCGGGCGAGGTGCCACCTGAGGCGATCGGCCGCGTCCTGTCTACGTGGCCCCGGGGACCCAAGAGGCGG
>CAZBBK010000072.1:0-29609 GCA_964490075.1 uncultured Gemmatimonadota bacterium | reverse complement strand
GCCGCTGCGATCGGAGGAGAATATCAGATGCAGGCCGTCCGGTGACCAGCAAGGACTTTCGTTGTTTCCTCGGTCGGTGAGGCGGTGCGGCATGCCGCCGAGCGGATCGACCGAAAAAACGTGGAAGCGTCCATTTTCTCTTGCGACATAGGCGATGCGGTCGCCGCGCGGCGACCAGGCGGCGGCGTCCAGGTAGCCTCGCTGCAACAACAGATTCCGTTGCGCGAGCCCGGTGTCGCCCATGACGTAGAGCGATGGAGATCCGGAGCGGTCCGAGGTGAAGACCAGCTGCCCGCCGGTGGGCGACCAGGACGGCGAGGTGTCGATTCCCGGCGCCGAGGTCAATCGCCGCGGCGTTCCGCCCCGTGCCGCCACCACGTAGAGATCGCTGTTGCCGCCCTTGGAGAGAGTGAAGGCGATTTTGCTGCCGTCGGGTGCGACGGCCGGGGTCGACTCGAGCCCCGGACGGGCCGAGAGGATCGACTCGCCGGCCGGCGCGGGTGGCAAGGTATAGGCGATCAGGTCGGGTCCGCCAGCGCCGTAACGGATGCAGGCCAGGCGCCGGTCCCCCGGGAAGAAGGCGGGCATCAACGCCTCGTCGTCGTCGCGGCCGATCGCCAGTGCCCGGCCGCCGTCATAGTCGGCCACCACGATGCGTCGCACCCGCCCGCTCTCGGGGCGGGCGTAGGCGATGCGGCTGCGGGCGATGCCCGGCTCACCGGCCGCCGCCAGCACCACCGCGTCGGCGATCTCGTGGGCCAGGTCGCGCGCGTTTTCGGTGTCCAGCGGCCGCGTTCCGGCGGCCAGCGGCTCTCCGCCCTCCACGAAGTTCAGCTCGTATCTCAGGCTCGACGCCGCCGCCTCTCCGCTGGCGTGTGCGTCGATGCTCGCCGAGAGCGCGATTCCCACTCCGGCGTGTTCCCAGACCACCGCGAAGGGGATGGTGGCTCTCAGCAGCGCAGATCGATGGACCCAGGTCGCACTGTCGGGCGCCACCGGCGCGGGCTCCGGCTCGGCGCCGGCGCCACCCAGAAGCCGCCGCAGGTTGTCGACGGCGTCGCTGTAGCGGGAGCGGCGGCGCCGCGAGGGGTCGCTCACCGGCTCGACCAGGACGCTGAACTCGAGATCGGCGATCAGCACCTCGCGCAGCGCCCGGCTCGCGGCGTCGTCGCCGGCCGCGCCGGCGAAGCGCGGCAGCCCGACCAGGATCGGCTGCAGGCCCGAGCGCCGCAGGCCCAGGTAGACATCCTCGGCCGACGATCGAACCGTGCACCAGAGCAGGAGCAGCAGAGTTGCGGCGAGTCGTCCGGCTTTCACGATCGGCTCACCCCTCCTGCCGAAATTCGAAATGGACCCCCAGGGCGCGATCGCGGACCGTGGGAGGAAGGGGCTGGAAGCGCCCCACGCGCTTCACCGCGCCGAGCGCCGCGCGATCGAAGGCGGCACTGCCGGAGCCGCTCTCGATGCGGATCCCTTCGACCCGCCCGTCGGCGACGATGCGGAAGTAGACCACGCAGCGCGCCGCTCCCGCGCTGCGGGCATTGCGCCAGCCGCGGTGGATGCGGGTCACGATCTGGCGCAGATAGGGATCGGCGACTCGCACCTCTCCTTCGAGCTGCACAGGTCCCAGCGCCGGCGCCGCGGGCGCGGGATCGGCCGGCCGCGGCTCGATCGCGGGCTCGCGCCGGGCCTGTGGGGTCGGCTGGTCGGCCCGCGGCAGCGGTCGCGCCTGCTCTCGCATGCGCGGGCGTGCCTGGGTCTCCTTGGGCGGCTCGGCCGGGCGTTCGGGCTGCGGCACGGGCCGCGGTGGTGCGGGGCGCGGTGCGGGCACCAGGTCGACACGGTAGACCAGCGGCACGCGCGAAGCGCTCTCACCGGGCAGGCTCAAGGCGACCAGGCCGAGCACCACCGCGTGCAGTGCCAGCGAGAGACCCAGGTCGGCCACCGGGCTCGGATGCGTCGCTCTCACGCCTCAGTTCCGCCGGCGCCGCGCCGGCTCGGCGACCAGGCCCACGGCCGAGACCCCCGCATCGGTCAAGAGCCCCAGCACCGAGACCACCTCTCCGTAGTCGACGCCGCGGTCGCCGGCCAGGTAGACCTCTGCGCCTAGGTCGCCGCGCCGCGCGCGGATCTCATCCACCAGCTTCGCCTTCTCGATCTCTTCTCCGTCGACCAGGATCTGATCGGTTTCGGTCACCGTCACCAGGATGCCAGTGGCCGACTCCAGCGGCCGGGCGGCGCGGGTCTCGGGCAGCTCGACGTCGATCCCTCCGCGCAAGAGCGGCGCGGTGATGATGAAGAGCACCAGCAGCACCAGCATCACGTCGACCAGGTTGATGACGTTGATCTCAGCGATCGGCCGGTCGTGGATCATCGGCGCACCTCCGGTCGATCGGCGATCTCCGACACGCCATTGTCGAGGTCGATGTAGATGCGGCGCAGGCGCCGCACGCAGTGGTTGTAGCCGGCGACCGCCGGGATCGCCACCGCCAGCCCGAAGAGCGTGGTGAGCAGCGCGTCGGCCACCCCCGGAGCGACCACGCTGATGCTGGTCGAGCCGGTGGCGCCGATGGCGAGAAAGGTCTCCATGATGCCGTAGACGGTGCCCAGCAGTCCCAGGGAAGGCGCGATCGAGGCGACCGTGGCGAGGATCGAGAGCTTCGATTCCAGACGGGCGTGGCTCTCCAGCGTCAGCCGTCGCAGGCGGCGCTCCGGGTCGTCGTCGCCCGGGGGGGCCTCCAGCGCTCTGCCCGCCAGACGGGGCAGCGGCGAGGGCGAAACGATGGAGGCCAGTGCGCTCACCGGAATCCCCTCGCGCAATTGGCCGAGGAAGACTCGGCCGGCGCGGTAGACCGCGCTCAGCTCGCGGCTCTTGCCGATGATCACCGCCCACGAGACCAGCGAGAGGACAGTGAGCACCACCACGATGGCCAGCGCGAAACCGCGCAGCTGGAGCACACTGGAGAACACGCTCGGGGCGCCGCTCAGCTCGAGCGCCGGGGTCGGCGGCTGCGCCAGGGCGGCGCCGGCGAGCGAAACCAGTCCAGCCGCGCGCACCAAGTTTCTACTCATCATTCGGCGGTCTCTCCTGAGCGTCGCGATCGGCGCAGCAGCTCGAAGGCCACCACCGCGAAGGCGCTTGCCACGTTCAACGAGGATTTGCTTCCGCGCATCGGAATACGCACCACGAGGTCGGCGGCCGCGAGAGCCTCCGGCGTTATGCCGAATACCTCGTGGCCGAGCACCAGCGCGCAGTCGTCGCCCAGGGCGGAATCATAGAGATCCCGGGCGCTATCGATGGCCTCGATTGCCACGATTCGGCGGTCCTGCGCGCGCGCTCTCTCGATCGCCTCCAGCGCCGACTCCGCACGCCTCCATGGCACGCTGCGTTCCGCGCCCAACGCGGTCTTCGCCAGTTTCGGGTTCGGCGGATGGGGGGTCAGCCCGCAGAGCTCGATTCCGGCCATCCCGGCGCAGTCGATGGTTCGAAAGATCGCCCCCACGTTGTGAGCGCTGCGCACGTTGTCGAGAATCACGAGGGGTCGGCGTATCACGCGCTCGGTGGTCTCCGCAGGCGACCTCCGGTCCCGGACCGACCCTGCGCTCTGCAGTGGAGACTCGGGGCCGCGGATCCCGGATGATACGCGCGGAGTCGGCGTCGGTTTCTGCGCTTCTGGTGAAGTCGCTGGGGCGCCGACGTCGTCGCGGCGCGGTCACGACTCGGCCGGCTGGACCTGCTGTCGGAGCACGATCTGGGTCTCTTCCGCCCGGCCCGCCGCCCGCAGAAAGCTCCGGAACGCTTCGTACTCGTGGGGTTCGATGCGGATCGCGTCGATTTGGAGCACTCGCTTGACGCGGATCAGGTCGTCCGCGAGCTGCTCGAATTCCAGGCGGTAGCTCCCCTGGTCACAATCCAGCACGACCGATTCGAGCGGCGCGTAGGGCGCGAACTCGCCGGGCAGCACCATCCGGATCTCTTCCTCGTAGTGCCCTTTCCAGCTGTCCAGGACCAGCGGCTCTGCGCGCCGCTCCTGAACCACGAATTCGCGGGGCAGCGGGGGAATCGTCCACGGAATCCGCAGCACCAGCAAGTTGCTCGCGGCAGTCGCGATACCCGGAGCGGTGAGCCGGTAGCGCATCTCGAGCGGCTCTTCTGCTGGAGTGTCGTCCGACAGCGCAACCTCGCTCACCGCTGCATCTGGAAACGCTTCAGCCACCATGATTTCCAGAAATTCGCGCGTCACCTCGGCGGCCATCTCGCGAGCCAGCGCCAGACCGGCGCCGTCCTCGCCTACGAAATGGCAGCGTCCCGAGACCTTGCCGGAGCCCGCGCCGTCCAACACCACGTCGATGGAAGAGCTGCTGCCGTTCATCTCGGCCGCATCGAGCGGGATCGCGACGAACTCAGCGCTTCCCGGCTCGATCACCAGGGCTCTCGTCCCCTCCAGCTCGATCGGGACGTTGGGAAACGCAAGCCCGCCGGCGGTCGGATCGATCCAGAGTCCCCGACCTTCGCCGGTGACGGCGCGCACGATCGCGTGCGTAAACCTCGGCGAGGGCAGGTAGTCCACCGTCGACTCGTCACGACCATTGACCAGCGCCATGTGGGCGTCGATGCCCACGGCGCGCAGCAGGGCCACGATCAAGGCGGATTGATCCTTGCAGTCGCCGAAGCCGCGTCGCAGCACGGTTTCGGCGGCGAATGGCACCAGGCCGCTGTCGATGAAGGAGCCGCCCTCGTACTGAATAGAGCCGCGAACGAAACGCGCCACCGCGTGGACCTTGGCGCTGTCGGTCTCGGCGTCGGCGGTCAGGTCGAGCGCGCGCGCGCGCAGGGCGGGGGTCGCTCGGGTGCGGCCTTTCGCGATCCCCGCATACCACTCGACGATCTGCTCCCAGGACGCGAGGGTCGAGAGATCCAACCAGGGGACCCGCTCCAGCGCGGGGGGGGCCGCGGCCGGCGTGGAGGCGCCCTCGACTCTTCGCATCTCCCAGCTCTGTAGGCGCCAGCCGTCGATCTCCGATACTTCGGGATCCAGCTCGACGTTGTGAAGGCGGGTGTGGAGCGGCTGATCGCTCTTCGATACGATCGAGAAGCGCGTCAGTGCTGTGGGGATTCCAGTGTCGAAGATGTAGCTCGACCAGAAATGGCCGGGGAGCCCGCGCAGAGGACCACTGCGGATCGAGTAGCGAAGCTCGATCACGTCTTCGGGCTCGAGGTCGCCGTATGCCACTTCGCCCGACCGGATCTCGGCCTCCACCTCGTGTCCGTTCGGCTTCAAGGTCCGGGCGATCTCCACCGACACATCTGGGCCGACGGATTGGGGGACAGATTCGGTGCGATGGAGCTCGGCGCCGGCTTCGCTGCGGATCTTGGTCAACAGGTGATGGCGTTGTTCGCGCGCGCCGTCGGGATAGAGGATCACCTCGATCGATTCCAGTAGACGCACGGCGGCCGCGTTCGGATCGCACCAATCGAGCTCCTGGCGCATCAGATCGCCAGCTTCCTCGCGCCGGAATACCGTGCGCAGCGAGGGCTGGTTCTCGAGCGCGCGCAGCACCTCGCGTTGAACGAATGAGGTTGGGGTCAGCTCCACATGACGGCGGATCAACGGCTTGGCCTCGGCCGGTCGATCCAGGCGCAGGAGCAACGATCCGAGCGTCAGGTGGAGTCCCGAGCTCATCGGGGCGTGGCGAATGCCTTCACGCAGGACCTCGCACGCTTGGTCCAACAACTGGGCCTCGTTCAGCACCGTTGCGAGCTCGGCGTGGATCACGTCGGCCCTCGCGCCGACTCGCAGCGCGGCGCGCAGGTCGTTTGCCGCCTGCCGGTAGTCCCGCCGCTGGTAGGCGGAGGCGGCGGACTTCCTGAGGAGCCCGGGATTGTCCGGTCGCGCATCCACACAGTCCGCGACGAATCTCTCCAGCGCTTGCGGGCGATCGAGCATCTCCAGCATCTGCAACACATAGCTTCGGTGGCTCAGGGACCCCGGATCTTCCTCGACGGCGCGCATAAGATCCCGCAACACCTGTTCGATTTCCCCCTTCTTCATCTCGAGATTTCCGCGCATCGCCCGCAGCTCCGGTTTCAGTCCGAACATCTCGATTGCGCGCGACAGTTCACGCTGCGCCTCCTCGATCTCGTTTTCGTCCTCGAGCTGCTCGATCAAAGCGATGCGCGCGGCGTAGAGCTCGGGCGCCATCTCTACCATTGCGCGCGGTCCCAGGCGCGCCGCGCCTGGGCCGCGGTCCCTGTCGAGCTTCGATTGCATCTGGATGATCAGGGCGCTGCGCGGAAAGCGTAACGCCAGGGAATCCAGGGCCGCATTCGCCTGGTTGGCGAAGCCGGCGGATCTCAGCCACTTGGCGCGGAGCACTGCGTCCGCCAGGGGCGCCGAGGTGGCGGAACGCGACCAGCGCCTCAGCCAGTCCTCCTCGCCGAGAACGGCTAGCTCGCTCGCGGTGGTCTCGCCGGCGCCTCGATCGGATGTGTAGGGCTGGGGCTCGGCGCTGGCAACGACCTCCAGAGGAAGGCCCGTGGTGTCGGTGAAGCTCAAGTAGAAGAACAGTGGCTCGGATTCCACGCACGCCTTCACGAGCACCCGATTCCACCCCTGGTGCAACCGAACGGGCACTCGGTACAGCTCCTCTTTCGATTGCCGGACGAGCGGCTCGTCGAGCACCAGTCGGTCGTTGATCCAGAGTCGAAACGCACCGCTGCCGCTCAGATGTACGAGCGCCTCGGTCTCTTCATCGATGCGGACGTGGGTCAGGGCGTAGGTTGCTGCGTGGGATGGGTCGGCGAGCAGTACGTCGAGATTCACGATTCCGTAGGAGACCGGCGGGGCCCCATGCCAGTAAATCGGCCTCCCCTTCGCATCGATGTAGCGCGCCTCGGGATCAAACTCCACTTCGGGCGGGAAGACTCGGTCGACCGCTCCGCCGGCGGAGTTGTCGAACGGGCCGATGACCCGCCAGTCGACCACTCGCCGCATCTCGGCATGAAGAGCGAGCGAAGCATCGATCCGATTCCTCAGTTCCTGGTCGCAGGCGGCCAGGTCGAGCCAGCTGAGTCTCAGCGCCGGCACCCCTTCCAGGGCCTCCAGCATCCGCTCGCCATGGCGGATCCACGAGGCGCAGCGACCACCGCGGATGAGCAATGCCTCCACTCTCTGCAGCAGAAGCGGGTTCCCCGGGTAGGCGGAATCGAGCATCAGCGCCTGCGTCAGCGCGCCCACCTCGGCATCGAAATCCCTCCGCGCGGCCCGGGCCATCGACTCGGCGCGGTACGCGCAGGCCCGCTCGCGGGCGTTCCTCGAAGTGTCGGCTCCGATGCCGGCGAAGGCCTCCGCGGCGCGGCGAAACTTGTTGCCGGCGAGTGCGTCTCGGGCGTCCGCGAGAGACATGGAATGGGCCGCGGTGGGGATCGGCGTCTGGCCTTGCTGCTCCGGGGAGTTCGGGGCACGGTTCGAAACGCGCGCTGCACACGCCGCCAGAAGGACCAGCGAGCCCGCCATCAGTGCGGACCGCCGACGGACGGTCGGACGGAGAGGTCGAACCACCCTTCGACGACGGGTACGGGCGAAGCTTGGCAACGTGTGGTCCGACCCGAGTCTACCGACTGACATGATCTCACCTCGGCTCTATGTCGACGATGGCCCCGGCGGAGTCTCTCGATGGACGCAACGCTAGCGCCGAATCTCGCGACGCGCAAGTGCTCCCAACCCGCCCCGCCTACTGTCAGCCTCAGCCAAGCCTCGTATGTCTTCAGGGATCCATGCGACGCGCTGGAAACGCCGGTTGCGTCCCATCGCTACCACGTTCTCGGTGCCGAGCAAAGTGAAGTTGCTGGTGCGCCGCCCCTACTCGGTGACCGTCACCGCGAACACCGCGCTGGTTTCCGGCGTGGGATGGGCTCCCGCGGCGCCGAGGTAGGTATAGGTTCCCAGTGGTGCCGCCGGCGGCACCGCTTGCGTGATCTCCTGCGAGACCGTCTCACCGGGTGCGACGGTTAGCGAGATCGGTCCCAGCACCGGGCCCGGGTAGGGAGTGACGCCGGGCAGCGTGAGCTCGGCCCAGCCGTCGATGCTACGGGTCGCCGGGCCCTCGTTGCGGATCGAACCGGTGTAGACCAGCTCCCCGCCGCGCGGAACGGTGGTCGATTGCGGCGCCAGCGTGAGCACCAGGTCGGTATCGGTGACCTGCACCTCGGCCCGCGCCGACCAGGCACTGGTCTGATCGTCGGCGTCGGTCGCGTTGACCCGGTAGTAGTAAGAGTCCGGAGCACGCCCGGAGATATCGTGGAAGAGCTCCGGCGTCGCCGCTACCAGTGTGGTGACGGTGTCGAAGCTTTCGACCGGGTAGATGTCGTCGAAATATATGCCTTCCTCGAGCACCGCCTGATCGGTGTTGTAGGAGAAGCGCAGCAGCACGCTGCGATCAGTGTAGGAATCGAGCGCGAAACTGCCCTCGATCCAGCCACCTGACGATCCGGTGATGCCGTTGCCCAGATTGGTGCCATTGGGATTGTAGTTGGTGGTGATGTTCCCCGCCAGATTGGCCCAGCTCTGGCCGCCGTCCTCCGAAACCTGCACGTACGCGTAGTCCCAATCGGTCTCGATATCGTACCAGGTCCAGATCAGGATCTCGTCCGTGGGTTCCACGCCGAGGTATTGTGTTGCCGTCAAGGTAGCGACATTCTGATTGGATCGACCGGAGTAGTAGGAATGCGTGGCGCTTTCGTAGCGATTGGTGCGCAGCTCGAAGCCGTCCGCCGCGAGCCAGGCGCCGCCGCCGTTCTCCAGATCGTCCTCGATGCGATTCAGCCCCACCATTTCGTCGAGCCGATAAGAGACCGGGGGATCGTAGTCGGCGTTGGCGCGGTTGTCCCACACCACACGAAAACTGTCGCCCGTGACCGGCGCTGCGACCACCACCGGCGCCCGGGGAGGAACCGGCTTGGCCGGTGTCGCCGCCATGGCGGCCAGGTAGACCGCGGGGGCGATGTTCTCATCGACGAAACCCTGGATCTTCCAGGTCGCCGGCCAGAAATCGTCGCCGATCTCCGGGGTGATGGCGAAGATTCGCCCTTTGGTTTCGGTCTCCCCGTACATCCAGTCGTCGGCATCGCCGTTGGTGATATAGAGCACGATCGATCCGATGCCGGCGGTGTAGCCGTTGTCTCTCGAGAGCGAGTCGCCGTGGGCGGCGAAGATCTCTTGCTCCGGGGTGGGCGCGGTGATGTAGCCCCAGGGCCACAGGTAGTACTCGCCGAAGGTGTGGAAGTTCAACGCGAAGACGAACTCGCGCGTCTCGCAGAGGTCGCGGATCGCCTGGGTCTCCGGCTCGGAGAAGGGGCCGCTGCCGCGATAGGTGGGATCGCCGGTGTAAGGGCTCGAGCCGATGTTGTCCCAACCCCAGTTGTAGCCGTAGTTGCGATTCAGGTCGACGCCGTAGCCGCCGCGGCGGTTCTTGCGCCAGTAGGGATCGACGTCGTCGACGTGCACGTAGCCGTCGGGGTTGACGATCGGCACGAAGAAGAGCTCGCGATCGTCGACCAGGTCGGTCAGCTCCGGGTCGGAGCCGTAGCCGGTCGCGTAGTGCTCGATCAGCTGCAGGACGGTCTCGTTCGATACCGGTTCCCTCGAGTGGTGAATGGCGGTGTAGAGGATCTCGGGCTCGTCCTCGTCGTCCATGACATTGTCGGAGATCTTCATCGCCCAGATCGCCCGTCCTTCGAGCGAGCTGCCGATCTGGAACAGGTGGGCGATGGCGGGATACGCGGATTCGATGCCCTGCAAGAAGCTCAAATTCTCCGCGTAGTTCCGATAGTCGCGGAGGTTGCCGTTGCCGAGGAAGCCGTGCCGGGCCTCGAAGTCCTTGTAGATGTCGTGGCTCAGCACGGTGAGCCGGTAGCCCAGGTCACGTTCCAGGAAGAGTCTCTCCTGCGGCGTGACGAAAGCCTCGATGGTGCCCTCGGGTCGCGCCCCGAAAAGATCGAGGCCGGCCGCGCGCAGTTGGAGATCCTTGGGCTGGCTGATGAGATCGATGCGCACGCGCAGCTTGGCCGGCGGCGCCGCCGCGTGCGCGGCGGATTCCGCGATCCCCGGCTCGGCGGTCATGGTGAAGAGAAGAGCGATGAGTGCGGGCAGGGTTGCGTGGGCCAAGGATTGCCTCCGGAGGAAAGGGCGAGCGGCGTGCGCGAACATCTGGTATAGCATCAGGAGAACTCCGATTCGCATCTCCGGCAACGGCAAAAGGGCGCCATACGGCTCTTGCTCTTCCCGGCCGATCGGGTGAGAATGACGGAGAGCCTTCGGGTTGCGACCTGGCGCGGGGGGCGCGGGCGCGCTCGAGACTCGACGCAGTCCATGCCGATCGGTCGAGGGGGCACGCGGCCGTCGTCGGTGAGAGCGACGGCGATCCCCCGGCGTCCTCGCGCACGGGCCCCGCCATGGTGGAGAGACCCCTGCCCTCGCTTTCTTCTCCGACACTGCTCCTCAAGCACCTGCTGCTGCTGCTTGTCTGTGCTCTGGCGCTCTCGATCCTGGGTGGCGGATGGCTGCATTTCGAGCTCCAGTCGGAAGCGGAGCACCGTCTCCAACGCCGCCACAGCGCGGTGCTCGGTCTGCTCACTCTGACCATCGAGGAGGGTTTCACCGGACCCTGGGAGCGGATCATGGAGCTCACCGCTTCGGCCGGGGTGGTGGGGGACGAGTCGCCCTACGCGCGGCGCCGGCTGATTGAGTCTATCGTGCGCTACAACGACGACGTGCTCTCGCTCGGCCTGCTCGACGGCACCGCCGCCGAGTACCAGACCGCGGTCGCGCCCGAGCTCCAGGTCGCCCTGCTCGATCCGACCACCGGCGCCCGCGACGCCGCGCTCCTCGCCGGCCAGGACGACGCCATCATCGAGGCGGCTCTGCGCAGCAACAACATCCACTTCGGCCGCGTGACCACCCTGCCGGGCCGGACTCCACGCATCCTGACGGCCGCCATCCCCTCGCCCTTGCCGGCGCTGGAGCGCGGAGTCCTGGTCGCCCGCTTCTCGGCCGACCGCCTGCTGGAGCGCTGCACCCGAGTGGCGACCGCCGAGCAGCTCGACCTCACCTTGGTGAACACCGCCGGCCACCTGATCTACCGCAGCTCGGGGACGGGGCGGATCCGCGGGACTCTGGCCGGCGACGAGACCCCCCTGGCGTTCGTGGCTTCGGTCGGCGCCCGCCACCCGATGCAGCTCCTGGACTATCAGGCGCCGGCCGGCAGCTCCCACGCCGGCGAGCGGATGCGCGGCGTGGCCTCGAGCCTGCCGGATCTGGGCTGGTTCGTGGTTCTGAGCGAGCCCGAGTCGAGCGCCCTCCAGGGACTGATGGTGGCCCGCAAGCTGATCCTGGCATGGGCCGCGGCCTCCCTGATCGTCGCCACGGTGGTGGCCATCTGGCTCTCGGCCTGGATCACGCGGCCCCTGCAGCTGGCCCGCGACGCCGTTCGAAAGCTGGCCGAAGGCGACCACAGCGCCCGTGTGCCGGTCGTCTCGCGCGACGAGATCGGCGCGCTCTGTGTCGCGGTGAACCGGCTGGCGCAGAGCTTCAAGGCCCAGCAGGCCGACATCCTGCGCGATGTGCTGCGCGAGAAGTCGAAGACCGAGGCGATCGTGCGCAACATGGCCGACGGTCTCCTGGTGGTCGACCGGGAGGGCTGCGTGGGACTGGTGAACTCCCAGTTCGAGCGCTGGTTCGGGGTGCCCGCGATCACCGCGGTCGGGCGGCCGAGAAACGATGTGATCGCCCACGAAAGCCTGAGCCGGCATCTCGACGCGGCGGCCGAGATCCCGCCGCGCCGGGTCTGCTCCTCGAATCTCGATCTCGATCTGGGCGGAGACCGGCCGCAGCAGACCCTGCAGGCGCGCAGCGTGCGGGTCTTCGACAGCCGCCGCGATGCGGTGGGCATCGTCACCGTGCTGCGCGACGTGACCAGAGAGCGCAAGATCGAGCAGATGAAATCCGACCTGGTCTCCACCGTCTCTCACGAGCTGCGCACGCCGCTGACCTCGATCCAGGGATTCTCCGAGATCCTCCTCGAAGAGGAGCTGAGCGATGAGGAGATCTCCGAGTTCGCCCAGATCATCAGCTCCGAGGCGCGGCGCCTGGGGTCCTTGATCAACGACTTCCTCGACCTCTCGCGCATCGAGTCCGGAGAGATCGAGATTCGCCAGGCCGATCTGAATCTCAGCGCCATCCTCGCCTCCAGCGCGGTGATCGTGGAGCAGCAGGCGGCGACGCGCGGGATCGAGGTCCACGGTCCCCGCAAGGAGGGCGAAGACATCTACCTGATCGGCGACCGCGACAAGCTGGAGCAGGTGTTCGTCAACCTGATCTCGAACGCGGTCAAGTACTCGCGCGACAATTCGGTGGTCGACATCGGGATCCGCTCCGATGATGCCGAGGTGATGGTCGAGGTGCGCGACGAGGGGCACGGAATCCCGCCGGAGTACCTGCCGCGCATCTTCGATCGCTTCTTCCGCGGCGACATGTCGTCGACCAGTGAGACCGGCGGGACCGGACTGGGGTTGACGATCGTACGCGAGATCGTCGAGCGCCACGGGGGCAGCGTGGTCGCCCGCAGCGTGGTCGGAATGGGCTCTTCTTTCGTCGTGACACTTCCCCGCTTCGGCGCCAGGTCTTCGGCCAAGAACAACAATCGAAGTGCATCGCATCCTCGTCGTTGACGACGACCCGAACATCCTGCGGATCATCCGCTTCAAGCTGGAGCGCGCCGGCTTCGAGGTGGCGATCGCCGGCAATGCCACGCGGGCGCTGGAGCTGATTCAGAGCGCTCCCCCCGACCTGATCCTGCTCGACGTGATGATGCCGGGGATGGACGGACTGGAGCTGGTCGGCCGCCTGCGCGACGACGCCGCGCTGCGCACCATCCCGATCTTCGTCGTCACCGCCCGCGGGCAGATGGCCGACAAGAAGATCGCCTTTCGGCTCGGGGTCGAGGACTACATCACCAAGCCCTTCAGTCCCGGGGAAGTGGTGGAGCGAGTCAGCACCTTCCTGGCCGATCGGGAGCGCCGCCGCAAGAGTTGACCCCTTCGGAAGTGGTCTGTAAGCTAGGTCGTTTGGGAACCGGCCATGCGAATCCACCAGCGTCTCCAGGAACGGATCATCGACGACCTCTTCGGGCGTCTCGAGCGCCAAGGGTTGGTCGAGTATGGCGACGACCGCGACCAGTGCCAGGAACTGCTGCGCGCCGTGCTCACCGACGACCTGAAGAGCGACGAGGAGCTCGAAGAGGAGGTCGGGAGGATCATCGAGGACAATCGCGAGAAGTTCCGCGAGGTCCCGGCCTATCAGATGACCTCGCAGATCCGCCGCCAGGTAGCGCGCGAGCGCGGGATCATCCTCGACAACGACGCGCGCCTCGGCGACATCGCGCGCAAGATGACCGAGGCGATCTGGAGCTCCGACTCCTTCAGTGAGGTCTTCGCCGAGGATCGGCTGCTCGCGCGCTTCATCAAACTGGTCTTCGAGCGCCACCTGGCGATCGAGGAGCGGCTCCGCGAAGAGGCCAAGAAGCGCACCAAGAACCTGGAGTTCGGCAGCACCGAGCACGAGGTGCAGTTCCGCCGCGTGATGGACGAGCTGCGCGAGCGAGAGGGGCTCTCGTAGCGAAGCGGATCAGTCGTCCATCGAGCTTCGCAGGATCAAGAGCCGGATCAGCTGCAGCACCGCCATGGTCGCCGAGGCCACGTATGTCAGCGCGGCGGCGTTCAGCACTTTGCGCGCCCCGCGGTTCTCCTCGCCCACCAGGTAGCCGTGGTTCGACAAGATCGCCAGCGCGCGCGACGAGGCGTTGAATTCCACCGGCAGGGTCACGATGTGGAAGAGCACCGCGCCGCTGAAGAACAGAATGCCGGCGTCGATCAAGGGCGTCAGGCCGAGGAAGAGGCCTCCCAGAACCATGATCCAGACCAGGGCGCCGGAGCCGAGGTTGGCCGCCGGCAGCAGGCTGTGGCGGAAGCGCAGCGGCGCGTAGCCTCCGGCGTGCTGCAGCGCATGCCCGCACTCGTGTGCGGCCACCGCCAGCGCCGCCAGGCTGGGGTTGCGGTAGTTGTCGGTCGAGAGGCGCACCGTGCGCGAGCGCGGATCGTAGTGGTCCGAGAGCAGGCCCGGCGTCTCCTCGACGGCGACATGGTGCAGCCCGTTCTGGGCCAAGATCCGCTGGGCGACCTGGGCCCCGCTCCAGCCGCGCGCCGAGCGCACCCGCGCGAACTTTTTGTAGGTCGACTTGACGCGGAATTGGGTCCAGAGCGCCAGCGCGATCGCCGGGATCAGGAGCAAGAAGGTGAAGTCTCCGAAGTACAGCATGGTCAGCGGTCCTCGCGTTCGCAGATATTCGAAGCCACCGAGTACATACCCCATTCGCACGCGATTGGTTCACTGCGAAATGCGCCGCGGGAGGGGTACACGCCGGAGGGCGACCCTTGCGGGCCGCCCTCGGCTTGATCGGCGCACTCGAAGGGGGGCGCGGGCGCCGATCGCATGGGTCCGGTCAATCGGGGCAGCTACCGGGACCCAAGTCTTGGCTCCGGGGCGAGGCCGGAGGAGCGAGCCGCTCGCCCAGGGGGGCGGGGCGAGTGTCGTTCGATCGCCGTAGCTTCGCATGGTGCGTGCCAACGACGACGACGTTGATTTTCAACGACTTGGCGCTTCGGCCAGAGCGCGGCGGCCGCTCTTTGATCACTCTCGTTGACGCTGCCCGCCGATCCGCGGCAACGGAGGTGGACAGCGCGGCGGGCATGGGTGGGCGCGGCGGCATGGAATCGGTATCTTGACCCCATGGAGCTTCATCCTCGCGCGTCCGCGCGCCGCGCCTGCCTCGTCCTGCTCGCGATCTTCGGATGCGGCTGCATTACCTATGAGAAGGGCGATTTCGCGATCGTGCTCGGCACCGAACCGCAGTCGCTCGATCCGGCCCTGGTCACGGGGGTCCCGGAAGGGCGGGTGATCCGAGCCCTCTTCGAGGGGTTGACCAGCTCTGATCCCGAGACCCTGGAGCCGCTGCCGGGGGTGGCGGAGTCGTGGGAGGTCTCCGCCGACGGCCTGGTCTACACCTTCCATCTGCGGCCCACCCAGTGGTCGGACGGCACGCCCTTGACGGCGCGCGATTTCGACTTCTCCTGGGAGCGGGTGCTGCGCCCCGAGACCGGCGCCGAGTACGGCTACATGCTGTGGTACGTGCGCGGCGCCGAGGACTACCAGAAAGGGCGGATCGACGCCTGGTCCGCGGTGGGGACCGCGGTGCCGGACGAGCGGACTTTCGTCGTTACGCTCGAGAATCCGACCCCCTTCTTCCTCCACATCACTTCGTTCTACACCGCCTGCCCGGTGCCTTCCCACGTGCTGCGCCGGCACGGCGACGGCTGGGCGCGCGAAGAGAATATCGTCACCAACGGTCCCTTCTACCTGATCGATTGGCGCCATCGCGAACGGCTCCTGATCAAACGGGATCCGGTCTACTGGGATGCCGCCGCCGTCGGCGCCGAGGCGATCGAGCTGCTCACCGTCGAGTCGATTCCGACCAACTTCAACCTGATGCTGACCGGCGCCGCGCACTGGACCGATCGCAACGGTATTCCGAACAACTTCGTGTCCAACGTGCTAGCCGGAGAGGCGTCCAAGGTGCGTCCGCTGGCGGTTCGCCGCGGCCCCTATCTCGGCACCTACTTCGTGCGCTGCAACGTCAACAAACCGCCCCTGGACGACCAGAGGGTGCGCCGCGCGCTGGCCATGACCATCGACCAAGGGGCCATCACCGAGCACGTCACCCGCGCCGGAGAGATCCCGACCCACGCCCTCGTGCCGCCGGGAATTTCCGGCTATTCGGGCGTGAAGGGGCTCGCTTTCGACCCCGCGCGTGGTCGCGAGCTGCTGGCCGAGGCCGGCTACCCTGGCGGCGAGGGTTTTCCCCGCTTGGTCTACCTCTTCAACACCTCCGAGACCCACCGCGGCATCGCCGAGGTGCTGCAGGCGCAGTGGAAGGAGCACCTGGGAATCGACGTGGAGCTAGAAAACCAGGAATGGCAGGTCTACCTCGACAACCAGACCAACCTGCGCTACCAGCTCTCACGCTCCGCCTGGATCGGCGACTACCCCGATCCCAACACCTTTCTGGACATGTGGCTGAGCGGCGGGGGCAACAACCGCACCGGCTTCGCGTCGGCGCACTACGATTCGCTGATCGCCGCGGCGGCGCGCGAGCCCGATCCCCTCCTCCGGAGCGAGATCCTGCAGCGCTGCGAACGGATCATCGTCGAGCAAGAGCTGCCGATTCTGCCGATCTACCACTATGTCTCGCTGCACCTCCATGATCCGCGCCTGAAAGGGGTGCAGAACAACGTGCTCGACAAGATGATGCTCAAGTACTTCCGCCTCGACACCGGCGCCGATGTCGCGACCGAGGACGGCGAGGCGCGCGCGGAAAACCCGGCTTCGTGATCGCCTACATCGCGCGGCGCCTGGCGCAGCTCCCGGTCGTGCTCCTGGTCATCGTCACGGCGGCCTTCTTCATCATGCGCGCCATCCCCGGCGGGCCTTTCTCCAACGAGAAGGCGGTGGAGCCGGAGATCAAGCGTCTGATCGAGGCGAAGTACCACCTCGACTGGCCCCTTCCCAAGCAGTACGCCCAGTACGTCGGCCCCTTCAATCTCGACGCCCGCGGCCATCGCTGGTTCGGCGGCGACCACAGCCAGCCCTGGGGCGGGCTCCTGACCGGCGACCTGGGGGTCTCGTTCCGCTACCGCAACCAGACCGTGACCGACATTATCGCGCGTTCTTTTCCGGTATCGGCGGCGCTCGGCGCGTGCGCGATGTTGCTGGCTCTGGCGATCGGTATGCCGGCCGGTGTGCTGGCGGCGCACCGCCGGGGCGGCTGGCAGGATTGGAGCGCCATGGCGGTGGCGATGCTCGGGATCTGCGTCCCGAACTTCGTCCTCGGGCCTCTCTTGGTCATTCTCTTCGTGTTCGAGGTCGGCTGGTTGCCGGTCGCCGGCTGGGGCAGCGTGGCGCACATGGTGCTGCCGGCGATCGTGCTGGGGCTGCCCTATGCGGCCTATATCGCTCGGCTCTGCAAGGGGGCGATGCTCGAGGCGGTGGAGCAGGATTTCGTGCGCACCGCGCGCGCCAAGGGGCTCTCGGAGCGGGTGGTGATCCTGAAACACGCCCTGCGCAACGCCTTTCTGCCGGTGCTCTCCTTTCTGGGGCCGGCGACCGCGGGCATCCTCTCCGGCTCGGTGGTCGTGGAGCGGATCTTCAACGTGCCGGGGATGGGCACCTGGTTCGTGCAAGGGGCTTTGAATCGCGACTACCTGCTGGTGATCGGAGCGGTGCTGGTCTACGCGGTGCTGCTCACGGTGCTCAATCTCTTGGTCGACGTGCTCTACGCGGTGGTCGACCCGAGGATCAAGCTGGCATGAGCTCCGCGCCGATCCGCTCACCCTGGCGCGACGCCTGGCGCCGGCTGCGCAAGGACCGTGCAGCGATGGTCGGCCTGGTGGTGGTGGCGGCAATGATCGTCGCCAGCGCGCTCTCGCCCTGGATCGCGCCCCACGACCCGAACGCGCAGAACCTGGAGCTGCAGCTCGAGGGACCGAGCTGGGAGCACCTCTTCGGAACCGACGACAAGGGACGCGACCTGCTCTCGCGAGTGCTGCATGGCGGGCGCGTCTCCTGGGGGGTGGGGCTCTTGGCGACCGTGGTGTCGATCGTCATCGGGGTCACCTGGGGGGCAGTCGCGGCCTTCGCCGGGGGCAAGGTCGACAACCTGATGATGCGCGTGGTCGACGTGCTCTACACCATCCCCTTCCTTTTCCTCGCCATTCTCTTCATGGTCCTGGCCCGGACCATGCGCGAAGAGGCGGGATGGGAGATCAACGAGCTCTACCTGGTGTTCATCGCCATCGGTGCGGTCTCCTGGCTCACGGTCAGCCGGATCGTGCGCGGCGAGGTGCTCTCGATCCGCGAGCGGGAATACGTTCAGGCGGCGCGCGCTCTGGGCTTGAGCAGGGCACGCATCCTGTTCCGGCACGTGGTCCCGAATCTGATGGGAGTGGTGATCGTCTACTCCACCCTCACCGTGCCGCGGGTGATGCTCGAAGAGAGCTTCCTGAGCTTCTTGGGACTCGGAGTGCAGCCGCCCGACGCATCGTGGGGCAGCCTGGCGGCGGTCGGTGCCGAGGTGATCAACCCGGTCCATTCCTACTGGTGGCTGATCGTCTTTCCCGGCGCCGCGCTGGGGCTCACGCTCTTCGGTCTCAACTACCTGGGGGACGGTCTGCGCGACGCGCTCGATCCGCGGCTGCGCAAATAGCGCGTAGGCGCCCGCCGACGTCGTTGCTACCCTGGCGCGCGCCTCGTACCCACCGAGTGCCGAAAGGTCCCCATGCGCAATCTCCCCCTCGCCATTCCGATCGCGTTGCTCGCGTCGCTCCCCGCGGGGGCGGCCGAGACCCCCGCCTGGCCCGAGGGCCGCAGCCACCAGGATACCGACGGCGATCAAGAGGCCGACGCCTGGGTCACCGTGCGCGAGAGCCAGCTGGTCCTGGTCGAGGAGGACCTGAACGGCGATCAAATCGTCGATCGGCGCACCCACTACGAAAACGGGACCATGGCTCGCCAGGAGACCGACCGCAACGCCGACGCCCAGTTCGAGACCACGACTTTCTTCAAGCAGGGGGTGCTGCTGCGGGTCGAGGTCGACATGAACGGCGACGGGGTGATCGAGCTGGTTTCCCACGCCGGTCCGGGAGGGACCGTCAACCACGTGGAGCGCGACCTGAATGCCGACGGCTTCCTGGAGGTCGCACAGTACCTGCGGGTCGACGGCAGCGTGCGCCGCGCCCATCTCGATGCCAACAAGGACGGCTTCTCGGAGACGGTCGACTACTTCGACACCGAAGGCAACGTGACGCTGCGCGTCGAAGACACCGACGGCGACGGCGCCCACGATCGCTGGTCGCGCTACGAGGCAGGGGTGCTGAAGTCCTATTCCTACGACACCGACCACGACGGCTCGCCCGACAAGGACGAGATCCTGACCAGCGGCGGCGAGATCCGCCGCACGGTGATCGAGATCGACTGACTCAGACCCCGCCCACCGCGCGCTGGATCGGCCCCCAGCCCGCCAGCGGCTCGCTCAGTAGCGCCAGCAGGCGTTCGTGCAGCGCGGTGCCGTTGCTGGCCACGATTTCGCCCCCCTCCAGCCAGCATCGGTCCCCTTTCAGGTCGGTGGTCCGGCCTCCCGCCTCTTCGACCAGGAGCCCGCCGGCGGCCACGTCCCAGGGCGAGAGGTGGAGCTCCCAGAAGGCGTCCAGCCGCCCCGCCGCCACATAGGCGAGGTCGACCGCCGCCGCGCCCATGCGGCGCATTCCGCGCACCTTCAGCGCCAGCTTGACGAAGTTGTCCAGGTTGCTGGCCGGCAGCTCGTGGCGTCGATAGTGGAAGCCGGTGGCGATCACCGACTCGATCAGCTCGCGGCGCGCCGAGACCCGCAGCGGACGACCGTTCAGGGTGGCGCCGGCGCCGCGGCGGGCCGCGAAGAGCTCTTGCAACCTCGGCAAATGGACCACGCCGAGCTCGGGGACTCCGCCGGCGTCGACGCGGGCGATCGAGACCGCGAACACCGGCAGCGAGTGCACGAAGTTGGTGGTGCCGTCGAGCGGGTCGACCACCCAGCGGGCGCCGTCGCCGCCCCTGCCCCGCAGGCCCGACTCCTCGGCCAGAATCGGATCGTCGGGAAAGGCGGCGCCAAGGCGCTCCAGGATCAGCGCTTCGGCCTCGGAATCTGCCCGGGTCAGCAGGTCGCGCCGGCCCTTGAAGGCCAGGTCGGTGCTCGCCAGGCGCTCGAAGTGGCTTTCCAGCAGCCGACCGGCGGCGCGGGCGGCGTCGACGGCGACTTCGAGATGCCGGCGGCACGCGGCGCTCACGCCAGGGCGCTGCCGGCGCGGGGATCGTCCGCGGCGGGCCGAAGAAGCCGGGCCAGGGGGATTCCGACCCGTCCCCAGCGGAAATGCTCGAAGAGGTTCCACAGCGGCACGTCGGGATCGCCGGAGAGGAAGATCACCATGGCGCGGCCGTGCACGTTTTTCAGCGGCACGAAGCCCCAGGCGCGAGAATCCTGCGAGAAGTCGCGATTGTCTCCCATCACGAAGAGATGCCCCTCGGGCACCTTGACCGGCCCGAAGTGATCGCGATTCCAGGCACGTCCGCGCATCTGCCGGTTCCAGGTCTTCTCCATGAGCACGCGCAGACCGGCGATCGGTTCGCGCTGCCCCTGGCGCCGCGGCGGGGAGGGATCGCGATGACGCACATAGGGTTCCTCGGCCCGCAGTCCATCCACGTAGAGCTCGGCGTCGCGCAGCTCCACGGTCTGACCGGCGACCGCCACGCAACGCTTCAGAAGATCGATCGAGCTGCCGTCGGGGTGGTCCAGCACCATGACGTCGCCGGGGGCGGGGTCGCGCATGCCGGGAAAGCGGATCGAGGGGATCTCCCAGCCGAGCAGCGGCACGTCGCCGGGAAACTCCGGCCCGTAGAGGAAGCGGTTCACCGCCACCCGGTCGCCCACCAGCACCGTTGGCTCCATCGAGCCGGTGGGGATGTGATAGGCGCGCATCACGAAGGCCTGCAGCAGCCAGAAGAGGCCGAGCAGCCAGGCCGCCTCTTTGGCGAGCCAGCTCGATTTGGGCATGCGGAGCTCCGGTGGGAGGGGGGATCGTCCAGGCAGATACGGTAGCAGCTCGGCTCGGGATTCGTCCGAGGCGGTGTCGATTGCGGGCTATACTCGAATGATGTCTGCGATCTTCGGCGACGCCGCTCGGCGGCCCGATGTGCCCAGAGAACTGTACTAATACTGGATTCTGGAGGCGCTCTCCCATGCGATCCCTGGCGACCTTGGCCTTGATGGCGACCCTTTTCATCCCCCTCGCGGAGGCACAACCTTACCCCTGGCACGATTCGTGGCTGACCGGCGACGCCCCGCCGAGCACCGTGCGCTGGGGCCGGGTGCGCTTCCATCCCAGCTCGCACAACACCCTTTGGGTGACCCGCGCCAACTTCCCCGATCCGGAGCTGGCGAAGCCCGACAAGGGCGACGGAATGTGGGGCACCACCAACGGTGGCAGCTCCTGGAGCCGAATCAACTCCGGCGCGTTGGCCGACTCGCTGAACGTGCTCGACTTCAACTGGTGCGAAGACGATCCCAATATCGCCTACGCGGCCACCCAGCTCGCCGGCGTCTTCAAGACCACCGACGGCGGCGCCACCTGGACCGCGATGAACAACGGCATCACCCACAACAGCGATGTCTTCCCGAAAGACACCTGGGGCGCGACCACCATCGCCATCGACCCCGATGATTGCGACAAGGTCTACACCTCGGTCGGCCAGCTGGGCGGTCTCGACATCTTCAATCCTTCGCCCGATCATCCCGGCTTCTTCTACTCGCACGACGGCGCGCAGAATTGGACCGCCAACAACAATGGGCTGCCGCCACGTTACGACGGAATCCTCGATGGTGTCTCCAACACTTCGCTCTTCCAGTCGTTGGAGGTGGCCAAGGACGCCGGCAACGCCACAATTTACGGCGCCATGGTACAGCTCGAGTTCAACACCAAGCTCTTTGGCAAGACGGCGACCGCCGAGACCAAGGTGTTCAAGAACGCCGCGGACGGTGTCGGCACCTGGATCGACATCTCCTCGGGTCTGCCCGACGTGACACAGACCAACGTGTTGATCGGTTCGGTCACCCGCGTGGCGGCGGCCGGTGCCTTCATCACGCCTTTCGAGACCGGACCGTCGACCGAGCCGGCCCTCTTCGTCGGGCATTTCGGCCAGGGAATCGACCAGACCCTGCTCACCGACCAGAGCAAGGCCAAGGCCAAAGGCGTCTACGTGATCGCCCCCGATCACGGCGTGCCGGTCTGGATTCCGCGCAATACCGGGTTGCCCGAAGTCGACGACGACAACAACAAAAACTCGATCAACGTATCGAACGTCGCGGTGATTCCCGGCGCCCCCTATCCGACGCTTTTGGTCGGCGTCATGGATTCGGAAAGCGCTGATCCCAACTCATCGCAGGTCTGGGCGTCGCAGGACGCCGGTGGCTCGTGGATTCCCGGCGATACCTGGAGCGACGGTCTCGACGACTCGCCGAGCGGGCTCTACGACACTGCCAATCCGAACTTCGTGGCGGTGGCGCATACCTACTCGCGGGTGGCGACCTCGGTCTCCTGGGACGACGGCACCGATCCCGAGTGGACCGACGACGACGGTGTCTATCTGCTTCCCTAGCGAATTCTCGGACGTGTAGGAAGAGTGCCCGCGCCGCCGAGTGCGGCGCGGGTTTTCTTTGTCGCCATGAGCAACGACAGTCACGGAAGCGCGGCGCAGGTGGACCACGGTCGGCCCGCGAGAGTGTGGCTGATCGATGCCGTGGACCTGAAGCGGATCGGCTGTGGCGACGATGTTCTCGATCGCCATGTACTGCCTCTGGAGCAGCTGCGCGCGGCGCATCGCCGGCGCCACGGCCGCGATCCCGCCCTGCCCGCGATCCGCACAGGAGACACCATTTTTCTGCTGGTCGAGCGCTGGGCGGTGGTGGGAAGCGGACGCGCGGGCGGCGACAGTCCCTCAGGCGGGGGCGAGCTGGCCGTCGACTGGGACTGGAGCTTCGGCCGCCGCATCCCGGAGCACATCGATTGGGTGGCGGGAGAGTTGGAGTGGAATCCACGGATGCGCCTTTTCGATCGCAGCGGGGCCCGCCTGGAGCCCTTGGGCGGCGTGCGGCGGGAGCTGGCGATCGAGCTGGATGCCAAGGACATCGTGGCTCTGATCCGGTCCGGGGAGCCGTACTGAGAATCAGGGTGAAAGAGCCAGCTCCAAGAGCCGCCGGGCGACGATCTCGGCCCCGTTCGTCGGCGGCGCCGAGTCGGGCCAGGGCTGGGCCCGCAGTTTCCGCAGGGGCTCGGGCAGGCGTCCGGCCCGCAGCTCGTCCGGTGCGATGTAGCGAGCCGGAAAGTAGTCGCGCATCTGCTCGACCAGGATCGGGTACTCGCGAAAGGCGCCACGCTCGGTGTAGAGCATCGCGGTGCGGTTCACCGCGCATTCCGAGACGATCCCGTAGCCCGGCTTGGTGACCACCACGTCGACCGCCGCAACCAGATCTTCGTAGAGGATTCCACGCGCCTGGAGCTCCCATTCCTGGAGATGGGTGCCGCGCGGCACGTGCAGATCGCCGACCGTCACGTAGTGGTGCTCATGGTCGTGGGCGAGCGCGCTGAGATCGGCGCCGCTCAGGCCCATGCCGCCGAAGGAGAGCAGCACCGCCGGCGCGTCGGCGGGGATTCCGGCGCGGCGGCGGGTCTCCGTGGTCGAGGCTTGGGCTCGACGCCCCACCAGCGGCACGTCCTCCTGGCGCGGAAAGGCCGCCATGGAGTCGTGAAAGGGCAGGCGCAGCAACAGATCGGTGGCGGCATAGTCGCGGCGGATCGACTCCACGATGCGCTCCCCGCCCTCGACCTCGGCGATCCACTCGCCGTAGATCCAGTCCCAGTCGAAGTTGCCCATGGCAAGGGTCTTGATGCCGCTGAGCGGCCCCAGGGCCGAGGCGAAAGGGGGGATGTCGCCGAAGATCAGGTCGACCTCGCAGGCGCGCAACGAGACTGCTTCGCGGGCCAAGAGCTCGTCCCGGTGCTCCAGGAAGTCAGCGTAGCGGCGCAGAGTCGCCGCGCCCTCGAGCGTCAGCCCGTCGCTCTGGATCACGCCGATGTCGTTGACCTGGTAGGCGATCTCGAGTGGCAGGGGCATGGCGCAGAGGAAGAGCTGCGCCGGGGCCGCGCTGCGGATCTGCACCACCGTCCGCGGCTCCAGGCGGGCCAGCATCCGCAGCACCGCCGTGACCCGCGTGGCATGCCCGAAACCGTGGGCACTGACGTAGGCGCGAATGGTCGGGGGCTTGGGCATCGGCTCTCCGTCTCCTGCGCGGTCCAGTAGTCTACCGCTCCGCCCCGCCGGCCGAGCTCCAGCGCTCGCCGAGGGCCAGCAAGGTGGGCAGCGCGGTGATCGAGGCCAGGAAGCAGGCGCCGACGCCGATCACCATCACCCGGCCGAGCGACTCCAGTCCTTTGTGATGGGCCAGCTCGAAGACCCCGAAGCCGATGATGGTGGTGAGCGAGGTGAGCATCACGGCTCGCCCGGTGTGGCGCAGCACGCGGCCGATTCGCCCCCGCCCTTCTTCCCGGTAGCGGTGCATCATGTGCACGCCGTCGTCGATCCCGATCCCGAGCAGCAGTGGCGCCGCCACCACGTTGGCGAAGTTGAAATCGATCCCCAGAACGCGCATCGCGCCGAGAGTCCAGGAGATGCCGAGCAGCAAGGGGACCATGGTGATGGCGGCGCGCAGGGGGCGGCGCAGGTCGGCCCAGAGCGCCAGGAAGATCAGCCCGAAGGCGAGCTTGGAGGCACGCAGACCTTCGCGCCGCGACAGTCCGAGCAGGTCGGCATAGAGCACTGGCACCCCGACCAGGTCGGGGAAGTGCTCCCGCAGCTCGGCCACCAGCTCGGCGTTGGCGGAATCGTCGTAGATGTTGTGGCGGCCGTAGAGCGATACCAGCAGTTCCCCCGACTCGCCGACCAGGCGGCTGCGCAGATCGCCGGGCAGATCGTCGACTCCGAAGGGCAGTCCCTGTGCCGGATCGGCGATTTCGGCCCGGCGGCGCGCCAGCGCGCGGCGCAGGGCGGCGTCGTTGGCGGGCACCGGTCGTGCGCCTTCGGCCGCCACGGCCGCCTCCCGCGCCAGCTCCAGCGAGCGTTCGGGAAGCCGCTCCAGGCCGGAGAGATAGGCCAGGTCGCCGATCTCGGTGGCGAGAGCGGAGAGACGCTCCAGCGCGGCGGCCGGCCCGGTCCCTGGTGAGCGCGATGCCGGTGGCCGGGCCGAGATCGCCGCCAGCGTGTCGCGCAGAGCCCGGCCCGCGGCGATCCGGGTCTCGATCCCTTCGGGGACGAAGCGCGCCGCCGAGACCACTCTCGAGATCGTGCCGCGCCTCTCGAGATCCTCGAAGATCGGCTCCCAGCTCCG
This sequence comes from uncultured Gemmatimonadota bacterium, assembly GCA_964490075.1. Classification (GTDB taxonomy): domain Bacteria; genus CAZBBK01. The sequence continues at coordinate 4,472 of CAZBBK010000072.1, read as the reverse complement.
GGCCTGGTCGAGATCTCGCGCCGAGAGGTAGAAGGGCTCTCCGCCCATGTCGAAGCGCCGCACGACCTCGCGTTGCAGGCGGTGGGAGGGCGTGTCGGGCTGGGTCAGCAGCAGGTCGCCCTGGAACTCGATGCCGCGCCGCAGCCAGCCCTCGCGCGGTCCCAGCGGGATGCCGATCGCCAGCCCCAGCGAGAGCGCCGTCGCCCCCAGCGCCAGGACGGCACAAAGGCGCGGCCGGCTCTCGATGATCCGGGCGACCGGCTCGAGTAGATCGAGCGACATCTCGCGGGTCTCGAAGCGCGGCGCCCGCGCCGCCACCAGGCGGTCCTTGAGCAGCAGCAGGGCCGGCATCACCGTGACGAAGGCCACGAAGGCCAGGCCAATGCCGGCGAAGGCCACCCAGCCGAGCTCGTAGAAGGCGGGGTAGCGCGAGAAGATCAGGGCGCCGAAGGCCATGATGGTCGACACCGCGCCGGTGGTGACCGCGCTGCCTGTGGCGTTGATCGCCCTCTTCAGTCCCCCCTCGGCGCCGGCTCCCGCCGAGCGCTCCTCGGCGTAACGAACGATCAGGTGGATGCCGAAGTCGATCCCGAGTCCCAGCACCACCGCCACGAACATGACGCTGAAGACGTTCAGACGCCCGAAGGTCGAGGTCACGCCGGCCAGCGTCCAGGTGAGCGACATGAAAAGCGGGATCATCGCCAGGAGCGGTGCGATCCATAGCCGCAGCGCCACGCAGAGCAGACCGGCGATCAGGAGCGCCGCTACCCGACCGGTGCGCTTGAAGTCGCCGCGGATCACTTCCTCTTCGAGCTCCTGCTGGGGAATCGGACCGGTGATGCGCACCCGTGGTCCCGGCACCGCCGCCGCGGTCCGCGCGATCGCCGCCCGCGCCCCGGCCATGGTCTCGTAGATGAAGTCCCGCCCCTCCTCGCCGAGCGTGGAGCGCGCCGCCTTGGCGACCACCAGGAGCGCCTGGCCGTCGCCGGATTCGATCCGCTCCTCCGGCAGAGCACCGGCCGCCCGCCCGCCGAGCAAGATGCGATCGAGCTGCGATTCGATCGCCACCGCCACCGCGCCCGGTCGCTCCGCCCGCGCCAGCCCGATCGCCAGCTCGACCAGGGCCTCGAGCTGATCGGTGACCCGCTGGTCGCGCTCCGGGGTCAGCTCCGCCTCCCCTTCCACGTAGAGGGATTCGAGCAGATCGGCTCCGGCCTCGATCAGCTCCGCGCCCGACTCGGCGTGCAAGAGGCGGCGCAGCTCCGTGCCGCGGGGCGCCACCTCGGCGTGCAGCTGGGCGATCTCGTCGGGCTGCAGGTAGAGCAGGGCGCGGCGGCGAAACCACTCGAGCGGCAGCCGGCTCGAGGCCGACTCGAAGAGCTCGCCGCTCCCGCGCAGCCGGGCCGCCAGAGTATCGGCCGCGGCCGCCCGGGCGCCCGCATCGACCCCGTCGACCACGAAGATCAGGTGCGAGACGCCGCCGTGCTCGGCGAGGATCTCGCGCATGCGAATCACCGCGGCGTTGTCGGAGGGCAGCAGGTTGTTGTAGTCGGCGTCGAGAGCCAGGCCTCTCAGACTCACGACCGTGCTCACCACGCTCAGCGCCACGGCCGACGCGATCAGCGTGGCCGGTCGGGCGACGACCGTGCGGCCGACCCAGCGCAGTACGCGGGCGCGGAGTCGCATGAGGCGGCGGCCTCGACCCTAGGGTTCGCGGGTCTGAACGGCGGTGCCGTAGACCACCACCTCGGCGGCCGAGCGCATCACCTCGGTGGTGGCGAAGCGGGCGCAGACGATGGCGTCGGCACCCAGAGCGCGGGCGTCCTCGACCATGCGGTCGATCGCCTGCTCGCGCGCCTCGGCGATCATCTTGGTGTACTCCTCGATCTCTCCGCCCACGATTCCCTTGAGCACCGCCGCCAGATCCCGGCCCAGGTGGCGCGCTCGGATGGTGTTGCCCTTGACGAGGCCGAGCGCCCGCTCGATGCGGCGTCCGGGCAGCTCGTTGGTGGTGACCACGATCATCGAACGATCTCCCGGTAACGTTCGTTGCGATGGAGGAAGAGCTTCTCGCGCGCGATCGAGACCAGCAGCAGAATCAGGCCGAGAACGAGGGCCGGCACCCCCACGCGCAGGGCCAGGGGAAGGCTGCCGTCGCCGATCAGATCGCGCAGCGCCTGGTAGGCCAGAACGCTTCCGGCCAGTGTGGCGCCAGCGGAGAGTAGCACCCAGCCGGTGGCCCGTTCGATGCGCTGGTAGATGCCGATATGGAAGCGGTCCATGAGCTCGGGATCGGGATCGCGCAGGCGCAGCGCGCCCGTGGTCTCGCGCTGCTCGGTCAGCGCTCCGAGCTCCTGTTGGCAGTGTGCGCAGGAGTCGAGATGGGCTCGGATGCGCGCCTCTTCGTCGGGAACCAGCTCGCCGTCGATGAGACCGCTGATCAAGGGAGCGTGGTCTTCGCAGCTCATGAGACCGCCTCCGAGTAGTAGGGGGCCAGCTCCTCGCGGAGCGCCTTGCGGGCGTGGTGCAGCCGGGACATGACCGTGCCCCGCGGGATATCCAGCAGCTCGGCGATCTCGGCGTAGGAGAGGTCGCGCAGCTCGCGCAGCACCAGGATCTCGCGTGCCGCGGGGCGCAGCCGGCGCAGCGCCGCGGCGATGGCCTCGCCCATCAAGGCCGCCTCGGTGGCGCGCTCCGGGTCGGCATCGGGACCGGCCTCGAGGAACCCGCCGCGCTCTTCGAGGACGTCGATCGAGTCCTCGCGTCGGCGTTTCTTCCAGCGGATGTGATTCAGGCAGAGGTTGCGCAAGAGCCGGTAGAACCAGGGGTAGAAGGGGCGATCCACTTGAAATCGATCGAGCTGGCGGTAAGCACGAACGAAGGCGTCCTGCGAGAGATCCCAGGCATCGTCGTGGTTGCCCAGGATGCCCAGGGCGGAACGATAGGCCTGGTGCTGGTAGCGCCGGACGATGAGGCCGAAGGCCCGGGCATCGCCGTCCTGCGCCGCCCGCAGCGCGCGTTGTTCGTCGGATGGGTCCACGTCGTGGGGGTCCACCGATGCGTCCTGGATGGTCTACACGGGTGAGAGCGCGAGTATTCAGTCCGACTCTAGAGCGGCCGGCGCAAAAAAGGACGAGATCCGGCGGGATCCCGTCCTGAAAGAAGAAGCTGGTGCCGAAGAGAGGACTCGAACCTCCACGGGGTTACCCCCACACGGACCTGAACCGTGCGCGTCTGCCAGTTCCGCCACTTCGGCAAGAAGCGGGATCGTAGGTTTCGGCGCAGGGGGCGTCAAGGGGATTCGCCGTCCCGCCCGAGTTGACAGCTCGGGGACCGCTACTTATGCTGTGCACGCTCTTCCACCGCACCCATAGCTCAGTTGGATAGAGCGCAAGACTCCGGATCTTGAAGCGGGGGTTCGAGTCCTCCTGGGTGCACCAGGGCGATTAGCTCAGCTGGTTAGAGCGCTGTCTTCACACGGCAGAAGTCACTGGTTCGAGTCCAGTATCGCCCACCATCTCCGCGCCCCGGACCGATCGCAAGCCGCGATCGGCCGGGGCGAAGTCTTGGAATCGCCGTGGATGCCATGCCCCTGCACCAGGTGCCGCTGGTCTTCCTGGACGTCGAGACCACCGGGCTGAGCCCGCGCAAGGGCGACCGCATGGTGGAGATCTGCGCGCGACGGTTGCGTGGGGGAGCGCTCGAGGCCGAGCTCGACACGCTGGTCGATCCCGGACGCGAGATTCCGGCCGAAGCCAGCCGGATCCACGGCATCGACGCGGCGGCGGTGGCCGGTGCACCCGGCGAGGCCGAGGTCGTCGCCCGGCTCGACGCGCTGCTCCGCGGTGCGGTGCTGGTGGCCCACAACGCCCCCTTCGACCGCTTCTTCGTGGACGACGCGCTGCGCCGCCAAGGGCGTGCTGCCCTGGCGCGAGAGCCGCTCGACACCCTGGCGATGTCGCGCCGCCTGTGGCTCGGCGCGCGCGGCGGCCACTCCCTGGGCGCCCTGGCGCGCCGGCTCGGCATCGTCAACCCGGCGCCGCACCGGGCGGCGGGCGACGTGCAGGTGCTGATCGAAGCCTGGCCCCGGCTGCTCGAGGCGATCGATTCCGAGCGCCGGCCGCTGACCTGCCTGGGCGATCTCGAGGGCTTCGTGCAGGGACGTTGCGAGCGCGAAACGGCGCGCCACGCGGCGGCCGAGGGGCACGCGCTGGGCATCGTCTACCTGGCGGCCCGCGGGCGCATCCGAGAGGCCGTGCTGGAGCGCTTCGAGGTCGCCGGGGACGAGCTGGTGGCCGGGCGGTTGGAGGCGGGGCGGCTCGCGTTTGCGCGGGTGTTGCGGGCGCGGGTGATCGTGGGCTGAGCTAGGTTGGCCGGGCCGGGCGAAGCCAGTCCCGGCGCACGAAGGTCTTGCACCGATCCCCACACCCGTCAACGCTTCTCGTCAGCAACGATCGATGGGGATCCTCCAC
>CAZBBK010000071.1:0-30937 GCA_964490075.1 uncultured Gemmatimonadota bacterium | reverse complement strand
AGATCCTTGCGCAGGTTCTGCAGGCGATTGACGACTTCGCGAGCCAGGCCCTCTTCGCGCAGGTCGTCGTCGATGTCGGTGTGCAGGGCGACCACGGCCGTCGCCGATCCGGCGGCCTGGAAGTGCTCGCGAGCCTGGACTTCCACCAGCACGTCCTCTTCCTGGAGCGCCACCGTGGTGCCGTCCGCGAGCGCCAGTTCCAGCCCGCCGCTCAGGAGCCGGCGCCTCAGGTCGGCCGCCGGCGCCGCCGCCAGAGCCGCCGCGCAGGCCTTCATGCGCTTGCCGAGGCGCTGCCCCAGCCGCTTGTAGCTCGGCTTGACGCGGAACTCAACGAAGCGCTCGGCGTCGGCCGCGAAGTGCACCTCGCGCACGTTCAGCTCTTCGGTGATCAGCCCCAGCAGAGGCCGCAGCGCGTCGGCGCGCTCGGCGTCGGCCAGCACCACCTCGATCGCCGCGAGCGGCTGTCTCACCCGCACGCCCACCTTCTTGCGCGCCGCCAGGGCCAGGCTGGTGATCTCTCGAACCAGTGCCATGTCGCGGGCCAGCTCCGGCTCCAGCAGCTCGCTCCCCGCCTCGGGATAGCGGGTGTGGTGGATCGATTCCGGCGCATCCTCGTGGGTGCTCTTCACCAGGTCGAGATAGAGCGCTTCGGCGATGAAGGGCACGAAGGGGGCGACGATTCCGGTGAGTCGCGTCAGGATTTCGTAGAGGGTCCAGAGCGCGTCCTCGGTGTCGTCCCCTTCCGCCCAGAAACGCCGCCGCGAGCGGCGCACGTACCAGTTGGCCAGTCCCTCCACGAAGCGTTGGATGTCGCGGGCCGCTTCGTAGAGCAGGAACTCGTCCATCTGCTCGATCACGCGAGCGTTGAGCACGGCGAGCTCGTGGTGAATCCAGCGGTCGAGCACGGCCCGTTTCGCCACCGGTCGGGGCGTCTCGCCGCGAGGGTCGAAGCCTGCGATATTGGCGTAGATGGAGAAGAATGTATGGACGTTCTTCAGTCGCAACAGGAACTCGCGCTGCGCCTCACGAATCGCCCTGAGCGACAACCTGGTTCCGGATCCAGGGGGATTGGCGGAGTAGAAGAGCCAGCGGAAGGCGTCGGCGCCCGGCGCCTCGAAGGGTGCCCGCAGCGTGACCGTGCCGTCGAGCGCAAGCTCCGCGATGTCGCTCGGATGCAGGTGAACCGTCTCCTTGACCTGGACCGAGCACGGGACCACTTCCAGTGGCCGGTCGGCGGCGTTGCTCCGCGTGCAGGCCGTGAGTCGTTCGTGAGCGCTCAGCCCGAGCGCCTTCACCTGAGCGGACATCAGTCCCACCTGCCCAGGCTCGAGCGTATCGTCGGCGACGACGTTCATGCGCGTGTGCCCCACCATTACCAGGTCCGGGCTCGTATAGTTGCCCTTCGACTTCGACTCTTTCTTGCCCTCGGTGTCGGTGATGTGGCCGAGCACGATGCAGGTTTTGTAGGGACGAGGATAGCCTGGCGCTCGCAGTCCGTACTCCTCGCAGCTCTCATCGTCGAAGAGCAGTGTCGAGATCATCAGCAGCGAGTAGAACCAGCCGCGCGTCTGATCGATCGCCTCGGCGATGAAGTCGGCCGGGAAGTTGGCCTTGAACTCTTCCTGTCCGCGATGGGGGAATCCCCACTGGGCGAAAGGCATGCAGCCGGCGTCGAACCAGCAATCGATCACCTCCGGCACCCGCAACATCCACGCACCGCAGGCGGGGCAAGGCAGCTTCACGGCGTCGATCCAGGGGCGGTGAACTTGCAGGTGGGGGTCGATGGCGGGATCGAAAGCATCGGGATTCAGGCGCAAGATCTCCGCGGTCGAGGCGGGCGCGACCTGCCGATCGCAACGCTCACATTCCCAGATGTTGAGCGGTGTGCCCCAGAAGCGTTCCCGAGACAGCGCCCAGTCGACGTTGTTGCGCAGGAAGTCGCCGAAGCGGCCGTCCTGGATATGCTCCGGAAACCACCGCACCGCGGCGTTGTTCTGCAGCGCCTCGCGGTTCAGCGCGGTGGTGCGCACGAACCAGGCGGGCCGCGCGTACTGAATCAGCGGATCGTCTTCCGCGCGCCAGCAGAATGGGTAGTCGTGGCGTACGGTCTCGCGCTTGAAGAGCAGTCCGCGCTCTTTCAGGTCGCGGATGATGTCGCGGTCGGTGTCCTTGCAAAAGCGCCCCTCGAGGAAGCCGGTGCCCGCCACGAAGTTGCCGTTCGGGGCGACCAGCTGAAGCATGCCCATGCCCTGCTCCTTGGCCACCCGGAAGTCGTCCTCGCCGAAGGCGGGTGCGGTGTGCACCATCCCGGTTCCGGTCTCGAGGGTCACGTGATTGCCGACGATCACCTTCCACTTGTCGCCGCCTTCGGGCTCCGCGAAGCGGTAGAGCGGCTCGTAGCGCAGGCCGGCCAGCTCCGAACCCGGCACCACCTTTTCGACCCTGCCTTCGACCTGGTCGGCCTGTTCGGCGGCGACGATCAGCACCTCGTCGCCGCTTCGCACGTAGGCGTAGTCCAGGTCGGGATGAACCGAGATGGCGACGTTCGAGGGCAGCGTCCAGGGGGTGGTGGTCCAGGCCAGCAGAAAGGTGTCGTCTGTGCCCTCGACCCGGAAACGCACCGTGATCGAGGGATCGTCGACCTCCTTGTAGCCCTGGCCCACCTCGCCCGCGGAGAGCGTGGTGCCGCCCTGGGGCCACCACCAGACCACCTTGTGGCCGCGGTAGAGCAAGCCCTTCTCGAAGAGTCGGGAAAGCGCCCACCAGACGCTTTCGACGTACTCGCGGTGATAGGTCACGTAGGCCTGGTCGAGGTCGACCCAGAAGCCGGAACGCTCGGTGAGCTGCTCCCAGTCGCGTGTGTAGGCGAAGACCGACTCGATGCACTTGCGGGCGAAGGCCTCGATCCCGTACTCCTCGATCGCCTCGCGGCCGTGGATCCCGAGCGTCTTTTCGACCTCGACCTCGACCGGCAGACCGTGGGTGTCCCAGCCGGCCTTTCGATCGACATGATAGCCGCGCATGGTCTTGTAGCGCGGGAACAGGTCCTTGATCACGCGGGTCAGGACGTGGCCGTTGTGGGGGGTGCCGTTGGCGGTCGGGGGACCCTCGTAGAAGACGAAGGGCGGGCGGCCCTCGGAAAGCGCGAGACACTTGTGGAATATGTCGCTGCTCTTCCAGTAGTCGAGAATCTCGGATTCGAGCCGGTAGGGAGGCTTCAGTTCACGAAACATGGCGTGGCCTTGGTGCTTGGGACGCCGCGGCTGGCGGCGCGCTGCTCAGTCCTGGTCCTCGAGCTCCGGGTACTGCTCCGTGTAGTAGCGACGGAATTCCTCGCACTCCTCTTTGATCGCGCGCCACCAGGCCTGGTTGGAGCCGTACCACGCGACGGTTTCCCGAATCCCCTGCTCGAAGCTGTGCGCCGGCTCCCAGTCGAAGGTCTCGCGGAACTTTGCGGAATCGACCGAGTGGGCAATCACGTGCCCCGGCCGATCGGTCACCATCTGAATCAGGTCTCTGCTCTTGCCGAGGATCTCGAGCAGCACATCGGTCACGTCGAGAATCGACAGCTCGACGCTGCTGGAGACGTTGTAGACCTCGCCCAGGTGCCCGGTGTCGTGCAGCAGGATGTCGACCGCTTCGCAATGATCGAGCACGTGAATCCAGTCGCGGGTGTTGCCCCCGCTGCCGTAGACGGGAACCGCCCGATTCTCGAGCAGGTTGGTGGTGAAGAGGGGAATCAGCTTCTCGGGATACTGGTAGGGGCCGTAATTGTTGGTGCAGCGGCTGATGACCACCGGCACGTCGAAGGTCTGGTAGTAGGAATAGGCCAGGCGGTCGGCCCCCGCTTTGGATGCGGAGTAGGGGGACTTGGGATTGAGCGGCGACTGCTCGGTCGAAGGGCCGTCGAGGGCGTCGCCGTAGACCTCGTCGGTGGAGATGTGGACGAAGCGCGAGCAGCCGTGGCGACGGGCTGCCTCGAGCAGCACGAAGGTGCCGTTGACATCGGTCGAGATGAAGCTGCCGGCCTCCATGATCGAGCGGTCGTTGTGGGTCTCGGCGGCGAAATGGACGACCCACTCGTGGGCCGAGAGCAGCCGATCGACCAACGCCACGTCCTGGATATCACCATGCACGAACTCGATCTTGCCCGCGGCCTCGAGATCGGCGAGGTTCTCGCGGCGTCCGGCATAGGTGAGGGCATCGAGCACGGTGATCTTGTAGGCCGGATGGCGCTCGCAGAGCATGCGGGTGAAGTTGGAACCGATGAAGCCGGCTCCACCGGTAATCAGGACGCTAGGCATGGGAGGCTCCGCGTGGGTGGCGGCGGGCATTCGATCCGCGGGAGAGGGCTCGCCCGGGGACGAGAAGGGAGCCTAGAGGCTAGGCGTGGGGGGGGACGGGGTCAAGATCGGGGGAATCTCGGTTTCCCGCGGACCCCGTAGATCATGAAAAGAGGCACGGGCCTTGCCGACCGTGCCTCCTTCACGCCGAGCGCGCGGACTCGTCAATCTCCGCCGGTGGCGGTCACTGTGAAGTCGAAGCAGGCCATGTCCAGCGAAACGTCGGGGTAGTCTCCCAGGTAGGCGCGATAGCTGTAGTCGCCGAGCGGGGCGCTGGGGGGAATGTAGTGACCGAGATCGGACCCGGTGACAGGTTTACGGACACCGGTCCGAAGAGAGCCCCCGCCGGTGGGTACACATCCCCGATCGGCAGCACCACGTCGGTCCAGTAGTCGGTGAGGACGACATCCTCCAGGTTGTTGTCGGCCGTGACTTCGTAGATCAGCGTGCCACCGCGCGACACCTCCGTGGGGCCATCGAGGCTGAGCACGACGTCTCCGATCTGTGCGACGTCCTCTTGCGCTACGAAGTTGTTGTAGTCGTCCCAGTTGTTGGCCTCCGTGATCGGCACGCGCCCGTCATCGTAGATGTTGGCGATTTGGTAGGCGTACTGATTCCAGATGCTTCTGGCGGGTGCCCACGCTCCGTCGTTGCCGTAGACGTTGATCCCGGTGTCGCCGGCGAAGGCGTAATTGTTGCTCGGGGCAACGATCTCGGCCGATCCGTCTCCATCTAGATCGACGACGATCGGACCCTCCTGGAGGGTGCCGGAAGGGCAGGGCGCTTGAAAGAGCACCGTGCCATCCTCTCCGCTGAAGACGCACAGATTGTACTCGTCCCTATAGACTATCTCGAAGCGGCCGTCGGCGTCGAAATCGAAGGCGGAAGCTGCCGCGCTGCCGGAACTGTTGTCCGCAATGGCGACCGACCACTTGATGCTGCCGTCGGTCTCCAGCACCATGAAGTCCTGGTAGCCCGCCACACCGATCTCGGGGGCGCCGTCTCCGTCGAGGTCGGCGATCACGGGGGCGCCACCGCCCTCTCCGGGAATTGCCACGGGGCCCCACGCGGCCGTGCCGTCGTGCTCCCAGAGCGAGATCTCGGCGGCCCCGGAGATCACCCCTTACGGGTTGGGATCGGCGTCGAAGTCGGCGACTCCCACGCGCGACGAGCTGTACACGGGGACCGTCCAGTAGAGCGAGCCGTCCGAGTGGTAGGCCGCCAGGCCCGAGATCACCTCCGGGCTCCCGTCCAGATCGAGGTCCGCCGCGCTCGCGTTGGAGCCGTTGCCCCACGCTCCCTGCGAGCGAAGCGAGCCGTCGTGGTTGAAGACCTTGCTGCCGACGATGATCTCGGGGCGGGCATCGTGGTCGAGATCGGCGACCGCCGGGGCCAGTCGGCCCACGGTCCCGCTCGCGATCCACTTGTATGTGCCGTCGTGCTCGAAGCAGATCAGCTTGGCGTTCTCGGTGCGCGCGAGGATCTCAGGCTTCCCGTTGTGGTCGAGGTCGGCCACCGGCGCGCCGCCGTCGAGGCGGTATGCCGGGTCGGTGACGCTGAAATAGGGGCTGCCGTCGGTGCCGTGGATGGCACGTAGGATCGCATCGCTTTGCCAATTGTCATGAAAGGTGCAGAAGTGGAGGTGATTGGTCACCGCCACGGGGTCCCTGGTTTGGCTTCTTGCGCTGCCGATCGGAGCGCCGTGCCGCGCTACACACCAAACCCGTGGCCGCTAGATAGGACGCAAAACTCTGGCGCACTATATGCTTTGGTAAGTGTAGCGAGCTGCTGCCGCGTGAATTATGTTGTGTCGCCACGTGGCCATGGAACCGGGAAACTTCAGTATGACCTTTCTCGAGGCGTTTTCCATTCTGGCGGCGGTTGCCCTGGAAAACGCCAGGATGCACGACAAGCTGAAGCAGGAGAATGTGTCGCTCAAGATTGAGGCTCGCGACAAGTTCAAGTTCGAGAGCATCGTCGGCAGTAGTCCGAGCATGCAGCCGGTGTTCCAGGCGATGGAGGCCGCCATGCGTTCCGATGCCGCCGTGCTGGTGGCCGGCAGCAGCGGGACCGGGAAGGAGCTGGTGGCGAACGCCATCCACCACAGCGGGCTCAGGAGAGAGGGGAAGTTCCTTCCCGTGGATTGCGGCGCGATCCCGGAGTCACTTCTGGAATCGGAGCTCTTCGGCCACGCGAAGGGCGCCTTCACGGGAGCGGCGTCGAACAAGCGCGGGCTTTTCGAGGCCGCCTCTGGAGGAACTCTGTTCCTGGACGAGGTCGGCAATACATCGATCGATCTCCGCGAGCTCTCGCAGCGCCGCTTCGCCCAGCTCGCCGCGGTAAATCCTTACCTCGTCGAGACGGCCCTCGAATCGCCCGAAGCTCCCGTTGCCGCTGATGAAACAGGGGCCGTCTCCGGGCAGCGCCGGAAGCTCGCAGCGGGCGCCTCCTAGCCTCTCGCCATTCACGTAAAACGTCGCGTCATCGTAGGGGTCGAGAACCACCGCCAGGTGAGTCCAGGTCCCGAGCGGCATTTCGAAGGGCATCAGGTAGTCGCGCACGCCCGGCGTGGTGAGAATCAAGCCGCCCTCGAAACCGCCCCAAGTGTCGAAGATGCCCCAGCGAAATCCGCCGCTCCCGCCCTGACCGAACACCAGGGCGGAGCTGCCCGGCACGGGCCGCCTGAAGGGATCGACCCAGGCTGTCAGAGTGAAGTCGTGAAGAAGCTCGTTGATCGAATGTGGAGTGGGGATGCGCAGCTCGTCGTCGGCGCCGTCGAACTCGAAGGCGCTGCCGAGGGCGGGATCGACCGAAGGCTCTCCCACCCGTGCGCCGGGACCCTGGTAGGGCTGGAAGAGGGCGTCGTGGCCGTGGCTCGATGAATCCGGCGTCGGCTCGCTCTGGCCGCCGGTGGGGTTCTTGCTCGCGGGATCGTCGAGCGGCCAGTGCCCGAGCAGCTCGGGGGGCGCGACCAGAGTGCGGCTGCTGCGCTGCACCGTCAGTCCGACTCCGTTGGTCGCCCGAACCGTACAGACCACCTCGCCCTCGTCCAACTCCAGGTCGGTGAAAGTGTGCGACGCCGCCTCGCCGACATCGGTGAAGGGGTGGATCGAATCGTCGCCTTCGAAGCGTCCCACCCCCACCCGGTAGGCGGCGATTCCGCTCATCGCATCCCAGAACCCGGGCCACCAGAGCTCGAGCCGGTTGGTATCGCGGGTGAGCGCTCCGTCGGCGTGCACCACACTGCCTGCCAGCGGCCCGGTCGACTCGGCAAGCACGCGGATCTCGCTGCGCGTGAGCGTGCCCCGGTAGACCCGAAGATCGTCGAGCCCGCCGGCGAAATGGGAGCCGACTCCGTCCGAGGCGATGAAGTAGTTCCCTCCGGCGACCCGGGGCGGCGTGTCGCGCTCCACGCGGCCGATGTCGACGCCGTCGACATAGAAAAGTGCGTCGTTGCCGCGGTCGATCACCAGCGCCACGTGGGTCCAAGTCCCGGTCGCGACGCTTGCGCGCCGCACATCTTCGCGGATTCCCTCGCTACGAAACACCAGGTCGCTGCCGTCGCCGCCCAGGCCGAAGTCGAGCCCGCCTCCCCCTTCGCCGCCGCCAGCGAAGATCGACTGCTCGCCGCTCCGCTCCGGACGGATCCAGGCGCTGATGCTCAGGTCGTTGATCGGACCCGAGGGCGGGAGACCCAGCTCGATCACGACGTCGTCCTCCACGCCGTCGAAGTCGGCTGCGGTGGCGTACAAAGTGTCGTGGACCGAGGCTCGCCCCAGCACCGGACCGGTCCCCAGCAGCGGCCTGTAGACACCGTGGTTGCCCATGCCCGAGGAGTCGACCGCCGTGGTGCCGCCCGAGGGGTTGGCGCGCTCGTCGAGACACCAATGCCCGAGCAGGGCCGGCGGGGTGCGGGGCGCGAGCTCTTGCACCACGCAGCCGACATCGGCGGGCGCAAGCGTGAGATCGAGACGCGCCCGGTCGCCGACCAGGACCGGAGTCAAGGGGCGGCCGTTCCAGGCGTCGCGGTAGCGCGCTCCGGGCTCGTGGCGTAGCTCGAGCAGGGTTCCGCACAGTGTGTCGGCCGAGGAGTTATGAAGGGTCCAGACCCGCTCGCCGGTCGCCTCGAAACGGTTGGCGTGGAGGGCCGGATCGAGGGTCGGGACCAGGGGCGTGGGCGCCGGGTCGGCGAAGGCCCGACGCTGGGCGCGCAAGATGCGGTGGGTCTTGCGGATGGTGGCGCAGAGCAGGGGATCGAACCAGGGATCGTCCTCGAGGTAGCCCTCGAGCCAGAGTCCTTCGCCGTTGAAGAAGACCAGCTTCACTCCCTCCTGGTCGTCGTCGAGCGGGGCGTCGACGCGCAGGATCTCGAAGCTCTTGTGGGTAGGCAGGGCGAAACGCGCGAGGTTGATCTTGGCTGTGCTCTGGGGATTGGCGCGGGCGTGGGCGAGGGTGTAGGTGAAGCTGCCGTCGAGGTCCTGGCGCGCCACGTCGGCGGGTGCCTCCTCGGTGTAGAGGACCGCTTCGGGGGGCAGTCCGGCGCGGATCTTGGCCGTCAAAATCTGCTCTCCGGCGAGCTGAGAGACGCCGACCCGGTGGCCGTGGGCGGGGTTGTAGCAGGGGTACTGGGTGCCGAAACCGAGCTCGTCGATGTAGAAGGCGGAGGCGCCGGTTTCCGCGCGCGCCCTCCGGAAAGTGTTGCGGAGGTAGTCCTGCCATTCGGTGACGTGGGGACAGAGATGATAGGAGGGGGCGAAGTTGGTGTAGGGCAGGCCTCGGGAGTCGAGCAGCTGCCAGGTCTCGCCGTGGGCCTGCGCCACCAGCGAGGGCGGATCGACCAGGTAGCCCTCGAAGTAGAGACCGACCCCGATGCCGCGCGCGTGCAGATGCTCGATCTCCGCGCGCAGGGGCGGGATGCCGCCCAGGTAGGACCAGGGGCTGTAGTCGCCGACCCGGCCGTGGACGAAGTCCATGCCCCAGTCGAAGAGGTGGACGTGTTCGATGGCGCCGAAGGCCAGCGAGTCCTCGCGCAAGAACTCCTCGAAACGGTAGTCGCCGCTCTCGGGGTCGAAAACACCCGGGTGCTCGCCGAGCACCGGATTCTGATGCAGGAAGAGCTGCCGGAAATTGTAGATGTCCTGGAACCAGGGCTTGCGCGGGGCTGCCGGACGAAACCATGTCTCGACCCAGTCGCGGTAGGCGGCCAGGGCGTCGTGCCAGTCGCCTTCGTGGGCTCCGAGCGCGGCGCGCAAGACCCACTCTTCGCCGGGCGCGAGATCCTTCCCCCTGCGCTCCACGCGCAGAGTGACCTCGCCGCCGCTTTTCTCCACGTGGAAGGTCTTGGGCTGGATGTCGAGATCGCGGGTGGCCAGGTAGATCCCGCCCCAGGAGCGGTGGAAGACGTCGACGAACTGGAGCGGGAACTCGCCCCCGTAGGGGCGGACGTGGTGACCCGGCTGATTGCTGATCACGGCGTCGCGGGCCGGGAAGCAGAACCAGAGGTCTTGCGCGTCGCCCCCCGGAGAGAGGTGGGCGATCTGGGGGAAGACCGCGTCGACGGGGGTCGAGTCCGGCGCGGTGTTGCGGATGTGCAGGGTCAGCTCCAGCTCGGCGTTGGCCAGGGGAGCGATGTCGAGCCGCACCTCCACGGCCCGGGTCGCGTCGACCTCGAAGAGAGGGCTGGGGCTCGCCAGCCAGTGCCTGCCGCTCAGTCGCTGGAGCAGCGCCAGGGCCTGGTCGCCGGAGGGGTTGGTGCGTAGTGCCAGTGCCTCGGTGGTGGCGTAGCCGCGCGCGGGGTGGGTGCGTGGTGCGGCCCGGGCGGCGCCGGGAAGGGCGAGCGCCACGCTGATCGCGGCGGCGAGAGGGACTCTGATCATGAGTCGGAGGATCGACGAGGTCCACGTGGGGACAGCGCTTCTGAGAGCAGAGTAGCAGAAGCTCTCACGTCGTCCCCCGGCTCGGCCTTGCTATGATGGCGCGCAACGCCCTCTCTCGAAAGGAAGTGCCGGATGAAAGACAGTCCGATCGATTCGCGTCGCCTGCTGCTCTGCGTTCTCCTCATCTGCTGTGCCGCCGGATTCGGCGTGGCGACGGAGCTCTCTTCCACCTCCGGTCCCATCCCCGCCTCCACCCCCGCCGACGCCCTAGCCCTGCCGGCGCCAGGCCCCGGCGATCGTTGCGCGGTGTGCGGCATGTTCCCCGCGAAGTTCCCCAAGTGGTGCGCGACGGTGCTCTTCAAGGACGGCCACGCCGAGCATTTCGACGGCCCCAAGGATCTCTTCAAGTACCTCTTGGACATGGCGAAACACGCGCAAGGAAGGGTCGAGCGCGACATCGAGGCCGTGGGGGTCACCGACTACTACGAGGTGCGGAGCATCGATGCGCGCCGCGCCTTCTATGTCATCGGCTCGGACGTGTTGGGACCGATGGGGCACGAGTTGGTGGCGCATCCCACGCGGCCGGCCGCCGAGGAGTTCGTGCGAGACCACCAGGGCAAGCGGATCGTCGGCTTCGACGAGGTGAGCGCGGCGCTGCTCGCCGGGCTCGACGAGGGGAGATTCGAGGCCCGATGAGGGCGCGCGGATCTGACGTTGCCCTGGGATCGCTGGCCCTCGGCGCCGTGCTCCTCGGCGCAGCGCTGATGCACGCCGGGTTGGCGCGACGGAGCGCGCTGCCGGAGCGGGAGGCCGCCGCGCGCCTGGTGCACCGTCTCGGCCTGAGCGATCTGGCGCTCTTCACCGAGGCCCGCTACACGCGACACCCCTCGCAGGCCGATCTGCACAGCGCCTTTCAGGACCACCCCATGTCGCTCGATCACTTCCCTTCCGGCTCGTTGGTGGCGCCGCGCGTCGATACGCGGCCGGCTGGATTCGGCGCCGCCCGGGGGAGCGGCGCGGGCCGATGAGACGCTGGATCGAGCGGCAACGCTATCTGATCGACTTCACGGTGGCGTCGTTGCTGCGGCGGCGCGTGCGCAACCTCTTGCTCTTCGCGGTCTACGCAGTGGTGATCTTCGCCCTCGCTTCGGTGATGCTCTTCAGCCATGCGATTCGCCGCGAGGCCGCCGCGCTGCTGGCGGGCGCCCCGGAGGTGATGGTGCAGCGCCTGGTGATGGGCCGCCACGATCTGGTGCCGGCGAGCTACCTGGAGACGTTGCGGGGCTTTCGCGGCGTGCAAGGGGCCGAAGGGCGGCTCTGGGGCTATCTCTACGATCCGACCTGCGGCGCCAACTACACCCTCATGGTGCCTTCGGGCCCCGACCGGGAGCTCGAGCTGGCGAGTGGCGAGGCGATCATTGGGCGCGGTGTGAGCCGCGCGCGTGGGGTCGCGGCCGGCGAATCGTTGCTCTTGAGGTCGCCGGCCGGGGAGTTCCTGAAGCTGCACGTAAACGATGTCTTCGCATATGGCTCGGAGATCGTCAGTGCCGACCTGGTGCTGGTCACGGAAGCGGATTTCCGTCGCTTCTTCGGCTTGCCGGAAGGTGTGTACACCGATCTCGCTCTGACGGTGGCCAACCCGCGCGAGATCAACACCATCATCGAGAAGGCGGTGCGCACCATGCTCGACGCCCGTTTCATCACCCGGCGTGACGTGCTGAGCACCTACGAGGCGATCTTTTCCTGGCGCGAGGGACTGTTGCTGGCGCTGCTTGGCGCTTCGATCATGGCCTTCGCGATCTTCGCCTTCGACAAGGCGTCGGGGCTCTCGGCCGACGAGCGCCGCGAGATCGGCATTTTAAAGGCGGTCGGCTGGGAGACGGGCGATGTGTTGGCGATGAAGCTCTGGGAAGGAGCTCTGATCTCGCTGGGCGCTTTCATCGTCGGGTTTCTCGCCGCCTATGCCCATGTGTTCCTGTTCGCGGCCGGTCTGCTCGAGCCTGTGCTCAAGGGCTGGGCGGTCATCTTTCCGCGCTTTGCCCTGGTGCCTCATGTCGATGGTTTGCAGGTCGCGACACTGGCGCTGTTCACCGTCGTACCCTACAGCGCGGCCACGATGGTGCCGATCTGGCGCGCCGCCATCACCGATCCCGACACGGTGATGCGATGATCACTCTGGAAGGCGTGACCAAGGTCTTCAATGAGGGCCGAGAGGACGAGATGCGGGCGCTACGCGGGCTCGATCTGGAGATAGACGCCGACCGAACCACCGTCTTCGAGGGGTCGAGCGGCTCCGGCAAGACCACGCTCCTGACCTTGATCGGCTGTCTGGCGCGGCCGACCAGCGGCCGCATCCGACTCCACGGCGAGATCATCTCCGGCCTGCCGGAGCGGTTCATGACCGATGTCCGCCGCAAGACCTTCGGATTCGTCTTTCAGAGCCTCAATCTGATCCGCGCCGCGAGCGCCATCGAAAATGTGATGCTGCCGGCCTACCCCCTGGGCGAGGATCGTCGCCGGCTTCGCGACCGGGCGCAGAGCCTGCTCGACAGCCTGGACGTTGCGGGCAAGGCCGAGACGCGCATCGCCCACCTCTCGGGCGGCGAAGCGCAACGGGTGGCGATCGCCCGGGCGTTGATCAACGATCCGGCGGTCCTGGTCGCCGACGAGCCGACCGCCAATCTCGATTCGACGCTCGCGGCGGAGTTCCTGAAGATCGTCGGAGGGCTTCGGGGCCAGGGCAGGACCGTGTTGATGGCGAGCCACGATCCGCGCATCTGCGGGGCCGAGATCGTCGATCGGGTCGTTGCCCTGGAGGACGGGCGGATCGTGGAGCGCGGCGGCGCGAAGGGGCCCGCGTGATCTTCCACGCGCCGAACTTGGCGCTCTTGCTCGCGTCCACTCTGTCGGCAGCCGCCCTGGTGCTGGCGGCC
Source organism: uncultured Gemmatimonadota bacterium (assembly GCA_964490075.1). Lineage (GTDB taxonomy): Bacteria > CAZBBK01. Next base: position 17,785 of record CAZBBK010000071.1, on the reverse strand, counting down.
GGCTTTGGGGCACAGGTGCTGCGTCGCTGGGATCTGTCCAACGGCAGCGCCGGCCAGCTCGCGATGGAGCGGCGCACCTACCTGGTTTCGACGGCGCTGGCCTGGGTGATGGCAGTGGAGCTGGTTTCGCTCTTGCTCTTCATCTTCAACGCCGACCGCATGGCGCCGATGTTCCTGGGGGCGATGTGCGCCGTCGGCACGTTGAACGCCAACGCCTTCGGATTCCCGGCCCTGATGTTGAGGACGGCGGCTTTCTGCGCCGCGGCGCTGTGGCTGATCGTCCATCGCGCCGACCTGCAGGGACGAGACTACCCGCTCACGCGCTTCAAGTTCGCCCTGGTGATCGCCCTGGCGCCACTGTCCCTGGCTGCCGCCGCCACGCAGCTCGCCTACTTCCTCGGGCTGCACCCCGACGTGATCACCTCTTGCTGCTCACGCCTCTTCGTCTCCGAGGCGGGGGGGCTGAAGGCCGAGCTGGTGGGCGTCGATCCGGCGTTGGCGCTGGCGCTGCTCTGGGGCGCCCTGGCGGTCGTGCTCGCCCTGGCGGCATTCACGCGGCGCCGGGGCCGTGGCCAGGTCCCCTACGCGCTCGCCGTGGGGATCTTCTTCGTGGTCGCCGTGGCGTCGATCGTCTCGGCCCTCTCGCCCTACATCTACGAGCGCCCCCAGCATCACTGTCCTTTCTGCATCCTCAAGCCCGAGTATGGCTACATCGGCTACTGGCTCTACTTGCCGCTCTTCGCCGGTACGGTGTTCGGCCTCGCCGCCGGTTTGTTGTCGCTGCATCCGCTTCCGCCCAGCATGCGCGAGCGGCTGCCGGCCATCGTTCGCGCCAACATTGCGATCTCGGCGCTGCTCTTGGCCCTCTTCGCCCTGGTCGCGCTGCTGGCGATCGCGCGCTCCGAGCTGGTGCTGGTCGGGGCGTAGTGCGCTCGCCACCCCGAATACCCACTACCCCCCCGCGCGCGGTATCACTCCGAAACGAAGACGATTCCCCGCCGGCTGTGCCCGTCGACCTGCACCCGCAGCGGCGACTTGGGCTGCAGGACGCGCACATCGCCGTGGCCGCCGACGCGCGGCGCGCGAGTCAGCCACTGCCGGTTCAGCTGATCGCCGGCCGCCTCGTCGAGGCTCATGTAGAGGATGTGGCCGGCGGCGATGTTGTGGAAGAAGTGGCTGCCCTGCGAGGAGGCGACGTGGTGCTCGGTGGTCGACAGCTCGACGATCAGGCTGGCCTCGGATATCTGGTGATAGGTGACGGCGATCCCCAGCGACAGATTGATCGATCCCCAGCGCCCCGGGCCCAGTAGCAGGTAGCTCTCCTGGCGGTCTCGCAGAGCGCGGTTGACCCGCGCCACCTCTTCCCCCAGCGAGCGCGAGATGCGCGGCGTCAGCCGCCGCGGGGCGATGTAGACGATCGGGCCGGAATGGACCAGATCGGCGCTGCCCATCGCCGAAGAGCAGCGCAGCAGCACCTTGCTAGAGTCGACCGACGCGATACGAATCGAGCTCGCTCGCGACACCTGGGGCAGACGCTTGAGCTGCACCAGGTCGACGCCGTGGCGCCCGCCCTTCGGCTTGCGACAGAAATCCCCCGCGAATTCCATCTCCACCGGTCCCCCCATGCCTTCTTTGGCCCACTCCGAGATATGACAGAAGAGCTGCGCGACGCGCGTCTGCTGCAGCAGCTTCTTGAAAGTCAGCAGCGGTTCGCCCGAGGCCAGCGGGCTCTCCGAGAGCGTGCCCTGGGCCGGCAGCCAGGTCGATTCGAGCAGCATCATTTCGCCGTCCTCTCTGGCCACCGCCAGGCCGAAGCTCTTGATGGTGCCCTGGGGGTCGTCGGCGATGCGCGCCTGGCCGCTGCTCATGTCGATGGCGTCGAAAGTGCGCTGGCTGGTGAGCCGCACCTCGTGCGGGCGGTGCAGCTCCGGACGCAGCTCCGGACGCCGCGGCGAGAAGCGCGTGACTCGACCGCCGCCGACCGCCCGCGTGCCGAGCCCGACCGCGGCCGCCACCATGCCGTCGTCGGGGCGCAGGGTGCCGATCGGAAAGAAGTTGACCGAGCAAGCGACACCCCCGATGGTCGGGTAGAAGAAGCCGCCGTGGCGGCGCCCGGCCATCGGCTGCAAGATCACCGCCATGCGCTCCTGCGAGAGCAACGTTCCCTGCCGGCGCAACGCGGCGCTGGGCGCCTGGTGATAGGTGCTGGACCAGACCACGCGCAGCGCGTCGAGGAGCTGCTGCAGGCGGTCTGCGGGGGCTGGGCCGTTGTTGGGAAGCAATACCGTTTGATAGAGGCCGGCCAGGGGCGAGACGGTGCCATCCTCGTGGATCGACGAAGAGCGCACCGCGAGCGGGGCGCGGTGGCTGTCGAGATAGCGCACCAGCTCCATGAGCAGTTCGCGACGCAAGGGGTGCGAGCAGAAGGCTCGGGTGATCTCGTCGTCGTCGGTCCAGGCGGTGCACTCGGCGAGATCGTTGCGCTCCACGAAATGCTCGAACTCGCCGGTGCAGACCACGGTGGCGGGTGGGACCCGGACTCGCATCTCGGGAAAACGCCGATTGATCTCGGAGCGACGAATGAGCACGTTCAGGAAACCGAGACCTCGTGCCTTGCCACCAATGCTCCCCTCACCGATGCGCGCCAGGCCGTCGCGGTGGCCGGGGCGGGTCGACACCAAGAAGTGCGGCGTGGCCATGATCAGGTATCTTAGCGCATGGGCTCATCGCGCACCGGTCGACGCGCTGAGGACGAGTCCTCGTCGCCGCGCGCAACGCCGACCAGGCGCGCGCACGACTGGTGCACGGCGGCCACCCGTAGGGAAGGAACGGCGCCGAAGAAGGGTCCGAAGAGGGTGTGCATCGGATTGGAACACCACCGGCGTCCGTTCGAAGAGCAGAGAGGCGTGGTCTCCTGGGGACCACGCCTCCATTGCTGTCGAGCTCTCCCTCAAGCTGTGGATCCCGTGATCACCTCCGGGTCTCCGCCGAGATCCAAATCGGCGACGGCTGAGGTGTAGCTGTTGCTCGCGGCGCTTCCGCTCCACCTGAGCGTGCCGTCGCTGTTGAAGACACACTTTCCCACGACGATTTCCGGCACGGCGTCGTGATCCAGGTCGGCCACGGCGGCCGCCAGCCTGCCGAAGGACTCGGTCGAGGTCCACTTGTGGCTGCCGTCGTTTTCGAAGCAGATGAGGGCGCCGTCCTCGGTAATCGCAATGATCTCCGGCTTGCCATCGTTGTCTATGTCGGCCACAGCCAGTTCGCCACTGTCTCTGACCCGGTAGGCGGGATCGCTGATCGTGAAATGCTCGCCACCTCCGGAGCCATGAATCGATCGCAGGATCCCGGTCCACCACGCGACTTTTGGTGATCGGGACGGGCCACGGTGCCAACGACCGTCAGGCATTCGCAGATTGCGTGCCAGGTTCGAAGCAGCCCCAACAGATCCGTGGCGACGCTCTAAGCCGCTCCAGCGCGGCGATACAGGTCGTGGGCGGGGAACGCCGGCCGCAAGCCCCCTGGTCGCTGCCCGAGCCGGATGGGTCAATCTGTCTCACCCGATTCCCGGCACCTCCCGGCGCGCTGCTTCAATTGCGGCATTGGGGCGATGGGCGGTCCGCTATGTCCCTCAACTTGACCAACAGCCCTTGTCGCTGTCGCTAGCCGATCCCTACCGGGAGATCCGAAGTGTCGTGGACCTGCCTCGTTCTTTCAGCGAAATCGTGATCGGCGTGTCGCCGCAATCGTGAGTGTAGGCTCGGGCCGGTGCGGCGAAGGTCCCCTGGCTCGAGCTCTCGACATCGGTGCTCCAGAGCGCCGCGCACGAACTGAGCTCCGCCACCATCAACTCGAAGTCCCTGGAAACGGCAGATTCGATCCACCACGCGCCGACCAGGCCGCTGAAATGAACCGTCGTTTCGTCGCCGCCCGGGAAGGGCGCCTTGGATGACCACACCGGAAGCTGGGAAGCGCCGTCTTCGCGGAGCTTGGCCCCCTTCAGAGCATCCAGCTGGTCATTCGTTCCACCGACCGCCGCGAGGAAGGAGCGCACCCGAGCGCGGGCTTCGCTTTCGTCGGCGGGCGCGATTCCCGCGGGGCTCGGGAAGGTCTTATCGAGTGCAGCGACGAATTCGCCGGGGCTCATTTGGCGCCCATGCTGGCCCTCACTGATCAGCAGCTCGAAGGGCTCCCAGCCTGATCCCGGCTTCCAGATTACGAATGAGGGCCAGCTCGTGATGGCGAGCCCGACCATCTCCTGGTAGAAGGACTGGTTCTTCGGATCCGGCAGCGCTTCCGCCACTGGAACAACGATCTTGGGAACGGCCGAGTCTAGATGATCCCGCACCATCGGGACGTCCAAGAGGCTCTTGCTCAGGCGGCGGTGGGCGTCGGAATCCGGCCGACTCAGGAGCACCAGAATCGGCTTCTCGTCTTCGGTCGCCCAGCGCGCCTCGTCCGCCCCGATGAGCCAACCTTCGTTGCTGGAAGCGAGCGCGACGGAGCTCGCCAGGAGAAGCGTCGTTGCGGCTGCGACGTGAACGAACCGATGTGCCATCGGCCTGCCTCATCTGGGTGCGAGTGCCGCAAGGACACCGGAGAAAACCCGTGCGCAGCCGCCCCCTACCAAGAAGTGCGGCGTGGCCATGATCGGGTATTGTAGCGCATGGGCTCATCGGGCACCGGTCGACGCGCTGAGGACGAGTCCTCGCCGCCGCGCGATGCCTTGCTCGCCGATGGAGCCGGCGTGGAGCGCCAGCGGCGCTTCGAGCGGGTCTACTTCGCCGGCAGCCTGTTCCGCGGCTACGCTTTGGTCGAGGCGGCGCGCGCCGTGGATCAGTCGCAGCCGCGCCCCGGCGGGCTGCCCGGGGGACTGCGCTTCCCGGTGATCGTCGCGGGCACCGACTGGGAGCGGTTGCTCGCCCTGGCCGCCAGCGACCGGCGGCGGCGCGGCGATCGCGCGGTGACCCGGCAGCTGGTGATCCTCGACCGGGAGTTCCTCGGCCACGACGTGGCACGGATCGCCGACCAGGCGCGCGAGCGGCTGCCGGGAGTGGCGATTCTGTTGATGGTCGCGGAGAGCGAGGGGCGGCTGTCGACCATGCAGGTGGCCGAGCGCGGGCGGGTCGACCTGGTCGGCGCCTGGGGCGGCGCGGTGGAGGACCTGGCGGCGCTGATCTGGCTGATGCAGGACGAGCGCTCGGCCGAAGCGGACCTGCGGCGCGGCATCCCGGCCCTGGTGCTGATCGAGGACGAGCCGGGCCTCTACGCGATGTTCCTGCCGATGATCTTCCGTGAGCTGTTGGTTCGCACCCGCGAGCTGGTGCCGCCCGGGGTGCCCGTCGATACCTTGTGGCGCTTTCTGGACCACCGGCCTCGCGTGCTGCTCGCCGAGACCTACGAGCAGGGCCTACTGATCCTGGGTCGCTACGCCCCCTACCTGATCGGCGTGATCGCCGACCTGCAGTTCCCGGTCGGGTCCGAGGTGCGCCCCGACGCGGGACTGCGTTTCGGCGAGGCGGCGCGGGTGCTGCGGCCGACCTTGCCGCTGATCGTCCAGTCGAACGCCATGCAGCCGCCGGCCGGGATCGACGACCTGGCGGCCTTCTACCTGTCGAAGTCGTCGGAGGACTGGCTGCCGGAGCTGCGGCGCATCATGCTCGACTTCTTCGGCTTCGGCGACTTCGTGTTTCGCGACATGCACGGCGTGGAACTGGGGCGCGCCCAGGACGTGCGCACCTTGCGTGACCAGCTGCGGACCATCCCGCTCGAGAGCTTCGTGTTCCACACTCGGCGCAACCACCTGTCGACCTGGCTCTACATCCACGGCGCCCACGAGCTGGCGCGGCGCCTGCGACCCCTGCGCGGCGAGGACGAGCGGACCCGGGCGCGGGCGGTGCGGATGATGGGAGACTACCTACGGGCGGCCGCGGCGCTGGCGCCGAGCCTGCAGGGAGAGGTGCATTGGTAGGAGGCGGTGCCGCGGAGCCGCGGGCGCGGCGAGCCGGTCGCTGGGGAGGCGGCGTGCTCTGGGTGCTGCCGGACGCCGACCGGGTGGAGGCGGCGTTGGACGAGCGGCTCGGGGTCCACGCCGGCGCGGCGGCGGTCGACGCGTCGAGCTGGATGACGCTGGGCGAGCTGGAGGCGGAGCTGGCGGCGCCGGTGTTGCCCGCCGCGGCGCGGATGGCGGGCGAGGCGACGCTGCGCTACCTGGTGGGCGTTCTGTTGGCGCGCCGCGGAGCAGCGCCGGATAATCGGGCGGTGACGCGCACGCGCGGCCATCGGCGGGCGTTGACGGCGGCGCTGCGCGAGCTGGGGATGGGGCGGCCCGGCGACCTCGCGCGGGCGCTGCGCGGGCTGGGGGAGGACGACGAAGCGCGGCGGCTGCGCGACCTGGTGGCGCTGCGCGGCGAGCTCGACGCGGAGCTGGAGCGGCGCGGCCTCTTCGACGCGGGGCTGCGTCATCGGGCGGCGCTGCGCGGGTTGCGCGAGGGGCGGGAGCTGCCGGCGCGGCTGCGCGGGCGGCAGCGGGTGGTGTTCCGCCACGTGCTCGACCTGGGGCCGGCGCGGCTGGCGTTGATCCGAGCGTTGGCGGAGCGGCTCGGGGCTGGGGACGGCGAGCCGGCGGGGCGGGTGACGATACGCCTGCCGCGGGTGCCGCTCGGGCGTTTTCTGGAGCCTGCGGTGGCCCGGCTCGAGGGCTGGGCGCGGGAGGGGCTGCCGCTGGAGGTGGCCTGGGACGAGGCGCAAGAGCGCGGCCCGACGGCCGAGGTGGTGGTGGCGTCGGCGCCGGGGGCCGAAGCGCGGGCGGTGATCGAAGAGGCGCGGCGCTGGCGGGACGCGGGGCCGGTGACGATCGCGGTGTCGGGCGCGGGTGCGGCGGAGGGGGAATGGGTGAGGGGTTTGGCGCGCGAGGCGCGAGTGCGGGGGGCGGAGCTGCACATGCGTCGGGGGGCGGGGGCGGCGGAGAGCTCCAGCGGTCGCTTGTTGCGACTGGTGCACGAGCTGCTCGACGAAGATCTGCCTCGGGAAGGGTTGGCCCGGCTGCTCTTCTCGATCGGAATGACGCGTGCCGAGGGGGTGCCGCCGGCGCATCGCATCGCCTCAATGCTGCGTCATGGCATGGCGGAGCGCGACCGGCCGGCGGGGGCGCTGGCGCGGGGGCTGAGTGAGCTGGCCGATCGGATCGAGCGCTCCAGAGAGCGCCATCCCTTCCGGGTCGACGAGCTGCGCCGGGCGGCGCGCCGGGTGGCGTGGCTGGTCGAGGCGCTGCGCTCGCTGGAGGGGACACACGATGCCGCCGGCTGGGCGCTGCGTCACCGCGAGCTGCTCGTCGCTCTGCGCGAGGAGGCGGCGGGAACGCCGATGCCGGCGGTCTTCGACGATTGGCCGGCGGCGATCCCGGCGGGCGCGCGGCGCGTCGACGATGAGACGGCCGGGAGCGAGGCGCGCGCCGAGTGGGAGGTGCTGGCGGTGGTCGATGCGCTGCCGGAGCTGGTCGCGGGGGATCGCGATCCGCTGCCGCGGCGGGCGCTGGTCGAGGTGCTGCGTGACGCGCTCGAGACGACCCAACTGCGCGTCATGGGGGCGCGCCGGGTGAGGGTGCGGTTGGTGACGTTGCGCGAGCTGCCGGGGCTGAAGGTCGGGCGATTGCTGGTGCCGGGGGCGGTCGAGGGGAGACTCCCCGCACCCTTCGCACCCGATCCGGTGCTGCCCGACGGGCTGCGCCGGCGCGTCAATCGTGTTCTGGGCGAGCCCTTGCTGCGACCGCGCGACGAGCTCGACGGCGCCGACCGGGAGCCGGTCGCTCCCCTGGCGTGGGAGTCGGAGCTGCTGCTTTCGGTGGCGCTGATGCAGGCCGCGCATGGGGCGCTCTTCTTCCGTCACGCTGCCGGCGACAAGGGGGCGCCGGCGAGCCGCGCGCCGCTGGTCGACCGGCTGCGCGGGGTGGGGCAGGTGAGCGGCGACGAGCGCGAGCTGCCTCCTGATCCTCTCGGGCCGGCTGCGCCGGAGCAGCGCGCGTTGGCGCGGGCGGTGCTGGAAGGCGCGAGCCCCGGCGCGGGGCGGCCGGACGACCCGCGGCCGCGCGATCTCGGCGCGCGCCTGGCGATGGAAGACGCGCGCTTTCGCTTCTTCGCCGCGGGGGACCAGCCGGCGGGGCGCTTCACCGGGGCGGCACCGGGAGCGGGGGGGCTGCACGGGGCGGAGCGGGTGCTCGGTGTGGGTGCCATCGAGACCTACCTGCGCTGCCCCTTCCAGTACTTCGGACGGCGGGTGCTGGGCATCGACGAGGAGCAGGAAGGCGAGCCGGAGATCAGCGCCGCCGAGACCGGCATCTACCTCCACGCCCTGGCCGAGGCGGTCTACCGCCGGCTGAGGGATGAGGGGCGGCTGCCCCTCGACCCGGCGGGCCTGGCGGCGGCTGCCGGCATGGTCGACGAAGTGGAAGCGGAGCTGGAGCGCGACTGGCGGGAGGCGCACGGAACCGGCCATGACGCGCTCTGGGCGGGCATCCGCGCCGACGCGCGGCGGCGCATGAAAGGCGTGCTGGAGAGGGACGCAGAGGAGCTCGGGGCGCGTGGCTGCCGGCCGATCGAGCTCGAGGCGGAGTTCGGCTTCGACTCCGGTCCCGGCGCCTGGCCGGCGCTGGCGGTCGAGCACCCGCAAGGCGACGTCTTGCTGCGCGGGCGGATCGATCGGATCGATCGCGCGCCGCCGGGAGAGGAGCCGGAGCTGGTGATCGTCGACTACAAGTCGGGCGCCAGCACGACGCAGAATCGCAGGCTGAAGGAGGATCGCCTGTTCCGGCCGGATCTGCAGCTTCCGGCCTACCTCGCCGCGGCCGCCACGCGCTTCGGCGCCGGCGGCGGGATCGACGCGCTCTACCGCTCCTTCGCCGGCGGCAAGACGCGCATGCTCTCGGAGCTGCTCGAAAAGCACGGTGTCGAGGGGCGGGAAGTCGGCGACGTGATCGACACCGCGCTGCCCGGCGCCGACGCGGAGATAGCCGGGGTGCCGCGCGAGGCGCCGCGGAACCTGGGACACGCGGTGCGCGCGGCGGTCGGAGGGATGCGCCTCGGGCAGTTCCCGATCCGCTCGCTCGACTGCGACCGCTGTCCCTTGGCGGCGCTCTGTCGGGTGGTCGACCTGGCGCTGGAATCGCGATCCGCCACCTGATTCTGCGCGGACTCAAGTCGCCTTTGTCGACCAGCCGGGAATGAATCGCGGAGAGCGCGGAGATCGCCGGGATTTCTGGTCTCGCTTCGTTGGAGCGGGCCGGTCGCCGTGGATGGAGCCGATCCGCGGGCGTGGATTCCGGCTTTCGCCGGAATGACGGAGAGGAGGTAGGATTGCTAGTTCCCATCCACGAATGCAGGTCTGTGGCTGTCGGAGCGCGACGGGCCCAGCTGCAAGGCGGCGAAGCCGAAGGAATAGCAGGGCTATTTCGAGGTTTCGCCAACGCAGCAGATGGGTCCGTCCCGCCCGGCAGACGCGGGGCTGCATTCGTGGATGGGAACTTGCTAGCTTGGGTCCCGCGGCGACAGCAGACAGAGGACAGGGCCGGCCTGGAGTCGGAGCAGGTGCGCGAGGTCTTCTAGGTGCCGGATCGTGATGAAGAGCAAAGGTTGAGCGGCGCGCCGGAGTTCGCCCGGCTGGCCAGCGATGTGGTGATGCGCGCCGGCGCCGGGACCGGCAAGACCCACTCGCTGACCACGGTGGTGTTGCACACCCTGGCCGGCGCCACGACGCTGCGCGAACGGTTGGAGCCGCGCGAGATCACTGCCCTCACCTTCACCGACCTGGCGGCGGCGGAGATGCGGCAGCGGATCAGGGCGCGGGTGGCGGAGCTGGCGGTGGGCGAGGCATGCGCCGATCGGGTAATGCTGGGGGCGGCGTCGCAGGAGCTGAGGGTGGACGCGCCCGATTCCGAGGATTGGGCGCGGATCCTCGAGCGGCTCCCGCGGATGCGGGTCTCTACCTTCCACGGCTGGGCACTGGCGATGCTGCGCGCGCACGCCGCCGAGGCCGGGATCGATCCGGCGGTGGCGGTGCTCGAGGAGGAGCAAGCCACCGATTTGTGGCGTTCGGCGGCGCAGCAGGTGCTGATCGGAGAGTTGGAGCGCCTCGACTCGGGGATGGTCGAGCTGGTCGCGCAGCTCGGCTGGGGACGGCGCGACGCGCGTCACGGAGACCTGGTGGCTCAGGTCAACGCGCTGATCCGAAAGCTGCGCGAGCAGGGGGAGGGCCCCGAGCTCTTGACCGCGGGAGGGCGCTTTGAGGCGGCCGGCGCGCGCGCCCGGCGGGGCGCCGCGATCGATGCTCTGCGCGGCGCCCTGAGGGCGCTCGGTGCCCGCATCGACGACGCGACGGCGACCAAGAGGGAGCTCGTCGCGGACATGGGGCGGTTGGCGGAGGACGACTCCGCGTGGTCCGATGACGCGGCGCTGGAGCACGCCCGGCGCGAGGTCGCGCGCGTGCGCAGCGCCCGCTGGGGCAGCCGGCGCGCGCGTCTGTACGAACCGGTGCAGCGCGTCAAGGAGGGCGCCGAGGCGCTCGAGGCTGCCTGCGCAGAGCTCGACCTGGTGCCGGCGGTGGCGGCGCTGCAGGAGGCCTGCCGGCGGATCATCGCCGCCGCGACGCGTCGCAAGCGCGAGATCGGGGCGCTCGACTTCACCGACATGATGTTGATCGCGCGCGACCTCCTGACCGAGAGCACGGCGGTGCGCGTTTCCGAGGCGGCCGCCTGCCGGCTGCTCCTGGTCGACGAGTTTCAGGACACCAACCGGGTGCAGGCCGAGCTGGTCGAGGCGATCATCGATCGCGCCGATCGCCGCCGCCGCACCTTCATCGTCGGCGACCCGAAGCAGTCGATCTACGCCTTCCGCGGGGCGGACGTCGCGGTCTACGAGCGACGGTCCCGGGAGGCGCTGCATCAGGGGGCCGTGGAGCATCCCCTGACCGCGTCGTGGCGCTCGCGGCCAGGTGTGACCGAGCTGGTCAATCGCATCTCGGCCGAGCTCTTTCGGAGCGGCGACCGGCCGCTGCCCGACCACGCGGTGCACTACGACCCGCGACGCGACGCCCTGAGCGCGATTCGCCGCGGCGCGGCGCTGCCGGAGCGACCCACGGCCGACCTGGTGGTGCCGGTCCCGGCCGACGGGCCGACCGCCCTGCTGCGCGCTCGGTCGGCGCGGGCTCTGGCCGGATACCTGCGCTCTCTGGTGGCCGGCGACGAGGGGGTCGAGGTACACGACTCGGGCGAGCCGGGCGCCACCGAGAGCACCCGCGCGCCGCGCTTTGGCGACATCGCGATCCTGCTGCGCACCTTCAGTCACCTGGAGCTGCTGCTGCGCGAGCTGCGCCTGGCCGGCGTGCCGGCGCTGCCGGTGCGGGGGAGGGGATTCGACCACGCGCCGGAGATCCGCGATCTGATCTGCTGGCTGCGCTTCGCGCTCGATCCCGACGACGCGCTGGCCTTCGCGGCCAGCCTGCGCTCTCCGCTGGTCGGGGTCGCCGACCAGACCCTGATCGAGCTGGCGATCGGCGCTCGCGCTTCGGGTGCTCCGCGGCTGCGGCCCGAGCGTTGGCTGCGGCCGGACGCGGAGCTGCCGGTCACGGATCACGATGACGCGCAGCGGGTGCGTCATTTCCTCGCCGCCTGTCGTTGGCTACGTCCCCGCCTGGACCGCCTGGGGCCGGCGGCGACGCTCGAGGCGGCGCTGGAGTGGAGCGACTTCGAGGCCTTCCATGCCGCCCGGCCCGGGGGCGACCAGGCGCTGGCCAACATCCGCCGACTGGTCGACCTGGCACACGCGGAGCAGGCCCGGGGCGGCGACACGGCCGGCTTCGTGCGCTTGCTCTCGCAGCGCATCGATCGCCCCACGCGCACTCCGCTCGCCGAGGTCGAGCGTCAGGCGCGCGACCAGGTGCGGGTGCTTACGGTGCACGCGTCGAAAGGGCTGCAGTTCCCGATCGTGGTGCTGGCCGACCTGGGCCACCAGGAGCGCCACGGCGCCGGAAGACTGATGCTCGACCATGACGCGGGTTTCGCGATGAAGTGGAAGCCCGATCGCGACTCGGATGCGGTCGAGACGCGCTGGTCGGGCCACGTAAAGGAGGCGCTGAGGTCGCGCCAGGAGGAGGAGTCGAAGCGGCTCTTCTATGTGGCTTTGACGCGCGCCCGCGATCACCTGGTGCTGGCGGGCGAGGGGATCCGCGCGAGCTGGCGGGAACGGCTGGAGGGGATGCGCGACGCGCTGGTCGAGGGGGGGATGCTGCGGGTGGTGGAGCGCGAGGTCGGTCCGGTGACGCGCGATCTGGAGACGGCGTGCGCCACGAGCGCCGAGGCACCGGAAGCGCCTCTGAACATCCCCGGTCCGGAACCGTCGTTCGACGACAGCGCCGGCAACACCCCGGTGCCGCTGCGGATCACCACCACCGGGCTCGAGCTGCTGCTCGAATGCCCGCGGCGCTACCGGCTGATCGGGGTGCTGGGGCTGGAGGAGCGTCCGGCGGGCGGCGAGGCGCGGCGGGCGGAGGAGGGGGCGGCCGATCCGCGGCGGGAGGGGGAGCTGAGTCACGCGATTCTGGAGCGGGTGGATTTTGACGCGGCTTTTGCCGATCCCGACGGCGAGATCGAGCGGGTGGCGGCGGGGCTGGATCGGGCCGATCCGAAGGCGCTGGAGGGGGCGATGGCGGCGGCGGGCCGCTTGTTGCGCGGTGCGGCGGCGGATGAGCTGCGGCGGGCGAGCGTGATCGAGCGCGAGGTCGACTTTCGGCTCTTGCTCCCGGGCGGAGAGGGGCGGCCGCCGATCCAGGTGCGGGGGCGGATCGACCTGGTCTACCGGGACTCGTCGGGGCGCTGGGTGGTGGTCGACTACAAGCGGCCGCGGAGGCCGGCGGGGGGAAGCGGCCGGCATCGCACGCAGCTCACGCTCTACGTGATGGCGGTGGAGGCGCTGGAGGCGGCGCGGGAGGGGAGCGCGGGAGCGGAGCGAGCGGTCGAGGTCGGTGCCGCGCTTTGCTATCTGGGCGACGCCGAACCGGTGCTGCATCCGGTGGAGCCCGACCGGGAGCTGCCGGCGCGGGCGCTGCGGGCGGTCGGAGAGCTGGAGCGCTGGAACGGCGAGCAACGTTGGCCCGGCATCGAGCGGGAGCGTTGTCTGGCGCTGCGCTGCGGCTTCGTGGAGAGGTGTCACCGATGATCGTGGAGCGCTTCGAGCCTTTGTTCAGAGTGCGGCGGGCGCTGGAGCGGCGGCCGGTTTCGGAGTCGGCGCTGGCCGGGGAGATCGCGCGGGTCGCGGCTTTGCTCGATCCGGGGGCGGGGGATCGGGTCGCCATCGCGGTGCCGAGCCGCGGCATCGACCGCCTGGCGGAGGTGGTGGCGGAGGTGGCGGGGGTGCTGCGCGGCGCCGGCGCGGAGCCCTTCGCGGTGCCGGCGATGGGCAGCCACGGCGGCGGCACGCCGGCCGGTCAGGTGGCGCAGCTGCGGCGCCTGGGGGTGACCGAGGAGCGCATCGGTGCGCCGCTGGTGTTGCCGGACGAGATGCGCCCGGTGGCGCGTCATGACGCGGGCGGCGCGCTGCTTCTGCCGCGCTCGGTGCTGGGGGCCGGGGGGCTGGTGCTGGTCAACCGGGTGAAGCTGCACACGCTTTTCGAGGGTGCGGTGCAGAGCGGTCTGGGCAAGATGCTGGTGTTCGGGCTGGGGGGACGGAGGGAGCCGAGGCGGCCCACGGCGAGGCGCGGGCGTGCGGTGGTGGGAGGGCGGATCTGCTGCCGGTGCTGGAGCGGGCGCTGCCGCGGCTGCTGGCGGCGGCGCCGCCGGTGGTGGGGCTGGGGCTGGTGGAGGATCAGGCCCACGCGCTCTCGCAGGTCGAGGCGGCGGCGGGTGACGATCTGCTCGGCTGCGACCGGCGGCTCTTGGCGAGCGCGATCCGGCGCCATCCGCGGCCGCCGCTGCCCCGCGCCGCGCTGCTGGTCGTGGAGCGGATCGGCAAGGAGATCAGCGGCACCGGCATGGATCCGCACGTGATCGGGCGCTCGGTGGGGCGGCGCCCCGGCGGGCCGGAGTTCGGGGCGATTCTGGCGCTGCGCCTGAGCCGGGGGACGCGGGGCAACGCTCATGGCATCGGCATGGCCGATCACACGGTGCGGGCTCTGGCCGACCAGGTCGACCGTGCCGCGACGGAGCTGAACGGTCGCACCAGCGGCATGCCGGAGCGGGGGCGGCTGCCGCGGGTGCACGACACGGAAGAGGCGGCGGTTCGCGCGGCGCTGGCGGGCGCCGGTCCGGGGCCGGTGCTGCAGATCGGCAGCACGCTGGAGCTGGAGGAGGCGCTGGTGGGTGGGCTCGGCCGGGCGAGGCTGGAGCAGGAGGGGCTGGAGGTGGTGGGGCGGCTCGAGGCGCCCTTCTACCGCGGCCGCGGATCGCTGCGTCATCGCCTGCGCTAGGATAGCGCGCCACCCACCGCACTCCGGAGCGCGCTCATGACCCCGGCCCTTGCCGCGATCCTTGCCTTCGTCCTCTACGGCCTCGGCTACCGCTTCTACTCCAGGTTCCTGGCGTTCAGGGTCTTCGGGTTGAGCGACACCAACATCACCCCGGCCCACGAGCTGAGCGACGGTGTCGACTACGTGCCCACCCGCGCCCCGGTCATGTTCGGTCATCACTTCGCGTCGATCACCGGCCTGGCGCCGATGCTTGGCCCCGCCGTGGCGGTGATCTGGGGCTGGGTGCCGGCCTTTTTGTGGGTGGTCGGGGGCTCGCTCTTCGTCGGTTGCGTGCACGACTTCTCGGCGATGGTGATCTCGATCCGTAATCGCGGCATGTCGGTCGGTGAGGTGGCCGCGCGCGTCATCGGCCCGCGCGCCCGCACCCTCTTCCACCTGATCATCTTCTTCGGGATCGCGCTGGCGATGGGGGTCTTCGTGTTCGTGATCGCCCAGCTCTTCTCGGTGGAGCTGGCGCCGGGGCATGCCGGCTACCCGCAGGCGGTGCTGCCTTCGGGGATCTTGATGGTGGTGGCGATGATCGCCGGCGTGCTGCTCTATCGCCGCGGCTTGCCGCTGGCTCCGGTCGCCGCGGTCGGATTCGGAATCGAGCTTTTCGCGATCTGGCTGGGGATGAAGTTCCCGACCATCGGCTTCGCGGCGGAGGCCTGGCCGGTGGCCGACACCTGGATCCTGGTGCTGCTGGTCTACGCCTTCGCCGCTTCGGTGCTGCCGGTCTGGGCGCTTTTGCAGTCGCGCGACTTCCTGAACTCGCTGCTGCTCTATCTCGGTGTCGGTCTCGCCTACATCGGCCTGCTGGTCGGCAACCCGCCCTTCGTGGCGCCGGCGATCGTCGCCCATCCCGAGGGCGCGCCGAGCATTTTCCCCTTCGTCTTCATCGTGATCGCCTGCGGCGCGGCATCGGGTTTCCACGGGCTGGTCAGCTCGGGCACCACGGCCAAGCAGCTCGACCGCGAGACCCACGCCCGGCCGATCGGCTACGGCGCGATGATCGGCGAGAGCCTGCTCGGTCTGCTGGCGACACTCGCCTGCACCGCGGGCCTTGCGTCGAGCGAGATCTGGCACCAGCATTATGGGAGCTGGGCGGCGGTGCAGGGGCTGGCATCGAAGATCGACGCGTTCATTCAGGGCACCACGCTCTTCCTGTCGAGTCTGGGACTGCCGACCGATCTGTCGGCGGCGCTGATCGCCATGGTGGTGGTGTCGTTCGCCCTGACCACGCTCGACTCGGCGACCCGTCTGTTGCGCTTCAACATCGAAGAGATCGGCTCCACTCTGGGCATCGGCATCGCGTCGAATCGTTATCTCTCATCGGCGCTCGCCTGTGGCGCGATCGCTTTCTTCGCCTTCTACGACGTCGGCGGCAAGCCGGCGGCGCTGGCGCTCTGGGCGCTCTTCGGCACCACCAACCAGCTCCTGGCCGGATTGACGCTGACTCTGGCGACGCTGTATCTGAAGCACCGCAACCTGCCGATCTGGCCCACCGGTCTGCCGGCGATCTTCATGATGATCAGCACCATCTCGGCGATGGTCGGCAACCTGGCGCGCTTCCGCTCCGGGCCGGCCGCCGACCCCTTGCTCTTCGCGGTGGGGGCGATTCTGCTGCTGCTGGGGGTGTGGCTCTTGGTGGAGGGGGTGTTGGTGTTTCGGCGCAGAGTGGGAGTGGAGGATCGCGACGTATTTCGGGTGGCGTAGTCAATCGCCTATCGCCCCTGATCGTCCCTCCTCCGCAGCGCGGGACTCTCCAGCCAGCGCCGGTTCTCGGGCCCGCCGTAAGCGCCCATATCGGAGCGCGTGCCGTTGGCGTGGCCGGGCGGCCAGAGGGGATGCTGGTCCGAGAGCTGGTCTTCCAGCTCGGGGTCGCCGGCGTCGATGCAAGGGGAGCCGGGGTGGGGGATGCCGGGCAGGCCGCGCCTCTGGTGGTAGAGCAGTGGGTCGGTGTCGATGTTGCCGATCCCGGGGAAGCCGCCTTCGATCAGGGACCAGTGGATGGCGACCGATCCGGGACCGCCCACGCGCCCGCCCTCGTTGCCCCACACGATCGAGTTGCGCACATCGGCATGGGCCTCCTCGACGTAGATGGCGCCCGACGCGTGGGATGCCTCGTTGTCGACCAGGGTGCATTGGCGGATGGTAATGCTGTCGGCACGGGTCGCGTACACACCGCCTCCGCGGCGTGCGTAGTTGCCGGTGGCGACGATGTTTTCCAGTGTTGCGTCGGCGCCGGACAGAGAGAGCGCACCGCCGTCGCCGCTGCTGGAGTTGTCGGTGAAGATGCAGCCCTTGACCACCGCCGACCAGGAGTCGCTGTCGAGGCTGGCAGCCCCGCCGCGGGTATGGGCCTGATTGCCGCGAAACACCGAATCGAGTAGCTCGATCGGACCGCTCAGGGCCCTGATCGCACCTCCCACAGAGTAGTCGTCGCTGTAGCCGTGTGCCTCGTTGTCTTCGAACGAGCAGTATCGAACACGAAGCCTCGCGTAGGCGGCGCTCACTGCGCCCCCGGAACCGTTCTCAGGACAGCAGATCGAGCGATTCTCCAGAAAGACCGAGTGCGAGATATCGATCGGTCCTCCCATCGAGGCGGAGATCGCACCTCCGCGGCCCTGAACCCGGTTCCCTCTGAAGAGAGCGCCTTCGATACGCAGCGCGGTTTCCCATACTTCGATGGCTCCTCCACTTGCCCAGTCTCCGCCCGCGGAGTTGTCTCTGAACACCGCGTCCTCGATCACGACATCACAGTGACTGGCAGTCAGGGCGCCGCCCTCACCGCTCCCAAAACCGCCCGATGTGTGGTTGCGCTCGAAGATCACGCGGCGCAGCGACAGCGAAGACGACCCCGCCGCGATCGCGCCGCCACGTGGCCACCCGCCGTACGAATCCTGGGCCACATTGCCCTTCATGACCACGTCTTCCAGGATCAGGTCGGCATCGCTCGCATAGATTCCCCCTCCCGCCTGGGACGCCCTGCCGTCGAGAACGTGTACTCGGTGAAGCCGTGCCGCGGCGTTCGAGCAGTAGATCGCTCCGCCATGGTATTCGCTGTGGCCGCGCAGCAAGGTGAGGCTCTCCAGCACGACCTGGCCCGCCCAGAGCGTTTCGATACGAACCAGCGACTCTTTCTCATCGCGGGTCAGCACCGTCGGCGGCGTGGTGCTCTTCCCCTGCGCCGAGGCGCCGCGCAGCACCAGTGCCTTGCCACTCAGGGTCGGCGAAGAGACAACTCCCCGGGTTTGCGCCCAGATGTGCCGTGGATCCGGTCGATCGGTGAGGT
>CAZBBK010000070.1:0-31688 GCA_964490075.1 uncultured Gemmatimonadota bacterium | reverse complement strand
TTGGGCCACCCGTCCAGAGGAATGGCGTTGGCATCCCAGGCGTACAGCCAGGGATTTCCGATACTAGCCCGACTTTACCGCCCTCCGGGCACAAAGTGCTGCACTGTAATGGTTTGAGTTGCGGGAAACGTATGACCTACGTGGTCGCGTATCGACTCAGCTCGAGGGCATCGTAGAGAGTGCGCTGGTCGCTCGTCATGGCCGAAGTAGTGGTCCGGATGCGTGGCTTGCGCTGCTTGCCTTCCGGAGCGTAGACCACAGCGACCTCTTTGATTTTGCCGAGCCTGTCGAGTGCATCTGGGATGGAGAGATCGATGCCGCGTTGGTGGAGCTCGCGGCGGAGGAGCGCGGACAGCATCAGCGCGAGGACGCAGGTAAAGACATGTACGCGGACTGTCTGATCTGTCCAGTGATGCTGGGGGCGGATCGAGATGTGGAGAGGGTCCTTCATGGTGCGGAAGGCGGCTTCCACGTGGTGCTGGGCCCGGTACGCGTGGACGATCTCGGCGTCCGTCCAATCGTCGTTGTCGGTGAACAGAATCGTCTTGCCCAGGAGTGTTCGCTGGAGCCGGCGCCACGCCGTCTGTTGGAATCGGTATCTCAGGACAGGCAGTCCGTTGTCCTCGGTCACGTCGACCTGAAACAGCTCCTTCATATGTCGGGCGGAGAGCCAAGCCTGGACCTTCTTCTGGATGCCCTCGAGAGTCGGAGGCTCCCCTCCCCGGATCTTGCCCACACTGCGCAATCGCAGTCGCTCTTGAAGTTCCCGTAGCCGTTGCTGCCGCTTCGCGATCTCCCGTAGGAGCGTCTGCGACTGCGCAACGAAGAGCTTCTCGTTGTAGGTGACCACAACGGTTCGTGTGGCACCGAAGACCTCCTTAGTGGTGCGGTATGCACGGACTCCCGGGAGACCGTCGTCGGCCAGTGACTCGAACTTCTTCGCCGGAACCTTTGGGAGTTCTGAATGGTGATTCGGCACCAGTGAACCTACGAAGTGATACGGACTGCCTTCAACGGCTTCGAGGTTCTCCTTCGAGTTGTTCCCTTTGTCGAAGACGATGGTGATGTGCTCGGTCCCATCCGTGAGGGCTCGAAGTCGCGCGGCCAACTTCGACGTCAGACTCGCGAAGGTGGGTGCGTCAGGTTGGTTGCCTGGATAAGTGTGATGGAGGAGCGGTAGATGGAAGTCCGCTGTGACCAAGAGCGCCAAGCCCACCACGCGCAACGATGCCCGGCCCTCCTTGCTCTTCCCCCGTTGGGCCAGTGTCGACCGCTCGTTGAAGCTGTCGATGAACGTAAAGAAATTCGTCGCGTCAAAGAGCACTCGGCGAAGGTCGATGTCGAAGGACCCGACGAGACGTGCGGAGAGTTCCGCTTCAATCCCCTCGATTGCCTCCGCGGAGACGCGGTCCATGTTCTCCCAAAACCGTTGACTCGAGAGCTGCCGAGACTCGATGTCCACCCATCGTCGAAGCGCGGTGCCCTCGAACCACTCCGCCATGGCCGCCTTGCTACATGGCGCCACGCACCGATTGATGGCGGCCACGAGGAGGTAGGTCCCAACTGTGGGCCCGGCCCCACGTTTCGGAACATGCCGGTCGATGTGCTTCGCTAGATCGAGACGGTGGGCTAGGTCATACAAGGCAGCCACGGCGCCGAGCTCCGCGACCACCGCCTCCTGAGCGGCCGGAGGCTCGCCACGCGACGGGGACTCAGTCACGGCGGCGATGATGTCCTCTGCACGGCCCAAATACTTCTGCCACACGATCTTGGGCTTACCGTCAACGCGCTTGCACTCTCGGGCGTAATAGTAGGCGCGACCGCGGATGATCTTCTTGGTCAGGCTGGGCATGGGTAGGTCATACCATGCTTCTTGCTCGCCGTCAAGATCCACGCAATACGCCTGCCTTTCCTCTGGAGTACCAGACTACTCCAACTCCGTTCGCCCCAGAATTCGCCCGCCTAGCCGTAGGTCATACGCGCCATGATGGACAAACATCCACTGGGCAACAGCGGCACAATCGGCACAACCCCTTTCACCAGAACGAATTGCGGCTCCGAGACGAGCAGTTGCGATCCGACGAAAGTAATCTCAGGGGGCGTGAAGGCGGTAAAGTCGGGCTAGGCGAATCGCGCCGACCTGGCCGCGGCCCGCGACGCCGAGCAGATCTCCGAACAACTGCACGACCTGTGGAGCGGCTGGCTGGATGCCGAGATCGAGGCGGCCCGTGAACGGCTGCGCGAGGCTCTGACGCAGGATGTCGCGGCGATGGACGAGGTGGTAGCGGCGCTGCGCTCGAAGAGCCCCCTGGCCGACCTGGCGCGCTTCACCGAGTCGATCGCCGCCCGTCTCGGCGCCGAAGAGGCCGCGCTGGTGCTCGAGACCGACCGGGGAGGCGGGCTCGAAGTGATCGGCGCCCGCGGTTTGGAGTCGGAGCAGGCGCTGGAGCTGGCCCGAGAGCTGCTGAGGAGCGAAGAGCTGACGCCGGGACAGCCGACCCTGGTGCGCGACAGCAGCGACCCGAGCGACCCGGTCGCGGCGATCTTGTCCCGACCGCGCCGACCGCAACAGGGCGCGCGGAGTGCCGGCGCGGAGCAACGTGGGGTTCGCAGCGCCCTGGTTTTCGCCATCGAAGGAGAGGGGGCAGCGGTGGGGCTCCTCTTCATCGATCGCCCGATCGGCGCCGTACGCCCGGGGTACCGGAGCGCCGAGCTACGCGACTTCGCCTTCTTGGCCAACGGCCTGGCCGCCGTCAGCCGGATCGCACTGAGTCGCGCCGAGAGCCGTGTGCGGCGAATGTACGACCGGCTGCTGGGAATCCGCCGACAAGGAGGAATCGTCACCCGCTCGGCGGCGCTGGGCCGGATCCTGGACCGTCTTCAGCGTGCGGCACGCTCCGATCTGCCGATCCTGCTCTGCGGCGAATCGGGGACCGGCAAGGAGCTCTTCGCGCACGCCATCCACGAGGCCCGCGCCCGCCGCGGTCGCCCCTTCGTCCCGATCAACTGCGCGGCGATCCCGGAGTCGCTCTTCGAGGCGGAGCTCTTGGCCACGACGCGGGGGCCTTCACCGGCGCAGGGCACGCGCGCTCCGGCTACCTCCGCGCCGCGGCGGGCGGCACCATCTTCCTCGACGAGATCGGCGACATGCCGCTCTCGATGCAAGCCAAGCTGCTCAGAGTGCTCGAGGATCGCCACGTGACCGCGGTCGGATCCACGCAACCGGTCGCGGTCGACTCTCGGATCGTGGCGGCCAGCAACCTCGATCTGGAGCAGGCCGTCGACCTGGGGACCTTCCGCATCGAAGCCGCGCGCTTCGCCCGCGCCGCCGCCTTGCTGACCGAGGTGGAGAAAGGTAGCGGCAAGTCGGTCGCGACTGCGCTGCGGCGGCTGACCATGGTCCTGCTGGTTCAGGATCCTGCTCTGGCCGATTCCGCTATTCGCAGCGTCCAACATCTCGCGCCCGCCAACGACACACAGGTCAAGCTTCTCTGCACGCTGGCGCGCGGCAGAGTAAACATGCAGCTCGGATACCTGGATCGTGCCGCCAAGCAGTTCCGCAAGGCCCGTTATCTGAATGACGAAACGCTGCGCGATCCGAGCTACGATTTCGAGGCGCGGCTGCGCCAGGCCGAGACGCTGATCGCCTCCGCCGCCCACCCGAAGCGGGCGGCCGAACAGACTACGGAGCTGATCGTTGGGCTCACTGAAGTGACACCCGCGCGATTGGCGATCGAGGCGTACCGGGTTCACGCCGCGGCGCTGCGCCTGGTGGCACGGCTCGACGAATCGGCTGCGGCGTACGCCGAGGCGATCGAACGAGCCGGCGGCTCCAAATACGTTCTTCATCGCTATCTGGCCCTGCGCGACCAGGCCCGTGCGCTGCTCTTCGGGCTCGAATCCCGACCCCAGGACGCGACACTCTTGGAGACGACACTGGCCCGAGCCCGCGGCTGCGCCACCGCCTTCGACCATCCGACCTTCGGCTGGGAAATCCGCGTCTACGAAGTGCTGGCGAGCTCGAAGTTGGCGCGCGAACATCCGCTGGCGGAGCTCCAGGCATGCCGGCGCAACATCAGCGCTGCCCGCGCACGCGACGAAATATCCGAGTGCTGGGCCGAGCAGTGGCAGGGCTGGCTGACCACCGAGATCGATGCCGCCCGCGATCGGTTGCGCCTGGCGCTGGCCCGAGATGTCGCCGCCATGGAGGAGGTGGTGGCGGGGCTGCGCTCAGAGGACCCTCGGGGCCACCTGGCGCGCTTCACTGCGACGGTCGCCGAGCGCCTCGGGGCAGAGCGGGCGACGATGGTGCTCGAGACAGATCAGCCGGGCGCTTTCGAAGTGGTCGGCTCTCACGGATTGGAGCCCTGGGAAGCACTGGAGCTGACTCGAGCGCTGCTGCGCGACGATTTGCTGATTCCCGACCAACCGACTCTGGTACGCCCCACGCTTCCGCCGCTCGCAGCACCATGGCCTTCGCCATCGACGGCGCCGGGATCGCGGCGGGGCTGGTATTCGTCGACCGGCCGGTCGGCGCGGCGGGGCGCGGCTTCGGCACTGCCGACCTGCGAGAGTTCGCCTTTCTGGCCAACGGCCTCGCCGCGGTCGCCCGCATCGCGCTGAGCCGAGTCGAGGGCCGCGCCAGGCGCATGAGCGATCGCCTCTTGGGCGTGCGCCGGCAGGCTGGGATCATCACTCGCTCAGCGGTGCTCGGAGCGCTGCTGGATCGCCTGGAGCGCGCTGCCGACTGCGATCTGCCGATTCTGTTGAGCGGCGAATCGGGGACCGGCAAGGAGCTCTTCGCGCGCGCAATCCACGCATTGAGCCCCCGTGCCGACCTGCCCTTCGTTGCGGTCCACTGCGCGGCGATCCCTGAACACCTGCTCGAGGCGGAGCTCTTCGGGCACATCAAGGGCGCGTTTACCGATGCCGGAGAGGAGCGGCGCGGCTACTTCCGCGACGCCGCGGGCGGCACCGTTTTCCTCGACGAAGTCGGCGAGATGGCGGCCGCGTTGCAGGCCAAACTGTTTCGCGTGCTGGAAGATCGACGGATCACGGCGCTCGGCTCGACACGGTCGGTCGAGGTCGACTTCCGAGTTGTTTCGGCGACCAACCTCGACCTGAAAGCGGCTCTGGCACGGGGCGCCTTGCGCTCCGACCTCTACTATCGTCTGAGCGGACTGACGCTGACGCTGCCACCGCTGCGCGAGCGCCCAGAAGACGTCCTGCTGTTGCTGGAACACTTTTTGGAGGACGGTTCCAGCGATCCACATACCGGCGGGCTGCGCTTCAGCACCGAAGCGCGCCGCGCGCTGGAGCGTTACCACTGGCCCGGCAACGTTCGCGAGCTGCGTCAAGTGGTGCGCAGTGCCGCCGCCCTGCGCGACCCCGACTCGGCACGGATCGAGATCGACGCCTTGCCCGGGCGCATCGCCCGCGCCGCCGGTCCTCGCCCCCTGGCCCGTCACCTCGACGACGACCTGATCGAGCGCATCGGTCGAGCCGCCAGCGACGTGGGAGTGAACGAGATCCTGCGCACGCTCCAGGAACGGATCGAGGAGCGAGCGCTGGCGGCGAGCGCTGGGAACCAACGAGCGGCGGCGCGCAAACTGTCGGTGGGGGAGTCGACTTTACGACGCAGGATGAAGGCGCGGCGGCGCCGGGTCGAGGATGCAGAGGATGTGGGGAAATAGGGACCGACCCGTCTCGGGGAACGGGCGCGGGCGAGTTGCGCAAGCTACGGCCCTTGGGGTCCGCCGCGGCGGGCCACGAAGAACTCGTACGCATAACACTCCGAGTTTCGGCGGTGCATCTCCGGTTCGCGCGCCAGCTGGTCCAGCAAAGCGAGCGTTTCGCCGTCAGCAGCGTATTTCACACGAAGCTCCTCTATCCGCTGCGTCATCGGCGCATAGAAGTCATCCCACCAGGCTTCGTCCGGCAAGGTGAAGTGCCCGATGAGCGACAACCCGGACTCGGCGAGTGACGCCAGAACATCGGGAACTCTGCCCATGGTCGGATAGTCCAGATCGAAGCTCGCCCGGACATCGGGCGGGGGATTCTCGGTCGTCCACACGGCGTCTGTGAACGCGACGTGGCCACCGGGTCGCAACAACCCATGGCAGAGTTTCAGCGCGCGCCCGATGCCGATCTGATAGAGCGCCCCCTCGGACCAGATGAGATCGAAGCTCTGGGATGGAAGCTCCAGGCGAGCCATGTCGCCCACCACCGGCCGCACCCGGTGGATGAGCTTGCGCTCGGCCACCGTGTTCTCGAGCCGCTCGATGCTTGGAACATGGTTGTCCAGGGCAACGATGGGCCCGGATGTGAGATCGGCGAGATGGAGCGTCTGTCCGCCGACACCACATCCGAGATCCAACACCGACGGGGAAGAGGGCAGATCTTGGCAGAGCTCGAATGCTCTTGCGGTACTCGCCTGGTTGCCCGGACCCTGCCGAGGCAGTGCTTCGTAGACTTCGAAGAGGATCTCCCAGAATCGGGGAGTGGGCTCGCTCATGTCGGGCATCCTCCGAGTGATCCGGCTCTCGCGGCAAAGGCCCCGAGAGTACGTTGCAAAAGCGTTTCAGGAGCGCCGATTCTGGTTGATCGGCCTCGCGCGCGCGAGTAGAGTTCGCGATCTTACGTACCTGGTCTTCCTGATCTCTCTTCGGGAGTTATCCCACCCGATGTCTGAACGCTCGCGGCCACGGAGCGGCTGGGTTCGCCTGGCGGCGATGGGCATGGAGCTGACGGCGGCAGTGGTGGGACTGGCGGCTCTGGGGTACGCCCTCGATCGCTCGTTTGGCTGGAAGCCGTGGGGCCTGCTCACGTGCGCCCTGATCGGGCTGGTCGGCGGGATGTACAACCTGATCCGCGACGCCCTCCGGGTCTCCCGCGAGATGGAAGCAGGGACGGAGGATCTCGAGAACGACCGGAACACCTGAACGCGAGGCGCTTTGATTTGAGCTTCTGCGCTTTTGTGCTCCGGCTGTTCGCGGGCGGCATCGCGCTCGTGGCCGTGGGCACCTACCCGACGCTGAGGCTCGGAGGGCCGACGGCGGTGCCCGCGATGTGCGCGGGCTGCGGGGTCGGTTTTCTCGCGTCGATCGCGGGAGCCCTGCCGCTCGTTCGACGGAAGCCGCGTGACGAGGCGACCATGGCTGCGCTGCTGGCGGTGGGAATCCGCTTCGGCGTGGCGCTGTGCGGCGGCCTCGCGGTGGCTCTGGCCACAACTCTGGACCGCGCTCCACTTCTGATCTGGCTGGCGCTGAGCCACCTGACGCTGGCGATTCTCGACGTTCGATTCGCGTCGGCGAGGATCGCCGAATCAAGGACTGCGTAGAGCACCATGGGATCTCTTCTCGACATCTCGTCCGGCGGAAGCCCTCTCGATCACGTCGTTCAACACCCGCTGAAGGAGATCCAGGTCGATCTCGGGGGATTCCTGACCCCGGGCGGGGTAATGACGCTGCTGAGCGACCAGATCACCATGCTGATCCTGGCGGGGATCCTGCTGGTGGTGCTGGTGCCGCGGGCGATGCGGCGCTTTTCGGACGACCGGGGGATCGACGGGCTGGTGCCGACCGGCTCGGCGAACTTCATCGAGGCGATCTGCGAGTATCTGCGCGCCGAGGTGGCGCGACCGGTGCTGCACCAGCACACCGACCGCTTCATCAAGTACATCTGGAGCGTCTTCTTCTTCGTGCTGACGGTGAACGTGCTCGGGCTCATGCCGATCCCCGCCATCAGCGCGCTCTTCGGGACCCACGTCGGGGGTACCGCAACGGCCAACATCTGGGCCACCGGAACGCTGGCGATCATGACCCTGATCATGATGGTGTTCAACGGGCTGCGCTTCGGGGGCACCACCTACCTGGCGCACTTCTGTCCCGGGCCGCTCTGGCTGGCACCACTCTTGGTGCCGGTCGAGCTGATCGGCCTGATCGCCAAAACATTCGCGCTGGCGGTGCGGCTCTTCGCCAACATGATCGCCGGGCATATTCTGCTGGCTGTTTTGCTCGGCTTCATCTTGCAGGCCGGCAGCGGTATCGGCGCGGGCGCCGGGCTGGGAGTGGCGGTGCCGGTGGTGCTGGGAAGTGTCGCCATCAGTCTTTTGGAGATCTTCGTGGCCTTCCTGCAGGCCTTCATCTTCACCTTCCTGACCTCACTTTTTATCGGGATGTCGGTGGTTCTGGATCACTGACGACCCGCCCTGGACAACTCGCCATGCCCGGACATGCGCGGGGCACGCGGGCCATGAGGCGTGACTGCGATGGCGAGATCATGAGAAGGCGTTCGGCCTCGCACGGGCGCCGACGAACCAACGCAAGGAAATACAGACAATGAACAGCAACGGCGCAAAGACCGTTCGAATCGTGCTTTCGATGGCTCTTTTGATCCTGATGGCTCCGGCCATCGCCATGGCGTCGGAAGTCGCCGCCGAGACCGCCACCTTCCTGACCACCGCGGGCGCCGCCAAGATGGGCGGAGCGATCGGCGCGGGGCTGGTGATCATGGGCGGCGGCGCCGGCATCGGCCGGATCGGCGGCAGTGCGGTCGAGTCGATGGCGCGCCAGCCCGAGGCCGCCGGACAGATTTCGACGGCGATGATCATCACCGCGGCCATGGTCGAGGGCGCGACCCTCTTCGCGGTGGTCGTGGGGCTCTTGGCCGTTCTGTAGGCGGCGCGCGCAGACCACAGATGCCCCGGGCGGTCCACTGGAGCGACCGCCCGCGGGCCGGTAGTCACGACAACGAGCCCGGGCGCTTCGGCGGCGCCGGGCTCCGAGAGACGATGATGAAACGACCAGCGATCGGATCGGCGACCGCCCTGGCGCTGATGCTGCCGGGGGTGGCCCTGGCCTCGGGAGAGGGAGGGGGCGGCAGCGGCCCCTTCGCGGGCGACGTCGGCAACGCCCTGTGGACCCTGGTGATCTTCCTCTTGGTGGTCTGGGTGCTCGGCAGGTTCGCCTGGGGTCCGCTCTTGAACGCGCTGCAATCGCGCGAGCGCTTCATCCGCGAGTCGCTGGAAGAGGCGAAGCGGGATCGCGACGAGGCGGCGGCACAGCTGGCGCGCCACGAGGAGCGCCTGGCCGAGGCGCGGGCCGAGGCGACGGCGATCGTCGAAGAGGGCCGCCGTGACTCCGACGTGTTGAAGCAGCGGATCGAAGCGAAGGCGCAAGAAGAGTCCGACAAGATGATCGACCGGGCGAAGCGTGAGATCGACATCGCCAAGCAGGCGGCGGTGCACGAGCTCTATGCGCGGGCCGCCGACATGGCGACCGACCTGGCCGGGCGGATCATCGACAAGGAGCTCGACGCCGCCACCCACGCCGACCTGATCGCGGGCGCGATCGGTGAGCTCGACCTGCCGGAGCGGAGTTAGCGGCCATGGCCGGAATCGATGTGCAAGAGATCACCGTGGGTCGGGTCTACGCGCGGGCGCTGCTCGAGCTGGCCGAGGCCGAGGGTGAGGGCCTGGCGGCAAAGCTGCTCGAGGAGCTGCGTGCGCTGGTGGCGCTGACCGAGAGCGACGCCGACCTGGCGCACTTCCTCTCGAGCCCGATGATCGGTCTCGAGGCGCGCCGCGAGGTGCTCGAGAAGCTGTTTCGGAGTCAGGCCAGCGACCTCTTGGTCGACGCGCTGCAGGTGCTCAACCAGAACTCGCGCCTGGCGCTGCTGCCGGCGATCACCGAGGCGCTGCGGCTGGAGTACGACACGCTGCGCGGCATCGTCGGCGTCGACGTTCGCTCGGCGGTCGAGCTGAGCGAAGAGCTGCGTGAGAGGCTGCGGGAGAAGGTCCGCGCTCTGACCGGAAAGTCGCCACAGTTGAACGAGCGGGTCGACCCGTCGATCATGGGTGGCCTGGTGGTGCAGATCGGCGACGACCGTCTCGACGGGAGTGTGTCGACCCAGCTCCAAGTGGCCGGGGCGATGCTGAAAGCAAGGGCGGCCCGCGAGGTGCGCTCCGAGAAGTCTTATTGGAGCTAGCCCGCAAGACGGGCCGGAGAGGTAACAACGGATGAAACTGGATGTCAACGAGATCTCATCGGTGATCACCGAGGAGATTCGGCAGTACCGCAGCTCGGTCGATCTCGCCGAGGTGGGCAAGGTCCTGGAGGTCGGTGACGGAATCGCACGGGTCTACGGACTGACCAACGCCATGGCCAACGAGCAGGTGCAGTTCGAGAACGGCGCCTTCGGCCAGGTGCTGAATCTGGAACAGGGCTCGGCCGGCGTGGTGATTCTGGGCGATTACCTGGAGATCAAGGAAGGCGACACGGTGCGCCGCACCGGCGAGCTGCTCAGCATCCCCTGCGGCGACGCGATGGTCGGCCGGGTGGTCGATCCGCTGGGCCGCCCGCTGGATGGCAAGGGCGAGATCTCGACGCCGCACAGCCGGCCGCTGGAGTTCAAGGCTCCTGGGATCGCGGCGCGGCAGCCGGTGAACGAGCCGCTGCAGACGGGGTTGAAGGCGATCGACGGTATGATTCCGATCGGTCGGGGGCAGCGCGAGCTCATCATCGGCGACCGCAAGACCGGCAAGACCGCGGTGGCGATCGACACGATCATCAACCAGAAGGGCACCGGGGTCATCTGTATCTACGTGGCGATCGGCCAGAAGGAGTCCACGGTGGTGGGCGTGGTCGAGAAGCTGCGCGAGCTCGGAGCGATGGACTACACGATCGTGGTCTCGGCTTCGGCCTCCGATCCTTCGCCCTTGCAGTACATCGCCCCTTACGCGGGTGCGGCGATGGCCGAGTACTTCATGTACCAGGAGGGGCGCGCGACACTTTGTGTCTACGACGACCTGAGCAAGCAGGCACAGTCGTATCGCCAGCTCTCGCTCCTGCTCAGGCGGCCACCGGGGCGCGAGGCGTATCCGGGGGACGTGTTCTATCTGCACTCGCGGCTCCTGGAGCGTAGTGTCAAGCTGCGCGACGAGTACGGGATCGTTCCCGCCGACACGGCCGACGATTGTCGCGACCGCTCAGTGGCGCGGGTGCATCCCGAGGGACTGGCGGCACCGGAAGAGCATCGGCCGGACGACGTGCAAGGGCTCTATCACCGTCCCGAGGGGCTGGAGCGCGCCGCGGCGTGGCTCGATTCGCTGGAGGACAAGGAGGGCCTCAAAGTCCACCACTTCCCCGACAGCGGCGGCTCGATGACCTCGCTGCCGATCATCGAGACTCTGGAGGGTGAGGTCTCGGCCT
Organism: uncultured Gemmatimonadota bacterium; assembly: GCA_964490075.1. GTDB lineage: Bacteria > CAZBBK01. The sequence continues at coordinate 20,478 of CAZBBK010000070.1, read as the reverse complement.
ATATTCCGACCAACGTGATCTCGATCACCGACGGGCAGATCTACCTCGAGCCGGACCTGTTTTTCGCCGGGGTGCGCCCGGCGGTGAACGTGGGGATCAGTGTTTCACGCGTGGGCGGCAACGCGCAGCGCAAGGGGATGAAAAAGATCGCCGGCTCGCTGCGCCTCGACCTGGCTTCCTTCCGCGAGCTCGAGGCTTTCGCCCAGGTCGGAACCGAGCTCGACGCGGCGACGCAGCGGCAGCTCGATCGCGGCCAGCGTATGGTGGAGCTGCTCAAGCAGGCCCAGTACAGCCCGCTGCCGATCGCCGACCAGATCGTCAGCGTGTTCGCTGGCACCCAGGGGCTGCTCGACGACCTGGAGGTGTCGCAGGTGTTGGCCTTCGAGTCGGCCCTGCTGCGGCACGTGCACTCCGAGTTCCCGGAGATCATCGAGGAGCTGGACTCGACGGGGCAGATCTCGGACCAGCTGGGCGAGACGATCCGCTCTGTCACCACCAATTTCAAGAGCCAGTTCAAAGCCGGCGGCGACGCTTAGCCAAGCGTTCGAGAGCGATCCGAAGCGCCGGTCTCCCCCGGCGCGGAAGGAGAGAAGAGCAAGGCGATGGCGAACAGAAGAGTTCTCGTCAAGCGGCGCAAGGCGGTGCGCAACATCCGCAAGATCACCCGCACCATGCAGCTGATCGCGACCGCTCGCTTCCAGTCGGCGTTCAGCCGGGCGGTGGCGACCCGGCCCTACACCGAGAAGCTGGCGGAGCTGGCGGCCAACCTGACGCGGACCGCGGGGGGCGGGGCGACCCACCCCCTGCTGGTGAGCCGCGACCAGGTGCGGCGCAGCGCGCTGATCGGCATCACCAGTGCGCGCGGCCTGTGTGGTGGCTACAACTCCAACGTGCTGCGGGCGGCGGTGCAGCATCTCGAAGAGCTGAAGGGACGGGGGATCGAGACCGACGTGCACATGGTCGGCAAGAAGGGCATCGGCTACTTCAACTTCCTTGGCCGCGAGATGGTCGAAGAGCGCACCGACATCGATGATCGGCCGCGCTTCGAGCAGATCGAGCCCTTGGCGAACGAGCTGATCGGGCGCTTCATCGCCGGAGAGATCGACGCGGTGCACGTGGCCTATATGCGCTTCGTCTCGACCAGCCGGCAGCAGCCGGAGCTGTTGCAGCTACTTCCCTTGAAGCAGGATGGCGCGCAGGACGATGCGCCCGCCTCCACGGCAGCGGTGCAATACGAGTTCTCGCCCGATCCGGCGCAGATCCTCGACGAGCTCTTGCCGGCGACCGTGCGGGTGCGCCTCTTCCAGTGTTTCAACGACGCGGCGGTGAGTGAGCAGGTGGCCCGAATGGTCGCCATGAAGGCCGCCACCGATTCCGCGGAAGAGATGATCACGAGCCTCACCCGGCAGTACAACCGGGCCCGCCAGACACATATCACCATGGAGCTCCTGGACATCGTGGGCGGCGCCAACGCCCTCACGTAGAGCCCTTTCTCGAGTCGGCCCGCGGGCCGGAACCCTTGTTGGGAAAACGAAATGCAGAACGTCGGAGAAGTCATTCAGGTCATCGGCTCGACCCTCGATGCCCAGTTCTCGGAAGAGAATCTCCCCGCCATCTACAGCGCGCTGAAGCTCGAGGTGAAGCGCACCGTGCTCGGCACGACGACGACCGAGACTCTGTGGTGCGAGGTCGCCCAGCATCTCGGCGGAGGGCGGGTGCGCGCCATCGCGCTCGATTCCACCGATGGTGTGCAGCGCGGCGCCCAGATCGCCGACACCGGCGGACCGATCGCGGTGCCGGTCGGCGAGGAGACCCTGGGCCGGGTGTTCAACCTGGTTGGAGAGACGATCGACGGCCGTGGCGATATCGAGGTGAAGAAGCGCATGCCGATCCACCGGGAGCCGCCGGCGTTCGATGACCTGTCATCGAAGACCGAGCTCTTCGAGACCGGCATCAAGGTGATCGACCTGCTCTGCCCGCTGGTGCGGGGCGGCAAGGCCGGTCTCTTCGGGGGCGCCGGTGTCGGCAAGACGGTCATCATCCAGGAGCTGATCGCGCGCCTGGCGCGTTTCCACTCCGGTTACTCCTGCTTCGCGGGGGTCGGGGAGCGCACGCGCGAAGGGAACGACCTCTGGCTGGAGATGCAGGAGGCGAAGATCGGCGACACCGGAAAGCGGGTTTTGGATCAGACGGTGATGGTGTTCGGGCAGATGAACGAGCCGCCCGGAGCGCGCCTGCGAGTGGCGCTCTCGGCACTGACCATGGCCGAGCATTTCCGCGACCAGACCGGGGCCGACACGCTGCTCTTCATCGACAACATCTTCCGTTTCTCGCAGGCCGGCTCGGAGGTGTCGGCGCTGCTCGGGCGGATGCCCTCGGCGGTGGGTTACCAGCCGACTCTGGGCACCGAGATGGGTGAGCTGCAGGAGCGCATCACCTCGACCTCGGGCGGCGCGGTGACCAGTATCCAGGCGATCTATGTGCCGGCCGACGACTACACCGACCCGGCCCCGGCGACCGCCTTCACGCACCTCGACAGCACCGTGAACCTGGAGCGTGGCATCGCTGAGAAGGGGATCTACCCGGCGGTCGATCCCCTGGCCTCTTCGAGCCGCATCTTGTCGCCGGAGCTGATCGGCGAGGCGCACTACGCCGTGGCCCGGCGGGTGCAGCAGATCTTGCAGAAGTACAAGGACCTGCAAGACATCATCGCGATTCTCGGGATCGACGAGTTGAGCGAAGAAGACAAAATCACGGTGGCGCGGGCGCGCCGTATCGAACGTTTCCTCTCGCAGCCCTTCTTCGTCGCCGAGCAGTTCACCGGTTTCCCCGGCAACTACTGCTCTCGCGAGGACACGATCCGCTCCTTCGAGGAGCTCTGCGACGGCAAATGGGATCATCTGCCGGAGCAGGCCTTCATGTACGTCGGCGCGATCGAAGAGGCGGCGGCGAAGGCCGAAACGGCGTAGCGCGGAGAGCTCGAGATGGCCGGAGCCAACAGTTTCTATTGCTCGGTGGTGACACCGGAAAAGCCGGTGCTGGAGTGCGAGGCGACCTTCGTGGCCTTTCCTTCGCACGACGGCGAGGTCGGCGTGCTGGTGCACCGGGCGCCTTTGGTGCACAAGATGGGGATCGGCCGGTTGCGGGTCGACGTGGCGGGCGGCGAATCGAAGTCGTTCTTCGTGGACGGTGGGTTCGTGCAGATGGTCGACAACCGGCTGACGCTGCTGACCGAGCAGGCGATCCCCGCCGACGAGATCTCGACCGACGAAGCGCGCACCGCCCTGGACGAGGCGTTGGGCATGCGGGCGACCGACGAAGCGTCGTTCGTGGAACGGACCAAGGCGCTCGATCGGGCGCGCGCCAAGCTGCGCATCGGTTAGCCGACAGGACGGCGACGCGATGCGGATCCACGAGGTCTTCGCTTCGATTCAGGGCGAGACCTCGGGTGCCGGTGTGCCGACACTCTTTATCCGCACCACGGGATGCAATCTGCGCTGCGTGTGGTGCGACACCAGCGACGCGTTCGAGGGCGGGGCGGAACGCTCGGTGGAAGAGCTGGTCGCCGAGGCGCGGCGCAGCGGGCTCGAGAATGTGACGCTGACGGGTGGCGAGCCGCTGCTGCAAGGTGATGCACCGGAACTGGTGGGGCGGCTGTTGGATGCCGGCCTCGACGTTCAGGTAGAGACCAATGGCAGTCTCGATGTCTCGTGTCTGGATCGGCGCGCGCGCCGGATCGTCGATCTCAAGCCGCCGGGGAGCGGCGAGGAGGCGACCTTTCTGGAGAGCAACCTGGCGCAGCTCTCGAACCGAGACGAAGTGAAGATGGTGCTCACGAGTCGCGCTGACTACGACTGGGCGCGTGCGCGCATCGCCTCGCTGAATCTGACCGAGCGCGCGCAGGTGTTGCTGGCCCCCGCCTGGGGGCAGCTGGATCCGAAGCTGCTGGCGCGCTGGATCCTGGACGATCGGCTGCCGGTGCGGCTCTGTTTGCAGATCCACAAGCTGATCTGGGGGCCGGACGCGCGGGGTGTGTGAGTTTCAGTCGCCGACCCGCGCAGTTACGAAGGCGACGATCCGCCCGAAGAGCTGCTTGCGCTCCACGTCGAGCGGCAGGATGTGGTCGGAGCGGGTCAGCTCCAGGAGGTCGATCTCGGGTGAGGAGACCCGGCGCGCGATCTCGGCCATGTTGGCGAAAGGGATGGTGCGGTCGCCGCGCGAATGAGCCAGGAAGAGCGGGCAGCGAACCGCGTGCAGCTCGCGCCGCAGCGCGCTCAGCAGGTGAGTCAGCTGCAGCACTCCGGCCAGCGGCTGGTGGTCGTAGGAGACCCGATCGGCGGCCAGCCGCGAATCGGAGACGCCCATCCCTTTCTTGGGGGTCGCGAGCAGAAACCGAGAGAGCAGGGGCAGCAGCGGCAGCGCCCGATGGCGCAGACGCAGCGGCGTCGCCAGAGCGAGGACGCCGAGGACCGTGGTCGAGTGGTGGGCGGCGAGGTGCAGGGCCAGGGCGCCGCCCATCGACAGCCCTCCGACCAACACCGTGGGCCAGCGCCGGCGCGCCTCGGCCAGCGTCGACTCGGCGGCGGCGGTCCACTCCCGCCAGGCGACGCGATTCAGCTCGGTCAGCGCCTCGCCGTGGCCGGGCAGCAGCGGACCGATGCTCGACACGCCGTGCGGCGCCAGCGCCCGCGCGATCGGCTCCACCTCCTGCGGCGCACCGGTGAAGCCGTGCAAAAGAACGATGCCGGCGCGTTCCCCCACATCGATTTCGAAGGGCGCGGCACGCTCAAGATTGGGCACCGCGTCGCGTCCTGCTGCGGCGCCGCACCGCCGACCCGGCCTCGGCGGCGACCTTCACCTCGGGCGGAGGCAGGCTGGCCCGGTCGCCCAGAATGTGGTCCACGCAGCGCCGCACACTCGAGAAGCCGATCTCGGGCCCAAGGCCCGGCGCGGCACAGGCGTCGCCGACCAGAAAGAGCCCGCGCGGTGCGGCGGCGCGCACCGGTGGACGATGGGCCCGGGTGGCACGGGCTCCGACATCCGATCCGTGCAGCCGCTCGAGACGCCGCACGCGGCGCTGTTCGATGCGCCCCGGCAGAGCGGGGAAGATCTCGCCCAGGCGCTGCTCCAACGCCTCGGCCGTCGACCCCATCGACGCCGTGTCGGCGCTCGCGGGGGCGCAAGCGAGAAGCAGCTGCTTGCCTTTCGGCGCCAGGCTGCCGGCGATGTTCGAGGGGAAGAAGACCCACCCGCGCGGCTCGTCGAGGTACCACAGGCCGGTGGTGGTCGACACCGGCTCGGTGAGCGCCAGCGCCAGGCTGGTGGCCGCCACCGGGCGCACGCTGCCGATGGCGCGGGCCAGCGCTGGATCGAGCTCGTCGGCGCGCGCGCGCAGGGCCCTGGGGTCGGGGGTCCACACCACGCGAGGGGTCTCGATGCGCTCGGCGGCCGTCGACACCACGCCACGTACACGCCCGCGTCGCACCAGGATCCGGTCGACCGTCCATTCGCGCAGCAGAGTCCCCCCCGCCGCCTCGAAGCGCACGGCCGCATTGCGTGCCAGAGCCCCCCAGCTCTCGGCCGGATAGGTCATGGTGATGCCGAGGTCGAGCGAACGGCGCAGCGCCTCGAGCACCTCTCGGGCAGCCAGCTCGCCGGGATCGGCGCGCATGGTCATGCTGCCGGCCATGATCCTGAGCAGCTCCGCCAAGCGGCCGCGGATGCGCATGCTCGCCATCCAGCGGTTCAGGCTCTCGTCCGACGCGGCGTCGGCCTCGGAACGCAGGCGCAGGATCAGCCGCGCCAGGGGCAGCCGATCGCGCAGCCCGATCAGCCGCGAGCCGGAGCTCAGTCTCAACCCCAGGGGCAGCGAGGTCACCCGGCCGCCGATCAGGGCGTAGCTCGTGCCCAGCTCGCAGAGCGCCGTCGAGTCGCCGGCGCGGAAGAGCAGCTCCCCGAGCGCTCCATGGGTTCCGTAGCGGGCCAGCCGAATCGCTCCCGGAAAGGTGAAGCGGTCCTCGCCGATATCGCGGCATCGCCCCCCGACCTCGGCGCGGCGCTCCACCAGGTGCACCTCCTGCCCCCCACGGACCAGCTCTCCTGCCAGCAGCAGCCCCTCCAGGCCGGCCCCGACCACCACCACGTCGGCCGCGTCAGGCGCAGGCATCGAAGGCTCCGCGGATGTGTTCGATCTTTGCCTCGTCGCCGTCGAAGACCAGACCGACGACATCGAAACGGGCGCCGCGCCGCATCCATCTCCGGCCGGCCAGAAAGGCGTTGGCGGCGGCGCTGAGATGGCGCCGCTGGCGCCAGGAGACAGCCGCCAGCGGCCCCCCGAAATCGCGGCGCGTGCGGGTCTTGACCTCGACGAAGACGACCACCTCGCCATCCTCGGCGATCAGATCGACCTCTTTGCGACCGAAGCGCCAGTTGCGCGCCAGGATCGTCATTCCCGCACCTTCCAGTGCGGCCCGCGCCAGCTCCTCGCCCCGGCGCCCCAGTCGTTGGGATGCCCTCAACGACGCTCTTTGATGCGCGCCGCCTTGCCGCGCAGGTCCCTCAGGTAGAACAGCTTGGCTCGTCTGACCCGGCCCCTGCGCAACACCTCGATCTTCTCGATCGAAGGCACGTGCAGCGGGAAGATCCGCTCCACACCCACTCCGCCCGAGAGCTTTCGGACCGTGAAGGTCTCGGAGATGCCGCTGCCGCGGCGCCGGATGACATAGCCCTGGAAGGCCTGCACGCGGTGCTTGTCGCCCTCGACGACCCTGACGGAAACCCGAACCGTATCGCCAGGGGCGAAATCGGGGAGGTCGGTCCTCAACTCGCCTCGTGTGACGAAATCGGTGGCATTCATTGTGTCGGCTCCTGGCCAGGCTCCCGCCCGGCCGCATTTCCGCGCTCCCCCGGTCGCTTCGAGTCGGAGGGAGCACGGGTCTCTTCGTTCTTGATGAGCTCCAGCAGCTCTTGTTCTTCCAGGGTCAGCTTGCGCCGGGTGAGAAGGTCGGGTCGGCGGGCGTGGGTCGTTCGCAGCGCCTCTCTGAGCCTCCACCTTCTGACCGCCTGATGATCTCCGGAGAGTAGCACTTCCGGAACCGAACTTCCTCGGAATGATCTGGGTTTGGTGTAAATCGGACCTTCCAGCAGGCCTTCGAAGAAGCTGTCGCCCTGTGCCGAGTCGAAGTTGCCGAGGGCACCGGGCAGCAGCCGCAAGGCCGCGTCGATCACCGTCATGGCCGCGAACTCGCCGCCGGAGAGCACGAAGTCGCCGACCGAGACCTCCTCGGCGCCGGCTAGGCGGGCGATGCGCGCGTCGCAGCCCTTGTAGTGACCGCAGACGATCACCAGATGGCGAGCCAGAGAGAGCTCCACCGCCAGATCGTGGTCGAAGACTCGGCCGCCGGCCGACATCAGCAGCACACGGCTCTTTGAAGCGCCGCGCTCGGCCAGGGTCGACTCGACGGCCTCGACCACCGGCTCGACTTTGAGCACCATCCCTCCCCCTCCGCCGTAGGGGGTGTCGTCGACGCTGCGATGGCGGTCGCGGGTGAAGGCGCGCAGATCGACGCCGCGCAGCTCGGCCAGACCGCGCGCGAGCACCCGTCCCGGCACGCTCTCGGCGAGCGGCCCCGGAAAAAGACCGGGAAAGGCGGTCACGACGTCGATGACGAGCGGCGCGTGCACGGGCTTACTCCGGGAGCAGACCGGGCAGGGGATGCACCACGATTCGGCGCCGCTGCGGGTCGATGTGGCGCAGCACTTCGCGCGCCGCCGGGAGCAGGATCTCGCCGCGCGGTCCGCCGCGCACCACGAGCACGTTGCTGCCGCCCGCTGCCATGATCTCGTCCACGGCGCCGAGCGGCTCCGCCCCTTCCGTTTCCACCTGCATGCCGATCAGATCGAAGGCGTAGTACTCGTCGTCGGGGAGCTCGGGCACCTGGTCGCCGGGAACGGTCAGCCGGCGCCCCCGCAGCGCCTCCGCGGCGTTTCGGTCGGTCACCCCCTCCAGCGACATCAAGAGCCCCTTGTTGTGGGCCCGCGTGCCCACGACCCGCACACGCTCCACCCCGGCGCCGTCGTCCGCCAACAGATCGACCCACTCCAGATCTTCGAGTCGACCGGGGTGATCGGAGAGCGGCAGCGCCCGAACTTCACCGCGCAGACCGTGCGCGGCGACGATGCGGCCGATGACGACGTGCTTCGGGCGCACCGCTACTCGACGATCTCCAGGTAGACCTTCTCGTCCCAATCGAAGGTGGCGCAGGAGACCAGGTCGCGCAGCGCGCGCGCGGTGCGGCCGTTTCTGCCGATGATCCGCCCCATGTCGCTGCGATCGACGCGCAGCTCGTAGATCAGGGTGCGCTTGGTGGCGACCTCCTCCACGTCGACGGCATCGGCGTAGTCGGTCAATCGGCGAGCGACGAATTCGATCAGGTCGAGGACGTCATCGCGGGTGGCGGACATCGGGGGGTCTCCTCATGCGACCGGCAGCTCGGAGAGCTACGATTCGTTGTCGTCCTTCGAGGACTCTTCGGCATCAGCGGTCTCGGCGATCGGTTCCTCGGCGACCGGTTCCTCGGTGGCTGGCTCCGCGGCCACCGGCTCTTCGGCCACGGGCTCTGCGGCCGCCGGTTCCTCGGCCGCGGGCGGCTCGGGGGCCGTCTCCGCCGGCTCGGCGGGCGCCTGGGCTGGCGCGGGGGCGGCAGTGGACGCGGCACCGGGCTCGACCGAACGGCCCAGGCCCTCGCCCGAATCACCGTCGCGCCAGGCCTTGATGATGCCGCTCTTGCGCAGCAGAGAACGAGCGGTGTCGGAGAGCTCGGCGCCTTCGTTGAGCCAATGCACCGCCTTGGCCCCGTCGATGCGGTAGGGCTCGACTCGGGAGATCGGATCGTAGAAGCCGAGAGTGTCGATGACGCGGCCGTCTCGCGGCGCGCGGGAGTCGGCCACCACGAGGCGGTAGAAGGGGCGCTTCTTGGCGCCCTTGCGGGTGAGTCGGATCTTGACCGGCAAAGGGAAGTCTCCTCTGAGGCTGGAACGATCAGAACGGGAGCCCGGCCAGGCCCATTCGTCCCAAGCCCATGTTCTTCATTCGCTTCAGCATCTTCTTCATGTCCTGGAATTGCCGAAGCAGTTGATTGACCTCTTGGACCGTGGTCCCGCTCCCTCGCGCGATTCGCTTGCGCCGGCTCCCGTTGAGAACCCGGGGATTGATGCGCTCCTGCGGAGTCATGGAGTTGATGATCGCCTCGATGCGACCCAGGGCCTTCTCGTCGACCGAGATGCCCTTCATCTTGGAACCCAATCCGGGGATCATACCCAGGAGCTGATCGAGAGGTCCCATCTTCCGCATGGCGCGCAGCTGCGTTCGAAAATCGTCGAGGGTGAAGGACTCCTTCTTGAGCTTCTCCGCGAGTCGCAGAGCCTCTTCTTCGTCCACGGCGCCTTGCGCCTTCTCGACCAGGGAGAGCACGTCCCCCTTGCCGAGAATTCGCGACGCCATTCGATCGGGATGGAAGGACTCGAGCGCGTCGAGCTTCTCTCCCGTCCCGATCAGTTTGATCGGTTTTCCGGTGACCGCACGAATCGAGATCGCGGCTCCGCCGCGCGCGTCGCCGTCCATCTTGGTGAGCACCACGCCGTCGAGCCCCAGGGCCTCGTCGAAGGCCTTGGCGGAGCGAACGGCGTCTTGCCCGGTCATCGCATCGGCGACGAAGAGCACCTCGTGCGGCTTCGTCGCCCCTTTGACCAGGGTGACCTCTTCCATCATCTCCTGGTCGATATGCAGCCGGCCCGCGGTGTCCACCACGACCGGGTCGAAGCTCTCGGCCCGCGCCTTCTCGAGCGCGCGCTGCGCGATTCGATCGGCCGCGACCCCCGGCGGCTCGCGGTGCACGGCCACGCCGGCCTCTTCGCCCAGTACCTCGAGCTGGTCGATCGCGGCCGGCCGGTGGATGTCGCAGGCGACCAGCAAGGGCCGCCGCCCCTGCTGCCGGTAGCGCAGCGCCAGCTTGGCGGCCAATGTGGTCTTTCCGGACCCCTGCAGACCGACGATCAAGATCCGCGTCGGCGGCTTGCTCGCCTGCGCCAGGTCGCGGGCTCCGGTCCCCAGCAGCTCGACCATGTGGTCGTGGACCACCTTCACGAACTGCTGGCCCGGCGTGATGCTCTTGAGCACCGCCTGCCCCAGCGCATCGCCCTGGACCTGATTGACGAACTCCTTGACGACCTTGAAGTTCACGTCGGCCTCGAGGAGCGCGCGACGCACCTCCTTCAGGGCCTCGGCGACATTCGCCTCGCTGAGCTTCCCTTGCCCTCGAAGTCGGCGGAAGGTCTCGTCGAGGCGAGCCGTCAGGTTCTCGAACATCGATTCTCCGCAGAGGAAAAGGGAGAGTCTATCGACCGGCGATGTTCGAGGTCAACGGTTTGCGCCGCCAATGACGCGCCGGGCGGCCGCAGCGGGATCCGAGTCGTCGAAAAGGGCGCTGCCGGCCACCACGATATCGGCGCCGGCCTCCACCACCTCAGCCACGTTGGTCGCGTCGACACCACCATCGACCTGAATCTGGAAGGAGGCCTGGTGCCGGGCGCGCAACTCCTTGGCCCGCACGATCTTGTCCAGCGATCGATCGATGAAACTCTGGCCGCCGAAGCCGGGATCGACCGACATCACCAGCAGCAGGTCGATGTCGGCCAGCACCTCTTCGACCAGGGCGAGGGGCGAGGCGGGATTGAGCGCCACGCCCGGCCGAGCGCCCAGGGCACGGATCCGAGCGAGGGTCCGGTGGAGATGGGAGCAGGCCTCGGCGTGCACCGTGATCCACTCGGCGCCGGCCTCGCGGTAGGTGGCGAGGGAGCGCTCCGGCCCTTCGATCATCAGGTGGACATCGAGCGGCACCGTCGCCACCCGCTGCACGGCTCGCAGCAGCGGCGGACCGAAGCTGAGGTTGGGGACGAAGTGCCCGTCCATCACGTCGCAGTGGATCAGCGCCGCTCCGCCGCTCTCCACGGCACGAATCTGCTCGCCCAGGCGGGCGAAGTCGGCGGACAGGATGCTCGGTGCTAGCAGCATCGTTCTCCTTTTCGGTGGACCCTTATCCACCGCTGACCGAGAGCGAGACCCGATCTCCGGCCACCACCCGTGCCCCGGGCTCGGGATCCTGAGCCGTCACTCGCTCGACCCCCAAGCCGCCGCCCACGTAGCGGGCCCGTTCTACTCGGAAGCCGTGGCTCGAGAGCAGCCGCTGCACGTCATCATAGCGATGCCCGCGCAGATCCGGCATCACGAAGCCAACCGGGGCCGCCCCCTGGTTCACCAGCAGGTCGACCGCCGTCCCCTTGGCGGCGGCGCTGCCGGCCCCCGGCGCGGTCGCCAGGACCTTGCCGCTCCCCACGGCAACGGCGCGCAGGTAGAGCACGTCGCCCAATTCCAGGCCGGCGGCGGCCAGATCGAGGCGCGCCTGGCGTTCGGTCCGTCCGCCGAGGGCGGGCACCACCGCCTGCTCCGCACCGCGGCTGAGGGTCAGCGAGACCCGGCGGCCGACCTTGACCATCGACCCCTGGCGCGGGTCCTGGGCCAGGATGGTTCCCGCGGGGTACTCGAGGTCGAAGCGCTCCAGGCGCACCTCGCCGCGCAGCCCGGCGCCCTGGAGCTCAAAAAGTGCCTCCTCGCGCGTCTCGCCGACCACACCCGGCACCGCCACCTCCTGGCCCTGGCCGACCACCCGCGGCAGGAGCAGCTCCGTGATCGCGAAAAAGCCGGCGAGAAAGGCCACCAGAGCGACGCTGAGAAGCACCAAGAAGCGTGGCACGACTACCCCCTTCCGCTCTTCCGGCGCAGCACCGCCGCGTAGCCGCCATCGGTCTCGTAGACCGCCGGCAGCAGCAACGCCCCCGGATCTGCGCCCAGTCCGCCGCGCTCGCCGTGCAGGGCGTGCAGGCGCGCGTCGTGCACATCGATCGCCTCGAAATCGGGCCGGCGGTCGAGAAATGCCTGTACCACGCCGCGGTTCTCCTCGGGTTCGATCGAGCAGGTGGAGTAGACCAGGGTGCCGCCGCGCACCACCCGCTCGGCGAGCGCGTCGAGCAGCTCGTTCTGGAGCCGGACCAACGCCTCGATCTGCTCGGGCTGCAATCGCCAGCGCAGATCGGGCCGGCGCCGCAGCACCCCGGTTCCCGAGCAGGGTGCATCCAGAAAGACCAAGGATACGCTTCCGGCCAGAGGAAGTCGCCGCGCGTCTCCCAGCATGGGCCGAATCGAAGAGAGGCCGGTGCGGAGCCGGTTCTGTCTCAGTCGCCCGATGCGCGCCGCGCTGCGATCGAGGGCCACCACCGCCTCACCGTCGCCTCCCGCGATCGCCAGGCCCATCGCCTTGCCCCCCGGTGCCGCGCAGGCATCCAGAGCCGGCCCCGGCGGCCGCTCGGCGGCGCGGGTGAAGAGCCCCGCCGATTCGTCCTGCACGTAGAAGCGGCCGCTCCGGAAGCTGGGCAGATCGGTGAGCCCGGGCATCGAGTCGGCCACCAGGTAGCCCGGGAGCAGCGCCGCCGGGCGGGTCGCGACCCCTTCTCCGGCCAGGGTGCCCGCCAGGTCTTCGCCGGGATCGAGGCGCAACGGATTGGGGGCCAGCACGGTCGGCGGCACCTGGTTGTGCCATTCCAGCATGATGCTCGCCGTGCGCCGCCCGTGCTCGGCGACCCAGCGCCGAACCAGCCAGTCGGGATGCGAGCTGGCGATGCCGAGGCGCTCGAAGGGGGCGCTGGGGAGCGGTGGAGGGCCGCTGCGGGCGATCGAGCGCAGCACGGCGTTGACGAAGCCCGCCTTCTTCTTGCCCCCTTCGCGAGCATGGACCTGGCGCACCGCGGCGTCGACCGCCAGCGCGTCCGGCACTCGGTCCAGGTGGAGCAACTGGTAGGCGCCGATGCGCAGGATGTTGCGCAGCGCCGGCGTCAACCCCCGCGGATCGCGGTGGCAGACCTTGCGCAGCACATAGTCGAGCCCGCGGCGACGGCGAATCGTGCCGTAGAGCAGCTCCCGCACCAGCGCTCGCTGGCCGGGCTCGATCTCGCCCTGGGCCGCGTCGAGGAGTTGGTCGGCGAAACCCTCCCCCCGCTCCCAGGCGCCGAGCAGCTCCAGCGCGCGATCACGCGGATCCCGCGGCCCGGTCACTTCCCCGGAACACCCTGCGTCGGGGAGGACGGGTCGCCGTAGTCCTTCTCGGGCATCCGGCCGGCCAGGAATGCCTCGCGGCCGGCCTCGACGGCGAGACGCATCGCCCGCGCCATGCGCGGCGGGTCGGCGGCCAGTGCCAGCGCCGTGTTCATCAGGATCCCATCGATTCCCAGCTCCATCGCCTCGGCGGCGTGCGATGCGGTGCCGACTCCGGCGTCGACGATCAAGGGGACCGAGATCGCTTCGCGAATGAAGCGAATCGGCAAGGGATTGAGCACTCCCCGCCCCGATCCGATCGGCGATGCCAGGGGCATGACGGCGGCCACGCCAAGCTCTTCCAGACGGCGCGCGGTGATCAGATCGTCGCTGGTGTAGGCCAGCACCGTGAAGCCCTCGGCGACCAGGACCTCGCATGCGGTCAGGAGCTGATGCACGTCGGGCAGCAGGGTGCGCTCATCGCCCAGCACCTCCAGTTTGATCAAGTCGCCCAGACCAGCGGCGCGGGCCAGGTGGGCGATGCGGATCGCCTCCTCGGCGGTGTAGGCGCCGGCGGTATTGGGCAGAATGGTGTAGCGTGTGCGGTCGATGCGGTCGAACCAGTGCGCCTCGCGCTCGGGATTGTCGAGATCGACGCGGCGCACCGCCACGGTCACCATCTCCGCACCCGCCGCTTCGTGGGCGCGCACCATGGTGTCGGCATCGCTGAACTTGCCGGTGCCGACGATCAGTCGCGAATGGAAGATGTGATCGCCGATCTTGAGGACGTCGTCCATGGGGATTCTCCGTTGGGAAGAGCTCTGCGGCCGCTCGCCAAGCGAAAGAGTAGAACAGATCGGGAGGCCGGGGCGGCACTCACTTCAGAAGCAGCATGCGGCGCTCGATCTCCCTCTCTCCGGCGCGCAGCCGGTAGATGTAGGTGCCGCTCGCCAGGCCCGAAGCATCGAAGCGCACGCTGTGCTCGCCGGCCGCCCGAGCCTCGTCGACCAGGGTGCGGACGCGGCGCCCGGAGAGGTCGTAGACCTCGATCCGGACTGCTTCCGGGGCGCCGATCCAATAGCGGATCGTGGTGAGTGGGTTGAAGGGATTCGGACGGTTCTGCGCCAGGCGCGCGACGCGGGCCTCGGGCACCGGCGCGCCCCCCCCTACCTCGGTGCCAGGTGCCACCAGCCGCCGCTCGAAGACACCATTCCCGTGGGTCGCTACCCGCAACGTACGATTCAGCTCCGAGAGCGTCAGGTCGAGCACGATCACGGCATCCGGTAAGCCCTCGGAGAACTCCGCCCAGCTGGCCCCACCATCCAGCGACAGATAGACACCCAGGTCGTTGCCGACATAGAGCTGATCGGTCGCCAGCGGATCGACCACCACCGCCGAGGTAGGAACATCCGGCAAAATCGCGCCTAGGTCGCTCCAGGTGCCCCCGCGGTCCTCGGTCTTGAACAGGTGGGAGCTGCCGAACCCCGAGAAGGCGACATAAGCGCGCGCGTCATCGAGGGGATCGATCGCCACGTCCATCGGATAGCGATCCGGCAGGTCGGCGCCGATGTCGGTCCAGGACTCCCCGCCGTTGGTGGTCACGAAGACGCCCGGAGCCCCGTAGACCGGTGCGGTGGTCGCATAGACGACGTCGGCGTCGTGACGCGCGACCGCAAGACTCAACGCTGGGTTGCCGTCGAGCGCCATGCCGCCGTTGGTGGCGATCCAGTCCGATCCGCCGCTGGTGGTCCGGTAGATCAGATCGGAGCCGGCGTAGAGGATGCTCGGCTCGTCGAATGAGATCGCGAAGGGCGCGATGAAACCGGTATTGGGTCGCCACGGGGGCGCGGTCCAGGCCCAGGACTCGCCGGCGTCGGTCGAGGCGTAGATGCCGAGGAACTGTACTGATCCGTACAGATTTTCGTGGTCGGTGGGGTCGATCGCCGTCCAGGCGCCGTCGGCGCCGAGCACGCGAATCCACTCCAGGCTGCCGTCGTAGATCGCCGTGGCGTTGTCCTGCATGCCGCCGATCGCGAAGGCCGAATCGTCCGCCGCACACGAGAAGCCGGGATAGAACTGTGTCGTTTGATAGCCGCCGTTGATCCCGGCGAAAGTCATTCCGCCGTCGGTGGAGCGGAACACGCCGCCGTCGTTGGCGAAGAAGATCCGCTCCGGATCGACGGGATCGCGCAGCGCGAAGTGATGGTCGGCGTGCGAGTAGTCCTCCGGTCCCTCCGGACCGCCGGCCGGCGTGCGCCCGAACTCCCAGTTCCACCAGTAGGAGCGCTGGGTGAGTGTGGCGCCGCCGTCGTCCGAGGTCCACAGGTCGACCCCGCCGACCACCAGCCGCTCGGGGTTCCGCGGGTCCGCCAGCACCAGGTGCGCGAACCAGCCCTGGTAGGTGGCGTAGTCCTCGGTGTTGACCACCTGCCAGTGGTCGCCGCCGTCGTCGCTGCGGCACAGCCAGGTGCCGTCGCCGTGGGCGGTGCCGTTGCCGATGCTGGCGTAGATGGTCTGTGGGGCGCTCTCGACCAGGTCGAGCCAGATCTTGCCGCCGAAGCTGGGCGGCAGTCCGTCGGTCAGATGGGTCCACGAAGCGCCGCCGTCGGTGGTCCGGTAGATGCCATGGCCGGCGCTGCCGAGATTGCCGCAGGCGAGGAGCACGATGTCGGGATCGAGGGGATGGATCTCGAGGTCCATCGCCATGATCACATCGTGCACCCGGGTCCAGGATGCGCCCGCGTCGAGCGATTTGTAGCAGCCTTCGGTGGTGGCCGCCCAGACCACGTCGGGGTCGAGCGGGTCGATCTCGACCGCCCACACGCCGCGCTCCTGGCTGCGGGTCCAGTCGAGCGAGGGGGACCAGGAGGCGCCGCGATCGGTCGACTTCAGGATGCCGATGCCGTAGCTGCCGCGGGTGGTGCGCACCGAGATTCCCCCCCCGCTGTCCTGGTAGGCGTAGACCTCGCCGGTGCCGACGTAGATCACCGAGGCGTCGCCGGGCTCGATGGCGATGGAGCTGACCGCCAGCACGGGGTATCCGGTGGGGACGAGATCCCAGGCGTCGGCGCCCACACCGGCGCTTTCGCTCACCCACAGGCCGCCTACCGCGGAGCCGGCGTAGAGCCGATTCCGATCGTCGGGATCGAGGGCCAGAGCGAGGGTCCGGCCGCCGATATTGTGGGGACCGATCGGCGTCCAGGGCGGCACCATGGGCGCCGCCGATCGAGGCCGCGCGGCACGCGCGGCACGAAACGCCTGGTAGTGGCCGAGGGCCGGAATGGTTCGCCCCGGGTAGGCGCGGGCCGCCGCCCAGGTGTCGAGCGCTTGGAGCGCGCCCGAGATGCGCGGGGCGTCGTGCCCGCCATGCAACAGCAGCACGAGCGCGACGACGGCGACCGCCGCCAGCGCGCTGGAGACAATGAAACCAACTCTCTTCATGACTCCACTTCCAGGATCAGGTGCCGACGTAACGATCGTACAGGGCTCGTGCCCGATCGCCATTGCCGGCTCCCTCGACCAGCGCTCTGCCGTCGGGGAAGATCGTCATACGCTCCGCGTCCAGCTCCAGGCGCAGGAAGAGCCGCGGGGCGAGACGCTGCTCGCCCTCGCCCTCGAGACGCCGCGCGAGCTCGGCCAGGTCGAGCGCGGTGCCTCCCGGCGGCAGCACCTGGTGGGTGTCGCGCCCGCAGAGCTCGACGACCTTGGTGCCGCGGGCCGCGTGCAGGAACTCCCTTTCCCCTCGGCGGCAGCAGGGACAGTCGGGGCGCGCCGGGAGCTCGATGGTGCGCACCCGCCAGTCCCAGAAGTCGATGGTCCGCAGCTTGCGAGCTCCGGGCGAGAGCGGGCCGGCGAGGATCTTCATCGCCTCGAGCGCCGCCATCGCCCCCATCGCCGGGGGCACCGGCCCCAGCACGCCCGCGGTGTCGCAGGTGGCCAGGGTGCCGGGAGGCGGCGGCTCGGGCAGCAGGCAGCGCAGGCAGGGCCCCTCGGGAGGCACGATCGGCAGCAGCATCCCTTCGCCGCCGACGGCGCCGACGTAGATCCAGGGCACGACGCGCTCGAAACACCAGTCGTTGAGCAGAAAGCGGGTCGAGACGTTGTCGGTGCCGTCGACGACGAGGTCGGTGCCGCGCAGCAGGCGATCGATGTTGTCGGTATCGAGATGGGTGGCGGCCGGCTCGATCCGCGTGCCGGAGCTCAAACGCCGGAGATACTCGGCGCCGGCGATCGCCTTGGGGCGCCCCTGGCGCGCGTCCGACTCTTCGAAGAGCACCTGGCGATGCAGGTTGTCGAGGGCCACGATGTCGCGATCGATCAGAATCAGGCGCCCCGCGCCGGCACGGGCGAGCAGCTCCGCCGCCGCACCCCCGGTGGCGCCGCAGCCGACCACCGCCACGCTGGCGGCGGCGAGACGCGCCTGTCCCTCGGCTCCGAAGCGCGCGAAACGCACCTGGCGCCGGTGGCGATCATCCACCGCCGACAAAGCGCACCACCTCGAGCTCGTCTCCCGCGGCCAGGAGGGTGCTGGGCAGCGCGTCGGCGCTCAGCACCCGGCGGTTGTGCTCCACCACTGCGGTGGCGGGATCGATGCGCCGCTCGCGCAGCAAGGCCTCGACCGAGATCCCCTCGGGCACCTCCAAGGTGCGGCCGTTCATCTGCAGCTTCATGTGCGCTCTCTCTCGGCCGCCGCCCGATCGAGGGCGACGCGGATTGCGGCGATGCCACTGCCCTCGGCCGGCGCGTCGAGAGCCGCGGCTTGCACGGCCACCCCGGCGAAGCCGCGGCTCAGCAGCTCCTCGATTCTACCCGCCCGCACCCCCCCGATGGCGATCAGCGGCACCGACTCGGCCGCCGTCAGCGCGGCCTCGATCTCGCGCGCATCGAGCGCCGCGGCGCCGGGATGGGAGGGGGTCGGGAAGAGATGACCGAGGAAGATCCAGTCGGCCCCCCGCCGGACCGCGTCCGCCACTCCCGCGGCGCTGTGCCGCGAGGCGCCCACGACGAGGGAGCCAGAGCCGCGGCGCGGCGCGTCGAGCAGCTCCCCGGCGAGCGATCGGGCCTGGTCGGGAGAGAAGCAGTGCTCGGGCATCTGCAGGGCCGAGATGCCGAGCGCGGCGGCGACATCGATGCGTGCGTTGACCACCAGCCGGGTCGAGCTGGTGGGGTCCAGCGCGTCGCGCAGCTCTGCGCCCAGCTCGAGCATGGCGCGGGCGCCCCAGCCGGGGGCCCGGAGATGGAGGTAGTCGGCCCCGGCGCTCGCCACGGCCCGGGCGAGCCGCCCGGGGCCGCGTTTCAGCCAGGGCTCGGGAGCCACGATCACGTGCAGCTGTGCCCGCTCCACCGACGCTCTCACGGGCCGGCGTCCAGGCGCTCCCCCTCTTCCAGCGGACGGCCGCGCAGGTAGGCGGTGGCCGGCATGTGGGCACGTCCGGAGGGCCCCACCCGCAGCAGGCGCAAAAGGTCCCGGCCGCACTGCACCGCGCAGCCCTCGTCGATCGCCAGCAGCGCGCCGGGGGCAAGGGCCGCGCCGGTTTGCGCTCGGGGCTCCGCCTCCCACACCTTCAGCAGCTCGCCACCGCGCCAGGTCCGGGCGCCGGGCGCCGGAGCCAGGGCGCGAACGCGACGATCCAGGGTCGCCGCGTCGAGGGTCCAGTCGAGAGGCAGATCGCCCGCCTCGATGCGCGGAGCGAAGCTGGCGAGCCGGTGGTCCTGGGGCTCCGGAGTGATCGAATCGAGGCGTTCCAGGGTCTCGACCAAGAGCTCCGCCGCCACCGGCGCGAGCAGATCGTGCAGCTCCCCGGCGGTGGCGCGTGACCCGATCGGCACCTCCCGCCGCAGCAGCAAGTCTCCAGAGTCCATGCCGCGATCCATCATCATGGTGGTCACCCCGGAGCGGGAATCGCCGCCGAAGATCGCGTGCTGGATCGGCGCGGCGCCGCGCAGCCTTGGCAGCAGCGAAGCGTGCGCATTGATACATCCCAGCGGTGGGATGTCGAGCAGGCGCTGCTTGAGGATATGCCCGTAGGCGACCACCACGAAGAGATCGGCGTTCAGGCTCGCCAGATGCTGGCAGAAACCCGGCTCGGAGGCGCGCCGAGGCTGCGCCACCGGCAGATCGAGGCGGTCGGCCAGCGCGGCGACCTCGGTGCGGCGCACGCGCTGACCGCGACCGCGCGGTCGGTCGGGCTGGGTGACGACCAGTGCCACCTGGTGGCCGGCATCGACCAGCGCTTGCAGGGAAGGGAGGGCAAAGCCCGGCGTTCCCAAGAAGACGATTCGCATCGGCGGTCTCGCTGGGGCCCGCGTGCTGCCCCTCAGACGGCGCTGTGCCCCGTGCGATACTCCTGGAGCAGGGCGTTGCGCTCGCCCGGAGCGAGGTTGTCGATGAAGAGCTTGCCGTCGAGATGCTCGATCTCGTGGCAGAAGGCGCGCGCCAGCAGCCCCTCGCCGGTGAGCTCGCGCTCCTCGCCTTCGAGATCGGTGGCCCGGATCGTGACGGCCTGCGGCCGCTCCAGGTCGGCGACCAGACCGGGCAGCGAGAGGCAGCCCTCCTCCCCCGTCTGGCTCCCCTCCTGCGCCACCAGCTCCGGGTTGATCACCACCAGGATCTCCTCCTCCCGGGTGCCCCCCACGTAGCCCAGGTCGAAGACCGCCAGGCGCAAGGAGACGCCGACCTGGTTGGCGGCCAGCCCGACGCCGTCGGAGGCATACATGGTGTCGATCATGTCCTCCACCAGCTTCTCGAGCTCGGGATCGACACCGCTCACGGGCCTGGTGGGGGTGCGGAGCACCGGATCGCCGAGGGTGCGGATCTTCAAGATGGCCATGGCGCCGCTCCGGATTCTCGTGGCCGGCGTCTCGGCCGGCTACTCGTCGCTCTCCTTGGTCTTGTAGAGCTGCGACACGTTGCTCTTCAAGACGTCGATCTTGACCTTGTCGGAGACCTTGATCGCGACCACATCGCCCTTCACCGCGGCGACCGTGCCAACGATTCCGCCGCTGGTCACGATGCGAGAGCCCTTCTCGAGCCCTTTGAGCAGGCTGTCGTGCGCCTTCTGCCGCTTGCTGGCCGGCCGAATCAGCAGGAAGTAAAAGACCAGGAAGATCAGCGCCAGCGGAGCAAACTGCACCAGCGGGTTCGGCGCCGCCGCCTCGGGCGGGGCCATGAGAAAGGGGTTCATCGTTCGGGTTCGCGGGTAAGAGGGCTGGAGATCGAAGGTGAATCGCTGATGATAGACCTTCGGGGGACGGGGAACAACGGCGGGCGCGCAACGACCTGGCGTTTCGATATAGCGCGGCAAGCCAAGCGCCGTGCCGTCTCATTGACGAGG
>CAZBBK010000069.1:3615-32015 GCA_964490075.1 uncultured Gemmatimonadota bacterium | reverse complement strand
GGCTCCCCCGCGCACGCGGGGATCGACCTCATAGAGACAGAAAAACCCGGGACCATGAAGTGGCTCCCCCGCGCACGCGGGGATCGACCCATGGCCATTTGAGCGGCCACTGTTTTCGCTCGGGCTCCCCCGCGCACGCGGGGATCGACCCGGGGAAAGCCGACATACTGGCCGGCTTGATCTACTCGATCGCCGACAACTATCTGGCGCGGATTGTGGGACCGAGACAGATCGGGGACGAGCTCATGTTCCTGGGCGGGGTGGCGCTGAATCGCGCGGTCGCCTTGGCCCTGACGGCACGCACCGGGCGCCGCCTGGTCGTGCCACCGCACCCATGATTCCCGATATTCTGCGCAGCAGCCTGAGCGTCTCGGAGCGGCGAATCCTCGCGCCACATTTGGGGCTCTCGTCGGCATTGCGCACTACCAGCCTGGCGGAGTTGGAAGTGGTGGCAGGTCGTCTGGGGCGCTCAGCCGAGCTGGGCCGGCGGGCCGCGGAACTCGCCTTGGCCCGCTACGCCGAGTATTGCCAACAGGCGCAAGCGTTGGGAAGAGCAGCGCACGAACGGGCACGAAGTGAGGCGACGGTGATCATCGCCGGACGGCCGTACGCCGCCTGCTCCCCCGATGTGAACCTCTCGCTGCCCAGGAAGATCGTCAGCCGCGGCTACAACGCCGCGCCGGCGGACATCTTGCCGCCAAGCTCAGCCGAGCTACCGGCGCGCGATGTCTGGGCCTTCACCCAGCAGATCAGCAATGCGTTGAACCACGCGGCCGAGCGTGACGACCTCTACGTCTGTCTGCTCTCATGCTTCTCTTGCGGTCCCGACGCGAGCATGGTGCACCATTTTCGCGAGATGCTCTCCGAGCGCGTTTTCTGCTATCTGGAGATCGACACCCATACTGCCCATGCAGGGTTCGACACGCGTCTGGGCGCGTTTCTCGACATCGTAGAACGACACCGCCGAACCCACGCCGCCCGGCAATCGGGACGGGTCGCGACCACCGCGCAGGAAAATGCGGCGCCAGGAGCATCATATGGCGGCGACTAGCGACGGACACCAGGCGCCGGCGCGTGTCGACCCGGAGCGCCGCTGCTATGTGGATTCGCGGGGACGCGATGTGGCATACGACGATCCCCGTGTCACGCATATCTTCGCCAGCGACTTCGGCCCCCATGCGCGGCGTATGCTGGCTCTTGTCTATCATAAGCGCATCGGGCCTGCTCTTCGATCCCCATGTGCCACTGGTAGAGCTCGCGGCCGAGGGGCACAAGCATGTTTCCTGCAACGGCTTCACGGAGACCAGCGGGACCGTCGGGCGCTACCTTTGCGCGGTTCGAGACGGATACTACGACGGCCTGATCAGCCTGGGCTCCTTCAACTGCCAGCCCGCCATGAACGCGCAGACGATCATCCGCCCCCTGGCCGGCGTCAGCGAGCTGCCCTATGTGTCGCTAGATTGCGAAGGCCCGTGGATTTCCACCAATCAGCGCCGTTTGCTGGAGGCCGTGGCGGTGCAGGCAAGGCGCGTGCGCGAAGAACGAGCTCACCATTTCCGTACGCAATACATGCGGACCAACGACTCGAGCGGCCCCCGCGGAGGTCGTGGCTAACCATCCCCGGAGCCGATTCCGCGCGCCACCCTCAACCCCAGACAACCACAGCGATAGTCGGGGCTGCTGGCGTTGCGGAACGCGGCGCGGCAGGCGAGCGGGGCCGAGCTCCAGCTGCCGCCGCGGCTGATGCGTCCCATGCCTGGATCGACATCGGGGCCGGCGGGATCGAGGGTGTCGGCCGGGGCAAGGGCGGCGAAGCGATCCCAGCACCATTCCCAGACGTTGCCGTGCACGTCGTGGAGCCCGAGGGCGTTGGCCTGGAAGGTTGCGACCGGCGTGGTGCGGAGACCGATCGGTGTCGCGGGAGGATCGCCGGCGGGCGTGGGGCAGGAGCAGTTGGCCCGTTGGGGACCGATCCGCTCCCCGAACCAGTAGGGCGTCGTGGTGCCGGCGCGCGCGGCCCGCTCCCACTCGGCCTCGGTCGGTAGACGGTAGCCGGCGGCGCCGCGCTCCCAGGTCACTCGCTCGTCCTCGATCCGGTAGGCTGGCGGCAACCCTTCGCGCAACGAGAGCGCGTTGCAGAAGCGAATCGCCTCGAGCCAGGTGACGCTCTCCACCGGGCAGTCGTCGCAGCCCTCGAAATGGCTCGGATCGCCGCCGAGCACGGCGCGCCACTGGGCCTGGGTGATCTCGGTGGCACCGATCAGGTAGGGCCGGCTGAAAGTGACGCGGCGCACCGCCTGGTAGCTGTTGTGGCCGCCCTCGCCCGGCGGCGAGCCCATGCGAAAGCTGCCGGCGGGTACTTGGATCATGGGGACCAGGCCGTATGGGGCCGCTGAGCCTCCGTCGCCGGCGACGCCGCCCCGCATCGGCCGCGCGCCGCAGCCGAGGGCCGCGAGCGCCCATGCCGACGCGAGTGCCGCGACCATGCGGCTGAATCCCCGCTTCGAGAGGAGTAGACTTTCCTGCGTCGGCCGTCTCGATGACCCGGCGCGCACAGGCTTCCTTCTCCGCGGTCCCGCCAGGATCCGCTCCGCCGCACTCCCACCGGCAGATGACACGCCGCCCACCATCCCCGGCCGCGAAAGACCCCGATGCCCAGTCAACCGACCGCCGAGCTCGACACCTTCCCCAACCCCAGCCCGGGGCGCGACTACTGGATCCGCTTCGACTGCCCGGAGTTCACCTGCCTCTGCCCGATGACCGGCCAGCCCGATTTCGCGACGATTCGCATCCGCTACGTGCCGGATGCGCGCTGCGTGGAGCTCAAGTCGCTGAAGCTCTACTTGTGGTCGTACCGCGACCGGGGAGCCTTCCACGAGGCGGTGACCAACCGCATTCTCGACGACCTGGTGGCCGCGCTGGAGCCCCGCTACTGCCGGGTCGAGGGGGATTTCCTGGTGCGCGGCGGTATCCGCACCGTGGTGGTCGCCAGTCATGGAGATGCGCCCGGCTGATCGCCGTCCAGCCGGGCAAGTGTTGCGAGCACCCAGTCCTCGCCGGCACGGTCGCCGATTTCGCGGTGAATCGCCAGCGCCATGTCGCAATACTCTCGAGCGCGCCGATCGTCGCCCTGCTCCTGGTGCACCGCCGCCAGATTGCCGAGCAGGTGCCCCTCGCTGCCACGATTGCCGACCTCGCGGCTGATCGCGAGCGCCTCCTGGTAGCGGACGCGTGCGTCGTCCAGGCTGCTGCGGGCGCGCAGGCCGCCGGCCAGGTTTCCGAGCAAGCGGCCTTCGCCCGTGCGGTCGCCGACCTCGTGCAGCACCGCGAGGGCCTGGGTATTGTGCCGTGCCGCTTCGTCGGGACGGCCCTCCAGCTCGAGGAGGTTGGCGAGGTTGCCCTGCATCAGGGCCGCGTTGTGGCGATCACCGGCCGCGCGCAGCAGCTCCATGGCCTGCTCGGTGTGGATCCGAGCCTCTTCCAGAGAGCCTCCGGCATGACCGAGGGCCCCGAGCGCGCCGCGGACCATCGCCTCGGAGCAGGGATCGTGGATGGCGACGAAGATCGCCAGCGCCTGGTCGTAAAGGTCGCGGGCCTCGGCGCTCATGCCGCTCAGGCGGGCAAGGTGGCCCAGATTGCAGGTAGCGGCGCCCTGCAGACCGCGGTCGGCGGCGGCGCGGGCGATCGCGAGCGCTTCTTCCAGGTGGCGGCGGGCCTCGTCTACGCGACCGGTCAGGCGCAACGAGTGGGCATGGCGGTTGAGCAGGCGCGCCCGCATTCTGGCGGGCTCGGCGCAGCGCTCCAGCACCCGCTCGGCGAGGGCGATGCGTGGTTCGGCCGGTCCGGTGTATAGACGGATTTCGGTGGCGGCGAAGCAGGCGTCCAGCGCCCAGGTGCTCCATCCCGCTCGCAACGCCCGCTCGGTGGCGACGACCAGGTTCTCGAGCTCGACGAAGAGCGCCGCCCGTCGCTTCAGCCCGCCGTGGGTGGAGAGCGAGCGCGTGAACTCCTCGGCGCCGTAAGTCGCGTAGTGGGCGGCGTGGCGCGCCTGGGCGCCGGGCCGCGCGTCGGACCCCTGCTGGGCGAGCATCTCGGCGGCGAAGGCCGCCACGCTGACCAGCATCTCCAGGCGACTTTCCGTCGCGACCTCGCCGACCCGGAGCAGCGAGCTCTCGACCAGAGCGCCCAGCACGTCGACGATCCAGGGGGCTTCGGGCCATGCCGCGAGGTCGACCACCGCCTCGGCGGCCTCCCAGGTGAAGCCTCCGCGAAATACCGAGCATTGCGCCAGCGCCGACTGCTCCCAGGGGCTCAGGAGCTCCCACGACCACTGCAGGGCATCGCGCAGATTGGCCGCGCGCCGGGGCTCTTCGGAGGCGGAGCGGACCAGCACCCGAAACCTGTCGCGAAGGCGGGCCCGCAAGGTGCTCGGTGTCCACATCCGCAGCCGCGCCGCGGCCAGCTCCAGGGCCAGAGGCAGACCGTCCAGCTCGACGACGATCGCCGCGACGTCGGCGGCGTTGCCTTTGTCGAGCTCGAACGAGGGACGCACGGCTCGGGCGCGCTCCGCGAAGAGTGTCACCGCCTCGTTCTCGGCGAGGATCTCCACCGACGCGGCGGCGGTCGGAACCCGGAGCGGGCCGAGCGGCAGTTGCTGCTCGATGGGGATGCGCAAAGGCGCTCGACTGGTGACCAGGAAACGTGCATCCGGGGCCGCCTGCCACCACCCGGGTAGCAGCGCGGCGAGCTGCTCGGCAACCTGCTCGGCGTTGTCGATCACCAGCAGCGTGCTGCCCTGGCCGGCGATGGCATGTCCCAGTCGCTCGGCCAGAGCCGCCCCCCCGGCCCCTTCCGCGGGCACGGAGATATCGAGCGCGCGGGCAAGAGCCTGCAGCACGTCGCTCGCCGAGAGCGCCTCGGAGAGATCGCAGAGCCAGGCGCTGCGCACTTCGCCGCTATTCAGCCGATCGGCCGCGTGGTGCCGGGCCAGGCGCGTCTTGCCGGCGCCCGGCGGGCCCACCACCGTCACCACTCGGCGCTCGGCCAGCAGGTCGGCGAGAGCCTGGAGCTCGACCTCGCGACCGATGAATACGTTGGGCTCGGAGCGCAGATTGGTGCGCGCGCGGCGCGGCTCGGCGCGGCGGGGCGGGGCTTCGCGATCCTCGCCGCGAGGCCGGGGGCGATCCTCGGGCGCGGCGCCGGAATCTTGCGCGAGGTCGGGCACGAATCGGTACCCGTGCCCGTAGACGGTCAAGAGATGCCGCGGCTGCGCCGGATCCTCTTCGATCTTCTGCCGCAGGCGGTTGACCGTGCAATCTACGGCGCGCGACACCACGCTCTCGCCGTACCCCCAGACCTTCGCGTGGAGCTCGTCGCGCGACAGGTCGACTCGGGGATGGGCCGCAAGGTAGGCCAGGAGCTTCGCCTCGCGGGTGGTCAGCGCGAGCCGCTCGTCGGCGCGCTCGACGATCTCCAGGTCGAAATCGACCTTGCAGGCGCTCAGAACCAGAGCCTCGGTGCCCATGCGCGAGAGGGTAGCGCAGCGCGGCTCGCGAGAGGAGAGGGCGCCGGGATCGGCCACCCGTGGTCAGGAACCGGCGGCCGGCAGCAGACCACGCAGCAGATCGCCCAGTTTGGCGAGCGTGTACGGCTTCTGCAGGCAGCTGGTCAAGCCCTGGCCGGCAAAGCGCGAGCTGACGTCGCTTTCGCTGTAGCCGCTGGCGAGCACCACCCGCACCTCGGGGTCGATCTTGCGCAGCTCGTGGTGGGCCGCCTCGCCGCCCATACCCGGCATGGTCAGGTCGAGCAGGACCAGGTCGATTTCGGCCCGGTGCTCGCGATAGAGCGCCACGGCCGTCTCGCCGTCCTCGGCCACCAGCACATCGAGCCCCAGGTGGCGGAGCAGCTTCCGGCTGATCTGTCGCACCATCTCCTCGTCGTCGACCAGCAGCACTCGGCCCTTGCCGCGCCACTCGGAGGCGGCGGGCATTCCTGTCGCGGGTCTCGGATCGTCGCCCGAGGCCGCCGGGAAGAAGACCCGGAAGACCGATCCCGCTCCCGGCTTGCTGCGGAGGGCGAGCCAGCCGCGGTGGGCACGAACGATGCCCAGCACGGCCGACAGTCCCAGCCCGCGCCCGGTGAACTTGGTGGTGTAGAAGGGCTCGAAGATGCGTGTCTTCACCTCCGGGGCCATTCCCTCGCCCTGGTCGGCGACCTCGACGAAGAGATAGTCGCCGTGAGCGATCGGAACAATATCGTCGCTTCCGGCGGGACCCTCCTCCGCGATTCGGGTCGCGCCCACGGCCAGGGTGACTGCCCCACCCCGCTCCTCCATCGCCTCCGACGCATTGATCACCAGGTTCATGATGATCTGACGGATCTGCGAGGGATCAGCGTGAATGAGGGGCAGCCCCTGCTCCGTCTCCAGGTGCAGGGTACAGCTTTTTGACACGCACGATTTCAGCATCGGCAGCATGCTCTCGAGCAGGTCTTTCAGTACGATATCCTGCGTCTCGAAACGCCCCTTGCCGGCGTACGCGAGCATCTCCGAGCTCAGCTCCGCGGCCCGCAGCGCCGCCTTTTTGATCTCGGCGATGCTCTCCTGGACCGGAGAATGGTAGGACAGGTCGCTCTGCGCCAGCTCGGCGTGCCCCAGGATCCCGGTCAGGATGTTGTTGAAGTCGTGCGCGATCCCGCCGGCCAGCACTCCCAGGCTTTCGAGCCGCTGCATCTGTTGCAGCCTGCGCTCCAGCTCCAGCTCCCCGCGCTCGCGCTCCTTGCGCTCGGTGATGTCGTGCTGCACCGAGATCGAGTGGCGCAGCGAGCCGTCGGCGTTGCGCACCGCGGTGGCATTCAGAATCACCGTACGCTGTCGCCCATCCTTGGTTTGAACGACCAGCTCGGCGTTGCGCACCTTGCCGCTTCGCTTCCAGGCGGTGAAGACCTGCTCCATCGCCGGCCGCGACTCCGGAGCGTAGATCGAGGCGATCGGATGCCCGATCAGCTCCTCGCGCCGATAGCCCAGAGCGTCGAGGGCGGCCCGGTTCACGTCGAGGATCCGCCCCTCGGGCGAGATGATGTAGCAGTACTCGGTGATCGAGTCGAAGAAGCCGCGAAAGCGGGCATCGAGCCGGTCGCCCGCCGGCGCAGAGGAGATCTCGGCCGTCGTGATTTCTTCATCCATCGCGCCGGGCCTGAGCGGCGCGGAGTCCGGGTCGTGCATTCGTCGTTGTTTTTGGGGGAATGGGATGGGGAAGAGTTGGGACATCTCAGGCTAACATGTCGAAGGGTGGCGCTCGGGCCACTTCCAGGAAATTGCACCCTAAACGGAACGCAATCGATGATCTCCCTACTGCTGCCCGCTCTCTTGCTGGGAGCGGAGCCGGTCGTGCGGATCAGCGCGGCGACCCGCGATGTTCTGGCCTCGGCCTATGGCTACGACTATGAGTTCGACGACGGTGTGATGGAGTCGGAGGAGAGCCTGGAGCTCTACGGAGGCTTCGAAGCCCACGCCTTCGCCGATCTCTGGGACTGGTGGGGAGGGCACGTGAGCACCGCGCGGGTCGATCACCTTTCCGACCTCACACCTACGCGCATCGTGACAGACATGTCCGCGGACGCCCTCGCCGACGATTGCTCGGTTCACTATGGCGACGCCTGGGCCCAGTCCCACACCGATGTCGACTTCACGATCCTCGACCAACAGGTGCGCATGCGCCTCAGCGCGTCGGCCAGCACCCTCGAGAGCGGCTACTCGGTCGGCACGGTCTTTCTCTATTCCGGAAGCGACAACCTGATCTGGATCCGCGAGTTCGAAGGCGGGGCCGCGCAGGTAGAGGAGCTCGGCTGGCTCCATCCGGGGAGCTACCAGCTGACCAGCGCCGCGGAGGCGACGATCATCGTCGGCTATGGCGAAACGGACCATGCCCACACCGACGTCCACTTCGAGCTCGAGGTCTTCCACGCCGCAGACATGGACCTGGACCGGGACGTCGACCGCGCCGACGCGCGGCGGTTCCGCGATCTCTGGCGAGCCGGCGATCCGGGCGCCGATTTCGACGGCGACGCAGAGGTCGACCGGGACGACGCCTACGGCTACCGGGATGCCTGGCACGAGGGGCACCGGTAGCGACGCTTTTGACCATCGATGATCAGGAGCTAGCCACTCCCGACTCGACCGTCTCCACCCAGGCGCGGGTCGCGCCGAGGTCGATCGTCAGGCGGCAGCGGCGCCAGACATCGAGGCCCAGGCTGCCCTCGGCGCCGGGCTCGGCGAGCGTCGGATCGAGCGTCGCACGCACGCCGCGCAGCACACGCCCGTTGAGCGACAGCTTTTCCAGGAGCAGGCTTCGATCCGCCGCGGAGCCGCCCAGGCGGCGCAGCAGCTCATCACCCCAGAAGAAGCTCTCGGCCCTGCCCAGGTCGACCAGCAGGCGCCCCGGGTGGCGCCCCTCGACCAGCGCCACTATGCGCGCCCCGGCCTCCGGGAGCGCCAGCGCCAGCTCGGCGCCGGGACCGGGATAGCGGTAGGTGGCGGGGTCGCGCAGTTGCATCCGGCCGCGCACCAGGTCGAGCTCGACCACCAGCCGCGCAAGGAGGTCGCGCCCCAGGAGCCCGGCGAGCGGAGACCGATCGGGGGCGGAGGCCCGCGCCAGGTCGTGCAGCGCCAGAACCGGCCCGAGCAATGTGGCGCCGCCGATGCCGAGCGAGTCGGGGCGCAGCGCGCAGCGCGTGCCGGTGCCGGCGGCCATGATCCCGAGCCGATCAGCGGTTGCGCCGTCGATGCAGCTCTCGGCCGAGCCCAGGTCGAGCGCGAAGGGCAGAGGCGGGCCGCCCTCGATCGAAACCGGCACCAGCACCCGCTCCTCCCTGACCGCGATCGCGATCGGGCCGGAGCGATCGCCGCCCTCCAACCGGTAAGGACGATTCAGCGGCCGGGAGGGAAAGGCGAAGAGGGCGGGGTCGGCCTCGGGGAGCGGCTCGATCTCGTCGACGACGAGGGTGCGGGCCTGTGCTCCCCCCGCGGCGACGAGATCATGGCGATGCGCAAGGGCGACATGGGCGAAGATCCGGTAGTCCTCGTGGCGGCGCGGGGGAAACCCGGCGATCGTGCTGGCCCGCACCAACCCCTCGGCGCGATCGAGAATCAGCCGCATCTCGGTGCCGGCCGGGGCGCGCACCACCACCACATCGTGCGGCAGACCGTCGAGGGACTCGGGCTCCGCGGCGTGAATCTGCAGCGGCCGCCACTGGGGATCGGTGTAACGCAGCGACGCGCGTGCCGCCCGCAGCAGCACCCGATCGGCCGCAGCTCCTTCGAGGGGCAGCGGGCGGCCGGCGGCATCGATCGCCCAGGGACGCGCGCCATCGAATCCGACCAGCTCGTAGTCGTCGCCGAAGATGGTGGTCGACCGGTAACGCCCATCGACCATCACCGCGACACGGAACGAGCCGACGCGCTTCCCTTCGCGGATCGTGCCGTGGATCAGGCGTCCGCCGAGCGCCATGGTCGCTTCCGCGCCGCCCAGCGCCCTCACGTGACGATTCATCAGCTCGGCGAGGGCCGGGACCGGTGCGCCGGGCGCCGGGGCGTCGGGGCGGGCGGTCTCTGCGGGCGGCAGCGGGGCGACGCAGCCGCTCAGCAGCAGCGCCAGGGCCAGCGCAGGGGCAAAGGGTCTCATCATGGCATCCCGATCATCAGTGTGCGTAGCTTGCGCGCCAGCACCGCGAGACGGCGCGGGTGGCGAAGCAGGCCGAGGACCAGGGGTCCGAGGCGGCGCGGATGGGCGTGGCAACGGATCATGGCGCGGCGCCGCAAGCTCTCCAGGAGCTCCACCGCCGGTGCCGCCCCCTGCACCCGCCCCCCCCCCGCCGCCAGCTCGCTGCCGGCCACCGGGCGGAACACCGACACCTGCATGCCGTCGAGAGGCAGACGCCGGGCGTCGGCCAGCATGGCGCGAATGCCGTCCGCGGTGTCACCAGGATGCCCGATCAAGAAGTAGGCCTCGGTGCGGAGGCCCGCGGCCTTGCAGCGCTCGACGCATGCGCGCACTTCGTCCAGCGGCTCGCTCCAGGGCAGCACGGCTCTGCCCGGGCCGCGATGCAGCGACTCGATCGAGAGGGTCAACGCGGCGCAGCCCGCCGACGCCATCTCGCGCACCAGCTCGCCCTCTCGCAGATCGCCGATCCGAATCCCGTTCGGCAGCTCCCAGGCCGCCGGGACGCCGCGGCGGCGCAGCTCGGCGCAGAGCCGCGCCACACGCTCGGGATCGGCGAGGAAGCGGTCGTCCTCGATGTGCACCGAGCGCACGCCGTGGTCGCGGCGCAGCCACTCCATCTCGTCGGCCACCGCCTCGGGCGCGCGGGCCACGAAGCTATGATCGGGAGTGCCGGGAAGAGCGCAGTAGGCGCAATCGAGGCCGCAGCCGCGAGAGGTCAGGAGCGCGGTGTAGGGATAGCGATGAGCGAGCATTCCGCCGCAGTAGGAAGGGATCGGAAAGAGCGCCCGGTCGGCGACCAGGCCGGGCCACAGGCTGCGGTCGCGGGGGCGCAGCCGCGGCGCATCGCCCTCGCCGACCACCCCCGGCACCGCGGCGCCATCGCCGCCCCGCTCCAGAGCGGCGACCAGCTCCACGACCGTCGCCTCGCACCAGATCGGCAGAGCGCCCCAGGAGTGGACCGAGCCGTCGCCGACCACGGCCCACGCTCCGCCGCCGGTCCAGCGCTGAGGGTTCCGCAGCACGTCGGGGCCTGAGAGAGCGACCGGCACGCCGCCGCGGAGCAGCGCCGCCACCAGGCGCCGGGCGGGCGGCTCCATGCCCCGCGGAATCGCCAGCAGGGCCAGGTCGGCACGACCGGCCGTCGCCTGCGCGGCAATGAAGCGCGGGCGCCGGCGCGCGCCATCGAGAGCATGCAGCTGGTGCCCGGCGGGGGCCAGGGCCGCGGCGACCAGGGCAAGCCCCAAGGGGTAGGGCGCCTCGATCGGCGGCGAGAGCTGAATCAGCAGAATCCGCAGGGTCGGTCCTCCCCGCCGGGGTCGACCCCGGCGCGCGACAACCGTACGCGCTGCGCCGATCGACCGCAATGCGGAGCGGCGGCTCATCGAG
This sequence comes from uncultured Gemmatimonadota bacterium, assembly GCA_964490075.1. Lineage (GTDB taxonomy): Bacteria > CAZBBK01. Next base: position 20,910 of record CAZBBK010000069.1, on the reverse strand, counting down.
CAGTTGAAACCGATGCCGCTTCCGGGGAGACTCAGGGCTTGCTGCGCATCGCCGCGATCCGTGCACGGGGAGCACCGACTCGATGCAATTCCGTCCAACAGACTTCCGACCCACGAGGCGCTGGCGCGCCCCGTTCTGGCTGGTCGTGGGCGCCCTGGGGTGGGGCGCGGTCGCGAGCGCCCAGCTCGACCCGCGCGCGCCCCTCCCGCCGGGCACCGAAGTGCGGATCCTGGACGGCCTGAGCGCCGAGCACTGGCGGCGCCTCTCGTCGCCGACCATGAACTACGCCGAGTCCTTTCTGCGCCAAGAGGTGGTCGATCCCTACTTCACCCTCGCCTTCTTCAACGAGCTGATCTTCGAGGTTCCGGAGGACGAATCCCTGGAGCTGGTGGAGCTCAGCGTCGAGGTGTTCCCGCTCGGGCTCGAGTCGTACATCGACCTGATGGTGCGGCGCCGAGTCAACAGCTACTACTGCTTTCGGGCCTCGGTTCCGCCCGAGCTGCCGAGCGCTCTGATCCGCTACGAGAAGGGATGCGCGGCGCGCATCCAGCGCTCCGCGATCGCCCTGCGCGAAGGCGAGTGGTCGCGGGTCAGCCTGCGCGCGAAAGGCGACCAGCTCACCTGTTTCGTCGACGGCCGGCGCTGCGGATCGTGGCTCGATCCGACGCTCTTCGACGGCCACTTCGGACTGCGAGCCGGCTTCCTGCCCGAGACTCTGATTCGCTCGATCCAGATCGTCATGCGCAACCGAAGCACCGGCGAGCAGATCGTCTACCGGGACCTGTGGTGAGCGGCGCACGACGGCGGGCCGGCCTGGTGGCCGCGATCTCGATCGCGGTGCTGCTGACGGCGTGGTGCCGCGAGCGCATCGACCGGCCGCGACCGGAGCCGCCTCCGCAGGGCTGGAACCCGGCCGAGCACGCCACCCAGCGCGCCGAGCAGCAGACTCTCGAGATGGGAAAGGTGCTCTTCCTCGAGGGGACCCTGTTCCGCAACCTGCGCATCGAGACCGATCTGATGCTGGAGCCCGGCGGCGTGGCGGAGATCTTCTTCCACCGCCGCGAGCGCGACATCCAGGTGCAATCGGATTACGGGCTGGTGGGGCGCAAGACCTTCGACTGGTACGCGTTGCGCGTCAGCGCCCGCCCCGAGCTGCCCTGCGGCTTCGTCAAGAGCACCGGCCTCAACCAGCGCGGCCAGTCGGCGGTGGTCGAGCCTGGGCGCTGGCTGCACTTGCGCATCATCTCGCGCGACGGCGAGCACGTGGCCTGGATCGACGACGTCGAGGTCGACCGCTTCCAGGACTTCCAGTACCCCTGGGGGGAGAGCGGCCTGGTGCCGATCGAGGGACGAGTCGAGGTCCGGGGATTCACATCGATCCCGCTCTCCACTCCCGACCGACCGCCGCTGCGCTGGCCCCACATCGCCGCCCTCTGGCTCGGCTGGATGGCGACCCTCGGCATTTGGGCGGCGGCCCTGCGGGCGCTCGACGACCGTGCCGGAGCGGCCGGCAGCGCCGTGCAGCGGGCGGTGGCGCTGGGGGCGGGGGCCGCGGCGGCTCTGGGCGTGGCCGGCGTGCTCCTGGGCGGCGCCGGCGCGGCATGGGCCGGCGCGGCCCCGCTGGTGTGGGCGCTGGTGGCGCTGGGGCACGTGCTGCGCCGCCAGCATCACTTGAAAGGGGCCCAGGGCCTGCTCTTGCTGCATGCCCTGCTGGTGCTGCTCGGAACCGAGCTGTGGGTGCGCGACACCGAGCTGGGTGAGCGCTGGGATCCCGCCTACGCGGGCGGCTACGTGAAGGACCGCTTTCTGTTCTGGCACATGGAGCCGGGCAGCCGGGTGTGGGAGTCGTACATCAACTCCTTCGGGTTCCGCGGCCGAGAGATCGACTTGCGCAAGCCGGCCGGAACCACGCGCGTGCTCTGCCTTGGCAGCTCCTCCACCTACGGCGACGGCATCGCCGATTCCGACGACACCTATCCGGCGGTCCTGGAAGACCTGCTGAACGCCGGATCGGGGCGCAGCTTCGAGGTGATCAACGGCGGTGTTTCGGGCTACACCACATTTCAGGCGTTGATGAACCTGCGCGGAGATCTGTTGCGCCTCGATCCCGATATCGTGACCATCGACTTCACCCACAACGACAAGGTTTCGTCCGAGGTCGGAGTCCCCTATCGGGAGCATTGGGAGAGGGCCAACGCCGAACGTGGTCGCTGGGTCGAGTCCACCCAGGGCGCGCTGCGCAAATCACGTCTCTACATGGGACTGGTGGCGCTGCTCACCGGCGCCGGCGAGGCCGCGGCCGGAGACAAGGTCCAGGTGGCCACACTGGAGCGCCAACAAGCGCAAGATGAGGACGAATACGAGCTGGTCGATCCCCGCCCTTCGCGCGTCCCGCCCGACGACTACCGGCGCAACCTGCGCGAGTTCTGCGCCGTCGCCGACAGTGTCGGCTTCGACGTGGTGTTCATCCTGGAGCCGGAGTACGACTTCTTCTACGAGACACCTTTTTTCTCCGACTACTACGAGATCATGCGCGCGGAGGCGAAGGCGTGCCGGCGGCCGGTGGTCGACTCGATCGAAGCCTTCCGCGAGCGTCGCTACGATGTGCTCTTCTACGACGACGTGCACATGACCGAGCTGGGCACCGAGCTGCTGGCGCAGACCATCTACTCCACCTTGCGTGCTGGTCTGCCGATCGGCGCCGATCTGGCGCCCGTGGGCGCCGCGATCCGCCGCGCCCAGGAACCGCGCCAGGCGCGGCGCAATCGCCGCCGCACGGAGATCGATCCGGTGCCGCGCCCCAAGCCCCAGGCGGTGCGGGAAGGGCAATCCTATTTGAGCTCCTTCACCGAGTTCTATCTCGGCCTCGGAGCGGAGTGCGACACCCCGGACGCGGCGCGATCGAAGGTGCTGCGCAGCTTGCGGAACAAGGAGATCGCCGTCGATTCGGTGCTCGGTGAGCAGGCGATGTTCCTGGGTGTCGCCGGTCTCTACCGGGCGCGCTCCGACCACGAGAGCACCCTCTCGGCCCTCACGCGCGCCGCCGAGATCGATCCCGCCGCGGCGGCGATCCAGATCGAGCTGGCCCGCGAGGCGATCGCCGTGGTCCGTTTCGATCTGGCTCGCGAGGCGCTGCGCGCGGCGATCGACTGCGCCCCGGGAGACGCCCGCCCGCACAGCGAGCTGGCGGCGCTGGAGCTGCGCCAGGGCCGGGCCCTGGAGGCGATCGAGCCGGCACGGGCGGCGGTGGAGCGCGACGCCCGCTCGGCGCGCGCGCTCTACGTGCTGGGCGAGGCCTATCGTCGCTCCGGCAAGTTCGATGAATGCCACGCGGCCTGGCGCCGGCTGATCGAGGTAGCGCCGAATAGCGACGAGGCGCGGCGCGCGCACGGCGCTACCATGGGCAACGACGGCGGCTGACCGCGGCCCTACTTTTGCGTGATACTTACCGATCCGAGTTTGGGCCGCGGACTCCCTCGGGTTAGAGTAGTGCCGTTCGGAATTCAATCAATCGGGGGCGCTCGCCACGAAGGGCCGCATGACACGCGACCCGTGGCTCGCGGAGCGCCCCGCGCGACTCTCTTCGACCTGGCTTGGAGGCCAATATGCGAAGCCGATTTGGGCTTGCGCTCGCCTTGGGAATCGCCGCCAGCACGGCGCACGCGGCCGACCACCTGCTCATCACCGAGTTCGTGGTGACACCGACCGACGGCGAGTTCATCGAGATCTACAACCCGACCGCGTCGACCATCGACCTCTCCGACTACTACCTGTCGGACGCGGTGACCGGCAACGACAACCGCTACGTGGACATCGTCGACGGCAGCGCCACGACCTACACCTCCGACTTCATCGCCCGTTTCCCCGCCGGTGCCACGCTCGGCGCCGACGCCTTCGCCGTGGTCTCGATGCACGACGACGCCGACTTCACGGCGGAGTACGGCACGCTCCCGGACTACGAGATCAACGACGCCTCCGGCGGCACCGACGGCATCGCCGACATGGTCGACCCCGGGGGACTGATCGGCGGCAGCGCGGGTCTGTCGAACGCGGGCGAGATGATCATCCTCTTCCACTGGGACGGCGCCAGCGACCTGGTCGACGACGTCGACTACGTGGTCTGGGGCGACCTGGCGGAAGCGGTCGACAAGACCGGTCTGGCCAAGGACGGTCCGGACGTCGACACCGACCCGACGACCTACCTGGACGACACTCCCGTCTCCAGCCAGGCGCCGGTCGATCTCGACGGCGGCGGCGATGATCCACACGACTTCGGCTTCTCCGCGGCGCGCGCCGTCCCCTTCGTGGAGACGGGCGAAACGGGAGCCGGCGGCAACGGACTCACCGGCCACGACGAGACCTCCGAAGATCTGACGGTGCTCGGCAACTGGAGCGTGCACGCGGCGCCGAGCCCCGGCACCGCCGACGCCGATGTGCCGCCGGTCATCTCCGCGCTGGCCTACTCGCCCTGCATTCCCGAGGCCGGGGAGCTCGTGACGGTCACCGCCGACGTGGTGGACGACGATCTCGACACAGTCTCGCTGCTCTACTCCCTGGACGGCGTGGTCTTCGACACCACCGCCATGGTCAACACCGTCGGCGACACCTACTCGGGCGACGTGCCCGGACTGCCGGCCGGCCTCACGGTCGACTTCAAGGTGGAAGCCGTCGACCTCACGGGCCTGTCGGACGACACCTGGCTCTACTCCTACGCCGTCGAGACCTTCACCAGCATCACGACGATCCAGAGCGACACCACCCTGGGCGGAGGCTCGAATCTGGCGGGCACCGCGGTCAACGTCGCCGGCTACGTGACGGCCGGCAGCGGCACCTTCAGCGACTCCTACTTCTACATCGCCGAGAACGCGACCGCCTCGCCCTGGAAGGGCATCAAGGTGTTCGCGCCGAGCGGCCCGGCGGTGGTCGCCGAGGGCGACTGGGTCGAAGTCGGCGGCGAGGTGTTCGAGTACTACGACGAGACCGAGGTGATCGCCGGCGAGGACATCGAGGACACGCACGACTGCGTGACCGTGGTCAGCTCCGGCGCGGTCGACGTGAAGCCGATGCTGATGAACGCCGGGGGGGTCAACAAGGAGGCCTTCGAGGGCGTGCTGGTCAACATCAACGACGGCACCGTCGCCGACACCATCAACGTCTTCGGCGGCTGGCGCGTCACCAACGGAGCGGGCAGCGCCCTGGTCACCACGATGACGGGCTACGACTACGTTCCGGCACTCGGCGACGCGGTCGACGTGGGCGGCGTCGTCAGCTACGCCTTCGGCACCTTCCGCATCAATCCGCGCGATATCGCCGACCTGGATGAGACCGCCTTCAACATCGAGGTGGTGCAGCTCGACGACGTGGTCGGTCCCGGCGACACCTGGAACGAGTATGTGACGATCACCAATGGCACGACGAGTGCGGTGTCGTTCGACGGCGTCGACCTGGACTACGTCGGACCACCGACCGGCACCTACAGCCACTTCTCGGGCAGCGCGCTCTTCCCGCCGATGTACGCCTTCTCGACCGGGGCGACGATTCCGATTCCGGGCAGTGTGCCGCCCACCACCTTCGAGACCTCGACCGTGGTCTCCGACGGCGGCGTGGAGCTGGCTTCGGACGACGAGACGGTGGTAGCGCTCGTGACCGGGGCGCAGATCTCGGTGCCGACCTCGGGTGCCGGCACGCCGGCGCGCAAGATCATCGGCGGCGGCACGGTGAGCTGGGACGCCGAGGTGACCAACACCGGAACGGTGAGCCAGACTCTGACCGATGTCACGGCGCACGTGGAGCGTTGGAGCCACGCCGCCGGCGACTGGGTGAGCGTCGAGGATGTCGTGGTCTTCAGCGGCAGCGAGGTGCTGGCCCCGGCGGCATCGGTCACCTACCCGGCCTCGACCACGCTGGCCGCGGGCGATCCGGGCGGCCGCTACCGAGTGCGTCACAGCGCCACCTTCGTGTCGGGGATCGACTCCCAGACCGCGCTCTTCCACTTCCGCAACGATTCCTGATCGCCCGGCGATCTGGAAACCAACCGGGCCCCGATCGGCCATGCGCCGGTCGGGGCCTTACTTCGTCAGGCGCGAGCCGCAATCCTGCTCGCGGCCTCCCGCAGCCGCTCCACCTGCGCGCGGTCGACACCGGCGCTGCCGAGCGCGCCGCCGATGTGGTTGCCGTGATAGTCGGAGCCGCCGCTCACCAGCAGCGGCCGGCGCTCCGCCAGGCGCAGCAGCGGCGCCAGGATCTCCGGGCGTCCGCCCGCGACCTGCCGGAACTCGTCGTTCTCTTCGTACGGACAGTCGATCTCGATGCCGTCGAGCCCGTCGGCCAGCAGTCCGTCGACCAGGGCCTCGACCCCGTCGGTGCTCTGGTAGAGAGGGTGCGCCAGCAGCGCGACGCCGCCAGCCCGATGGATCACCTCGATGCACTCGGCCGCCGGCGGCTCGCCCTCGCGCTCGACACGCGCCGGCCCCTTCGGCCCCAGGTAGTCGTTGTAGATGTCGCGCTCGGTCAATCCGCGCTCCGGATTGAGCTCCAGCAGCGCCGCGACCAGGTGCGGTTTGCCGGGCACGCCGGTCACCCTGGCGAAGAGTGCCTCCTCGCTGATCTCGAACCCGAGCTCCTGGAAGCGGCGGACTTGAACGCGCTTCTGCTCGACCCGAGCCCTCGCCTGCGCGTCCAGGAAGTCGACGATGCCGCGCTCGCGAGGGTCGATGAAGAGCCCCAGGATGTGCAGGCCGTAGCGACCCTTGTCGGCCTCGTCGGCGGCGCTGATCTCGACCCCCGGGATCAGCTCCAACCCCGACCTCTCGGCCGCCTCGAGCGCCCCCGCCACTCCCGAGATCGCGTCGTGGTCGGTCAGAGCCAGCGCCCGCAGGCCCGCGCGGAGGGCGTGGGCCACGACCTCGGCGGGTGGGTGGGCGCCATCCGAGGCGGTGGAATGCGAATGCAGATCGGCGAAGTGGGTCATCTCGGTTCCGACTCGTGTGCAGAGCAGAGCCTTCCAACATAGTCCCCATCGGGCGGTGCCGCAACCGAGGGAGCTGGGCGCCGTGCTACGCTGCAACGTCCATCGCGCACCCTCTCCCCCGCAGGCGATCGCCGTGATCTTGCCCCACATCTCCACCGCCAAGCTGATCCAGCGCTACGGCGTGATTCTCCTGGACGCCTACGGGGTACTGGTCGACGGCAAGGGGGCGCTGCCGGGCGCGGCCGCGTTCGTCGAGGAGCTGCGAGCGTCGGGCAAGCCCTTCTATGTCGTCACCAACGACGCCTCCAAGCTGCCCGAAACCGCCGCGCGCGACTACCGAGCCATGGGGCTCTCCATCGACGCCGAGCAGCTCGTCACCGCCGGCTCGCTGGTGATTCCCTGGATCCGCCGCCTGGCCATCGATGGCTGTCGTTGCCTGGTGCTCGGCACGGCCGACTCACGCGCCTACGTCGAGGCCGCGGGCGCGTCCGTCGTGCCGATCGATGCCAACGCCGAACCGCACGTGATCATGGTCGGCGATGAGGAGGGCTACCCCTTCCTGGAAGGAGTCGACGCCGCCATCACCGTGGCGCTGCGGGCCATCGAGGCCGACCGCTCGATCCACCTGGTCTGTCCCAACCCCGATCGACTCCATCCCAAGGGCGACGGCGTGCTGGGTGTCTCCAGCTCCGCCGTCGCCGGTCTGATCGAAGACGCGCTGGCGCTGCGTTTCCCCAATCGCGCCTTGCCCGGCTTCGAGCGCCTGGGCAAGCCGCGCCCGCTGCTCTACGAAGAGGCGCTGGCGCGGGCCGGCCGCCGCGACGCGGTGATGGTGGGCGACCAGCTCGATACCGACATCCGGGGCGCCGATGCGCTCGGACTCGACACGGTGCTGATCGGCACCGGCGTCAGCCGCCCCGAGAGCGTGGAGCCGGGACTGGTGCCGACCTGGTATCTGCCTTCGCTGCTCGCTACTGAACCTGCACAGTGAACTGCGAGTAGCCGAGGATCTGTAGCGGATCCTCGCTGCCGTACGGTCCGTACAGAATCTCGACGTCGTAGAGGCCCGCCGGCGTGTTGCCCGGAACCGGCAGCGACACCACGCCTTGACCGGTCTGTCCTGCCGGGATCTGCACGCCCTGCGCCAGCGACACCAGATAGGGATAGACCGGTGCCGGCAGCTTCGGACTCGTGATCGAGAGCCAAATGTCGCCGCTCAAGGTCTGGCCGGTCAGGTTCTCCGCTTGTACGGTCCAGTTGAGCGTCTGGCCGGGCTGTGCGTTCTGCGGCGGCGAGACATGCCGGAGCTCCGCCTTCGGGTCACGCGACGAGTCCTGGAAATGAACGATGCGACTGTATTGGAAGTCGTTGGCGCCCGTGGTCCACCCTTCCGACTCGTCGAGCCAGGTCATGTTCATCGGCCCGATGTTGGTGTTGAAGGGATCCTGGACCCAGGTCCGGCCACCGTCCATGGTGTGCAGAATCACCGTCTGAACCGTCAAGGCGCCAACCTTGAAGCCGGCCCCCCAGCCCTCACGCCGGTTGAAGAAGTGGATATCGTTGACGTTGGCGTATCCGGCGCTGGGAATCGTCTGCTCCTCCCACGTGACACCGCCGTCGGTGGTGTGGAAGACGTTGCCTTTGTAGTTGGCGCCGTCGTCCCAGGAGCAGGAGATCCAGCCTTCGTTCTTGTTGATGAACGAGGCGCTGCGCACGTCGAATCCGTCACGATCGAAGATCGTGGTAAATGTGTTGCCACCGTTGGTGGTGCGGCGCACCATCGCCGCGTAGCTCTCCTCGTCGCCGGCCCGGTCGGGGCGTACCAGCGAGGGGTGGTAGCGAAACATGCCGGTGACTTCGTCGGTCGGCCAGGTGCCACCGTAGACCCAGCCGTAGTTCGGATCGAGGAAGAACGATCCGGAGACCCAATCGGAAACCCCCCAGGTGTGGCGATCCCAGCTGTTGCCGCCGTTGTTGGTCACCCAGATTCCCTGGCGTTCCTGGAAGAACTGGGTCCAGAGACCGGAGACGATCACATTCGATGCATCGAGGGTCAAGACATCGGGAAACGCGGTGATGGCGCTCGAGTTGTTGACGTTGACCCAGGTCTGGCCGCCGTTGCTGGTCTTCTGCACCGAGTCGAGCATGATGAAGGCCGCCATGCCGGAGGCGTAGCCGGTCTGGGTGTTCGCCATGTCGATGTCGAGCCAGAACATGGTCTCGGCGTCGGCGCCCTGGTTGACCCAGGACTGGCCGCCGTTGGTGCTGTGGTTGATGCGGGGCCCGACCCCGTCCTTGCCGCCGGAGGTCCACCCCTGCTGAGCGGTGGGGAAATCGATGCCGAATAGGAGTTCGTTTACGACGCCGTGCTCGGTCCAGCTGCCGTGGGCGGCGCCGCCGGCGAGAGTCGCCGTCAAGAGAATCGTCTTGCGCATTGGCTTGAAGCCTTTCGAATGCTCGTTCGGAAGGTCGCGTGTCAGGGATGCTCGACAAAGGGGATCACGCGTGAGAAATGATGGTCAACAATGCAGGATAACCTGAGGCACCATCGGGTGCTGCGCTAATCGTTCGAAGCGCGCCGCAGCTCCTCGATCAGCACACCGAAGGCCGCCATCGCCGGAACCGCCACCAGCACGCCCACGAAGCCCCAGAAGATCGGGAAGACCAGGATCGCCAGCATCACCAGCGCCGGGTGCAGCCCGACCCGGTCGCCGACCAGGCGCGGCGAGAGCAGCGCCTGCTCGAGCAACTGCACCACGCCGAACACGCCGAGCACCTTGACGGAAGTGAGCACCGGGTCCGGAGAGAGCAGGGCCACCGCGATCGCCGGCACCACGGAGGCGATCAGCCCGATCACCGGCACCAGGTTGAAGAGTCCCGCGACGATCCCCAGGAGCAGCGCGAAGTCGACCCCGAGCAGCAGCAATCCGCCCGAGGTCAAAAGGCCGATCGCGACGCAGACCAGGCCCTGGCCGCGGAAGTAGGCGCCCAGAATCTCGTCCATGCGCCGGGCGACCCGCCGCACGACTTCGCGGCTGCCCGGCGCGATCGCCTGGTCGAGTGCCGCGATGATCCGATCCCAGTCCCGCAGCAGGTAGAAGGCCAGGATCGGCGTCAGCACCACGTAGGAGACCAGGCTCACCACCGCCCCCACGCCGCGCCCGACGCTCACGGCGCCAGTCGCCACCTGCCGCGCCGCCGCCCACCCGTACTCCGCGATCTCGCCCAGGTAGGCCTCCCACTCGAGATCCCAGTTGGCCGTGGGGATCCGCTCGACCAGCACCCGCGCCCAGGCCAGCGCCGTCGCGCCCGCCGCCGGAACCTGTTCGGCGAGACGACCGATCTCACCCACCAGGAGCGGCACGAGCCACATGCCGCAGAGCACCGCCGCGCCGCCGATCGGCACCAGCAAGGCGAAAATCGCGGGCGTGCGCGCCAGCCCCCAGGTCTCCAGGCGATCGACGATCGGGTCCCCCAGATAGGCGAGCAGCGCCGCCACCACGAAGGGCGCGAGCACCGTCTTGGCCTCGGTCGCCAGCCAGCAGAGCGTCACCACCCCCACGGCGGCCAGCAGTCGCCGCCCCCAATCCTGGCGCCTGTAGGGAAAGAGCAAGTAGACGCCCAGCGCGGCGAGAATCGGCACCGAGAGGTAGCTCCAGCCGGCCAGAGCCACCAGGCCCGCCGCCAGCGCGGCCGCCAGCACCCCCAGAGGCGGCGGCGATGGCTCCGGCGCCGCGCCCTTCCCCCCCACGGACTCTACATCCGGCTCCGCTGTGCTCTCGGCCGCGACATCCGTCCCTCGCCGCTCGTCCGGTTGGGGATCGACGACCGGCGGATCGGTGGCAGCGGCTGCTCCCGGCACGGCATCGGCCGGCGTGGGATCGGGCTCGGGCTGCGAGGAATCGGCCGAGTGGGGCTCCGGCGTGTTGGTTTCCGGCAAGCTCGCCTCCTGTCGCAGGGCGCGGCGGAACTCTAGTGCATCCGCGCCCTTCCCGGGGACGTCGAAAGCGACCGGCGACCACCCTCTTCAACCGCGCCCGTGCAGCAAGCTCCGAAGCCCGACGATCGGCAACGCATAGCAAGCGGCCGACAGCGCCGAGATGGAAATCAGCGCGTCGATGGTGCCGAAGCGGTACACCTTCTCTAGCTGGTCGATCACCAACCCCGACGGGAGCTGGAGCGCCACCAGGACCGTGGCGACCGGCGCGATCAGGGCGTCGCCCCTCGGCCCGATCAGCGTAGGGGGCTCGAAGAAGCTCATCACGGGCATCCACAGCGGAGCCGCCCAGAACACGAATGCGTTGGCGGCACAGAAGAGCAGGAAGAGCCAGGCGAAGAGACGGGCGAGCGACATTGGAGCCTCCGCTGCCGGGTGTGGTGTGGCACGAACCTGCCGGGCAATCTACGGTGCCGAACCCGCGCGGTCGACTCCCCCGCTGACGACTACGACCCGGCACTCCTGCAGCATTCTCAGCCCTCGGGCGCTGCCGTGCAGCCGATGCACGTCGGCGTCGGCGAGCACGAAGTCGCAGCCGGCGCGCACTCCGAGCGGCGTGATCGTCAGGGGACGCTTCCCGACCCGCTCCTCGATCAGAGGATCGCCATCGCCCAGATAGGCGACCAACCCGTCCACCAGCGCGGCATCGCGGCGCGCGAAGGCCGGGCCGTAGACCTGTCGCCCTTGCAGGTCGAGCAGCCGCGGGAAGAGCGCCGGCTGGTAGCGCAAGGTGCCGGCACGCAGCACGATGCCGGTGATGGGCGGGCCCTCGGCCGCCCCCGTCGCGACGCCCTCCGGAAAGGCGCGCTTCTCAGGCCAGCGCTGGCCGCAGGTGGGGCAGACCAGGGCCACGAGCGGTTTGCCGCCTCCGAACTCGGGAGCGACCAGCGGCCCGAGCGTGGTCGTGAAGTCGAGATCGAGACGCACCGTGAGGCTGCCGTCGGAACGGCTCGATCGCCGGCGCGCCGCCACGTCTCGAATCCTGGTCGCCAGCAGCGCACTGAGCTCGCTCTGCGTCTCCAGCCGCCCCGCGACGGTCTGGGCGGACGAGATTCGCACCTGTGAGAGGAGCGTCACCATCGAGGCGATCGCGTTCTCCTCCGACGCGAGCATCCCCTCGTCTCCCTCCCGATCCGACTCGCCGAACGAACGCGCCACGCGCGCCCGCCAGTCGATCTCGTCGTAAGGGCCCAGGTGCAGGGTCAGCCGTGGCTGCGCCGAGGCCGGAGCCGCGACGAGCCAGAGCAGGAGTGCGGCGCGGAGAGCTGTGACGCGCATCGAGGGGCCCCGGGGGGAAAGGCGAGGCTGATGGAAACGCCGCGAGCCCCCGCCTGCTCGGCGGAGGCTCGCGTGGCCGATGGAGCGGGCAACGAGATTCGAACTCGCGACCCCAAGCTTGGGAAGCTTGTACTCTACCACTGAGTTATGCCCGCGATGTCGGAGCCGCGCGCGAGGTAGAGAGAGGCGAAATCGGAAGGCGCGCAACCCACGGCGCCGAAGCTATGCCGACGGCCGCGCTCTGTCAACCGGTATCGGGGGCCGTCGCGGCATCAGACCTCGGACCGCCAGTGCCAGCCGTCGGCCGCGAGCAGCCGGGTCGGCGAACCCGCGTTGGATCGGCCGGCGAGCATCGGCATCAGCACCATGACGAGGAGCAGCGGGATCGCGGTGGTCAGGGGGCGGGTTCGCAGGATCATGGCGAGCTCCTGTCGGCGAGTGGGATCGGAGTGAAGATCGCTGCGCCCACAGGGGTTTGCAATCCACATGCCAATCAACGCCGATGCTCCAACTCGCTGGATCACTTGCGATTACGACGTCGTTCCCGAACCGGGACCCGGCCGGAGTCCACATTTCTGACGGATCAGCGTCGGGCGCCGATACAAGTGGCGGCGGGCACCACGGCGGGTCAGCGGGGCAGGTCGAGCCGCGCCATCACCTCGTCCAGCGCCGCGTGCGGCCGCGAGAGATCGAGCGCCTCGAGCTCGCCGTACTTGCGGAACCAGGTCATCTGACGCTTGGCGAAACGGCGCGTGGCCACCTGGACCGCCTCGATCGCCTGCGCCAGCGGGAGCTCGCCCCGCAGGTGGGCCCGCACCTGGTCGTAGCCCAGGGTCGGCAGGCGGGCCAGGGCGTCTTCCCCCCAGCGCTCCACCAGGCCGCGGGTTTCGGCCACGATCCCCGCCTCGAACATCTGCTCGACCCGGGCATCGATGCGCCGCACCAGCTCCGGGCGCGGCAGCACCAGCAGAAAGTGCGGGCCGCCCAGGCGATTCCGTCGCCGGCGCAGATCGCCGCCAGCCTCGGCCCCCGCCTCGAGCAGCTCGAGCGCCCGGAGGACGCGGCGCGGGTTGGCGCGATCGATGCGCTCCAGCGCCGCCGGATCGCGGCGCCGCAGCTCTTCGATCAGAGGCTCGAGCCCGGCGGCACGATGACGCGCCTCCAGGCGCTCTCTGACGCGCGGATCGGGGGGCGAGCGGCCCGCATCGAGCCCCCCGAACGCCGCCTGCAGGTAGAGGCCGGAGCCGCCGACGACGATCGGCAGCCGGCCCGCCGCCCAGACCTGGTCCAGCCAGACCCGGGCATCGCGCGCCGCCTCGCCAGCGGTCCAGGGCTGGTCGATGGATCGCTCGTCGATGCCGCGGTGCGGCACGGCGCGGCGCTCTTCGCGGCTCGGCTTGGCGGTGCCGATCTCCAGCTCGCGGTAGATCTGCCGCGAGTCGAAAGAGAGGATGGTCGCCGGCACACGCGCCGCGACCTTCAGCGCCAGGGCGCTCTTGCCGACCGCGGTCGGCCCCGCGAGCACCAGGGCCGAGGGCTGGTCCGGGCGCGGCGCGGCGATCAGATCCTCCCGAAGCGGCGCTCGATCTCGTTGAGCGCCACCCGCACCACCGTCGGTCGGCCGTGGGGGCAGTAGAAGGGCTGCTCGGTGGCGAAGACCTCGTCGACCAGCTGGGCCATCTCGGGCTCGTTCAGGGGGTCGCCCGCCTTGACCGCGGCTTTGCAGGCGAAGGTGGCGGCGACCCGCTCGATCCCGTGCAGCTTCGCCTCGCCGGTCTCCGCCAGGGCCCCTAGCAGATCGTGGAAGACCTGGCTGGCGCGCGCGTCTCGACCGACCGCCGGCACCCCCAGCAATGCGACCCGATCGACGGCCTGCTGATCGATCTCGTAGCCGACGCGCAGAATCTCGGCGCGGTGCGCGCCCAACGCCTCCGCCTCGGCGGGATCGAGCTCGACCACGACCGGAAAGAGCACTCTCTGCGAGGCGACGTCGCCGCTCAGAATCGCCGCCATGGTGCGTTCGTAGAGCACCCGCTCGTGGGCGGTGTGCTGGTCGACCATGACCAGGTCGCCCTTGAGCTGGGTGAAGATGTAGGTGCGGGCGAACTGCCACAGCGAAGAGCCCGCCGGCAGCGGCTCGCCGGGAAGATCCGGCTCGGTCGCGGGCGCGTTGACGCCCAGCTCGCCCGCCATCTCCGCGCCGAGCGCCGCGGCGCGCTCGGCGATCCCTCCGGCTGCGGCGTCGAAGGCGGCCCCTTCGCGTACCGCCGGAGCCGCGCCCGGCATTCCGCGCGGTGCCAATGCGCGCCATCCCCAGCCGAGCTCCCGTTGCTGAGCGCCGCCATCGAAGACCGGATCGCCGGGCGGCGTCACGGGACCCCAATGGGGTGTGACGCGCGCGTCACGAAGCAGCGGGGCGACCGCGTGACGCAGCGCCCTGGCCGCGCCTTGCTGATCGCGGAAGCGAACCTCCGCTTTCGAGGGATGGATGTTGACGTCGATGGTCGCGGGGTCGATCTCGATCGAAAGCACGTAGACCGGGAACTGGCCGGTCCGCAGCTGGTTCCGGTAGAGGGCGAAGAGCGCCCCCGAGAGGCCGCGGTGCTGGATCGGCCGCCGGTTGACGAAGAGCATCTGCTGGCCGCGAGTCGATCGATAGGTCTCCGGCCGCCCCGCCATGCCGCGCACCGTGATGCCGCTTTCCTGGTGGTGGACCGGCGACATCCCCTTCGCCAGAGACTTGCCGAGCACCGCAGCGATGCGGGCCTCGAGGCTGTCGCAGGCGTCGTAGTGAGCGCGCCGTCGGCCGTCTACCAGGTAGATGAAGGCGATCTCGGGATGCATCAGGGCGGCGCGTGTCACCGCTTCGCTGCAATGCCGCAGCTCGGCCTGGGCCGAGCGCAGAAAACGGCGTCGCGCCGGCACATTGTAGAAGAGCGTGCGGACCCGCACCTGGGTGCCGAGCGGCGCCCCGGTCTCGGCCACTTCACGGGTTCGGCCGGCGTCGACCACGATCCGCGTGCCAGTGGTGCTGCCGGAGGGCCGGGTGATGATCTCCAGCTTCGACACCGACGCGACGCTGGGAATCGCCTCGCCGCGAAAGCCCATGGTCCGAATCGCGTCGAGATCGGCGGCATGGACGATCTTCGAAGTGGCATGGCGACGCAGCGCCAGCACCGCGTCATCGCGCGTCATGCCGCAGCCGTCGTCGCGCACCGCGATCGACTCCCGACCGCCCCCTTCCAGGGCGATCTCGACGCGCCGGGCGCCGGCATCGAGGCTGTTCTCGATCAGCTCTTTGAGCACCGAGGCCGGCCGCTCCGCCACCTCTCCGGCGGCGATCCGATTGGCCACCTGCTCCGGCAGCACCCGCACCGGCCGCCGCGTCGACTCGACCCGCGTCATTCGGAGATCCTCGGTCTGGCCCGCGGCACGGGCCGGATCCGGGAGTCTGGAACATGCCGCGGCCGCCTGCAACGAAACGCTGAGTTTATCACTGGCGTGCTTCGCCTGGCGGTCGTTGACAGCGCCGCGACCCTTCTCTAGTGTTCTGCAGGTTCGGAATCTGCTTCCGAACACCGCGATGTGGGTCGATCGGCGGCCCGCAGTACGCCCGGTCCAGGCTCGTGACCCCTGCCAACCGGCACCGGGTTCGAGCGACCGGCACAAGAATGTTGACTCGGAGCAGAGCCGCGAGGGAATAGCCGCGCACCGGACCCTGGCCAGACCCAGAGCCGGGCTCAAGGAACAGATCGCGCGACTTCGGCAGCTCGCTTGCACCAGGAGATCCGGCAGCCAGGACTTTCGCGGACGGACGATCGACGAGCAGAATCACGTCCGCCCCGACCCAGGCTCCAGGCCGGCATCGATACGCCAATACATGACCGCAAGCGCCCCAGATTCCCGACCCGCGAGACCGCGCGGTCGCGCTCGCTCCACCCTGCCCGCGTCGGAACGACGCGAGGTCGCGCAGCCCGCGACCGTGAGGATGGATTCGTGCACGAACAAGGCCACGATATCGAAGAACGCTACGATCACGATGATCTGCTGAACGACACGACCGAAAACAATCACCGGCCACGGCGCCGGCGGCGGCGCGAACGCGGTGCCGAAGCGGGCGAGCGAGGGGACCGCGACGCGGAAGAGCCGCGGCGCCGCCGCTCGCGACGTACGGCCGAAGAAGCACAGGACGAGCCCCGGCGCGGGCGCGACTCGGGACAGAGGCACGAGGAACGAGATGGCGATTCTGGACGCCGCCGCACGCGCCGCAGCCCGGTGCCCGCGGACGCGGAAGGGAGCGAAGAAGCGGCGGCCCCGACCAGCGGCCGCGGTCGGCGACGACGGCGACGGGGTCCGGCGGAGCAACCGGCGGCCGAAGGCCGATGGTCCGACGAGGCGCGCGACGAGGTGAGCAGCGATGAGTCGGCCCGAGACCGGCGCCGGCGCGTCCGCGACGAGCCCTGGGAAGAGCGGGAGCCGCGAAGGTCCCCGCAGCGGCGGCGCGACGAGGAGCGGGACGAGGACTACGGCCCGACCGAGAATCGGCTCGAGGAGGCGCCGAGACCCCGCCGGCGGGGGCGCATGAACGCGCGCCACGGCGAGGAGCGCGACCCGGGCGAGGAGCGCGAGCGGCCCACGCGCCGCGATCACGAACGCGAGGAGATGGCCGACGCGCGCGGCGACGAAGAGCGTGAGGCGCGGCGGCGGCGGCGGCGCCCGGTGGAGCGTGCGGAGTCGGACGAGGGTGCGGCGCAGGACGAGGACCGCCCGCGGCGCGATCGCTACCGGGAGCGCGAAGAGCGCGAAGAAGGGGGCGAGTCTCGGAGCCGTGGCGAGCGCCGGGAACGAGCCGCGCGAGGGCGCGAGGAGCGCGACGAGCGGCACGAGGGGCACGACCGCGACGAGCAACGCGAAGGGCGCGATCGCGGCGAGAGGCGTGAGCGCCGGGATCGACGAGACCGGGACGAGCGCCACGAAGGGCGAGGCCGAGGCGAACGCCACGAAGGGCGAGGCCGAGGCGAACGCCACGAAGGGCGAGGCCGAGGCGAAC
>CAZBBK010000069.1:0-3515 GCA_964490075.1 uncultured Gemmatimonadota bacterium | reverse complement strand
GATGCCGGCGCGGAGCCGGAGGATGCCGGCGCGGAGCCGGAAGATGCCGGCGCGGAGCCGGAGGGCTTGGAGCACGGCGCCCGCGATGACGAGCCGCTGCCCGAGCCGGACGAAGAAAGGGCCGACGACGAAGAGGCGACTCCGCAGGATGCGGCGAACGACGCCCTCGAGGCAGAGCCGGAGGAGACGGTCGAAGCCGGCTGATGGGCCGGCTTGCGGATGAAGGCGCTGCGCGTCGCGTTTCCGATTCACATGATCCCGTGGGGAGATGCTCCCGGACACGGGATCGGTCGCTACATGTACGAGGTGGCCCGGCGCCTGGTCGAGGGCGGGGCGGAGCTCGGCGTGGAGCTGCGCATCTACCAGGATCCGCATACCCACGCCGGCCCCTTCGCCGGCCTGCCGCTCCAGCGCTTTCCGGGCCTGCGCGACACCCTGGGTCTACCGGCGCGTGAGCAGTCGGTTGCCACACGACCCCTGCCGCCCCCGGGCGAGGAGCCTCCCTCGCCCCTCGGGCGCGCGCACAACCGCCTGCGCGACGCGTCGCGGGCGCGCTTTCTGGGGCGCCAACCGCTCGACCTGCTCCACTTCGCCTTCCACGTCGGGCGGGCGCCGGCGCCGCGCGGGCTGCCGACCCTGATCACCGTCTACGACCTGGTTCCGCAGCTCTACCCGGAGACCGTCGCGGCGGCAACCCTCTACGGCTGGCGCCAGTTCCTGCGCTGCGCGAAGCGGGCGGCCCATTTCCTGACGATCAGCGAAGCGGCGGCGCGCGACATCGAGCAGCACCTGGGCATCGGCCGGGAGCGAGTCACGGTCGCTGCGCCCGGTGTCGATCCCTGCTACACGCCACCGCGCGATCGCACCGCCGCTCAGGAGCTGCTGCGGGAGCGCTACGGGGTGCGCCCCCCCTACCTGCTGCTGGTCAGCACGATCGAGCCGCGCAAGAACCAGGCTGCCGCGGTGCGGGCGCTGACCCGGCTGCCGGCCGAGATCGGCCTGGTGCTCGCCGGCGGCAAGGGCTGGAAATCGGAGCGTCTGCCCGGCCTCATCGAAGAGCTGGGAATGAAAGAGCGCGTCCACTTCCCCGGTTTCGTGGCCGACCAGGACCTGCCTTTGCTCTACGGCTGCGCCGAGGCATTGGTCTTCCCTTCGCACTACGAGGGCTTCGGCATGCCGATCCTGGAGGCTTTCGCCTGCGGCACGCCAGTGGTCTGCTCCCGCTCGGGCGCGCTTCCCGAGGTGGCCGCCGGGGCCGCGGCCCTGGTCGAAGCCGACGACTGGCAGGCCCTGGCGGTGGCGATCCAGGAGCTGCTGGCCTCGCGGCGGCAGCGCACAGAGATGCGCGAGCGCGGCTTCGCCCGGGCCCGCCACTACACCTGGGAGCGCACCGTCGAGGGCACGGTCGAGGCCTACCGGAAGGTGGTGGCCGACTAAGGGTTCGCGCAAGAATGACCTGCTATTTTGGCATCCCATCTGCACCACATCTGGGCGCCAACACAGCAAGTCATTCTTGCGCGAACCCTAATCCAGGTAGCCCAACGCACGCAGCCGCTCGGCATCCTGCCGGTCGATCCGCGCCGGAGCGCCCTCGAAGAGCGGTCGCCCGCTGTGCAGCGTCCAGTTGGCGAGCGCGTCCGCCAGCTCCTCGGTGCGCTCCGGCTCGCGCTCCGCCAGATCGACCTCTTCCGCGGGATCGGCGACCACGTCGAAAAGCGCCAGGCTGCCATCGGAGCGACGCAGCAGCTTGTGGCGGCCCCGGTAGAGGGCGCGTTCGTCGCGATCGAAAGCGGCCCCGAACTTCTTGATCGCCGAGTAGCTGCGGAAGGCCTCGACCACGATCGGCTCCTTGGATCGGTCCGATCCGACCAGGTTGCTTCCCGAGACGTGCTCCGGCAGGCCGATCCCGAGCTCCTCCAGAATGGTCGTGAAGCACATCCGGGTCTGCACCGGCTCGCTGACCACCCGGCCGCGCGGCTTCGCCCAGCTCGCGGAGGCCGGGGCCTTCATCAGCAGGGGCACACGGGCGACATCGTGCCAGACCCGCAGACCATGTCCGAAAAAGCGGTGCTCGCCGAAGCTCTCGCCGTGGTCGGCGGTGACGATGATCCAGGTCTCGTCGTATAGACCACGCTCCTCGAGGGCGCGCCAGAGCCGATCCAGGGAGTGGTCGATGCGCCGGATCTCCGCGTCGTAAAGGGCGTGGAGTTGGGTCCGCTCGGCGGAATCGAGGACCGCGCCCTTGCGGTTGACATCCAGCTCGATCTCGGCTCCCGTGCGCTCCAGGCGCGCGCCGCTCGGATTGAAGCGCGGCGGCGGGGCGTAGGGCAGGTGAGCGTCGAAGTAGTTGAGGAAGAGCAGGAAGGGACGTTCGACCGGGCGCTGGTCCAGCAGCTCGATGGCGGTCTCGGTGAGCTCCTCGGCCGGCACCCCGGCCCAGCTTTCGATGCGCGCCTCGTAGCGATCGAAGCCTCTGCCGACGCCGAACTTGGGCTGCATCCAGACCCCGCCCACCGCCGCCGCGCTGTGGTAGCCGACCTCCCCCAGAAGCTGCGCCAGCGTGGCCGGACCCGGTCCCAGGGAACGAATGCGATGCAGGTTGATCCCCTCGCTGCCGCGAACGTCGTAGCGCGCGCCATGCTGCGAAACGGCGAGCCCGGTGAAGATCGAGGCGTGCGCCGGCAAGGTCCAGGGAGAGGAGCTCAGGGCGAGATCGAAGCGCAGCCCCTCGGCGGCGATGCGATCGACCGCCGGAGTGGCACTGTGCTGGTAGCCGTAGCAGGAGAGATGATCGGCGCGCACCGTGTCGAGGGTGATCAGCACGATGTTCGGCCGCGCAGGGATCGAGGGAGGGGCGCATGAGCCGCAGCAGAAAAGGAGCAACAACCCGAGGGCGATCGAAATGCGCATCGCTGGACGCTCTCCTGATCGAGAGAAATGAAGGGGCACGAGGGCGCCACGGCCCCCGTGCCCCGAGCTCCTGGTCCGAGCTACTGCACCCCGGATTCGACGACGCTGAAGTCGACCTCGGTCGAGGCGTCGCCGGCGCCTCCCACCTGGTCTCCCAGCGTGATCGTTCCGGCGTAGTCGCCGGGTGGAATCGGCAAATCCTGATCGGGGACGCCGGTGTAGAAAGTACTGCTGCCGACCGGGAAAGATGTCGCTTCACCGAGCGGAATGTCGATGCCGCGCGGCGCGGTCAGCCAGAGCACCTTCTCGGCCGCGGCGTCGGTGTTGTTGCGCACCTTCACCGCCAACGGTCCACCACCGCTTCCCACGAAGAGGAAGGCCAGTTCCTGGTAGTTGACGACGAAGTCGGGCACCTCGCCACCACCGCAGATCTCTTCCGCCGGCTCCACCGCCTGCACCGGGAAGTTGCAGCTGAAAGAGGCGATGTCGGCGACCTTCAGGTCGACCGAGCTGAAGTTCAGCCCGAAGCCCCACCCGAACTCGACCGGCAAGGGGCAGTAACCGGTGTTGACCAGGACGCCGCCGTCGAGCTGGAAGTACTCCAT
>CAZBBK010000068.1:0-32199 GCA_964490075.1 uncultured Gemmatimonadota bacterium | reverse complement strand
TCGGCCGGCGACTGTCCTGAGTTTTCGGACGGTAGGTGGTTGACAACCGCACCTAAACTCCCCGATGGCCTTCGGGTTCAACCTGTGCATGCCCTTCCGCGTCGTCCTCCCGGCGCCGGCGCCGGGATTCGTGCAGGCAGGATAGGCTACAGGGGGATGGTCCCGCGACCTGTGCTCCCCTACCATACGAGGCGCTCGCGACCAGACCAACCTGCCGCCCTCCAGGGATTCCACGGCAGAGCCAGGAGGTGACATGCAGAGTCGCGTCGCCGGTATCGTAAGCCTGCTCATGGTTCTCGGAGCCGCTTCCCTCGCGGCGGCGGTCGCCTTCACCTACTCGGCTGGGTGGGGGACAGCCTACCTGGCTATCGCCGGAACCTCGTCCATCGCGATCATCGCAGTCTTCTGCGCGCGGTGTCCGTGCCGGGATCGCTGTGGCCACGTGGTGCCCGGCATGGTAGCGCGGTGGCTGTTCCCAGGGACGTCGCCGGGCGAGTACGGCGCCATCGCGCTGGCCGTCACTGTCGCGGCGCTGCTCGCCCTGCTGGGTGTCCCCCTGGCCTGGATGTGGAGGAGCACGGCGGCCCTGGGTGTGTACGTGGTCCTGCTGATCGGGGCCGGCGTGCTGATCCGCGGGATGGTCTGCCCGCGGTGTGACAACGCGCACTGCCCTGCGCGTCCCGGAGCGTGACGCGGTCCCCACTCGTGCCGAACACCGGGGAGTCCGGGTGTAACCGTTCACGCCGGTCCCGGACGGTGCTGCCTTGCGCATTTGGACTGTGGACCGTGGGCCGTGGGCTGTGGGCTGTGGGTCGGATGACAGTATTTCTGCGCGGACCCTAAGTTCAGTCCCGGGTGCATTCGCCTACCAGTGCTCGGACAAACCCAACTACAATGGGCGCCCCGCGCGATCGGGCGCAACGACCGAATCCCCGATCGCTGGTCGAGAGAGATATCCATGCGAGGAACGATCGATGTCGAAGACAGAAGAGAATCTAGAGGCTGCGTTTGCGGGCGAGAGTAAGGCGCGCAATATGTACACCTATTTCGCCAAGGTGGCGCAGAAGGAGGGCTATCACTATATCGCCAAGGTATTCGAGGAGACGGCGATCAACGAGATGCGGCACGCGAAGGACGAGTTCGCGTTGCTCGGTGGAATCGGCGATACGGTGGCGAACCTGAAAGAGGCGATCGAGGGTGAGCACTACGAGACCACCGCGATGTATCCGGAGTTTGCCGCAGCGGCCGAAGAGGAGGGCAACAAAGAGGCGGCGCTTCTGTTCAAGATGATCGCCCGGGTCGAAGCCGAGCACCGCGACCGTTACAAGCGCCTGCTCGAGATGGTCGAGAAAGGAACCGTCTACAAGCGCGAGGCCCCGATTCGATGGAAGTGCTCGGTGTGCGGCTACATTCACGAGGGGACCCAGCCTCCGGGAAAATGCCCGTGCTGCAAACACCCACGGGAGTACTACGAGCCGGAATCGATGGACGTGTAAGGCAACGACCCTTTCGACCGCGGAGTCGCAACGCCCAGTTCCGTGCCCAGGTCGCTGCGGCGTCTCACTCCCTCCGTGCTCGATGCCCCCGCAACGCTGCCGCGTTCCTGCCCCGAAACCGGGCAATGAGCCGTTCGGAGACACTCTCCCGAAAGCACGCCCATGACGATCTACGTCGATGCTGATGCCTGCCCGGTGAAGCCGGAGATCTACCGCGTCGCCGAACGCCATCGGCTCGCCGTGCGTCTCGTCTCGAACAGCTGGATGCGCGTGCCCGACCACGGTTCGGTCGATCTGGTGCTGGTGAGCGACGATCCCGATGCGGCCGACGACTGGATCGCCGAGGCCGCAGCCCCCGGAGATATCGTGATCACCGCCGACATTCCTCTCGCCTCGCGCGTGCTCCGCAAGGGCGCCCGCGCCCTGAGCCCCCGAGGCAGGGTATTCGACGCCGACTCCATCGGGGAGGCGCTGGCAACTCGCGACCTGCTAGCCCATCTTCGCGAGGCCGGCACACTCACGGGGGGGCCGCCGCCCTTCTCGAAGCGCGACCGATCCCTGTTCCTCGGCAGCCTCGACGAGACCATCCACGCCATCCTTCGCGAGCAGCGTCGCGGGGGATGACGCCTACCCCCCCCAGCGGGCGCGCCGCACCCGCTCCGAGATTCGGCGGCGCTTCGATCTCTGTCGTCGGAGCGAAATGTTGAGTTGCAGCTTCTTCAGCAGGCGCCGCGGCATCGTCGGAGGCATGTGCATGCCACAAACCTGTTGCGCTATGCCTTTGAAAGCAGAGCGCCGCGCCGGTGACCATCAGCGATCGCGAGTTTCCTTACCAGGCAGAGCAGAGAGCGTTGCATCCCCTCGCCGACCGCTGCCGCGGTTTATGCTGGAGCATGCAGTCGGGCTCTCCCGACGGAACCACTTCGTGGCGCAGCCTCCTTCCCGAGCCAGACGGGAGCCCCAGGAGGAAACGTTGATCAGACGGACCGATCGCGATAACGGATCGCTGCTCGGCCGGTCGCGCAACGCTCGGCGTGCCGGTTGATGGAGGCCGACGTCGTGAGAAGAATCATTGGCGCTGTGCTGACGCTCTGCCTCTTGGGCCCGGCGAAGTCCATCGACCTGATCGCCAATCGAGCGGTCGACTTCGTTGGCACAAGCCACAACTACGCCACCGTGGAGGGCAAGGAGGGAAACTGGGAACAGACCGAGATGACCAGCGGTCTCATCGACTTTGGCCCAATGCCCGAAAACACTCCGGGATATGGCTGGCTCACAGGCATAGGTTATGTCGTTCCGCCTCTGCCCAGCGTGTCGCTCGACGGAACCTCGCGCGTCCACTGGAATAGCACCATCGACTGCGGCGTGCCCCTGAGCGGTCGACCGGATTGCGCGCTCATCAACTGATCGCAGCCGTCCTTTCTCACGCGCTCGCCCAGACCAAGGACCAAGGGAGAATACGCGTGAAGCTCCGCCCATCGCTCGTGATCTGCGCCCTGATCTTCTCGGCAAGTGCGACCACGTGGCGTGTTCCAGGTGATTTCCCGGTCATTCAGGCCGCGCTCGATGCTGCGTCGCACAGCGACACTGTGCTCTTGGCGCCGGGCAGCTACCCTGCTCTTGTCACACACTCCAGTATGCTCTTCTGGGCGCCTCTCCGTCCAACGTTGTGTTGTGGAGCACACACCCTCCGGCGCCGGTCGAGTATGATCGTCGCATCGATCGCGGGCGGCGCCCTCGCGCCCCACAAGGCGATCCAGAGGACCAGAAACGCAAGGACTCCCAATGGCGCTGCGACGAGCATCTCGACTGAGCGCCTCTACTTCTTTCTGGTGCTCGCCGGCGACCGCAACGGCGTCAGCTTCTACGCATACGATCGCATTTGCACGACGCTGGAGATGACACTCGACGACTACCTCGCGGCCCGCAAGACACTCCTCGAGCAAGACCTCGTCGCCTTCGATGGAACCCGCTTCCAGGTGCTCTCCCTGCCGGCACAGCCGCTCAGCAGAGATCGCCCAGCGCTGGTGACCGACGATGACCTCGAGCGCCGAGATCCCGCAACCATCCGCCGAATCATACGACACTCACTCGGCGAAGACTGAGCCACGGCACGTCCGCCACTGTGTCGATCGAGGTCCCTCGCGGAGGTGCGGTACCGGCAGCGTCGCGCTCGGCACCGTCGAGCACAGAGTCCGAACCCTTCGATCCAGACCATCAACACGAGCCAAAACCAGGATCCATACGGAGGTGATTCTGGCGAGCTGCTCTTCCATCCCACACCGGCGCCTGACGAAGACGATCTGGCTCGCATCGCGCGCCGGGTTCGCCGCAGGGTCGCCCGTGCGCTGGAGGAACGCGGGTTTACGATGGCGAGCGTCGGCGAGGAAGAGGGCGACACCGATGACGAGATTCTCCTGCGTCTCGGCCACGCCTCCGCCGCCGGCACCATCGCCCAAGGTCCGCGCGCAGGGATGCGCATTCCGCCGGCGACTCGCCTGGCGCGGGGAGCCGCGGGGACGGCAACGATCCGCCGCGACACCAGCGCCGGCGGGTTCAACATCCGCGCTGGCGTGGTTCTGCAGGCCGACGATCGCCCCGCCCTGGAACGGTTGTGCCGCTATGTCGCGCGCCCGCCGATCGCCACCGAGCGGCTCGTGGCTCTCATACCCGCGCCGCGCAGCCACCTGCTCGTCTACCACGGTGTGCTCGCGCCCAACACCGCACTGCGATCTCGGGTCGTGCCCGCGGCTTTCGATCCCTCCCCGGACCCGTGCCCCAAATGCCCTGCCGAGGCCGAGAATCAGGTCGAGGACTTCCCCGCGCGAGGGCGCGCGAGGCTCACCTGGGCGCGATTGTTGAAACGCGTGTTCGGGATCGACGCCCTGGCCTGCCTGGACTGCGCGGGTGGCTGGCTCGAGCTCATCTCGTTCATTACCGAACCCGACACGATTATGCGCATTCTGAGCTCGGTCGGTCTGCCGACCCGTGTGCCCCCGATCGAACCCGCGCGACCGCTCGATGAGCTCGAGCTCGACTTCGCCTGACGTCAGCCGGCCGATCGTTTCACGACTCGCGCGACCGCCCTCGTCCTCGGAAATACGCATGGCATGGCGCTCAAACCGCGCAAGGGGCGGAGCTTGCCCTGCCTGGCGACTCTCGGGAGCAGACCGGCTCACAAGCAAGCGCTATCGATCCGATGAGCTGCCGGAGAGCCACAGATGAGCTGCTCGGTGGGTTCCGGCGGGCTCCCAAAGGCTCTGGTGAAGAGGTGGAGGGGGCGCGATGAGCTCGATCTCGGACCTGGCGAAGGACGAAAACCCGGTTTGAATGGCCTATCCGCAGTCGGCGCCGACGACGGCCATGTTGATCTCATCGTACTCGTGGCTGAGGATCGGCAGGGTTTCGATCCACTCCATCAGTCCGCGGGGCAGCTCCGATCGAGCACCGCCAGGCCCGTGTCGAACTCCGGCGTGTACACAGCCATCCCCGCCGCGGCGATGGGCCCCGTGTACGGCAAGATCGGCCACCTCTGCCACCTGAGCTCGTCGCCCCGACTCTAACGCTCGTGAACCAGGTGCCCGCTCTAGCGGCGATCGCCATAGAACCACCAACCGGTGTCGCTCAACACGCAGCCCGAGGCGTAGCGGGGGTAGGTGCCGTGGTAGGTGGGGCAGTCCGGCGCTCCCGCCGCGGCCGCCGTGCCGGCGACAGCGAGGAGGGCCAGCACCGGCGGCAGATTGAGCAGCGATCGGCTGGGCCGTGTCGACATCCGACTCCTATTTCGGCCCTGGCAACAGGGTGGTCGCCCGGCTCTCGTCGACCAGCCAGCCGAAGCCGTATTCGCCTCCGATCAAAATGTGGCGCTCCCTCGCCGCCAGCGCCCAGGTTTCCGCGAAAAGCTGATGCCTCGCGACCTCGCGCAGGGCGCCGCCGGCGTCGATGCGCAAGACGTGGAGCGAGGGGAGCGGGTCTTCCATCACAACGGGCGCCGTATAGAGCCAGTCGCCGTCCACAGTCATCTGCTGATACTGGCCCTCTCCCTCCTCGAGGATCATCTTGTGGACCACGCGCGGCGTCTCCGGCTTCGAGAAGTCGATCGACCAGAGCTCGTCGCTGTCGTTGCGTGGGAGGGCGAAAACGAACGATCCCTTCGCCGCGCACCCGCCCCAGAGCGACACATCTTCGATCGTGTCTCTGAAGACCAGCGTGGGCGAAGCGGGATCGCTGACCTCCACGACACGGACCGTGTCGGTCATGGTTACCACGAAGTTACGCCCTCCTGCCTCCACCCGAGCGTAGGACGGCTCACTGAGGTACCCTGTGAAGGGCAAGTACGTCAAGGGAGTTGGACAGGCCGGCTTGCTGATGTCGAACGACTGAATCCCCATCCCGGCCGCATAGAGAATAGAACCGTCGATCAGGAGATCGAAGAAGGCCCAGCTCGGCAAGGCGACCGAGTCCACCAGAGTCGGGCTCGTCCATTCCCCTACATCCCAGACCGTGATGGCGCAAGGAAGTCCCGGCTTCAAGGCGTACACATAACGGTCGCCTCGTTCACCGACCACATCCTTGGGCATGTTCCGGGTCTCCGTGATGGTGCCGGACCATCGCGGATGGTCGAGATCGGCTGCGTCGACAATCGTGAACCCAGGCGGCCTCGAGGTTGCCAAGTAGACACGTTCCGAGGTTTGAGACGCATTGTGAACCGTTAGGCCCTCCCGCTCCGGCTCCCGCCACTGCAAGACCGGCGCGCTCGGCAGCGACACATCGACGGTGTACGCTCCCTCCTCTCCCGCGGCGACCAGGATCGCATCGCGCGCGGGGTCGAATAGAAGCGTCGCGGGCGGCTCCCGGAATGTCGATCGCCGCAAGCGTTGCCAGGGAAGGCCGGTCCCGCCAATCCAGCACGTGGAGAGAATCGCCGAGGGCGAAGACGACGTTGGGACCCGCCTCCAGGTTGGTGGCGGCGGTCGCCACGCTGCCGAGCGGGATGGGGGAGGCGGGAGCGGAGATATCGAAGAGGGAGATCGAGTCTCCGCTGATCGCCGCCACGTAGGGCGGGACGTGGGCCAGATCCTGGACCGACTCCTCGACCTCGATCGTTCCGATGACGGCGATCGAGTCACGGATGGTGGGGTCGATGACAAGCACGGGCAGCCTAAGCGAAAAGAGCAAGCCGCCACTTTCGATGGCCCGGCTTGACGACCCCACGATCCAACCCATGTACGTCGGCTGCGTGGGAGTGCTGATGTCGAATCGATGGAGGGAGGATGCCCTTTCGAAAAGCCGGGCGTTCACCCAGAGGCTCAGGTCAGTCACGGTCATCGCCCAGACGTCGGAGAACTCCACGGGAAGCTCTCCGACCGCCCGAGGCAGACCCGGCCTGCACGACCAGTCGAGTACGCCTACGACCGGCCGTTCCGGATAGTGCGGAATCGACAGTAGGTAAACAGCGTCGCCAGCCGCGCCGGCGACGGTGGCCGTGGTGGGGATCCGGTGAATCGTTGGGAGACCGACACCCTTCGAGATGTCTCGCGCAAGCCCGGAATCGCCCAGCGATCTCCGTGGATCCACCAGCCGCCGTCGCTCAGAAAGCAGCCGCCGGCGTAGGAGGGGTAGACGCCGCGGTAGATGTCGCAATCCCGCTCCAGCGCGCTCGCTCCCGTGCAGGCCAGTGCAGAAAGAAGCAGAAGCGGAAATCGGCACGCCCGTCTTCGCTGTTCTCGTCGCGTCTTCATCACTTGTACACCTTGAGGAGCCTGGTTTCCCAGGGCAGGATCTTCGTCCCGAAGTAGTACCAACACATGTACTCATGAGGGTCCTCGCCGCACCACAGGGTATCCCCCGCCGTGGGAACGCACTCGCAGCTCACTGCGCTGTACTCCGAGCAGTTTCTAGCGGGCTTCCAAGAAGCCGCATACGGCGCCCGCGGTTGCCCCCTCCAAAGATCGTATCCCTGCACCAGGTACGTGGTATCGACCTGACCGGAGTAGACCTGCAAGCACTGCGACATATTGGCCGGATTCGTTACCGCGAGCCAGGCTTCGTTTCTGTCCGCGCTGTCCCAATCCTCCAGAACGTACAGGTCCGCGCCGACCTCCCATGCGAAATCGGCGGCCACCTCGAACGATTCTACCCGCGGGCCGCTCGTGTCGGCGGGATAGGAGTGGATCTCGAGATGGGGGGAGACGAAGGGCTGCTTTTCCGGAGGCCAGTCCTCGGTTCCAATGACGGCGTAGTATGCAGCGAGCTGTCGGCGGAAGTCGGGTTGGATGAAGAGGCCGGAGTTGGGGTTGGTGGAGGAGGCCCACTGGCAGAAAAGATCGGTAAGGTCGAACTCAAGGTAGACGTGATCGTAGAACAACTGCCCTGCCAGGTGCTTCTCCATGCGCTCGATCGCTACGATCGTATCCCAGTCCATGAGGCCGACCGCGGAATTGTCCAGCCACTCCCCCACGGTGGTCCACGAGATGTCTCCCTCGGACCAGTAGTCGAATCCCGCGGGCAGCTCAGCGGCGAACAGGTTCAGAGCGACGTCTTCGCCCTCGTCACCAGGCGGAAGCGGGGCGTCCTCACCAGGCCCCAGAGGCACGTCCTGGTTATGCAGCAGGAGTGTGCGCAACACCGCCCGGCGCACTCTCGTGTCGCAGTCGGTACCATAGTTCGCGTTGAATCCGTCAGACTCGAATCGAAGCATCGAGCGGTAGTGGCCGCCTCTCCCTCCCACTTGCATCTGCCAGCTCTCTCCGTCGCCACCAGAGGGGCTCTTGACGTAACCATCCACCACCTCAACATCGGCGCCATCATCGTAAATCAACTCCCTCTCAAACCCATCCCCGGTAGTCTTCGCGTAGATCTTCTGAAAGAGCTGGGTCGCCTTCTCGAAGATCGTCGGCAGGTCCTGCCACAGCGACTGCGCACCACCCGCGACGGTGTCTCCCTGTCCGGGCAGGCCGTAGCTGGCATCCCGGTCCTCCCAGAGCTCGCGCGAATCGGCAATCAGCAGACGAAACTCGCGATACTCCGGGTCGTCTCCCTCGTCGCATCCATCGTCGGGATCCGGGTAACCGTTGGCGACCTTTCCGTACTCCGGCTCCTGCCCTGGAGGCGTGACCTCCTCTTCCGCGGCCAGATCCCAATACGCCTTCCAGAACAGCACCCCAGACGCCCCTTCCAGCGCCGCCTGTGCGACCATGCCGCCCACATCGACGGCCGAGGGTGAGCGGGTGTTGCAGTGGGCGGGCTCCACCTGAATCGAGGGCATGATCATCGGCACATCGCCGGGCTGGGTCAGGCGGGCCTGCATCGCGCTGGACTTGGCCAGCCTGGTCGCGATCGAGTAGCGTCGGCGGGGGTTGTTTCCGGAGAGGTTGTTCTGGATCGGCAGCATGTTCGGGGCGATGATGTCGACGTTGCCGTGGAAGTACTGCAAGCAGTCGTAGGTGTTGAAGTGGAGCGAATCACTCCAGGTCCAGGGAGCGACAAAGGGGCCTTCGCTGGTGTACGCCAGCAGCGGATGGAATCGGTCCGGATCGTCCTCGGCCGCGCGCACCCAGTCGCGAACCGGCCAACTGGGGGGCAGGTCACGAATCTGGTGGAGCGTGACCTCGTCGCGCAACAGCCAGCCGAAGAGCGCCGGATGATCGCTGAACCCTCCCACCCAGCTTTCCACCAGTACACGTTCTTTGGGCCAGTCGCCTCCAGGACAGCAGGGGAAGATCGGCAGGTGCGCGATCACCTCGAGCCCATGGCATTCCGCGGTGTCGAGGAAGACGCGCAGGCCGCGCCGTGAGTAGGAGGCGGGATCGCCCTGTCTGGGTGGCGCGAACACCCCGCTGAAGCCGCGATCGGCCAGGGCGCCGAAGGCATCGTCCAGATCGTTGGGATCGCGCCAGGCGGCATTGCCCCACCACAGGATCCGCGGAAAATGGGGCGCGCCGTTCTTGGTGAGGTAGCCCTCGTCGGTACGGGCGTAGATCGGAGGTTCCGTCCCTTCGCTCAACCACTCCAGATCGTCGGTGATCCGCAGAAAGTCGAGCCAGATCTTGCCGGCGTCCAGCGCGAAGATCCTGAGCTCGATCTCTTCGACCGCGAAGCCGGTCGGCTCGACATCCCAGACCACGTGCTCGTACTCCTCCGCGGGTGGGTCGAGCGAGAGAGTCGTCGTCGTGGCCTCCTCTTGACCGGCGATGCCGCGCAGAATGGCCGTGAGCTGCAATCGAGCTTCCGGGATCTCGGGTCTGGCGTAGAAGGAGACCCGGATCGGCGACTCAGCCCACTGAAACGCCTTCGCGTGCCGCGTCCCGTGCCTTGGCTGGGTCAGGTCGGCCCGGTAGGTGAGGAACTCGGATGAGAGGCCGTCGGTGTTCATTGGCCCGATCAACTGGATCGCATCGAAGCGGCTGTTCTCGACCAGGCTCACACCGGCTGGCCACGGCTCGTAGTAGGGCGGCAGTGCCTGCCCTTCAGCCAGCGGCGCGACCCATAGAGCTACGAGGAACGAGAGAGGAACGACATCCAGCGTTGGCCGATCTCGCGTGTCACAGCACACCTCCCGGGCTCATGGCTCAAGCGACGACATGTCGTCATCGACCTGACTGCGTCGGGGGGTGCCCTTACGCTATTCTCGTCTTTGGGTGGCGTCAACGGCTTTTTCCGTCTCCTGACGCTTCGCTACGCTGCTCACGTTCCCGGATTCAATCCCGACCCCGCGCCCGCCCAATGCTGCCTCCTCAGAACGTGGCGGGTAGCCGCGGATCGGGCCGGTGCCCACGCGTGGATTCCGGCTTTCGCCGGAATGACGAAGAGGAGAGCGCCGGAATGACGGATCCGTCTACAACCCCTCCCCCTCGATCGCCTCCAGCAGCTCCCGCGCGCGCGGTGCGAGCTCGCCCTCGATGGCGGCGAGCGATGCGCGGGCGCATCCGATCTCGCCCCGCCCGAGCTCGGCGTGGGCCAGCAGCCAGAGGTAGATCTCTTGCCGGCCGTGGTCGGCGATGAGGTCGTCGAGACGGGTCTTGGCCTGGTCGTAAGCGCCGTTGCCGAGCAGCGCCACGGCCTCTTCCAGGCGCGGATCGGCGGAGCTGCGGGGGGCGTGGGCGCCGCCACGCAGCACCGCCGCGGGAGCCGGCGCCAGAGGCAGCAACGAATCCAGGCCTTCCAGCAGGTGGTCGATACGCCGGGCCAGAAAGGAACGCAGCCGCCGGGCCCGCCGCTCCAGCCGCGCCCGGCCCGCCACGCGCTTCATGCGCGCGGCCACCTGGTCCGGGTCGAGGCCGAGGGCGCGCAGCTCGGCCGCGGCGTCGAAATCGGCATCCGGCTCGGTCTCGGCGAAGGCGCTGCCCAGGCGCCGCGCCAGCTCGCGCTCGTCCATTTCCTGTGCGTCGTCTTTGCTCATTGAGGCACCCCCGGTTCGATGCGCAGGGCTGCTCGACGCAGGCGTTTGAGGCGGTTGTTGATCTCCGGAACGGCGATCCCCAGGTGCTCGGCGAGATGGCGCGGGCGCTCGCCGCAGCCGGCTCCGATCGCGTCGATGA
This sequence comes from uncultured Gemmatimonadota bacterium, assembly GCA_964490075.1. Classification (GTDB taxonomy): domain Bacteria; genus CAZBBK01. Next base: position 21,164 of record CAZBBK010000068.1, on the reverse strand, counting down.
TCGCGATCAGCTCTGGCCTGTCGGCCACCGCGGCGCGCAGATCGTGGATGCGCGCCGCCTCCCGGGCTCGTTCCTCGCGGTCGATCAGCGCCGATTCCGGATCGGAGCGCTCGATCGCCTCACCGGCGCGCCGCTCCAGCTTCGCTTCCGACTCGTTCCCGTCGGGACCGGTCGGGTTGCGCACCTCGTGGCGCGCCGCGGATCGATGATAGAGGTGTCCCATCTCGCTCCTCACGACCCCTTTCAAGAAGCGGAGCAATTCGTCGTGACGTTCCGGATCCCAGCGCCGCTCGCCGGACCAGACTTTGCGAATCGCCAGTGCGGCGACGTCCTCGGCGGCCATGCCGAGCGCCAGCGTGTCGGCCGCGTTCGACCCCCAGCGATAGCCGCGGGCCAGGTAAGCGGCATAACCGACCAGCTGAACGCCGACGGTGGCCCAGTCCACCTGCTCGAGTCGTGCGCCCAGGTCTTTTCGACTCATCGGTTGCTTCGGACCCCCGCGGCGGACGCGTTCTCGGGGGGTGGGTGGTTCCCACCCCGTCAAGCCGGAGTCAGCGCGCTTCTTGCCGTCCGGCCCCGGGCCGGTCTCGGTCTTCGTCGGGCCGGCGGTGGAGCGCCGCCAGTGGCACCGGAGGCACCGGGTCCGGCTCCGGCTTCACTTCGTCCACGTCGATCATAGCGGAGAGGGGGCTCATCGACATCCCGCAGGGATCGAGGATCTGCCCCGGTGTGCCTTTCATCCACCACTCGGCTTCCTGCCCGCCGTAGGCGCCCATGTCGGGGGCGCAGGTGTTGGTGTCGGAGTCGGTACACCATAGCTCGATGCCGAAAGTGTCGGCGAACCCGCACCAGTCGATGTAGTCGTCGGGGTCGCCCGGATCGGCGGAGTCGACCACCGCCGCCATCACGTCGGGAATGTACTTGAAATCCGGTAGGAAGTTGCCTTCCCAGGTCGGCTCGACATCGATGTTGCCGAAACCGGTGTAGCCCCCCTCGACGTCGGTGTAGTCGACCGTCACCGAGCCCGCGGCCACGTCGATCTGGTTGCCATCGTTGAAGTAAAGGATGCTGTTGTGGACCTCGACGGTCGACGAGGCGCCCTCTACGTAGAGAGCGCCGCCGGCGATCGTCATTTCGTTGTGGACGAGCGTGCAGTGGGACAGGATCGGAGACGAGTCGGCGGCCAGCACGCCTCCGCCCGCACCGGCCGCTTCGTCGAGCAGCAGCACGATGTTGGAGTCGATGATGCAGCTCACCAGCGTCGGCTTCGACTGCGCCAGGGCCGCCACGCCGCCGCCGGACTGGGCGGTGTTGATGCCGATTCTCGAGGCCACCACCTGCGGCGCGCCGCCGACGAACTGGATGCCGCCGCCGTTGGCCACCGCGTTGGACGTCAGCTCGTTGCGCAGGATCTGGCAGCGCAGTAGGGTGACGTTCGATTGGCCGGCGTGCAGGCCGCCGCCGCCGCGCTCGGCTTCGTTGTTGATGAAGTTGCTGAAACGCACGATCCCCGACGCCTTGGTGAGGTACATCCCTCCTCCGGTATCGCCGGCGTCGTTGAGCTGGATTTCGCAGGCTGAGATGATCGGGTAGAAATTCCCGTGGACCCGCAGGCCGCCGCCGAAACGGGCGGCGTCGTTGTTGCGGATCTGCGACTTCAGGACCCGAAGCTGCGCCACGTTCAGCGCCGCGATCGCCCCGCCGTCGTTGCCCGCGTGGTTGCCGGTCAGGGTCGACTGGATCACCACCAGTCTGCTCTGGCCGTCGGCGAAGACCGCGCCGCCGTTGCGTTCGGCGTCGTTCTGCTCCAGAGTGCAGCGGCGCAGCTCGACGACCGAGCTCTGCGACGCGTAGACCGCCCCGCCGCGCCCGGTCCCGTTCAGCTCTTCTTCGGCGCTGTTGGCGTGGATCAGGCAGTCGATCAGCTTCACGCTCGCGCCGTCGACGCAGGCCGCCCCGCCGCCGTCCCAGGCCTGGCTGTTGACGATCTTGCAGTTCTCGACCGCCGGTCTGGTGCCGACGCAAAGCAGGGCGCCGCCGCTTCCGGCGAAGGGGCCGGAGGTTCTACTGCCGCCGTTGCGCAATGTCAGCCCGCGCAGCTTGGCGCCGGGGCCCTCGCCCTGGTCGATCAAGGCGATGCGAGAAGTATCGGCGGCATCGATCACGGTGGCGTCGCGAACCTGAGGCAACAAGGGATCGAGGCTCTGGACCACCACCTCTTTGCCCTCGAACGAGAGATCGATGTTGCCCGGTCCCATGTACGGGGAGGCGACACTGTCGATGACCACCGTGTCGCCGCTGACCGCGGCGGCGTTGATCGCGTCTTGAATCTTGGCGTAGGGAACCGGCACGGTGAGCACGGCAGCGTGCGCCGAGGCAAGGAGCGCGGGCAGCCACAGGGCCGCCAGAGCGCGGAAGATTCTCACGGGTGGTCTCCAGGCGTGGAACGGGTCGAGCACTCAAACTATAACGGATGCTGGTCCACGGGCATCTTTCTGGACCATCGACCGACGAAGCGATCTTCGACAGCCGCGTGGGCGGCGGACCCGAGGTCGGGTATGGTCGAGCCGTCTCCGGGGGGCGACAGCCACCGTCCCGTCGCGTTTCGCTTCTGGTTTCTCGAGTCCCACGCCCGATGTCACAGATCGTCCCGAAGCTGCTCGAGCAGGACCGCGTCGCCACGCTCCGGAGCTTCGTGGAGTCGTTTCCCTGGGATTCGGAGGCGCTGCGCGAGATCGCCGAGGCGAGTCTGGTGGCGGCCGAGCGGGCCGAGGAGTGGTCTGAGAAGGGACCAGGCGCCTGGGCGGATGTGCCGCCCGCGATCCGCGCGGCGGTCGAATCGGATCCCGACTTGTGTCTCGCTCCGGCATCCCGTGCGCCCGCCTCCGCGCCGCGGCTGCATGCCGCCGAGCGGGCGATGCTCCACTGGGAGGCGCTGCGGCGGATCGACGACGCGGTCTTCGGCCCTCTCGCGGCGCGCCTGGCGCGCTCCGGCGACTGGCACCGAGAGCTGACCGCAAGCGTCCTGCCGGCCTTCCCCCGCCCCGACCCGCCCGCCCACGAGCCGGTGGTGGCCCTCGCCCTGTGCGAGCATCTGCTGCGCGGCCACACCGACCGCCCGCTGGAGATCGTCGACTGGGTGCTGCGCTGCGACGCTCCGCGTGCGCTTCGGCATTGGGCGCGCACCCTGCACGCCCAGATCGCTCTGCTGCGCGGATCGCCCGGCGATCTGGACGAGATTCGTGCCGCGGTGCTGGACCGGGCGCGTACCGGCAGAGAGCGCGCCCGCGCCAATCTCGTGGTCACCCGGCGCGCCATGTCGGTCAGCGGGCCGGTCAGCGCCATGCGCTTTGCGCGCGCCGCCATCGCCGAGGCGCTCGCGGTCCGCGACCGGCGCTCGGCCGGTCAAGGTGCGCAGCTCCTGGCGCATCTGCGCGGGATCATCGGCGAATCGGAATCGGCGATGGAACTCTTTCACGCCGCCCTGGCGCTGCAGCGGGGGATCGGCGACCGTCTCGGCGAGGGGATGACGCTCGCCAGCCTGACGACCTTTTCCGACGAGCAAGGAGACCCGAGGGACATCCGCAAGAGCCTGGAGCAAGCGCTCGCCATTCATCGCGAGGTCGGCAACCGGCGCAGCGAGGCGGCGGCGCTCTGCAACCTCGCGATCCGCAGCCAGAAGATGGGCGACACGCTCCGTACCGATGAGCTGCTGGAGCGGGCGGTGGCGATCTGCCGGGAGGTTGGAGACCGGTGGACCGAGGGGATGGCGCTCTTGAACCTGGGCGTTCACATGCATCATGGTGGGAACTACGGTCGTGCGCGCGAGCTTCTCGACCGGGCGCTGCGGATCCAGCGCGAGATGGGCAATCGACGTTTCGAGGGGGTCACGCTGCAGAACCTGGCCAAGCTGCACCGTCAGACCGGCGATCCGAAGCGTGCCGCGAATCTCTTCGACCGGGCGCTGGCGATCTTTCGGGAACTGGGCGACCGCGCCAGCGAGGCCGAGGCGATCCGCGAGCTGGCGGACGGGCGGCGGGCCGCCGGCGAGCTTGGTCGCGCGCTCGATCTCTTCGAGCAGGCCCTCGAGATTCACCGCGATGTGGGCGATCAGACGGGACAGGCGAAGTGTCTCGTGTCTTTGGCCGCCTTGCGAGAGACGGCGGGCGAGACCCGCGAGGCGCGGCGTCTGCAACGGCGGGCGCTGGCGCTCCATCGACGCTTGGGGAATGTCCGCGGCGAGGGCACGGTGCTCAGGGACTGGAGTCGCGCCGAGCTCCGGCGTGGCCGGCCAAGGCGCGCGGTGGTGTTGGCGACACGGGCCTGTCGCTGCCTGGACGGGGCGGCCGATATATTGGCGCTGATCGACGCGCGTCACGTGCTGGCCGAGTCGCTGCGAAGCGTGGGAGACACTGGTGCGGCCGCCGCCGAGTACGAGAGGGCGGTGGACGACGCGGAGCATCTGTTGCGAGACATCGGTGCCGACAGCCGGCGGGTGCGGGTGTTGGAGGGATCGCAGCCCTTGCTGGGCGATGCCGGCACATTTTTCCTGGAGGACGCCGGGGACCCGGAGCGCGCCTTCGAGATGGCCGAGCGGGCCAAGGCACGCTCGCTGCTCGAACTGGTGCGCGGGGAGCGCGGCAGCGGCGCGGCCGCCGGCGCGGTGGACGAGAAGAGAAGCGGATTGGAGCTGCATCTGCGGGCGTTGCAGGACGCGCTGATCGAAGAGAAATCCGCTCCGGCCCCGCGCAGGGGATTGGTCGGCTACCTGGAGGGCGAGCTGCAGCGGGTGCGCCGCGAGCACAGCGCGCTGCTCGACGACCTGGCGCTCGCCGATCCGGGATTGGCGGCGAGCGAGGGATTGGTGAAGCCGCTCGATCTGGCGCGAGTGCGGGAGCGGGTGGTCGCGGGTGCGGATGTGGCGCTGCTGGAGTACTTCGCCGCGGGGGACGTGCTGCACCTGTGGGTGGTGCGCGAAGAGCGCGCGCACGCGCTCACTCTCGAGCGCGGGGTCGCCGAGATCGAGGCCCTGGTGGACAAAGTTGTGGCGCCGCTGGTCGGCGACACACCGCGCCCGGTGGCGTTGCTCCCGCGCGACCTGCGGCGCCTGGCGCACTGGGTTCTGGAGTCGGCGCTGGAGCATTTGCAGGGAGTGCGGCGGCTCTTGGTCGTGCCCTCCGGGCCGCTGCACCGCCTGCCCTTCGAGATGCTGGTGCTGCGGATGCCGGGCGAAAGGGGCTGGGACGCGGGCGAGGGCGTCGACCGCTTCGCGGCGCCGGAGTACGTCTGCGAGCGCTTCGAGATCGGCTACGGTCCTTCGGCGACCCTGCTCGATCCGGCGTTGATTCGCGCCCGCGGCGCTCCCGCGGCGGAGCCGACGGTGCTGGCGTTCGGCGATCCGGTCTACGCGCAGGCGGAGTCCTCGGCCGACACCCTGGTCCACCTGCCGCGTCTGCCCGGCACCGCCGAAGAGGTGCGCCTTCTGCAACAGATTTATCCCAAGACGCGGGCATTGGTGCGCGAGCAGGCCCGTGAGGCGGCCTATCGCGAGCATGCGGGCGCTGCCGACATCATTCATCTCGGCTGTCACGGGCTGGTCGACGGCGACGATCCTTCCTATGCCGGGGTGGTGCTCTCGGCCGGGGCGCGACACCGCGAGGACGCCTGGTTGCAATCTTACGAGATCGCCGAAGTGACGCTGGAGCGCGCGCCGATCGTCGTCATTTCGGCCTGCCACGTGGCCGGTGGACGGGTCTCGGGAGCCGAGGGAATCCTCGGTCTCAGCCGGGCCTTCGTGCAGGCCGGGGCGCGTGCCGTGGTGGCGTCGCTGTGGTCGGTCGAGGACCGCGGCGTGGTCGTCCTGATCGAGCGTTTCTACCGAGCCTTGGCCGCCGCCGACGGCGACGCGGTGGCCGCGTTGGCGGAAGCTCGGCGCGAGCAGCTCGCGGACCAGCGCGCCGACCCGCGGCTCGAGCGCATCGCCCCCGAGTCGCACCCCTACTTCTGGGCCGGCTTTCGAGTGTTCGGACGATGAGGGACCGCCGCCAGCGGAAGCGCCGTGCCTGAGCTGCCCGAAGTGGAGATCACCCGGCGCGGCATCGCGCCCCATCTGCAGGGCCGCGCGGTCGAGCGGATCGTTGTGCGCCAGCCGCGCTTGCGCTGGCCGGTGCCGGCGCGGATTCGGCGGCTGCGCGGGCAGACCTTCACGACGGTGCGCCGCCGCGGCAAGTACTTGCTGCTGGAGACGGTGCGCGGCACTGCCATCATCCACCTGGGCATGTCGGGCAGCCTGCGCATCGTGCCGGCCGGCGCGCCGCCCGGACCCCACGATCACGTCGACATCGAGCTCGACGACGGGCGCGCGCTGCGGCTGCGCGATCCGCGCCGCTTCGGCGCTCTGCTCTGGACCGAGCGCCGCCCCCTCGACCATCCGCTGCTGGCCAAGCTCGGTCCGGAGCCGCTGGAGGCGGCCTTTGACGGCGCGCATCTCTTCGCGCGCTCGCGCGGCCGGCGTCTGGCCGTCAAGCCCTTCATCATGGACGCGGCGGTGGTGGTGGGGGTGGGCAATATCTACGCCAGCGAGACGCTCTTCCGCGCCGAGATCCACCCCTTTCGCGCCGCCGGGCGGATCTCGCTGCCGCGCCACCGGCGCCTGGCGGACGCGATTCAGCAGGTGCTGCGAGAGGCGATCGATCAGGGCGGCACCAGTCTGCGCGACTTCACCCGCGCCGACGGCGAGCCCGGCTACTTCGGACTGTCGCTGCAGGTCTACGGCCGCGCCGGCGACTCTTGCGCGCGCTGTGGCCGTGAGCTACGCATGCGCCGCCAGGGGCAGCGAGCGACATACTACTGCGGAAAGTGTCAGCGCTGACGATCTCCGGCCACCACGTCGACTTCGATCAGGTCGCAGTTGCGGATTTCGTCGGCGCCGAACGATCCGATCGAGAGCTTGATTCGATAGTTGTCGGCCGCCGGCGTGCGGGCGGGGACCGATAGCGAAAGCGCCGCGATCCAGGTTTGACCGGCGCCGAGCGTGATCGCCAGCGGTCCGAGCCGCGGGTTGTTGGGCAGGCGTCGATGGCCCGGCAGGATGACGTCGATCCAGGCGTCGAAGCTGTGCGCGCTGTCGCCCCAGTTCTTCAGCTGGGCATCGAAGGCGAAGTCGTCGCCGGCGACCACCTGCTCGGACGAACCCGCCAGCACCACCGCGACGGGGTGCAGATGCTCTTCGATCCGCTCGATGATCTCTTCCTCGTCGTAGCCCGCGGACTGGTCGAAGATCACCTCGAAGTTGCGGTCAGTGAGTGTGTTTTGCGGCAGCACTTGGTGCGCGTAGCTCCAGTAGGCGTCGGAGGGCGGCGGGTCGTAGAGCACGGGGTAGCTGAGCTCGTACTCGGTGATCCAGTCTTGCGCCATCTTGTAAGAGAAGCGGTTCATGGCGAAGACCATGACGCCGCGGTCCTTGAAGGGCTGCCAGATATTCGTTTCGAGTGCTGGAGCCTCCAGCATGCAGCCGCCTCAGGTGTCGCGGAAGAGGTTTACGAGGACCAGCTTGCCCCGGTAGTCGTAGAGCCGATGCGATACCTCTTCCCAGGCGTCGAGCACGGTCCAGTCGTCGGTGATGTCGCCCACCTGGTAGGCGGAGGCCGCGGAGGCTGAGATCAGCGCGCCGGTCAGGGCCGTCGCGAAGGCGCGCTGGGGCATGTCGTCGCTCCGGTTGAGGGATTCGGGGGGGTTGGAGAAGACTAACCTCCGGCCCGGCCCTTCGACCGGGCCGATGCAGATGGGCGCCGGTGAGCTGAACTGCCATGCGTCCGGAAGCCTCGAAGAGCCGGGGGCGATGCCGCGGACTCAAAACGGGACTCGGCCACACTCTGTCCCCCGAAGGGGGCCTCTTCCAAACCAAGGCGCCTCGATCATCGTTTGATCGGCACCGCACCCGCCAACGAAAAGGGTAGAGACAGAGATTCGATCTCCGGCAGGGTGGTGCCCAGGCCGAGGGTGCCGCCGATCTTGCAGTCGATGCTGCCGCCGCGCAGTGCCGTGTAGAGGGCCCGACCGGTGCTCATGAAGTCGAGCGCCACCGGGATGTGCAGCGTGCCCTGGTCGCCGCCCGCGATCGGCGTCGATTGGCCCGCGTTACCGGAGGCCACGCGGGCGCCGGCGAGGGCAAGGTCGAAGCGCAGGGCGTCGAGGATCAGGCCGAAGGCGTTCGGGTTGTCGACGTCGAGGCGCAGCTCCAGGTCGGCGCCGGTCAGTGAGAAGCGACGGATTTCGAGCGCCGCGACATCGACCGAAGGGGCGTGCAGAGCGGGGATGGTCGCGGAGTGGCTGATCGGGACCGCGACGCGGCCGAGGATCGGAACCTCGAAGCCGAGCGAGCCGTGGAAGCGGTAGGGCAGCTCGGCGGCTCCGCCCAGAGAGGTAATGGTGTCGTAGAGGTCGCTGAAGTGGACGGTGGCGGGGATCGGCAGGGTGCTGCGGCCGCGCGCCGCGATCTTGGTGGTGGTGCGGTCGGTGCCGCCGGCAAAGCGTTTGTCGTTGAAGTCGAGCTGCCAGTCGAGGCCGGAGAGAACGACGCCCACCGCGTTCGGGTTGTCGATCGCCAGATCGAAACGCAGGTCGAGCGAATCGAAGGAGACGCGATCGATGCCGGCGCGGGCCATCTCGACCGTGGGCAAGAGCTGGGCGCCGCGGGCGATCTCCTGGACCGAGGCGCAGCCGCCGGCGAGGATCGGCAGCGACAGGGCGGCGGCGAGGGGGGCGAGGCGGGATCGGTTCATCGGGGGGTTCCTGGGCGATAGAAAAATGTCGTCAGCGCTGCTCGAAAAGGAGACGATAAACCTCGCTCGAGGTGGCGTGGGCGATCTGGGCGTTGTCGAATACCGCGAAGCCGAAATCGTAGCGGGCGCCGGCGCCACGATCCGACCATTGCACGTCGTGTGATTTGTCGTCGGTCTCGAAGGCGCGGGCGATCTCGACCGTCCATCCGGCGCCGTCGTGGCGCCCGTGGCTTTGCAGGTCGCCTCTGCTGCCGCGGAAGGGGGCGATGGTGACGCTGGGGATTCGGCTCGGGCCGCGGCGTGGGAAGTCGGTCGGCGCGAGGACTGCGCCCCGGGCGTCGACCAGCGATCCGTCGGGGCTCAGCGTCTCGATCTCGACCGCCAAGCCGATCGCGATTTCGCTGTGCAGAATTGTGTTGTATTCGGTGCGCCCGGGAATGTAGTAGCGGGGGATCGCCGCTTCCCGGCCGCCGGCCGGATGACCAACGAGCTGCATATTCGCGGAGTAGCCGCCCCCCGCGGCGCTGTCGCCGTGGCGGCCGCCGCCCTTCTCGCTCGCGCTGTGGTCGACGTGCTGATCGTCGGCCTGGTTCACGGCGTTGGTGCGCACCAGCTTCCAGTGCCACATGTCGGCTCTTTCGGCAGCGGCGTTGGTGTGCTTGAGTGCGGTCTTGCCGAAGGGGTGACCGCGGACGCCGGTGTGGCAGAGCACCATGCACCCTTGGTCCGCGAACTCCGCGACACTTCCGTCGATGTTCCAGATCAAGCTCAGCTTGTCTTCGTAGTGGGCCGGCTCGACCAGCTGGCCGCTCGCGAAGGTGGGCCGGCCCGACTCCTGGACCCAACGGCCGGCGCCGGGGTCGAAATACCATTCCTGGCGGTCGGCGCTGCGGGTGGAATCGTCCCATTGCGCCAGGATGTAGAGCCTGGTGTCGTCGTAGAGCGCGCGCAGCGTGGCGCGGTAGCTCTTGCCGCCGTAGCCGGCGAACTCGGCGATCTCCCAGACCGAGGTTGCGATCGCCAGCGGCGGCGCGGTGGCCCAGAGGGGATCGACTACGCCGTCGACGATCGGCGGGGGGGCGTGGATTCGGGTCGCGAGGAGGACCTCGGGGTCGTTTGGGGTCGCGTGGCGGACCTGGGGGTGGGGTGGGGCGGGGGTGGCTGCGGCGGTGGGTTCGGGGTCCGCCGGGGCGGCGGTGGCGAGGGCGAGGGCGAGGGAGAAAGAGAGGGAGAGCATGAGGGGAATGGTGGCGGCTGCGGGAGGGCGTTGCAAGGGGCGGTGCCACTATATTCGACGAGTCTGCAATACTGTGCCGCCGGCCGCTGCCGGCGCGCGACAGCGGCCGGCGGTGCCGAATCGAACCAGGAGAACCGAAATTGCGCAGCAGCGCGATCTGTGTGGCCGCGGTCTGGCTGACGGCCTTGGCGGCGCCCGCCGGGGCGCAGATCGTCGATGTTCAGTCGCGCCTGGCGCACGCGCCGGAGGCGGGACTGCGCGGCGCGGCGGGGTTGAGCGGGGAGTGGCGCGGCGGCAACAGCGAGAGTTTGTCGCTGAGCGCCGAAGGGTGGTTGGAGCTGGGGCGCGGGGCGCACCAGGGTTTCCTGACCGGGGCGGCGGAGCTGGGGCGCTCGGGAGGCGAGCGCTATCTCAATCGGCGCTTCGCGCATCTGCGACATCGCTGGCACTGGAGCTCGCGCTGGGCGCTGGAGAGCTTCGTCCAGGGAGAGCTGGACGAATTCCGGCGCCTGGAGCTGCGGGCGCTGGCGGGGGCGGGGGTGCGGTTGCGGGTGGCTGGCGACGCGGAGCGCGTCGGTCTGGCGCTGGGGGCGGCCGGGATGCTGGAGCTGGAGCGGATCGCGCGCGACGCGGCGGCGCCCGACGAGGAGCTGCGCCGCGCTACGCCTCGGCTCTCCTGCTATGCCGCGGGATCGATCGCGCCGGCGCCGGGTTGGGAGCTGGCGACCACGACCTATCTGCAGCCGGCGCTCGACGACGCGCGCGACCTGCGCCTGTCGAGCACCACGGCGCTGAGCGTGAGGCCCGGGGAGCGGGTGGCGTTGGAGCTCTCGTTGGCGCTGGACCGCGACGCGCGGCCACCGCCGGGGGTCGATGCCTTCGATGCGCGCCTGCGGCAGGGGGTCACGGTATCGTTCTGAACGGCCGGGCCGATCGGGGCCCGGACCGAGCCAGGAGAGAGCCCATGGATCCGCGCGCTGTGGTGCCGTCGGTCGGCGCCTTGTTGGACGATCCCGAGGTCGCCGCCCTCACCGACGGGCTGCCTCGGGCCGAGGTGGCGGAGCTGCTGCGTGAGGTGGTGGCGGAGCTGCGGGCGCGGGTGGTGGCCGGCCGCAAGTCACGGGCGCGTCCGGAGCGGCAGCGTGCGCGGCTGGTCGCCGAGGCGCGGGCGCGGTTGGCGCTGGCGGCGGGGGTGGTGCGCGGCGGGGTGGCGCGGCGGGTGGTGAACGCCACCGGCGTGGTGCTGCACACCAACCTGGGGCGGGCACCGCTGGGCGAGGATGCGGCGCGGGCGCTGACCGAGGTCGCAGGGGTCTACTCGGCGGTGGAGATCGACCTGGTCAGCGCGCGGCGCGGGCGCCGGGCCGAGGGAGTCGAGCGCCTGCTGCGTCTGGCGACCGGGGCCGAGGCGGCGCTGGCGGTGAACAACAACGCCGGGGCGGTGCTGCTGGTGGTGTCGGCGTTGGCGCGCGGCAAGGAGGTGATCGTGAGCCGCGGCGAGCTGGTCGAGATCGGCGGCAGCTTCCGCATTCCCGACGTGATGGGCTGGGGCGGCGCCCGGCTGCGCGAGGTGGGGACGACCAACCGCACCCACCTGGCCGACTACCAGGCGGCGATCGGGCCCGAGACCGCGGCGATCATGGTGGTGCACCCCTCCAACTTCCACATCACCGGCTTCGTCGGGCGGCCCGACCTGGCGGAGATCGCGGCTCTTTCGCGCGCCCACGACCTGCTGCTGGTCGAGGACCAGGGGTCGGGCTACCTGGTCGACCCGCGCCAGCTCGGCCTGCCGGAGCGGCACACGGTGCGCCAGTCGTTGGAGATGGGCGCCGACCTGGTGACCTTCAGCGGCGACAAGATCCTGGGCGGGCCGCAGGCGGGGGTGATCGCCGGGCGCGAGCGTTGGATTCGTGAGCTGCGCGCCGATCCTCTGACCCGGGCGCTGCGCATCGACCGCCTGACCATCGCGGCGCTGGAGACAACTTTGCGCGCCTATCTGAACGACTCCTGGCGAGGGCTGCCGGTGCCGACCATGCTCGCCGCCACCGCGGCCGATCTGGCGCGGCGCGCGGAGGGGCTGCGGGAGCGCTTGTTGCAGGAGCTGGGCGCGGCGGACTCGGGGGCGGGCGACGCGCTGCGGGTCGATACGGTCGAAAGCGACTCGCGGGTGGGAGGCGGCGCCTTCCCCGAAGCGTCGCTGCCCACGACTTGCGTGCGGCTGCGCATGGGGTCGGGGGCGCGGCCCGGCTCGGTCGCGGCGCTCGGCCAGGCGATGCGCCTGCGCGCGGTCCCGGTGGTGGCCCGGCTCTCGGACGACGCCTTGCTGCTCGATCCGCGCACGCTGCTGGAGGGGGACGAGGCCGAGGTGGTGGCGGCGGTGGCGGATGCGGGTGGGCGTCTACACCTGGCGTGATGATGCGATGGAGCACGGCATTATGCTCAAATCGGAAGCCGGTGGTCGTAGCACCAGTCATGAGTTGAAACCCCTGGTCTGAGGCAAAGGGTATCGATCAGGCCTCAAAAGACTGCCAGTTGCCATCTTCGAACACATAGAGGCAACGGCTCTTCGACCAGAAGCCGTCCAGCGACTGGGGAAGGGCCCCCCGGCCCGCGCTTCGCCGAGTTGGGCCGATCACACAAGACGGCGGCCCGCTCCAAGCAGAGCGAGCCGCCGCCGACTCGATGACAGTCGCCGAGGCGTTTACAGGAACATGCTGAAGTTGAAGGCGAAATCCTCGTAGTCGATCAGCTGGTCGTTCTCGAAGAGCTCGATCGAGATGAAGTAGACGCCCTGGGGCATGCCGAACTGGGTCGGGTGCGGGAACGAGCCGCGCACCACTTCGCCGGGATCCAGCGTCACCGTTCCGGTGTCGAGCGGGCTGTAGCTCGGGATCAGCACCCGATCGTTGTCGTAGACATTGATCTCGAAGTCGACCGTATGGGCGACGTCGTCGTCGTTGGTGATCAACACGTTGGAGATGTAGGTCTGGCCGGGCGGCATCTTCTGGTCGTCCGGTGAGATGAAGCCGGCCACCTTGCCCATGGTCTGCCCCAGCAGGCGGCGTGCGTTGACCATGCCGTAGCCGGTCTGCTCGTCCCAACCGTCGGGGCCGGTGTCGATCGCCGACTGGCGGAAGGCGTCGTAGACCGCCGCCGGTCCGGCGCTGGGGTGCTTCTCGAGGAAGAGCGCCGCCAGCCCCGCCACCACCGGCGAGGCGAAAGAGGTGCCGGCGCCGCCGGCCCAACCCGGCGTGCCCATCGGCGCGATGCCGTCGTTGTCGTCGGCCTTGGAGGCGACCCAGGTGCTCCAGAAGATCTCGGTGAAGGTGCTGGTCTCGAGAACCACGTCGCCGCCGGGAGCGAGCACGTCGAGGGCGGCGCCGAAGTCGGAGTACTCGGCGCGTCCGAACGAAGTGTTGCCGGCACCCACTGCCAGGGTGGTCGGCCAGCCGGCCGGATAGGCGACGCCGTCGGAGATGCCGTCGTGGGCGGCGTTGCCGCTGGCGGCGATGATCACCACGCCGTTGGCGTAGGCGTTCTCGCAGGCCTCGCGCAGCGACCGTCCTTCGATCGGCCAGCCGAGGCTCAGATTGATGATGTCGGCGCCGTTCTCGGTGGCGTAGTCGATCGACGCGATCACGTCGGCGAAGAGCGCCAGGCCCTCGGGGTTGATGGCGCGCAGCACCATGATCTTGGCGTCGGGCGCCGCGCCCGGCATGCCGAGAGCGTCGTCCATCACCGCGAAGCAGGCGCCGGCGGTCATGGTCCCGTGGGAGACGGCGATGTCGGCATAGCCGTCGAAATTGTCGTCCTGGCCGTTGCCGATCGAGGGGTCGGGAACTCCCCAACCGTCGTTGCCGGTCTCGTGCACGTCGGGATTGCCGTCCTTGGTGTCGTAGAGCCACGGGAAGAGAATCTCGATCATGCGGCCTTTGTTGTTGCCGACATAATCCATGCCGTGCACGTCGTCCTTTTCGCCGTTGCCGTCGTCGTCACGATTGTTGTCGGGAATCTCGTCCTCGTTGACCCAGAGCTGACCTTCGAACTCGGGATGATCGAAGTCGAGCCCGGTGTCGATGTGGGCGATGACGACGCCTTCGCCGGTGGCGCTGTCCCAGCCGCGCTCGACGTCGATCGGGAAGAGGTGGAAGGCCTCGGCGACGTAGACGTCGTTCCACTTGCCGGTCTCGATGTACATCGGGTCGTCCGGGACGTGGAGGGCCTGTCCCACCCAATTAGGCTCGGCGTACTCGACCAGGGGAGAAGCGCTGAGCCGATCGATCATGCGCTCGATGTCGATGCTCGGATCGAAGGCCACCCGCTGCATCTTCAGCCCTTCGCTGAGCAGCCGCCCGCGGGTGCCCATGCCTGCGTGGAAGGTCGCGAGGTCGTGGATGTCGACATGGTCCGCGAAGCGGACGATCAGCTCGCCCCGCGTGTGGATCGGGATCTCCTCCCAGGGAAGGAGGGGATAGACGCGGGAGGGGGTAGCGGCGTTCGCCGATGCGCCGAGGGCGGTCGCCGTGAGCGCCGCGGAGAGCAGGGCGCGGGAATCGATGAGGGACATGGAGGTCTGCTCCTGGGTTTGGGGACCGTCGGGTGGTCCTGAGTCTGTTCGTCAGGTCGGTGCCGGCGGTCCGGGCCTGTCGCCGGCCTTTCGGACCGCGGTCAACTTTCCAGACTAACCCGGTTTCACCCGGATTCTGGTAGCCTGTGCGCTTTCTCGCTTCCCTCCGCAACGGGCTTTTCTCAGGTAGAGCAGCCACCGCATGCGCCTTTCCCGACTTGAGTGCTACGGCTTCAAGAGCTTCGCCGACAAGGTCCGGATCGACTTCGATTCCGGCTTCACGGCGATCGTGGGGCCCAACGGCTGCGGCAAGAGCAACGTGGCCGATGCGGTGCGCTGGGTGCTCGGTGAGTCGTCGATGCGCCAGTTGCGGGGCGAGCGCCTGGACGACGTGATCTTCAAGGGAACCAGAGAGCGCAAGCCCTTGTCGGTGGCGGAGGTCACCCTCTCCTTCGAAGGCGTGCGCGACACCCTCGACGTCGACTACGAGGACCTGGCGATCACCCGCCGGGTGTTTCGCGACGGGGTCTCCGACTTCCTGATCAACAAGGTCCCCTGCCGCCTCAAGGACATCACCGACCTCTTCCTCGACACCGGCGTCGGCAAGGACGCCTACTCGGTGCTCGAGTTCAAGATGGTCGAGCAGATCATCAGCACCAATCCGGCCGAGCGCCGCACTCTCTTCGAGCAGGCGGCCGGCATCATGCGCTACAAGGACCGCCTGAAGACCACCGGCCGGCGCCTGCAGGAAGCCGAAGGAAACCTGGAGCGTCTGAGCGACATCGTCGCCGAGGTGGAGAAGGGGGTGCGCAGCCTCGCTTACCAGGTGCGCAAGGCGCGCCGCTACCGCCGGCTGCGGGCCGAGATCGTGCGCCTGGAGCTGCACACCGCGCGCCTGCGTTGGGAGGAGTACGGCACCCGGCTGGCCGACCTGGAGGCGCGCGAGAGGAGCCTGACCGACGAGGAGGCGGGCTCGCGGGCCGACTCGGGGCGCGCCGACGCCGCGCTGGAGGCGCTGCGCACCAGCACCGACCAGCAGGCGGGCGAGCTGCGCGAGGCGGAGCTCGATCTGTCGCACCGGCGGGCGCGGGTGGCGAGCCTGGAGCGCGACGCGGTGGTGAACCGCGAGCGCCGGCGGGGCCTGGAGGCGGGGCGCGAACGGGCGGCGGCCGAGATCGAGGAGCTGCGGGCGGCATGCGGCGCGGTGGCCGAATCGCGCGCCCGACACGGCGAACGCGCGGCCGAGCTCGACGAGCCGCTGCAGGCGGCGCGGGCGCGGGAGCGGGGCGGCGACGAGCTGGTGCGGGAGCGGCGCGGCACCGAGGAGCGGCTGCACGCGGAGCTCGAGACGCTGCGCGCCGAGGTGATGGCGCGGATGCAGGCCCGGGAGCGTCTTTCCCAGAAGGAGTCGGCGTTTCGGGCGCGGGCCGACGCGCTGGAAGAGCAGCGGCGGGCGGAGCAGGAGCGCCAAGCGCGGGCGCGGGCCGAGCGCGCCGAGACCGAGCAGGTGCTGCGCGATCTCGATGACTCGCTGGAGCGCGCGCGCGAGCGCGAGGCGGTGGCGGCAGAGGCGCTGGCGACGCTGGCGAGCCGCGAGACGGAGCTGGCCGCCGAAGGCGAGCGGCTGCGCGGCGCGGTGGAGGATCTGCGCGGCCGGCGCGATGCGGGCGAGGCCCGGATCGGTG
The DNA here is from genome assembly GCA_964490075.1 of uncultured Gemmatimonadota bacterium. Classification (GTDB taxonomy): domain Bacteria; genus CAZBBK01. The sequence goes on along the minus strand of CAZBBK010000068.1, from coordinate 4,892 downwards.
TGCTGCGCGACCTGGAGGCGCGCCTCGAGGGCTACGGGCGGGCGGTGCGCGAGCTGCTCGCGGAGCACGGAACGGAGGACGGCCTCGAGGGCGTGCTGGCGTCGATCGTGCAGGTTGCCGGCGGCTACGAGCATGCGGTCGAGGCGGTGCTGGCGGAGCGCCTGCAAGCGGTGCTGACCCGCGACGAGGCCGCGGCGCGGGCGGCCTTGGGGCGGGTCGTCGACCAGGACTGGGGACGGGTCGCACTGTTGCCGCGCTCGCTGGCGGGGCGCGGGCGCTCCCCCGGCGAGGCCGCGACCGAGGTGCCCCGCGGAGACGGAATCGTCGGTCCGGCGGCCGACAAGATCGAGGCGCCGGACCGGAGCAGCGCCGACCTGGTTGGGACGTTGCTGGCCGACGTGCTGATCGTCGACGACCTCGACGTGGCGCTACGCCGGCTCGCGGACCGGGCCGATCCGGGCTGGACCTACGTCACGGCGGCCGGCGAGGTGGTGACCCCGGAAGGCCTGATCGTGGGCGGCCGCGAGGGGGATCGCGACAGCGGCTCGCTGCTGGCGCGCAAGCGCGAGATCGGACAGTCCGAGGAGCAGGTGGGAAGCTTGAACCGAGAGCTGGACGAGGCGCGCGACGCAGCCCAGCGGGCGCTGCAGGCCGGCCGGGCGCTGAAGGTGGAGATCGCAGAGGTCGGCGCGGAGCGGGACGGGGCGCGCGACGAGGCCCACCGCTGCGAGATGGAGGCGCAGCGCCTGCGCGATCGCCGCGTCGCCGCCGATGCCGAGATCGAGCGCTCGAGCGCGGCCATCGCCGCGGGCGAGGAGAACGCGGCCGCGCTGCGCCGCGAGGTGGAGTCTCTGGGGGGTGAGCTGGAGGCGAGCGACGTCCACCGCAGCGAGCAGTCGTCGGCTCTGGACGAGGGCGAGGGCGCGCTGCGCCAGGCCCGCCAGGCGCGCCAGATCGCCGAGGACGAGGTGGCCGCCAACCGCCTGGCGGCGGCTCGCCTGGAGGCCGAGATCGACAACCTGCGGGCCGCCGAGAGCAGAGAGAAAGAGCGGCTCGAAGAGATGGAGGTGCGGATCGAGCGCCTGCGGGCGGAGATGGACGATGCCGCCGGCACGCTGGAAGGGCTCGCCGACGAAGCGGGGACGATCGAGTCGGCGTTGCAGGCTGCGCTGGCCGACGAGCAGGAATCGGCCGGCAGGACCGACACGATGCGGGCCGCGATGAGCGAGGTGAAGGAGGAGCTGCGGGGACTGGAGGAGCGGGCCCGGGCGGCGCGCCGGCGCCACGACGCGGCGCGCGAGGAGCTGCACCGCCTGGAGATGGACGCCGTGGAGCTGCGCACCAACCAGGGCGCGTTGCGCGAACAGATCCGGCAGCAGCACCGGATCGACCTGGCCGATGCGAGCGCGGTCGACGCCGCGGAGCACGAGGCGGAGGACGAATCGGCGTCGATGAGCGCGGCGGGCGACGACGACGGAATCGACGGGGATGGCGAGGGCGACGCAGCAGCGGCCGGCGAGGACGAAGGCGCGCGGCCGAGCGCCGACGCGCCCGAGCCGGCGCCGATCCCCGATCCCACGGAGTTCGACGAGCTGGAAGACCCCGATCAGCGTCTGGACGAGCTGCGGCGGGCGCTCGATCGCCTGGGGCAGGTCAACGTGCTGGCGATCGAGCAGCACGACGAGGAGCGCAAGCGGCTCGATTTCCTGCTCGAGCAGCGCCAGGACTTGCTCGACGCGCGCGACTCGCTGCAGGAGACGATCGACCGGATCAACACCGCCGCGCGCGAAGCCTTCACCACCACCTTCGCGCAGATCCGCTCTCACTTCCGCGAGCTCTTCACCACCCTCTTCACCGACGGCGACGCGGATGTGTTCCTGGAAGAGGATGTCGATCCCCTCGACGCGTCGATCGACATCATCGCGCGCCCCGGCGGCAAACGTCCGCAGAAGCTGAGCCTGCTCTCCAGCGGCGAGAAGACCATGACCGCGATCGCGCTGCTCTTCTCCCTCTTCCGTGTGCGGCCCTCTCCCTTCTGTCTCCTGGACGAGATCGACGCGCCCCTCGACGACGCCAACATCCTGCGCTTCGTGACGCTGCTGGAGAAGTTCACCCACGACACCCAGTTCCTGGTGATCACCCACAACAAGCGCACCATGGAGGCGGCCGGCGCGATCTTCGGGATTACGATGGAAGAGGTCGGCGTCTCGAAGATCCTCTCCCTGCGGGTCGACGAGCGCCGCCAGATCGACGAGGGCGCGTTGGCCTCGCTCAAAGGAGTGAGCGGTGCACATCTATCGACTGCCTGATGCCACCGCCTGACCGAGTGCCGCGCGGTCTGATCGGCGTGGTGCACCTGGCGCCGATGCCGGGCGATCCTCTGTGCGAACCTGGGGCGGGCTTCGAAAAGGTGCTGCAACGGGCCCGAGCCGACGCCGAGGCGCTGGTCGAGGGCGGCGTCGATGCCCTGATCGTCGAGAACTTCGGGTCGGTGCCTTTCGCCAAGGGGAGCCGCGGCGAGCGGCTGGCGCCCCACCAGGTGGCCGCGATCGCTCTCGCCGCCAGCGAGCTGAAGGTCCGTTTCGAGGTGCCGGTGGGCGTGAACTGCCTGCGCAACGATGCCCGCTCCGCGCTCGGCATCGCCGCCGCGGCAGGGCTCGACTTCGTGCGCATCAACGTACACACCGGCGCCACCCTGACCGACCAGGGCCTGATCGAGGGCGAGGCGGCCGACTCGCTGCGCTACCGCCGCGAGCTCGGCGCCGAGCGGGTCGCCATCCTCGCCGACGTGCTGGTCAAGCACGCCACCCCGTTGGCTCCGATCTCCGCCGGCGCGGCCACTCGCGACACCTTCGAGCGCGGCCTGGCCGATGCGGTGATCGTGACGGGCGACGCGACCGGCGCGCCGATCGACCGGGCGCTGCTGGAAGAGGTGCGCGCCGCCGCCGGAACGCGGGCGGTGCTGCTCGGCTCCGGCCTGACGCCGGCGCGCGCGGCCGACCTGATGCCGCTCGCCGAGGGGGCGATCGTCGGCACCTGGGTCAAGCAGGGGGGCGAGGTGCGCGCCCCGGTCGACAGCGCGCGGGTGCGCCGGCTGGTGGCGGCGCTGCGGCGCGCATAGGACCGATCTTGGAGTGGCTCGAGCGGCTCGCATCCACCCCCGGCCCGCTGGCGATGGGCGCGCTGGCTCTTGCGTCGCTGCTGGAGGCCGGGCTCTTCCCGACCGGCGCCGACTTCCTGCTGATCCTGGTCATCGCCGGGCGCCCGGACGACTGGCTGCTGGCGACGGCGGTAGTGATCGTGGGATCGGTGGCCGGCTCGGCGCTGGGATACTCCGTCGGTCACGGTGTCGGTCGGCCTCTGGTCCGCCGCGTTCTCCCCAATCGCACCCGCGAGTGGTTGGAGCGTGTCTACCAGCGCCACGACGCGCTGGCGGTCGCGGTCGGCGGGCTCTTGCCCTTCGTGCCCTTCAAGCACGTCAGCCTGACCGCCGGCTTCTTCGATCTCGATCTGGTGCGCTTCATGATCGTCTCGACCCTGGCCCGCGCGCTGCGTTTCGCGCTGCTCGGCTTCGCCGCCAGCGTGTTCCGAGAGCAGGTGCGCGGCGCGCTGGTCGACCACGGTCTGACGATCGTCGTGGTCATCGTGGTGGTGGCGCTGGCGGTGGAGGCGCTGCGCCGCTGCTCGACACCGCGCGAGGCCGCCGTGGAGTGATTCCGCGCGGATCTGTCGCCCGGCCCGAGGCCTTCGTGTCGCGAGTCGTAGATCGGCGGCAGCTCCAGCAAGGTCCCGTTCTCGCCCTCCAGCTCGACCAGCAGGCGCAGATCGATGTCGCTGCGCCACTCGTTCTCGACCCGCAGCTCCAGCTCGACCGCCTCGCCTCGAGGAACCGTCAGACGATCGGTCTCGGCTTCCAGCAGGATCGGAGAGCTCCAGATGTTGGCCGATCCGGGAGTGGCCTCCGCCAGGACTCGCATGCGCCCGAAACCGTCGGGATGTCTGCCCAGTGCCGGCCCGGCCATCGGGTCGCCGATCATCACCGAGTCGATGATCGTGACCTGGGGCCCGTCGGACGCGGCCAGGGCCAGCCAGTCGGCATCGAGCAGGGTCCCCGGCAGTGGGGTATAGGCAATCTCTCCCGCGGCCAACGTGCGGCGTGGGATCATCCACTTCAGCAGGTCGGCGCGATCATCCGACAGGTAGACGCCGTCCAGGACCAGCGAATCGGCCGCCCTCGACTGCAGCTCGATGCCGACCGGGCCGCCGGCCAGCAGCACTTCGTTGATGCTGAGCTCGGCCCACCAGGGAGGCATCAGCTCCTCGATCGACTCCGCCAGCGCCGCCGCCCGGCGCCGCGGCGCGCCGACGCCATTCTGGTCATGGTCATCCGCCCCCCGGCGCTCTCCGGCGGCGGACCCGGCAGCGAGATTCAGACACCGATGGCGATCGTCATCCTCTTCGGTCTGCTGTCCTCGACCGTCCTGAACATGATCGTTGTGCCGGCGCTTTGTCTGCGCTTCGGGGCGGTCGGGCGGAGGTTGGGGGGAGCGGGCGGTCGCGAGGCGTCCGTGGCGCCCGCTGGGGAATCGTAGGAGGGCGGATGAGCCGCCCAACGCGCCAAGAGACGGCTGCACACCCTCCTCGGACCTTCTGGACGCCGCTCACTCCCAACAGGTCGCCGGCAAGCACGAGTCGTGCGCACGCACGATCGTCATGTCGTCCCTCGCGCCCCCATGCGGACCTCTCTACAGCCCCCGGCGCCCCGAGACCACGGTTCTCTACCGGGTTCTTCAAGCCCACCTGGAGACCTTCATCGAGAGAACCGAGACCGGTGATCGGTGTCCCTTCGGCAGGCGTGCGTGACGGCCTGATCGCGGCCGGGCTACGGTCGG
>CAZBBK010000067.1:0-32296 GCA_964490075.1 uncultured Gemmatimonadota bacterium | reverse complement strand
AAAGCCGGAATCCACGCCTGCACGACGGCCCAAGCCGCGGGCGCCCGCCCGATTCCAAGAAAGTAGAGCACTATGCCGCGGAACGCTGAGGTGCACTGCAGCGGCGAGCGGGGTCGTACAAGGTGCCGGTTCGGAGCATCCCGCTCCCACAACCGGGGGACGAAGCTCACCAACAGCGTTGTCTGGGGCAACACTCTCGCTTCGGTCTTCATCATGTCCGATCAGGAGCCGGTGGAGGTCAGCTTCAGCGACATCGAGGGCGGGCACGAGGGTGTGGGCAACATCGACGCGGATCCGCTTTTCGTGGGGCGTTTCGGCTGGGAATACCTGCTGCACCCCGACTCCCCCTGCATCGACGCCGGAGATCCGGATTCACACGATCACCTCTACGACACCTGGCCGCACTGGCCCGAGCGGATCCGCAACGGTCCCGAGTGCGACCTCGGCGCCTATGGCGGCCCGCGCAACTGGGGCTGGTTGGACCTCTTCGACGACGACGATCCGGCCCGGATGCGGTCCGCGCGCGCCGCCCGGTAACGGAACGGACTCCAGCTCCGGTCGACGAGGCGTGGGGCGCGGGCTCGAGACGCAGCGCTCAGCGCGGCGCGCGCACGTGGCCGATCGGCGTCCCCCACCAGCTCTTCTCCACCAAGCCGCTGTGGATGTCGAAGAGCATCTCGTTGGTCGGCTGGGCGTAGTCGAGGAACTGCTGGTAGGGAGTGTCGGTCAAGGGATCGATCAGCCCCCAGTTGCGCCAGTGGGTGTCTTCGCCGTGGTCGTAGTAGGCGTGCCACCAGATCCCCATGACGAAGGGCTTGGATGCCAGCTCGGTCACCAGCCAGCGATAGGTGCGGCCGCGCTGGCGCTGATTCGGCACCCGCGGATAGGGATCGTTGTTGTAGCCGGTGTCGTCGGCCAGGTACGAGGTTTCCGAGATGATGATCGGCTTCTGGTAGTAGTCGTAGATGAGGTCCCACTTGTCGGGATTGGTGCCGTAGGCGTTGAACGAAAATGCGTCGACGTAGGGGGCGTAGGCGTCCAGCACCTCCTTGTTCAGGTGGTCGTGGTTGCACATGTTGCGGATGCCGAGGATCAGGTGCTCGGAGTCGTACTTGCGGATCTTTGAGTGCGCCACCTGGGCGTACTGCGACATGATGCGCCCGGTGAACTCGCCGGCATCCTCGGAGACCATGCGCAGCTCCATCACGTCGAAGAGCTCGTCGAAGTAGGCGATGTCGTAGCCGAGGCTGTCGCCATAGACCTGGTTGAATTCCGCCGGCTCCACGTAGAGCTCCTCCATCATCGCCACCCACTCGGCCTTGCCCGGCGCCGAGGGCGACAGATCGATGATGTAGTCGGCCCAGATCTTGCCCCACTCGTAGCTGTAGCCGGTGTGCGGCTCCTCGCCCATGTAGTAGCCGATCAGGAAGGGATCGGAGTGGACCTGCGAGATCAGCCGCTCGGCGCGCACGTCGGCCAGCTCGGCCCACTCGTCGCTCCACACGTCGGGATAGCGATCGCGCAGGAAGTCCTCGCGGCTGCCCGGCACCAGGTGCTCGATGTCGCCGTGCGCGGTGAAGAAGATCGCCGGGGCGTAGGGCAGCTGCATGCGCCGGTAGAGACGCGGATCGCCGAACAGAAAACGGTCGTCGGAGGGACCGGAGATCGAGCGGTAGGCGATGCTGTTGAACGACCACCCGAGCAGCTTCTCGCGTTGCTGCTCGCCCCAGATCCAGCGGTTGCCCTGGTAGGTGTCGACCCAGTCCTGCCGGTTGAAGGCTTCGATCCAGTGGCTCGACATCTTGTTGACGCCGCAGCCGAAGAAGGCGTTGCCCTCCGGGGTCCAGAACCACAGGCGCCCCTCGTCGTCGGGTCCGATGGTGAAGCGGCCGGTGACCCGATCCTCGTCGTGCAGGTCGAGGTAGCCCATGTACTGGTCTAGCTCGGCGGCGAGCGGCGAGCTGGTGACGAGGAGGGTGATGACGGCGGCGAAGCTCACCCGATGGATCTGTCGCTGAAGCATGGCGGAATCCCCTTGGCTGCGCGTCCCGTGCACCGGCGGCACGGTTCGGCCGCCTACTACGCAATCGGCATGCCAGCTCGGGAGGGCCCGGCGATGCGCGGATATCTTGCAGTGTCACGGGCTTTTGCGCCGATCGCGGGCGCTCCCGGCGGGTCCCGCCACGACCCCCTCTGTTCAGGCCCCGCGCAGATTCTCGAGCGCGCTGTTCGAGAAATGCATCGCCCCCTCCGGGGCGCTTCATGATCCAATGCAGCATGCAATGGTCGACCTTGACGGCGCTTCTCTCGGGCCTGGGCAGCCCCTTTGCGCTCTTGATCGTGGTCGGGTGGGGCTTCTGGTGCGCCCGCTTTCGTGCCGCGGCGGTGAGCGGCGCCGCGGCGGGGGGGCTGTGGTTTGCGCTCGCGGCCTGGGGTGGGTCCGGCGCCGGGTCCAGCGCTCCCTGGTGGTGGCTGCCCGGCGGCCCCGAAGGGACGGAGGCGCTGCTCTCGGGGCGCGCGGGCCTGGCGGCGGTGGTGCTCGGCGGCTGGGCGCTGGTGAGCCGCGGCGCGGCGCGCTGGACGGCGGCGGCGGCCGCGAGTGCGGTGCTGGCCGCCGAGCTGGTCGGGCGCGGGGCGGCGCCGGTGGCGATCGCGCTGCTGCTCGCGCTGCCCCTCCTGGTGTGGATCCGGCGCCGGATCGTGGGTCGCGGGGGAGGGGATTCGCGGGGGAGGACTCGCGGGAGCGCGCTGCTGGCCGCGACGCTGCTCGCCCCCGCCATCGTGCTGGGTGGGTCGGCAACCGGCGCCGGGCTCGAGCTCGGGGCTCTGCTCGCCGGCGCGATCCTCGCGGGCACGGCGGTTCTACACCTGCTCGGCCCCCGCCTGCGCCCGCCCGCCGGCGTTCGCGCCGCGCTCGCCCGCCTGGCGATCGGCGCCGCCACCAGCCTCGCCCTGCGCTGGTGGACCTTCGAGTCGCTGGACGGCGAGGGTGCGATGGCGGCGCTGCGCGGCGGGCTGCTCGGGCTCTGGGTGATCGGCGGCGTGCCCTTCCTGGCGCGCGACCTGGAGCCGCCGCACCGAGGCGGCGCGCCGCCGCTCTGAGGAGCCGCGCCGCGAAAAATCCCCTTCGATCCGTGAAACCCCGGACAGACCGCGCGCCGGGGAAGGGCTATGGTCGGGCGTGGGCCTCCGCTCGAGACGGTGGTGGCCACGGCGGCGCGACTCCCCCGCCCCTCGCGCGCCCCGCCCCGGTCTTCCGCCGATCCGACCCCCGGAGGGCCATGAGCCCCCAGCAGCTCGAAACAGGAAGCCGCTCTTCCGGCGCCGCGCCGGTCCCCTCCGGCGAGCAGGCCGCGGCCGAGCTGGCCGCCCTGGTGGCCGCGTCCCCCGACGCGCTGATCTCGGTCGACCGCCAGGGCGCCATCCGCAGCTGGAACCCCGCCGCGGAGAAGCTCTTCGGCTACACAGCCGAGGAGATCCTGGGGCGCGATCTGACCATCCTCATGCCCGAGGAGCTGCGCGACGAGGGGATGGATATCTTGGCACGGATGCGGCGCGGCGAGCGGGTGGAGGAGTACGAAACCGTGCGCCTGGCCAAGAGCGGACGGCGCATCCCGGTGCGCATCAGCCTGGCGCCGATCCTCTCGGCCGAGGGCAGCCTGAAGGGCGTCTGCGGAATCGTCCACGATCTCTCGGCCCGCAAGAGCGCCCAGCGCAGCGCGCGCCTGCGCGAGGCGCGCTACCGCTCCCTGGCGGAGGGGGCGCCGGTGGCGATCTGGGAGGAGGATCTCTGGGAGCTCAAGAAGGCGCTGGAGCGGCTCGAGGCGCGCCACGGCGACGCGCTGGAGAAGCATCTCGACAGCGACCCGGCGGTGCTGGACGAGCTGCTGGGGACGGTGCGAATCCTCGATGTCAACCCGGCCACGCTGCGCATGCACAAGGCGGAGTCGAAGAACGAGCTCCTGGACTCGCTGCAGCGAATCTTCCTGCCCGAGACCCTGCCCACCTTCCGCGCCAACTGCCTGGCCCTCCTGAAGGGCGAGACCCGCTTCGCGACCCAGACGGTGCACGGCACTCTGGACGGCGAGCGGCTCGAGGTGCGGCTGCATATCAACGTGCCCGGCGATCCCCCGGACTACGGCCGGGCGGTGGTGATCGTCGACGATATCGGGGCGGTGAGGCGGGCCGAGGCCGAGCTGGCGCGCCGCGCGGGCGATCTGCAGCGCTCCAATGCCGAGCTGGAGCAGTTCGCCTACTCCGCTTCCCACGACCTGCAGGAGCCCTTGGCGATCGTGGCCCGCTTCGCCGAGCTGATCGCGATCCGGGGCGGCGGTCCGCGGGACGAGAGGGTCGAGGGCTGGCTCGGTCATATCGTCAGCGAGACCCGGCGCATGCAGGCGATGATCGACAGCCTGCTGGAGCTCTCGCGCACCTCCACCCGGCCGCCGCGCTTCGAGCCGGTCGATCTGAACGACGCGCTGGCCGAGGCGCTCAGGGTGCTGCGCGCGGAGATCAAGGCCGCCGGCGCCGAGATCAGCCGCGAGAAGCTGTGCACGGTGCGCGGCGACCGCCTGCACCTGGTGCGGCTCTTGCGCAACCTGGTCGGCAACGCGCTGAAGTTCCGCGGCGAGCCGGCGCCGCGCATCCACATCGGCGGCAGCCGCGAGGGGGAGATGTGCCACTGCTGGGTGCGCGACAACGGCATCGGCATCGACCCGCGCTACGCCGCGCAGGTGTTCCAGCCCTTCAAGCGGCTCAACCTGCTCGAGGAGTTCCCGGGAACCGGAGTCGGACTGGCGATCGCGCGGCGGGTCGTGGAGCTGCACGAGGGGAAGATCTGGGTCGAGTCGGAGGAGGGCGCCGGGGCGACCTTTCATTTCACGCTGCGCCGGATCGCGGAGACGAAACGATGAGCCGGAACGGTCCCACGCGTCCGCTGGCGGTGCTGTTGGTCGAGGACCACCCCGCCGAAGTCGAGCTGATCCGCAGCATCGCCCGCGACGCCCCGGTGGCGGTGGAGCTGAGCGTGGCGCGCGACGGCGAGCAGGCTCATCGGTGGCTCGCCGGCCGTGGTGCGACGGCGCAACCCGACCTGGTGCTGCTCGATCTCAACCTGCCGCGGATCGACGGCCGCGAGCTGCTGGCCCGCCTGCGAGCCGATCCGGCGTTGCGCTCGATTCCGGTGGTGGTGCTCTCCTCGTCACGAGCCGAGCACGACATCCGCGAGGCCTACGGCCTCGGAGCCCGGCGCTACATCCCCAAGCCGCGCGCCCTGGCCGACTTCGTCGCCGAGCTGGAGCGGCTCTTCGAGGCCTGGGCCCGCGGCACCGCCAAGGGCGGCGTCAGTCCAGCGAGTCCCGCGCCGCCGCCGCGTCCAGCAGACCGTGCCCCCAGTGATCGTCGTGCTGGAAGTAGCCCGGCGCCTTGACCGCGCTCTCGATCAGCGCCTGCTTGATCTCGGCCGGGGTCGCCAGGGGGTCGATCTCGCGCAGCAGCGCCACCGCCCCGGCGACCTGCGGGGCGGCGAAGGAGGTGCCCTGGTCGAAGAGCACCGCGCCGGGGGCCACCAGATCTGGCTTGGGCGTCGATTGCGGGCCGGGGCCGTGGCTCGTCCAGTCGAAGATCAGGTCGTCGGCACGGGTCGCCGGGTCGGCCATGTCGTAGGCGCCGACCGTGATCACCTCGTCGGCCGCCGCCAGCTGGCCGAAGCCGGTGGTGGGATAGGTGCCGCAGTTGCCGGCCGCCGCCACCACCGACACCCCGCCCAGCTCGGAGAGGGTGTCGGCCGCCAACGAGATCGGATCGTTGCCGTCGGAGGGCGCGATCGTGGCGCAGTCGCCCGAGCCCGGCACGAAGCGGTGCGCCACCGGGCCCATGTCGGCGTAGCTGATGCTGGCCACGTCGATGCCGTCGAATTGCGCGCCGTAGTTCGCGGTGAAGGTGTCGGCGCGCTTCGCCCAGAGCCAGTTGATGGCGTTCATGATGGTGCCGCTGTGGGCGCCGTAGGCGGTGTCCTCCTCGGCCACCCGGATGTCGATGAAGGCCGAGAGGGGGGCGGCGCCGTAGAGGTCGATCGGCGCGAAATCCCAGCCGGTGGCGGCGTAGCCGACCCGGGTTCCGTGGTAGAGGCCGCTGTTGGCGCTCAGATCGTGCGGGTCCTCCTCGACCTGGTTGAAAGCGTCGTAACCGCCGGCGTAGAGGTAGTGGTCGATGCCCAGCTCCTCGGCGCCGGTGTCGACGATCGCCACCAGCGAGGCGATGCCGGCGCCGGGCCCGGGGATGTTCGGGAAGGCCGCCGGGACCCAGAGATCGGGGGCGATGCGATCGGCGAGCAGGTAGTCGGTGAGCGCGGGCGCGAAACGGTGTAGCGACTGGCACATCACGATCGGCAGCTCGAAGGTCTCGAAGAGGTCGTAGAGCAGCGGATCGAAGTAGCCTTCGCCCTCCATCCACAGGGGGTAGAGCAGCTCGGCGTCCTGCACCAGGAGCGTCGGCATCACCTCGTAGTCGTCGGCGACCGTCCCGGAGTGCATGTCGAGCACCGCCTGCACGTCGCTCAGGAGCTCGGCCTTGCGCTCGTCCCAGTCGCTGCGCCCGAAGGTGATGAAGAGGTCGACCAGGACCGTCTCACCCGGCGCGCCGAAGCCCTCGAGGTGGTCGTCGAGGCGGTTGTCGTTGGCATCGTCGTTCCACTCCTGGGCCCAGATCGGCCAGGGACCGATTCCATCGGCGCAGGCCGCGGGCGCGGCGCAGAGCTGCCACGCCACCAGGACGACAGGGGGGAGGAGGGCGGCGAGAGGGCGCGCGCGACTCGGGATCATGGGCTGCTCCTTCGAGGATGGATCGCCTCGAAAGATAACCCAGGCGGCGAGGCGCTACTCGGGCGCCCCGATCAGGCTCCAGGCGGCCGTGGGGTCGTCGTTGGCCAGACGGCCGAGTCCGACCATGTCGGTCCACTGGCGCTCGATGGTGGCCGGGGCGACGTGGGGCAGGAGCGGTCCCAGAGCCGAGTAGCCGGCCCCCACGCAGAGCAGATCGGGAAAGCGGGCCTTGAGCGCCCGGGTGGCGGCCAGGTGGCGGGCGACGGCGACCAGGGGATCTTCGGCGACGCCCGTGTCGGTGTCGGAGGGTCGATTCCCCGGGCGATGGAGGTCGGGGGAGTAGTGGGGGCTGCCGCCGCAGCCGGCGACGATCCGAACTCCCAGCGAGCGCAGCAGCGCAACCACCTCGAAGGGCTCCAGCGGATCGCCGGGTCGGCTGCTCGCAGCAGGCGCCGCGTCGCCCTCGGGCCGCGCCGCGCCGGCGGGATCGAGCGGGACCGGGGCCTCCTCGCCGGCGGCCAGGTCGGCCGCGACCGGCGCCGCACCCGGCAGCCGGTCGAAGAGCGAGAGCCGCACCGCGATGCTGAGCCCCGGTGCCTCCGCCGCGATCCCGGCGATGATGCGCCGTAGCAGCCGGGTGCGCGCCCCCAGCGACCCTCCGTAGCGACCGCCGCGGCTCTCGGCCCCCAGCAGCTCGTGCAGCAGCTCGCCGCCGGTGTGCACCAGGTCGACGAAGTCGAAGCCGGCGTTCCAGGCCAGGTGCGCGGCGCGGATGATCTCCTCGCCGATCCCCTCCAGCTCCAGGTCGCTCAAGAGCTCCTGCTCCGCGCCGACCCCGGCGCGCGCATCGAGAGCGTCGTGGCGGCGCACCGGACGCGGCGCGGAAGTCCCGGCGGCGTCGACCGCCCAGCGACCGGCGTGTCCCAGCCCCAGCCCCAGGCACCAGCCGCGCTCGCCCCAACGCTCCTCCCGGGCGCCGGCGACGGCGGCACGCAGATCGGCGAGCGCTCCCGGATGCGGAAGGAGCTGTGCGGGATGCGAGCGACCGCTCTCACAGACCGCGATCGGCTCGCCCCAGATCAGCGCCGCGCCGCCCAGACCGTAGCCCCGCCAGCGCTCCAGGGTGGCCGGGCTCGGCTCTCCCTCTTCGCCGGCGTCGCCGGCCACCGGCGGCAGCAAGGAGACTCGATTCGCCAGCTCGAAACCGCCGGCCCGCAAGGGACTGCCGATCGGCGACCCGGAGCCGACGAAGGGTCGATCGGCGACCGGGAAAAAAAGCCCGAGCTCCGCCAGCCGCGCCCGCAACGCGGCCGGGTCGTCCAGTATCGCGGCGCCGAGCGCGCCGTTCCCGGATGCGGTGGTCAAACTGCCTCCTCTGAAACGCCAAGGGGTCGCTTTCCATTGGATCGGCCCGAATCGCCCAAAGTTGTGTGATTCTTGATCGGAAGGGGAACGAAGAGAGCGGTGCGCGGGCGTTCACCGCGCAAGTCCCGCGCGCAGCCGAACGACTCGAACTGTCCGCCGCAGAGCGGCGCGTGGCGATCGAGGGCCGCACTCAGGTGCCAGGGACGGCGTCGCGCTGGTCGCGCAATTCGGCTCTGCTGGGCCACTTCGCCCGGATTCCGCATCCCGAGCCCGGTCTGACGCCAGGGGCGCGGCGCCTTCATGGCTTGCTGGCACCGTATCTGCGCCGCCTCGCGAAGCAGCCGTCCCGAGATCCGGTGGCGGCGATTCCCTACTTCGTCAGGCACCGCGACCGCTGCGATGGCGCTTCGGCGCCCGGATTCCCACCCTTTCCGGCAGTGGTCTTGCGCGGCCCCCTGGAGGTCACGATGTTCAACCCCGGCCATTCATCGATCTCGATTCCCGAGTGCAACGCTTGCGGCGCGTGCCTGATCTGTGCGGCGTGTGGAACCTCGCCCATGGTCGGCGCGGCCGTCACCGGCTCCGCCTTCCTCGTCCATCTGCACAATTGCGAGGATTCTCCCTAGTAGGCGAGTCTTCCGGAGCACCATGCGCTTTCGCTCCCACGACGCCAGGTCAGGATCTGATGCGTACCGATACCGCGGCCCTCATCGGCAATGCCGAATCGCTCTTCCCCTGCGTGGAGGAACTGACGTCTATTCACCTCACACCGGGTGACTGCTATGTACGTCAGTTCTCCGGCGCCGGCGCGAAGCGTCCCGGTTTCCCCTTTCGTGACAAGCTTTGGCGCGTGAACCATGACGCGGCGCGGGTGTTGTCGCTCTGCGACGGGTCGCAACGCATCGCTGACTTACCGAAGGCGTTGGGCATCCCCGACCACCCGGAGGTCACAGCGAAGCTGTGTGATTTCCTCGGCGAAGCGCGGCAGCGCGGAGAGATCGTGTTGAACGACCACGAAACTCCCGCGCGCACGCCGCCGGTTTCCGGTAGCCACGAGTTCTACGTTCCGATCCACATTACGATCGAGGTTTCGAGCCGGTGCAATCTCGCCTGCTCCTACTGTTACAACGACTTCGAGAAGAGCCGCTGCGGGGACATGGACGTGGAAGAGCTGCGATCGATTCTCGACGAGTGGGCCGACCTGGGCCTGGGGAGCATCGAAATATCGGGCGGCGAGCCCTTCCTGCATCCCCAGATCGGAGAGATCCTCGAGTACTGCTTCCGGAAGTTCCGAAGTGTTGCCTTGCTGACCAACGGCACATTGATCGACCGCGTTGTCGCCGACGAACTGCTGCAATGGTACGATCGGCTGCTCGTTGGCATCAGTCTGGACGGTCCGGATGCAGAAACGCACGACCGAACCAGCGCCCCTGGGGCCTTCGCCACGGCAACGCGCGCGATCGGCCTGCTCGCGGAGCGAGGGATCTTCGTACGAGCGGCGATGACCGCTCTTCCCGAGTCCGCATTCAAGATCGAGGAAACGCTGCTGCTGGCGAAGGCATTGGGCGCTCGCCTCTTTTCCTACAGCCCTGTCACTCCCTTTGGTCACGGAACCGAGCTGGCCTGGAGGTGGCAGGGCCTCGACGTCGAGGCAGTTGCCGAGATGGAAACTGAGTTGGCGAGAAAGTACGCGGGATTCCTGACCGTGCTGGACGAGGAGCAGAGGGCATCCGGGTCCGAGAACTGCGGCGCCGGCCATAAGAACCTCATTCTCTCTCCGCACGCCAAGCTTCGTACTTGCATCGTGCTCCCGGAAAGCGATAGCTTCGCGGATCTGCGACGAGAGACCCTCGAAGAAGCTCTGCGCAAGCCGATCTTGGACAGAATGCGGAACCTCAAGACGCCGGGACCGGAGGACTGCGAAGGCTGTCGCTATGCGGGCTACTGCGCCGGTTGCGTGGTCCGCCCCATCGCGGCATTGGAGCGTGAAGGGCGCCTGTGCCAATGGGCCCATGCCCATGGCGCCCAGGAGCTTCTCGGAGCTTGCAAGAGCCTGGAATTCGACGCCGGCGAACCTCGATTCCAATGAGCGATCCGCAAATTGAAGTCAGCGGTTTCTGCAAACGCTACGGCGCGAAGGATGCGGTCGTTGATCTCGACGTTCGTGCCATGGCGGGAGAGATCTATGGTCTGGTGGGTCCGAATGGGGCGGGCAAGACCACCACGATTCGCTCGATTCTCGGCTTGATCCGGCCGACCAGCGGCCGGGTCCTGGTCTCGGGAACCGATCCCTATCGGGACCGAAACGTGAGAACGACGACCGGTGCCATGCTCGAAGACTCGACGGTCTACGCGGGCCTCACGGCGCTGGACAACCTGGTCTACTTTGGCAAGCTCCAGCTCGTGCCAGACCCCGCGGCACGGGCTCGATCCCTTCTCGAGCGATTCGGTCTAGACGATCGCGCCAACCAGAGAGCTTCGACCTTCTCCAAGGGGATGCGACGAAAGCTGGCAATGGCGCGGGCTCTGATGCCCGATCCGCCCGTGCTGGTGTTCGATGAGCCGACCTCCGGCATCGATCCCCATTTCCAACAGGATTTCCAGGAGCTGGTTTCCGAGTCGGCTGAAGAAGGCCGGACCGTGTTCTTGAGCTCTCACAATTTGCGAGAGGTGCAGGAGCTCTGTGATCGCCTCACGTTCATGCAGGAGGGGCGCGGAGTGATGTGCGGCACGGTCGAGGAGATCACTCGCGGCTTCGAAGGCAGGAAATACCGAGTGTGGCTCGATGGCACCTGCGAGCTTCCCCGCTCACGCCGCCGTGTTCTGATTCCCGGTCTGGGATTGCTGCGCCCTGGACGCGCCTCGGAGCCGGGAGTGTTGCTTACGAGCAGCCCTCAGTCGATCGTTCAGGTGATCGGTCGGCTGGCCGATGCGTCGATCGAGGCCCAGAGAGTCGAACCCCTCCACGTTGACCTGGACGATGTTTTCGAATTGGCGGAGGGCAGGGTCTAGTGACGACACTCTTTACCTCTCAAATCAGGGCGATCATGTGGAAGGACCTCAGGGAGGTCAAGAACAAAGCGACGACTTTCGGCGGGATGCTGCTCTTGCCGCTGCTCTTACTCTTCGCCAATGGCTTGGCGGCGTACCATGCTCCCGACGGGGTTCGGGAGCAGATGGCCCAGGCGCTGATCGATGGCGCCCTCACGCACCACGCGATGTCATTGTGTCTCCTGGTGATGTTGAGCTCGCTGAATACCGCATTTGTTCAGGAACGGCTGACCGGCACCCTGGAGTTCGTCCTTTCCACCCATCTGCCGGTGCGCTCCCTGTGGTTGGGCAAGAGCCTGCTTCTGCTCTGCTTCGGATGCTGCACGGCGTTCGTCGGGAGCGCGTTGTTGGTCGTGGAGACCCATCTGTTGATGGTCGCTCCTGCGCCGCTTCAGCTTCCGAGTGTCCCCGCCCTGGTGTTCCTCGTGCTCTTGATGCCGCCGACGGCCTTTGCGATCTGCCTGGTCGTGGGCGCACTGCAACTGTTGAGCGTCAGCCCGGTCCTGGCCCGGGTGATCTACATGCTGACGCTCATGGCCTATATGGCCGTGTCGTCGTTGCGCCAGTGGGAGCAGAGTTTCTCGTGGTCCGCGCTTGGGCCCTATGTCGCGATTCTCTCTTTCCTGGTGCTGGCCGCGCTCGCTCTGGGGCGTCGTCTGGATCGCGAGCGGGTCGCGTACGCGCGGTAGGCGGCGCGTTGCGACGACCCGTCGCCGGCGAAATCGCCCAATTCGCCCAAAGTTGTGTGATTCTTGAAGAGAGGGGATCCCGAAAGGAGCCCCGCATGGGTGTCTCTCGCGCACTTCTCCGCCTCGCGCTCTTGGCTCCGGCGCTGCCGGCCGGCGCAGAGCCGGTCCCCGCTACCCTGACGGCCAAGGGCGAGGCGATCGTGGTCGCCGACGGTCTGCGGCGGCTGCCGGCGCCCGGTGTCGTGGCGCTGCGCGCCGCGGCGCGCGGCCCGCGGGGGGAGCTCAGAGTGCTGGGAGTCACCCGTGCCGACGCGCGCCGGGCTGCTTCCGACGCGCTGCTCGGCACCGACCTGGTGCTGCTCTCCTCGCGCAGTCCCGGCGAGCCGCGTGTGCTCGAGGGGCGGCCGCGGGTGGTCGATGCCCGCCTCTCGCCCGATGGCGAGCTGGTGGCGATCTGGACCCGCGAGCTCGCGGTCGAGCTGCGCGAAGCGGCCAGCGGTGAGCCTCGGATGACCCTCGAGGGTGCCGTCGATCCGTGCTTCTCGCCCTGCGGTCGCTGGCTCTTCGTGGCGCGCTGCGCACGCGCGCCGGCGGCCTTTCCGGGGCCTCTGCGCATCGAGGCGATCGATCTGTCCGGCGGCGAGCCGATCCCCTGGACCGACGGAGTCGACGACAGCCGGCCGCGCCCGCTGCCCGGCGGAGCACTGCTCTTCACCAGCGGCGCGCGCAGCGGCCGCGCCTCTTTCTACCTTCTCGATCGCCCCGGCGGCACCCCGCGGGCGCTCTTTCGCGGCCGTGCCGACGGCCTCGATCCACCGACCTCCGACGGCTCTCTGGCGATCTCGCCCCACCGCGACCGACTCGCCTGGTGCGCGCCCGGCGCCGGCGCCCCCACGCTCTGGTGGGCCGACCTCGATTCCGGCGAGCTGCGCGAGCTGGGCCCGGGCCGCCAGCCCGGTTTCAGCGCCGCCGGCGAGCTGGTCGCGCGCCGCCCCGGCGCCGACGGTGCCGAGCGACTGGTGATCGCGAGCGGCGCCGATCCGACCCGCTTCCGCCCCCTGGCCGCCGACCTGGCGCCGCCCGCCGACCCGTTGCGGCGCATCCCCGCCGGCTCCGGCGCCGGCTCCGGCCCCGCTCGCGAGCTCCCCGCGCCGCCGCCACATCCCCCGCGGGGACCCGATCCCGTGCCCTCCACCACCTTCCGCTTCCCGCTCTCCTATCACCCCGGCTACACCGCCTACTACGACAACGACGCCGGCGCCGGCGTGCTCGACTGGAAATGCGGCGGCTTCAGCTACAACGGCCACCGCGGCACCGACATCGGCGCCCCGCGCTGGACCCATATCTACGCCGGCGCCGACGGCCTTGTGAGCATGCGCTGCGACGGCTTCGGAGAGGGCTGGCCCGGCAACACCGACTGCGGCGGCTTCGGCAACATGATCAGGCTCGATCACGGCGACGGCCAGACCATCTACGCCCACATGCAGGCCGGCACGCCGACCCAGGCCTCGGCGCTGGCTTGCGGCGACGAGGTCGGCCGCAGCGGCAACTCGGGCAACTCCAGCGGTCCCCACCTCCATTTCGAGGTGCTGCGCTACGGCTATCCGCTCGACGACCCCTTCGCCGGCACCTGCTCCGGTCCCGAGAGCTTCTGGACCGACCAGAACATGGGCTGGCCGACCGACGAATGCGAGGGAGATGGCGGCGTGGTGGTGGTCGACAACGACGATCCGAACTTCCGCATGGTCGGCCCGCCCGATCAGTGGTGGCTGGCCACCGGCTGGGGCTACGGTGGTTCCACCCGCTGGACCTGGAACATCTCCTCCATGCCCTACGAGAACGCCGCCGCCTGGCTCTTCGACACCGCCGCCCGCAGCTACCAGGTCCAGGTCCACATCCCCGCCAACTACGCCACCACCGGCAGCGCCCACTACTACCTGCGGACCACCGGCGGCTGGCAGGGCCCCCACCAGGTCGACCAGAGCCGCTACTTCGACGAATGGGTCTCGCTCGGCCGCTTCGAGTTCAAATCCGGCCGCAACATCGTCGCGGTGGTCGACGTCACCGGCGAGGCCTACGGCTCGACCCGGGTGGCGGCGGATGCCTGCCGGATCGTGCCTTGAGCTACCCCAGCAACTCCCTCAGCTTGGAGCGGAGCACGGTGCCGGAATAGGGCTTCTGCACAAAGCCCGCGAAGCCGCGGCCGTCGAAGCGCGTCCTCAGCTCCTGCTCGTTGTAGCCGCTGGAGAGCAGCACCTTGACCTCGGGACGCATCCGCCGCAGCTCGCGGAAACAGGCGTCGCCGTCCATCCGCGGCATGGTCAGATCGAGCACCACCGCCACGATCTCGTCGGCTCGGGCGCGGTAGATCTCGCATGCCTCCCGCCCGTCCACCGCGGTGATCACCTCGAATCCGGCCCGCATCAGGAACTGCTTGCCCACACCGCGCACCGTCTCCTCGTCGTCGACCAGCAGCACGGTCCCCTCGCCGCGCCAGGTCTGGGCCTCGCGACCCTGCGCCGAGCGCTCGGGAGAGAGCGGCTCGCTCCGCGCCGGAAAAAGCACCCGGATCTCGGTGCCGCGCCCCACCTCGCTGCGCACCTCGATGGTGCCGCCATGACCCCGGGCGATGCCCAGCACCGCGGCCAGCCCCAGGCCTCGCCCGGTGAACTTGGTGGTGAAGAAGGGCTCGAAGATCCGCGCCCGAGTCTCCTCGTCCATGCCGCAGCCGGTGTCGGCCACCGCCAGATAGGAGTAGAGCGCGCCCGCCTCGACCCCGTCCACGACGCAGTCGGCCAGATCGTCCGCGCTCAGCTCGCGCGCCCCGGTGCGGATCGAGATCACCCCGCTCTTCTGGCCGATCGCCTCCGAGGCGTTGGTGAGCAGGTTCATCACCACCTGGCGCACCTGGGCGGCGTCGGCCTCGATCGGCGGGACCGAGTCGGCCAGATCCTGCTTGAGGACCGCGGTCTTGGCGATCGACACCCGCAGCAGCTCGTTCATGCCGCGCAGCAGCGCGTTCAGGTCGAGAATCTCGACCTCGAACTTGCCGCGGCCCGAGTAGGCCAGCATCTGCCGCGTCAGGTCGGAAGCGCGCTTGGCGGCGCGCACGATGCCGCGCACATTGCCGCGCGACGGATCGACCTCAGCCATGCTGTCGAGCGCCAGCTCGGCGTGGCCCAGCACCCCCACCAGCAGATTGTTGAAGTCGTGAGCGATGCCGCCGGCCAGCACCCCCAGACTCTCCATCTTCTGCGCCTGCTGGAGCCGCCGCTCGTCGTCGACCCGCTTCTCCTCCAGGCGCTTGCGCTTGGTGATATCGATGAAGAGGCAGGCGAACTGGCCCGGGGCCGGGGAGTAGGCGAGCACCTCGAGAAACTGGTCGGTGCGCGTGCCGTGACGCTCGAAGCGCAGCGAGCGGCCGCTGGTGGCGACCTGACCCATGGTCTCCACCCAGAAGGGGTCGAGCTTGGGGAAGACCTCGGATGCCCGCTTCCCCACCACCTGGTCGCGGCTGCGTCCGGTGAGCCGCTCGAAGGCCGGGTTGATGTCGAGATAGCGGAAGTCGACCGGGCGTCCCTTCGCGTCGGCGATGATCTCCGAGAGCGCGAAGCCCTCCATCATGCGGTCGATCAGCGCGCGCAGCCGCTCTTCCGCCGCGCAGGGCCCGCCGTGGGCGCGCTCCAGGGCGCTGGTCTCCTTGACGCTGGTGGTGATGCCGAGCGGCTCGCCCAGCGCGTCCATGGTCGGCGCCAGGGTGAGCAGCCCAGGCCACGAACGGCCGTCGCGGCTGCGCTGCCGCAGCGCGATGCAGCCGAGAGTCTCGCCGCGCCGCGCCCGCTCCATCAGCTGGTCGTGGCGGGCACGGTCGCCGGGGGCGACCAGCGTCCTGGCCGAACGTCCCAACAGCTCTCGCCGGCTCCAGCCGTAGGCGCGCTCGGCGGCCGGGTTCAGATCGACGATCCGCCCGCCGAGATCGCAGGCGAGAATCGGGTCGCCGGCGTCCAGGAAATAGCGATCACGCCCGGCGACCGCCGCCCGCACCAGGTCGGGCAGGGGGCGTTCGGCGAGGGACGCGACAGTGGGGGGGGAGGAGTTGCTCATCGGACACTTCACGGAAAGGGACGGCACCCGGGATCATGGAGTACCCAGCCCCGGGAGTCCACCAGCGGGAGAGGCCCTTTTGTAAGGGTGATGGGATGGAGTGGGCGCGTTCCCCCGGGGCCTTTCCTGGTTCGGCGACGCCGATCGGGCCGCGACGCTGGCCGCGGAGGATTCCAGCGTCGCGCCCCCGGTGGTTCTGCTGGCGCGGGGCGGCACCTGACTCGACCGATCCGCCCGGACGGTTTCCCAGGGAGTATGATCCGAGCAGCGCGAGCGAGCCTCCATCGAGCCCGATCATGGAACGACCCAGGGCGATCATCCACGCCGATCTCGACCAGTTCTACGCCGCGGTCGAGGTGCTCGACCGGCCGGAGCTGGCCGGCCGGCCGGTGATCGTCGGCTCCGATCCGCAGGGCGGCCGCGGCCGCGGCGTGGTCTCCACCGCTTCCTACGAAGCGCGCGAATTCGGGGTGCACTCGGCGCTGCCGATCTCCCAGGCTTTCAAGCGCTGCCCCCAGGGCGTCTACCTGCGCCCGCGCATGGGCCGCTACGTCGAGATCTCGCGCCGCGTGATGGAGATCTTCCGCCACTTCACGCCCGAGGTGGAGCCGCTCTCGCTCGACGAGGCCTTTCTCGAGGTGACCGGCAGCCGGCGCCTCTTCGGCGACCCGCCCACCATCGCCCGCGCCCTGCGGCGCGAGATCTGGCGCCGCGAGCGCCTGGTGGTGTCGATCGGCGTGGCGGCCTGCAAGTCGGTGGCCAAGATCGCCTCCGATCTCGAGAAGCCGGCCGGACTGGTGATCGTTCCTCGCGGTGCCGAGATCGAGTTCCTGGCGCCCCTGCCGATCCGTCGCCTGTGGGGGGTGGGACCGAAGGCGGCCGAGCTCTTGGAGCAGCTCGGGATCCGCAAGGTCGCCGACCTCTACGCGGTCGATCCGGCGCTGCTCCGGCGCCGCCTGGGCAGCGCCCACGCCGAGCACTTCCTGGCGCTCGGGCGCGGCGAAGATCCGCGCCGCGTCGAGGGCGGGATCGAGGCCAAATCGGTGGGGCACGAGCTGACCTTCGACGTCGATGTCGCCGATCACGAAGAAATCGAGCGCACCCTCTTGATGCTGGCCGACCACGTCGGGCGGCGCCTGCGGCGCCTGGGCCTGCGCGGACGCACGGTGCAGCTCAAGCTGCGCTGGTCGGATTTCAGCACCCTGACCCGCGCCGACACCCACGATCCCGCCACCGAGTCGACCCTCGACATCTTCCACCGCGCGCGCGCCAAGCTGCGGCCCTTGCTGGCCCGGCACCCGAATCGGGCGGTGCGCCTGATCGGCGTCTCCCTCACCGGCTTCGGGGAGCACCCGCAGCGGGAGCTCTTCGCCGACCCGGCCGAGGCGGATTCCGAGCTCGATCGCGCCGCCGACCAGATCCGCGACCGCTTCGGCGAAGCGGCGATTCTGCCGGCGCGGCTGGTGGACTCGCCGGAGCGGGGGGATTCGGGCTAGACGGCCTGGGCCCTTCTCCCAACCGTCATTCCCGCCCTGGCGATTCGACATAGCGCCTCTCGAGCGACGCACTCCGCGAGGAACCGCGGGCCCAGCGGGAGTCCTTTGGCCTCCGGGGCTCCATGCGCGGTTGGGGGAGCGGCCTCGACCACGCTTCTTCGCGTGGAGGAGGCGCTATATCGAAACCCCATTCCGGCCCGCCCCGTCTCGTCATTCCGGCCCGCCCCGTCTCGTCATTCCGGCGAAAGCCGGAATCCACTGCCCGCGCCGATGCAGGGGCACGGCCCGAGGGCGCCCTTGCGCCGAGCCCCGCAAATGCCTGATCAGCGCAGGGGGCTGCACCCACGACTGGATTCCGGCTTTCGCCGGAATGACGGAGAGGAGGAAGCCGGAATGACGGAGAGGAGGAAGCCGGAATGGCGGGGGAAGGCGGTGGCGAATGTGATGTGGCAAAACGCCGATGGCGATTTCGGCGGCGCGCTGATCGATACCAGCGCCATCATCCACTCCGACCCTCTGCTCTTCGCCCCCGACCAGGGAGACTTCCGGCCGATGCCGGGCTCCCCCTGCATCGATGCCGGTGACCCCGATCCACACAAGCCGAAAACCCTCTTCGGGCCCTCGAAAGCGCCAGAGCAGAACTACTCGATCGTCTCGTGCAGCGCATTAGACACCAGCGTCTCGCCGCCGTCGGCGAAGACCACGCACTGGGTGTGCACCGCCACGCCGCTGGTGCCGTCCGGGATCGGTACCGCGAGCAGGGCCACGCCGTTGGCGGTCGGCACCGGTCCGATGTGCTGGATCGGCATGCTCATCTCGAGCTCTCCGTACTCGGTCTGGGTCGGGCCCGGTCCGGTGGTCGAGTAGCCGAAGGCGACCTGGCTGCCGATCGGGCAGCCCGAGCACTCCAGGATCGCGAGCTCGCCGGCCACCAGGTTGGTGATCCCGTAGACTGGTGTCGCCCGCAGGCGCAGCGCCAGAGAGTGATAGGCACCGCCGGCGGCCTGCGCGAAATCGTTGCCGCCGGGAAGGTCGGAGACCTGGCCGTAGCTGTCGTTGCCCCAGGCCACCAGGCTGCCGTCGCTCTTGAGTGCGATGGTGTGGTTGGAGCCGGCCGCCACCTGCACGAAATCCTGATCGTGCGGCGTGTTGGAAACCTGTCCCTGGCCGTCGTAGCCCCAGGAGACCAGGCCGCCGTTGGAGCGCAGGGCGCAGGCGTGCAAGAGGCCCGCGGCCAGTTCCTGGTAGCCGCTGCCGGGAGGAATCAGCGACACCTGCCCGTAACTGTCGCTTCCCCAGGCGACGATCGCGCCGTTCGTTCTCAGCGCATAGCAGTTGGCGCCGCCGCTGACCAGCTGCACGTAGTCGGCATCGCTCGGCGTGTCCGAGACCACGCCGGCGTTGTCGGCGCCCCACGAGACGATTGCGCCCGATGCGTTCAGCGCGTGGGAGTGCAGATCTCCCGCCGCGACCTGCACGAATCCCGACCCTCCGGGAGGAGTCGACTGGCCGTAGGCGTCGGATCCCCAGCCGGCCAAGGTGCCGCCCAGGCGCACCGCCAGCGAGTGGTAGAGGCCGCCGGAGAGGTGCTGGAAGTCGGCCTCCGGCGGCGTCAGAGAGACCTGTCCATGGGAGTTGGAGCCCCACGAGACGATCGAGCCGTCGGAGCGCAGGGCGAGCGAGTGATACTCCCCCGCCGCCGCCTGGGTGAAGTCCTCCCCTCCGGGGGTGTTCGAGACCAGGTAGTAGGAGTCGGATCCCCACGACACCAGCGATCCGACCTGTGCCGGGGCGCTCGGAGCCAGGAGGGCGAGCAGGAGCGGAGCGGCCGCTGCGGCGTTGAAATGCGCCATGGTCGATCTCAGGTGTGAGGTGGAAGCCGAAAACCGCCTGAGGAAGTCTAACGTCCTCGCGCCCTCGGCTCAGTACCCCCCCGCCACGTGCGGCCCGCGCGGATCGGCGCCGCCTTCGAGACGGCCGTCATCGGCGACCAGAATGGCATCGGCGCGGCTCCAGGGCTCGGCGCGGATGTCGAGCTCGTGGCCGCGCTCCTCGAGCGCCCGGGCGACGTCGGCCGAGAGCGCGTCGGGCTCCGCGCGCAGCCGGTTCGGCAGCCATTGATGATGGGTGCGCGGCCAGGAGACCGCGGCCTGGATGTCCATGCCCAGGTCGACCACGTTGCAGATCACCTGGTAGACGGTGCTGATGATCTTGGAGCCGCCGGGGCTGCCGACCACCATCCAAACCCGGTCGTCGCGGGTCAGGATCGTCGGGGTCATCGAGGAGAGCGGACGCTTGCCCGGCGCCACCGCGTTGGCTTCCGCCCCGACCAGGCCGAACTGGTTGGGGATCCCGGGCTTGGCGGAGAAGTCGTCCATCTCGTCGTTGAGCAGGAAGCCGGTCCCCGGAGCGACCACCGCGGCGCCGAAGTAGGCGTTCAGGGTGACGGTCATCGAAGCCGCCGCGCCCTCGGCGTCGACCACGGAAATGTGCGTGGTGTGGTCGCCCTCGGGGGGCGGCAGGGGGGTGGGCGCCACGCTGGACGAGGCCCGCCGAGGGTCGAAGTCGGCCATCCGCCGGCGCGGGTGGGCCGGATCGAGGAGCGCGGCGAGGGGCACCGGCCAGTAGTCGGGATCGGCCAGGTGTCGGGATCGGTCGGCGAAGGCCCGGCGCGCCACCTCGGCCCGCAGGTGGATCCAGGCCGAGGAGCCGGCGCCCAGCGCGGCCGGATCGTGCGCCTCGGTCATCGCCAGCATCTGCAAGAGCGCCACGCCGCCCGAAGATGGCGGGGGCATCGAGATCACGCGCAGCCCCCGGTAGCTGCCGACCAGGGGCTCCCGCCAGCGCGGGTGGTAGCCGGCCAGGTCGGCGCGGCTGATGAGGCCGCCCCGCGCGCGCATCGCGGCCGCGATCCTGGCGGCGGTGTCGGCGCCGTAGAAGCCCTCGCGGCCGCTCCGCGCGATCGCCTCCAGGGTGCGCGCCAGGTCGATCTGGCGCAGCGTATCGCCGGCGGCCCAGGGGCGATCGGAGCGCACGAAGAGGGCGCGCGCGCCGGGATCGCCGCGCAGCCTCTCGGCGCCCCGCGCCAGCCACCGGGCGTCGGTCTGGTCGAGCACGAAGCCCTGCCGGGCCAGCGCGATCGCCGGCGCCAGCAAGCGCGCGCGCGGCAGCCGGCCCAGTCTCTCGGCCGCCTCCAGGTAGCCGGCCACCGCCCCCGGCACCGCGACCGCCAACCAGCCGTCCAAGGAGCGCCGCGGCACGACTTCGCCGCGCTCGTCGAGGAACATGTCGCGGCCGGCCGCCAGCGGTGCCACCTCGCGGAAGTCGAGGGCATGCTCGCGGCCGCCGGCGCCGCGCGCCACCAGGAATCCGCCGCCGCCCAGGTTGCCGTCCTTGGGGCTGACCACGGCCAGCGCGAAGGCCGTCGTCACCGCGGCATCGACCGCGGTGCCCCCCGCGCGCAGCGCCTCCACGCCGGCCTCCACCGCCAGCCGATGCCCCGCCACCACCATGCCCCGCGCAGCCCGCGTGGGAGGGGCGTGAGCGGCGCGCGCGGTGCCCGTGGCGAGGGGAGCGAGGGCCGCAAGCGTCGCAAGCGCGATCAGCCGAAGCCGTCGGGTCGAGGCGAATCCGATCTTCAACTTGGTCCTACGGGATTCTCACCCGAGAGCCGTGCACCAGGGCCAGGTTGCGGCCCTCGTTCTGGATGGCGGCGACCCCCAGCGAGCGCCCCAGGCAGCTCGAGATCGATGTCGCCAGGCGCCGGGCGTCGTCTTCGCGCAGGAAGAGCCCGAAGCCGATGCGGAATCGGCGACCGTCGGCGCTGGCTCGCTCGACGTAGATCGGATCGGCGCCCGGGCCGCGCACCATCAAGGGGAAGGTGTTCCAGTCGACGCTGGGATCGGGGCGCCAGCCGGTGAAGGGCTCACAGGCCTGCTCCAGGCGCTGCAGAGTCTCGCGGGCGTCGGTGTGATCGAGAGTGCCCTCGACCTTGACCGTGTAGAGACGATGGGGCCAGTAGGTGCCGCCCGGGTTGTCCGGCTCCGGCAGCTCGATCGAGAGCGCCTCCTCGATCCGCTGCAGCCACTCCGGCAGCAGGGCACCGGGAATCAGCGGTCGGCCGTGCGGCGGCAGCGGCAGGATCGGGCGATCGTCGGGGGGCAGAGCGCCGGGCGGCAGCGCCGCCAGCCGAATCGGAAAAGGCACAGAGCTGGAGCCGAGCAGGCGATCGATCTCCCCGCCGAGGCGGGCGACCAGCAGCAGGCGGTCGAGCGGCGCGCGGGCGCCCGCTCCGGGCCCCAGATCGGCGAGCAGCTCGATCCGCTCCAGGCGCAGGACGATGGGTCCCGCCGGAGCGATCGGCTCCTCGACATCGAGCACGCCGCGAGGGAACTGCAGGTCGCGATCGCCCTGCGCCGCGGCCGGGCCGAGCCCGCTGCTCCACGCCAACACGAGCGCGCTGATGAGGACGACGTTGCGCATGGCGGGATGATATCGGAAAGCGATCAGCCGCTCGGCGTCTTCTCCCCCGTGCCCATCCCCAGCCGCTTCAGCTTGGTGCGGATCGACGACTCCTCGAGGGCGATGCTGCGGGCGGCCGCGCGGCGGTTTCCTCCGCAGCGCTCCAGGGCTTCGGCCAGCAGGTAGCGCTCGACATCGTCCAGGATTCGCCGGTAGCCGGAGGCTTCGACCGAGGCGTAGAGCCGCGCCAGAACCGTGTCGTCGAGAGGAAGATCGTCCTGCTCGCGGATCCGCGGCGGCAGTGCGGAGGGATCGATCCGCCCGCCGGTGCGCGACGCGAAGGCCGCCGCCGCCAGGATCACGTTGCGCAGCTCGCGCACATTGCCCGGCCATCCGTAGCGCTCGAGCGCGGTGCGAGTCTCGTCGGCAACCTCGAACTCCAACCCGTCGCCCAGGCGCAGCTCGTGCTCCGCCAGGAAATGCTCGACCAGCGCCATGATGTCTTCGGGGCGCTCGCGAAGCGCCGGAAGCTCCACCTGGAAGGCATTCAAGCGATAGTAGAGATCTTTTCTGAAAGTCCCTTTGGCAACGGAGTCTTCGATGGCGATGTTGGTGGCGGCGATGACGCGGAAATCGACCTTCACGCCGCGCGTGCTGCCGACCGGAATCACCACCTGCTCCTCGATGGCGCGCAGCAGCTTGGCCTGCACGTCGGCCGGCATCTCGCCGATCTCGTCGAGGAAGAGAGTGCCGCCGTCGGCGGTCTGGAAGAGCCCCGGCTTGTCGCGTTGGGCGCCGGTGAAGGCGCCGCGGGCATAGCCGAAGAGCTCGGCCTCCAGCAGCTCGCGCGGCACCGCGGCGCAGTTGACCGCCACGAAAGGTCCACCGCCGCGCGGTCCCTTGCGGTGCACGGCGCGCGCCACCAGCTCCTTGCCGGTGCCGGAGGCGCCCAGCAGCAGCAGGGGAAGATCGGTGTCCTTGACCACGTCGATCGAATCGAGCACGCGCAGCATGGCCGGCGATCGGGTCACCATCTCGTCGTAGCGGGAGATCGCCAGCCCTCGCTCGCGGCGCGGCGCCGCGCTCGGCTCCGAGGGACGGGTCAGGGGGAGCCGCGATACCGCCGCCAGGCCGTTGGCGAGGAAGGAGAAGGTCTTGAGGTCGCCGCCGGTGAAGGCTTGCGAGGGCGCGCTCAGGTCGCGCTCCAGGTAGAGGACTCCGGCGGCCTTGCCGCCGCTGGCGATCGGGAACATCAATGAGCTGCGTCCATCCTGGGCCGGTCCGTGCCGCGGAGCTTCGAAAGAGGTCGCGAGCAGCTCGTGGGCCACGCTGCGGGCGTCGTCCTCGTCCCATCCCACGCAGGCCACCAGGTCGATCTCGGGCCCGCCGGTCGCCAGCAGGGCACGCTTTGCTCCGAGCCGGTCGGCGATCGCCGCCACCAGGCGAACGACGTGGCTGCGCACATTCTCCGAGCGCAGCCCGCGCAGCAGTGCTCCGACCGCCTCGGCGTCGTCGTCGATGGTCTTCCGCATGGCCAACTGGGCCGCTTCGCGCAAGCGTTGCAGGCGTTCTTCGAAGCGCTGGAAGGCCTCGCGCTCGAACGATTTGCTGCCGGCGATCAGCTCCCCCAGCCGGCCCTCGAGCTCACCGAGGGCCACCAGCCCCTGCTCGGGCGTGGTGCCGACGGCGAGTTCGGCCTCCAGCAGCTCGACCTCGAAGCCGCAGGCCTGGGCGTCGATCCGGAAGGCGAAGGTGCGCGCGCGCTGCAGCAGGGCGCGGATCTGCAGTCTGGGCACCGGCTCGGGGCCGCGCAGCAAGCAGGCGGCCCGATCGACCATCAGGCGGTAGGCGCAGAGCACCAGGCTGTCGGGGCGCAACGTCGCGTCGGCCTCTTCGAAGAGCTCGGCGGCGCGCTCCTGCTCGCCGCGGGCGTGGTGCGCCAGCGAGAGGATCCGCAGCGCGTCGACGCGCGGGTGCGGGCCGTCGTCCTCCTCGAGCTGGGTGAGCACCTCGGTCAGGATGGTGATGGCGCGACCCGGTCGCTCTCCCCGATGCACGATCACCGACGCCAGCGAGCTGCGGATCTCGGCGCGCAGCTCGCTGGATTGCAGCCCTTCGTCGTTGGCGTAGAGCGCTTTGCGCAACAGGCGCGTGGCCGCGGCGACGTTGCCGGACAGGCTCTCGACGATGCCGCGCAGCATCAGGTAGCGCGCGTAGAGCTCCGGATGCTGGCTCACGATCCCGGCGCCGCGGACCTGCTCCAGGAGCTTTTCGATCCCCTCGCGGGTGCCGAGCCAGGCCCTGCCGACCGCGGCGTTGAGCAGGGCCACGACCCGCTCGCGCTCGCGTCCGGCGGCGCCGAAGAGCTCGGCGGCTTGCGCCAGCTCGCGATCGGCGGCGACCACACCGCCCAGCTGCTGGTGGGCCAGTGCCAGGTTGACGCGCAGGCGGGCGCGCGCCTCGGCGGTTTCGGAGAGGCTGAGGGCCTGGGCGAAGAGCCGGATCGCCTCGTTCGGGCGGATTCTGAGCAGGGCGACGCTCCCCAGGTCCTCCCAGGCCATCGCCTGGCGGCGCTTGTCGCCGGCCTCTTCGAAGAGCACCAGCGCGGTGCGGGCGTTGCGCTCGGCGCTGTTCAGGTTGTGCCGCAGCACGTCGATCTGCACCGAGAGGTGGAGCAGGCGTCCGCGCAGCACCAGGCCGGCGGCGCCATCGGTCGCCGCCTGGTGGTGGGGATAGCCCGCGCAGGCGCGCTTGACGATTCCCGCGGCACGGGCCACGTCGCCCTGGCTCTTGGCGGCGCGCGCCGCGTCGAAGAGGGCGCGGATTTCGCGGCTCATCGTTCGGTCCCCTGGTCGGCGCGCTGCGCGTCCCGCTCCAGGACTCCGTGCTCGCGCCAGAAGCCGCGCAGCCAGGCCCAGAACCAGGGTGGGATGTCGCGCTCGGCGTCGCTGCTGCAGGGCTGAGGGCAGGCCTGATCGAGGCGGATGCTCTGGTCGGGATCTTCGTCGAGCAGCGGCAGGTTGGAATGGAAGTCGGCCCGCACCCGAGGGGCCCAGCCGAGCGCCGCGATGGTGGCCGCCAGGAGAAGCGGGACTTGCAAGGGACTGCGCAGATGTTTCATCGTCTTGCCCCAGAGAGCGTGGGTCCGAGAGGCGCGCGTCGATCGGAACGAAACCAACCGCTACTCTTCCATTCTGAGCCTTTCTGCTGGATTGGGCGACGTGCAATCGACTGCACGGGTGCCCTGAACTTGTGCATCTGATTGCGCAGCTCTTCCGGAGCCCTTCGATGTCTACGCTCCTCGATGGTTCCTGCCCCCACGATCTGTCCGTGCTCCGAGCACGTGCTGCCGACGAGGTCGCCGAAGCGCGTCTCTGGGCGGCGTCCCTGCTGATGTGGGAGCGCACGCGCTGCGAAGCGGCCGCCGAGCTCGCGATCGAGCTCTTGGAGGATGACGATCAGAGAGTGCAGCGGGCGGCACTGCGCTCGCTCTCCGAACTGGCGCCGCGGCTGACCGCCCCTCTCGACGACGCCCTGATCGGGCGCCTGGCGGACCACGTGGCGCGACGCGCGAGGGTGGGTCACGAAGGCGCCCTGACCACGCTGCGCTGGCTGGCGCCGGAGCGGGTCAACGATGCCCTGAGTGAGCACCTGCGGCGTAGCGACCAGGCCGGCGCCGGCGGCCTCTCCGAGGCGCTGGCGGAGGCTTTGCTCTGGGCGCTCGAATCGGGCGACGCGTCGATCCTCGGGCCGGCGTGTGAGCGGCTGCTCGGAGAGGGGGGGCGGGGCGCGCCCGAGGCGGTCGACGTGATCCCTTCGCTGATGAACGCGGTGGTCGAGCTCGACTTCGCCCCCGCCGCGGCGATCCTGGTGAGCGTCGGCCACCAGCGTTTCGGCGACGCCGAGCCGCCGGTGACCCACTGGTTCGCCCTGGTCCTGATCGCCGGTTTCCTGGGACTGGCGGAGGACCGCGAGATCGAGGCGCCCGACCTTCGAGAGCTCGGCCAGCCGCGGCCCGCCACGGCGACGAACTGGTTGACGCCGGCCCTGCGGCATCTGGGCGCGGCGGGTGTCGAGGTCGAGGGGTTGCAGGAGCGGGCCGCCGCCGGGCAGTGGGTGCCGGTGCTGCGGGCGCTGCTGGAGGATCTCGACGACGTGATCGAGGATCCGCCGCCGCGCGCCGAGCTGCCGGCCGCGCTGCTGCGGGCACTGGCCGCCCTGCAGCGATCCGGCAGCGTGCCGCCGATCATGATGCCCTGGGCGGCGCTGGTGGCGGCCGGATCGAGGCTGCGTCTGTCGCCCGAGCGGCGCCGCCGGGCGCGCGCGCCGCGCCCCGATCCGCTGCCGCGCTGGGACGCGTCGCTCGACACGGTGCTGGTGGCCCTGGGCAGCGATCACCTCTCGCCGGGCGACCGCGAAGAGCTCGCGCTGCGCGCCCTGCGTCTGGCCGGGCATCTCTCCGAGGCGGGGAGCGCCCGGCCCGCGGAAGACGCCGAGGCGGCGATCCGCGAAGCGGCCGGGAAGCTCTGGACCGACGGCGACCTGAGCAAGGCCCACGCCGGACTGCTGCTGCTGGTGGCCTGCGGCGACGAGCGCGGGATCGGCTTCGTGCGGTCGACGCTGGACGCGGAGGAGGTGGACGCACCGCGCCTGGTGCGCGCCTGCCGCGCGGTCGGTTTCCGCTTCGAGGAGTTCGCGCAACAGATCGAGGAGCTCCTGACCGGGGACCAGGAATGGCGCCGGGCGCGGGCGCTGCGCGTGCTGGCCGCCAGCCCCACCCGCGACGCCTGGGCCGAACGCCTGGCCGGCGACTGGGAGCGCTGCGCGGCCGCCGACATGGAGTCGCTGGTGGCGCTGGTCCAGCGCCTGCCTCACGCCGGGATCTGCGAACGGATGATCGCCGAATGCGTGCCGCGCACGCCGCGTACGGCGGCCAACGCCCTGGCCCTGGCGGCGCTGGTCGGCGCCGACGCCGAGGTCATGGAGCGGCTCCGAAAAGTGGTGCGCACGGGGACCAAGAGCGGCGAGCAGGGCGAACTTCCGGATGGCTGGCTGGAGCTGCGCTGCAGCGCCTGCGGCCGCATCTCCGCCGCGCCGGTCGATCGGGTCGCGGTCGATCCGGAGCTGGTGCAGAGCACCAACGGCAGCGCCGGAGTGCTGCCGGGCAGCTCCATCCGCTGCCCCTGCTGCGATGCGGTGGACGAGCTGGCGCCCCTGGTCAGCTCGGCGATGGCACTGGTGGCCGAAAGGGACCGTCCGGGGCTGCGCCCGGCGCAGCTGCGTGCCGCCGACGGCAGCGCGTTCACCAGCGTGCGCGCGTTCCTGGCCGAGGGCTACGATGCCGATCTTCCCGCGGCGCGGATGCTGAAGGCGCGGCGGCTGCTGGCCCTGGGCCGCATCGGCGACGCCTGGAGCGAGCTCGAGGGGCTGCGCGCCGCGGAATCCGACCTGATCCGCGCCCTGGCCCACCTCGAAGACCGCGACTGCCAGCGGGCCCTCGACGCCGTGACCAGCGCCCGAGCGCGCATGAAGCTCGAGATCGAAGCGAACCCGGCTCTGGAGAGCGAAGCGCAGCAGCTAGAGGAAGCGGCGAACGCCATGCTCGAGATTCGCATGCGCGACAAGCGCAGCCGCGAGATCGCGCAGGCGCAGGCCGTGCCGCTCGCCGCACCCGGCGTCCGGGCCCCAAAACGGAACGATCCCTGTCCCTGTGGCAGCGGTAGAAAGTACAAGCATTGCTGTCTCACGCGCTGACATTCCTGGCCTGCGCCGCTCTTCTCGCGGAGAGCGCCGCCGCCGACTCGTCGTGGTCGCCGGAGCGCCGCTGGCGTGCCAAGGGGTTGCAGGAGCCCTCGGCCCTGGTGCAGAGCCGGCGCCACCCCGGCGTGCTGTGGACCCTGAACGATTCCGGCGGCAAGGCCGAGCTCTTCGCCTTCGACCGCCACGGGAAACACATCGGCATCGTGAAGGTGCGCGGCGCGCAGAACCGGGACTGGGAGTCGCTCACCCTCGACGACTCCGGCCGCCTCTACATCGCCGACACCGGCAACAACAAGAACGATCGACGGAATCTTCTGATCTACGTGGTCGAGGAGCCCGATCCCTGGCGGAAACGCTCGGTGCGGGTGAAGTGGCGCGTTCCCTTCGGATATCGGGACCAGAAGCACTTCCCGCCGCGCGAGGGGTTGCCCTTCGACGTCGAAGCCAGCTTCTTCGCCGACGGTCGCCTGCACCTGTTGACCAAGGACCGCAGCCAACCCCGCACCCGTCTCTACCGATTCGAGCCGATCGTGGGCGACGCCAAGCAGCGCCTGGAGTCGAACGACTCGGTCGCCAGCTTCTCGATGGTGACCGGCGCCGACCTGCACCCGGATGGGCGCCGTCTGGCGGTGCTCAGCTACGACCAGATCCAGGTTTTCGAACGCACCGGACCGGGCGCGCCCTTGCTCGCGAACCCGCCGCGGCGCTCCCGCATCGAAGTCGGGCAGGCGGAAGGGATCGCCTGGGACGGGGAGGATCTCCTGGTGGTCAGCGAGAGTTGCGAGCTGCACCGCATCGGGCCCTCGATCTGGCGCCGAGAGCGGCGCTACGTGGCCGAGCCGCCAGCTCCACTTGCGGTGGCCCGCGCCCTCACCGACGGCTCGCCGGCGACGCCGATTCCGCTGCGCTGGAGCCGCCCCGGAATCTACAGTCCTCCGGGTCCGCCGCCGGCGGATCTGCCCCGGGTCGCGGCGGCGCTGGGCTGGACCGAGCGCGGGCTGGTGCTCGACCTGTATTGGCCCGATCGCCCCCAGGTCGACCGAGGCGAGCCCTTGGCGATGATCATGGTGTCGGCCCTGCCCACCGGTGCCGGGCCGGCGGACGAAGGCAACCCTGCCTGGTCGCTGCTCTGGGAGGGCGCGCACTCGCCGCCGGCGCCGCGTTCCCTGGGCCCGACCCGCGGCCGGCCGCTGCCGCAGGTGATGACCGCCGGCGAGACGGGCGAGCGGTGGTGGACGCGGGTCGCGCTTCCGGCCGAGGCTCTGCCGGGCTGGGAGGGGGCCGCCGGGGCCGGTCTCGCCTTCAACGTCGTCTTGCTGGGGCCCGAGCCCACCCACCAGTGGTGCTACTCGGTCGATGCCTCCACCTGGTGCTGGTCGACGCCCGATCTGTGGGGCGCGCTGGTGTTGGAAGGAAGAGAACCATGACGCACGATTCGCTCCTGGACCGCGTGGGCGAGCTGGCCGCGGCGCATCCCTTCGTGGTGGCGTTGACCGGCGCCGGGATCTCGGCCGAGAGCGGCATCCCCACCTTCCGCGGCGCCGACGGT
Organism: uncultured Gemmatimonadota bacterium; assembly: GCA_964490075.1. Lineage (GTDB taxonomy): Bacteria > CAZBBK01. The sequence goes on along the minus strand of CAZBBK010000067.1, from coordinate 3,000 downwards.
TTCTGGACCCAGGGCTCCGCCAACCACACGCCGGAAGAGATGGCGACCAAGGCCTGTTTTCTGCGCGATCCGGAGACGGTGTGGGCCTGGTATCTGTTCCGGCGCTCGAAATGCCTGGCGGCGAAACCCAACCCGGCCCACCACGCGCTGGTCGAGCTGGAGCGGGCGCTGGATGATCGCTTCGCCCTGGTCACGCAGAACGTCGACGGCCTGCACCGCGCGGCGGGCAGCTCGCACGCGCGCATCTACGAGATCCACGGCAGCATCGCCCGCATGCGCTGCTCGGTGGAATGCGCGGGCGGCGCCCCGCGGCCCCTGCCCGAGTCGGTCGACAGCGTGGGCGAGGGGCCGGCTCTGAGCAGGGAGCAGGTGGAGATTCTGCACTGCCGGCGCTGCGGCGCCTGGATGCGGCCCCACGTGCTCTGGTTCGACGAGTACTACACCGAGGCCAACTGTCGCTCCGACAGCGCCCTCGAGGTGGCCGGGAGGGCCGATCTGCTGCTGGTGATCGGCACCACCGGCGCCACCACGCTGCCGGCGGTGATCGGTGAGACGGCGCTGCGGCGGGAGATCCCGATCGTCGACATCAACCCCGAGGCGGGCGTGTTCGCGCGCATGGCCGAGCAGAGCCGCGGCGGTGGTCATCTGGCGCTGGCGGCCGGAGAGGGGGTGCCGGCGGTGGTGCGGCGGCTGATCGAGGGATGGGGGGGCGGCGAAGCTCCCTGAGCCCTCTCACTTCGCAGCGTCGAGCCGCCGCAGCAGCGCGCGCAGCCCCGGATCGCCGGTGCGATCCAGCCGCGAGGCCTGCTCGGCATGGGCCCGCGCCTGGTCGGCGGCGCCCAGGCGCTCGCAGCAGAGCGCGGCATGATAGGCGGCCATGAAGCTCCTGGGATCGAGCTCGCAGGCCCGCTCCAGGTCGCCCAGCGCCGCGCGCGTATCCCCGGCGTCGAGGCGCAGCTTGCCGCGGCGGGTCAAGGCACCGCTGTGGCCGGGCTGCCGCGCCAAGGTGGCATCGTAGTAGGAGCGTGCCCGCTCGGGGTCGCCGAGGCGTGCGTGGATCATCCCGGCCTCGAAGAGCACCTCCGGCGAGCGCGGGCTGGTCCTTTCGCAGCGCTCGATCTCGCCGAGCGCCTGCCCGAGCGCACCCTCGCGACGCAGGCAGCTCGCCAGGTAGACCCGCGCGCGCAGTGAGCGGGGGTTGAGCTCGCAGGCCCGCTCGAAGGCGTCGCGGGCTTCCCCGATGCGTCCCAGCTGCAGCAGCGCCTGGCCCTGCATCAGCCGTGCTCCAAACCCGTCGGCGAGCGCGATGCGCTCCTCGGCACTGCGCGCCGCGTCCTCGAAGCGTCGCTGGTGCAGGTAGGCTTCGGCGTAGAGCTCGAGCTTTTCCAGGCGCGCGCTCGGCAGCGCGGGGGGATCTGGTAGAAACACCATTGCGGCGCCGGCCAGCAGGCCGGCGAGCACCGCCAGCTGCACCTTCCGCTCCCGGCGCCGCACCACGATTTGGTCGACGGCGCAGGCGGCCAGGGCGATGGCCGCGCCGAGCATGCCGACGCGGTAGCGGCCGCTGACCACGAAGATCGTCATTCCGCCCCAGTAGCCGGCGATGATCGGCAGCAGCAGAGCAGGGGGGCCGCGCACCACCCCGAGCGCGACGATCAGCAGCACGCCGAGCACGCCGAAGCCCGGCAGGGGCCAGCGCATGAAGGGTGTCGCGAAGTAGAGCTCCTCGGAGTCGGCGCCCGCTGTCAGCTCGCGGTGGTTCACCGCGTAGAGCAGCTTGCGCAGCAGCAGGCGCAGATAGTCGCCCGGTTGCTCCTTGATGAACTCGAGCGACTTCCCGTAGAAAAAAGCGTTGCGTTCGGAGAGGGTCCTGCCGGGTCCCGGAAGCGCGTTCAGCATCAGCCAGGGCGCGCCCGGCCGAACATAGCAGGTGCCGTCGGCCTCGGGGTTGTTGCCGATGAAGAAGTTGAGGCCGTCACGCTTCTGGATCAGCACCAGCTCGCCCGAAACCGCGTAGTTCCGGGCGGTGACGGGCAGCACCACCAAGGCCATCGCCAGGGGCATCAGCAGCAGCTTCGCCGTGGCCGGAAGGGAGCGATCTTCCCGGATCGAGCGCAGGAGCATCCATGCGAAGAGCGCGGCGGCGGGCAAGAGCGAGGTCGGATGGGTGATCGCGGCGCCGCCACAGAAGAGCCCGGCCAGCAAGGGAAGCCGCCAATGGCGCGCACTCTGGTAGCGGGCGAGCGTGTAGAGCGCCGCGCTGAGCAGGAGCAGCACCAAGCCCTCGCTGACCAGCTCGGCTTCGTAGTAGATCAGGGGCGCGTAGAGCACCCAGAAGAGGGCGCAGAGCAGGGCCGGCCGCGGACCGGCCAGGCGCCGCAGGGTCAGCGTCATCAAGGTCATCGAGCCCAGGCCGGCGAGCAGCTGCAGGGCCCGGACGGCTAAGAGATTGCCGCCGCAGAGACGGTAGAGCGCGGCCAGAAACCAGGCGTAGCCGGGGCCGTGGAACTGGACCTTGGTCCACAAGATGCGACCGGAGAGGATCTCCTTGGCGCGCCGCAGGTACTCCGTGACATCGGGGCCGACCGGGGCATCGAAGAGGGGGGAGGCCGAGAAGTGCAAGAGGTAGAGCGCCCGCAGCGCGAAGCCGAGCACCAGGATCGCGGCGAAGAGCAGGCGCCAGCGGGCCGGATCGAGCGCGGGGTGGGTGTAGTCGGTGGCGGCGCCAGGGGCGGAGTGGGGCATGGGCGCGATGATAGCGGGTGGGGCTCTGGCGTCTCGACATGGCGCTTCTCGATCGACGCACTCCGCGAAGAGGCGCGGATCCGGCGGGATTCCGCGGGCATCCGGGGATCCATCCGCGGTTGGAGGGGCGGTCTCGACTGAACTTCTTCGCGTGCCAGCCGCTCCTTGCGTAGAGGCTCGCCAAGTCGAAACTCCAGAGCCAGAACCACCCGCTGACCCGACTCAGCCGCCGCGAGCGACCGCGGAGCGACCGAA
>CAZBBK010000066.1:0-32661 GCA_964490075.1 uncultured Gemmatimonadota bacterium | reverse complement strand
GGGGCCCGGCGCCTCAACCGGGGGGTTGGCGAGGGCGCGATCGATGGGGGGGCCACCCTTAGGAGTGCAATGAGCCGTCGTTTCCATTGTTCACGTCCCGTCGCCGCCGCCCTGGCGCTTGCCGCCTGCTCCGCAGCCGGCGTTCAGCTCCACGTTCCCGGCGACTACGCCACCATCCAGGAGGCGGTCGATGTCGCGGCCGCCGGAGACACCGTTGCCATCGCCTCGGGCAGCCATGCCGGCCCCGTGGCCACCACCGGCATCGGGATCACCCTGCTCGGCGTGGACGCCGACTCGACCACTGTGCTGGGCAACGGCGCCGATCCGGTGCTGACGATCAGCGCCGGGACGGGAGAGGTTTCGCTCTTGAGCCTGCGTTTCACCGGCGGCTACAACTCGGTGCTGGGCGGCGGCATCCGTGTCGAAAGCAATGCCGTGGCGGCGTTTCGCGATTGTGCGGTCGAGGCCAACGTCGGCAGCCGCGCCGGGGGCGGAATCGGAGTCGACATCGACGCCAGCTGTCGGATCGAGTCGACATCGATCGTTGGCAACACATCGGGTGAATCGGGGGGCGGTCTGTCGGCCCGCAACGGTGCATCGGTCACTTTGCTGAGCTGCGAGGTGTCGTCGAACCACGCCGACCGCGACGGCGGCGGCCTGCACTTCATGGGTGCGGTGGTCGATACACTCGACGGTTGCAACATTCTCCACAACAGCGCCGACTACGACGGCGGCGGAATCTCGGCGGTGCTCGGAGCCAGTCTGATCGCTCGCTCCACGGTGGTCGACTCCAACGAGGCCGGACTGATCAGCCTCACCGGAACCGGCGGCGGCCTGCTGGGCGCCGACGACAGCACGAGCGTGTTGCTGGAGGATTGCGTGTTCGGCGGCAACCAGGCGTCCAAGACCGGGGGAGGAGCGGCGATCCACCTGGGGGCGGTCGGTCTGATCGACGGCGGCACCTTCACCGGCAACTGGGCCGGCAACGACAGCACGGGAGGCTTCGGAGGCGGTGTGAGCGCCTTCGACGGATCGATCCTCGATCTGAGCGAGGTGACCATCACCGACAACCAGGCCGCCTCCGAGGGCGGTGGCGCGCACTACTTCGCGGCCGACGGCTCGATCCTGGACAATCAGATCTGCGACAATGCGGTGGTGACGTTCGGAACGGGATTTGGCGGCGGCGTGTTTCTGCACGAGTCGTTCTCGGTGGTTCAAGGGAACACGATCTGTGGCAACTCGGTGCCCTCCGCGGGCGGAGGGGTCTACAGCCAGGGTTTCGAGAGCGGTCTACGCGGCGGCAGCTTCATGCTGGCCCGCGACAACGAGATCTCGGCCAACAGCGCCGAGACCGGGGGCGGCATCGCCTGCGTGCTGGGCGATTCGGCGCTGGTTCGCCACAATCTCATCTCGGGCAACAGCGCCGACGGCCACGGTGGAATCGGTGTGACGCTGTACTCGACCGCGGTGATCGACAGCAACACGATCGTCGGCAACACCGCCACCGGCCTGACACTCGAGGCCGGCGGGGGCGGCATCCTGGTCGGTGAGTCCGATGCCTGGGTGCTCGACAACTACCTCGGTGGCAACGATTCGAGCGCGCGCAACGGCGGCGCGTTGCGGGTGGTCTCGGGTGCTTCGGTGGTCGCTCGGGGAAATGTGATGCGATCCAACTCCGGGTTCAACGGCGCCGCGGTCGACGTGGTCACCGGGGGCGTGTTGGTGCTGGAGGAGAACCTGATCGACCAGAGCCACGCGGCCGGCGACGTCGGTGCGCTGGCGATCTCGGGCGCGGCGGTGAGCGCGGTGGTCCGTCGCAACACCATTCTCAGCACGGTGGTGGACGGTGGCGGTCCCAATCCCGCCGAAGTGGCAGTCGGTGTCTACGATGCCGCGACCACCGAGATCGTCGCCAACATCATCGGCGGAACGACCGGCGCCGCGGGAATGGCGGTAGATCCCCTGTCCTCGACCGAGGCCGGGCGCAATGCCATCGCCAACAATTCGGAAGGGGCCTACTCCGGCTCCTTCAAAGGCGATTTCGACATTCTGGTGAAGCCGGATTTCGTCGTCGGCGACACGCTCTATGCGCTCACCGGCGGTTCGATCGTGGTCGATGCGGGCGATCCGGCGGACTCTAGTCTGGTCTCCGGAGCGCGCGGCGACGTCGGCTGGGACGAATACCTCTACCCCGAGCCCGCGACCTGGGAAGTGGAGATCCAGGCGCTGGCCGACACGCTGCAGGGAGGCGATACCGCCACCGGCACGGTGCGGGTGAAGAACTTGGCGGCAGTCGCCGACACGGTCGACGTGGTGGTGCAAGCGGCGGGCATGGCGAAGGTGCAGATGACGGTGTCGGCCGATCACCCCTTCGCGCCCGGCGAGGAGGCCTTCTTCCCGGTCGCGCGCGCCATCCCCACGGCGCTCAAGGACAAGGGCTTTGCGGTGATGGCCAAGGTCTTCGAGGGAGACGATCCGCAGGCCGGGTTCACCCAGGATCTGTGGATCGAGAAACCGTAGCTACCTCCTCCGGCTCGTCGTCGCGCCAGGCGCGGCTGCGCGCGACGTAGCATGCGTGGGCGTCGACCTGGCGCCGGCACTCGGCGTCGTCCCAGCCCAAGATCGGCGCCAGCAGCTCGGCCGCGCGCGGGGCGGCCGCCAGGCCCTGGCTGCGGTCGCGCAACGTGAGCGCGGTGCGGCGATCGAGGGTGTCGATCAGCGTGCGGGCCAGGTCGGATAAGGCGGCGAAGGGGATCTCGGCCCAGATCACCGGCAGGTCGGGTGCCACCCGCCGCGCCAGCTCCGGATCGTCGTGGCAGAGCGCCGCGATCTGGTAGCTGCGGCCCCCGTAGCGCTGGACCAAGTGCTGCACCGCACGCGGATCGGCGATGGTCTCGGAGAGCTCGGCCAGGATCCGCTTGGGGCCCTGCTCGCCGGTGAGTCCCACCGCCCCGGGCAGGATGCGGCGCGCGGTGGTGCCGCGGCGGGCCAGCACATCGCCGTCGGCCAGCTCTTCCCAGCGCTCCGCCAGGCGGCCGAAGAGCCCCCCGCGGCGCGGTGGGCGGAGCGTCCTGCCGGCCACCCGGGCCCCGCGCCCCGCCAGCGTTCGCGAGACCCGGTTCACCACCTCCTCGGCCATCGCGCGATAGGTGGTCAGCTTGCCGCCGGCTACCGTGATCACGTTGCCATCCTCCACGATCGCGTGCTCGCGGCTCACCTTGGAGGGGCTGCGGCCCTCTTCGCGGACCAGCGGGCGAAGGCCGGCATAGGTGGCGATCACATCGTCCGCGCGCAGCCGGGCGGAAGGGAAGTGGCGGTTCGCGGTGCGCAACAGGTAATCGACTTCGGCGGCGTTGGCGCGGGTCTGCTCGGGCGGGTTCTCGTCGTCGATGTCGGAGGTGCCGATGATCACCCGCTCGTCCCAGGGGATGGCGAAGGTGACGCGACCGTCGCGGTGGCCGCTCATCACCATCGCATGGGCCAGCGGCAGGCGCGCGCGGTCGACCACCAGGTGCGAGCCGCGGGTGGTGCGCAGCAAGGGATCGTCGGCCAAGGCGAGGCCCAGGTGGGAGCGGATGCGATCGGTCCAGGGGCCGGCCGCCAGCACGATTCCCTGGGCGCGCAGCTGGTGCTCGGTGCCGCTGAGGCCGCAGCGCAGCCCGACCCGGGCGCCCTCGGTTCCGGAGCCGCGCTCCAGGGCGAACACCTCGAGGTGGTTCAGACAGCGGGCGCCGGTGCGGCGGGCGTCGAGAATCGTCTCCAAGGTCAGGCGCGCGTCGTCGGTGGCGCCGTCGAAGTAGCGCGCCGCGCCGGCCAGGCCGTCGGAGCGCAAGAGCGGCTCGGCTCGGCGCGCCGCCGGGGCACCGTAGAGGCGGTGCAGCTGCGGCACCCGGAAGAGCGAGAGGCTGTCGTAGAGGGCCATGGCCGCCCCCAGCAGCGGCAGCCCCGGGCGCCGGCCCTCGTAGACCGGGTAGATGAAGGTGATCGGGCGCACCAGGTGGGGCGCGATGCGCATCAAGGTGCTGCGCTCGCGGGTCGCCTCGAAGACCAGGCGCAGCTCGAACTGCTCCAGGTAGCGCAGCCCGCCGTGGACCAGCTTCGAAGAGCGCGACGAGGTGCCCGAGGCGAAATCGTCCTTCTCCGCCAGCACCACGGAGAAGCCGCGGTGAGCGGCCTCGCGAGCCACTCCGGCGCCGGTCACGCCGCCGCCAACGATCAGCAGGTCGCAGGAATCGAGTGAAGCAAGCTCGGCGGCCCGCGCGGCCATGATCTGGGACATCGATTCCTCTCCGGTTGGTCCCGAGAAAATAGAGCCTCGGCCCACTTCATTCGAGCGGATTCGGTGCTTGTTTCGCTTCGCGATGGCGGCGCGTAAGATGGGCGGTCGATTCCAGCCCGTCGTCCAGCCCAGCAGCCGAGGCACCACTTGAGCCGCTCCGACCGCTTCCTGAACGCCTGCCGCCGCCGCCCGGTCGATCGCACGCCGATCTGGATCATGCGCCAGGCCGGTCGTTATCTGCCGGACTACCGGGCGCTGCGGAATCGCGTCTCGTTCCTGGATCTGTGCCGTACGCCGGAGCTGGCCGCCGAGGTGACGCTGCAGCCGGTCGACCAGCTCGGTGTCGATGCGGCGATCATCTTCTCCGACATCATGGTGCCGGCCATCGCCATGGGCGTCGAGGTCTCCTTCGCCGAGGGACCGCCGCGCCTGGCGTCCCCGGTGCGCGATCGGCGCGCGATCGATGCGTTGCGCGTCCCCGACCCCGACCGGGACTGCCGAGCGGTGCTCGACGCGATCCGCCTGACCGTCTCCGAGCTGGCCGGCCGGGTGCCGGTGATCGGCTTCGCCGCGGCGCCGTGGACGCTCGCCACCTACATGGTCGACGGGGGACCGTCGAAGGATTTTCGTTTCGTCAAGACCATGGCCTTCGGCGCGCCCGATCTCTGGGACGCGCTGGTCGACAAGATCGTCGCCACCACGATTCCCTACCTGCGCGCGCAGATCGAAGCCGGCGCCCGCGCGGTGCAGCTCTTCGACACCTGGGCCGGGGTGCTCGCCCGCGACGACTACCGGCGCTGCGCGCTGCCGGGAGTGCGCCGGATCATCGAGGGAGTGCGCGACCTCGGCTGCCCGGTGCTCTACTTCCCGCGCGGCGCGGGCGAGCTGCTCGACCTGGCCGCGGGCGTCGGGGCCGATGTGATCGGGCTCGACTGGAGCGTTGACATCGCCCGTGCGCGGCGCGTGCTCGGCCCCGAGCTGGCGGTGCAGGGCAATCTCGATCCCGCGGTGCTGCACCTCGAGCAGCCGCAGATCGAGGTGCGCGCCGAGCGGATTCTGCGCGCCGCCGACAGCGCGCCCGGCCACATCTTCAACCTGGGACACGGGATCCAGCCGACGACTCCGCCGGAGAACGCGCGGGCCCTGGTCGAGGCGGTGCACGACTACCGGCCGCGGAATAGCTCTCGATGAGCCCGGCGGCGCCGCGCGTCGTGGTGATCGGCGGCGGCATCAGCGGGCTCGCGGCGGCCTTCCAGATCCTGCGCCGCGATGCAGCCGGCGCGATCGATCTGCGGGTCCTGGAAGCAGCGGGCCGGCCGGGCGGGAAGATCTTCACCGAAGAGGCCGGCGGGGTGCTGCACGAGACCGGCCCCAACGGCTGGCTCGATTCCGCCCCCTCGACCGGGGCCCTGGTGCGCCACCTGGGCCTGGAGAATGCGCTGATCCGCGCCGACGCCGCGGCCGCCCGGCGCTACATCGTGCGGCGCGGAGCGTTGGCGGAGCTGCCGGCCTCGGCGGGGGCCTTTCTGCGTTCGCCGATCCTCGGGCCGCGGGCCAAGCTGCGGCTGCTCGCGGAGCCGCTGGTGCCGCGCCGCGATCCGGCCGCCGGCGAGGAGAGCCTGGCCGATTTCGGCCGCCGCCGCCTGGGGGCGGATGCCGTGGCCTGGCTCCTCGACCCCTTCGTCACGGGGATTCACGCCGGAGACCCGGAGCGGATCAGCGTGCAGGCCGCCTTCCCGCGCATCGCCGCGCTGGAGCGCGACCACGGCTCTCTGGTCCGGGGCATGGTCGCCCGGGCGCGCCGGCGGCGCAGCGCAGCGGGACCGCGCGCCGGTCCCGCCGGTCCCGGCGGCACGCTGACCAGCCTCGAAGGGGGGCTGCGCACCCTGATCGAAGGTCTCGTCGAGCTGCTGGGCGAGCGTGTGATGCTGAATGCGCCGGTCGAGAGCATCGAGGCGGGATCGAGCGGCGGTCGATTTCGGTTGCGCTGGGCCGGCGGCGAGTGTGAGGCCGAGCAGGTGCTGCTGGCGATTCCCGCACCGGCCGCCGCCGGGCTGCTGCGTCCTCACGCACCGCGCGCGGCGGCGGCCGCGGCGGCGATCGAGTACGCGCCGCTCGCCGTGGTGGAGACGCTTTTCGAGCGTCGCTCCCTGGCGTGCGAGCTCTCGGGCTTCGGCTTCCTCTGCCCGGCGCTGGAGAGACGCCGCATCCTCGGCTCGCTCTGGACCAGCTCGATCTTCCCGGGCAAGCGCGCCCCGGCCGACGCGATCCTGCTGCGCACCCTGGTGGGCGGGCGTCGTCAGGGCGCGCTCGCCGCGCTGCCGGCGGCGGAGCTGAAGAGGCTGGTGCTGGACGAGCTGGGCGCGATCCTGCCGCTGAGGGGAGCCCCCCGGCGCAGCTTCATCAGCCGCTGGGAGCAAGCCATCCCCCAGTACGAAATCGGTCACGTGGAACGTGTGGCCGCGCTCGACGGCGATCTACCTCCGGGCCTGCACGTGATCGGCAACGCCTTTCGCGGCATCGGCATCAACGATTGCACGGCGGCCGCCGAGGCGGCGGCGGAGAAGATCTACCGCGCCACCACCGACCGCACCACCGGCACCACGTAGTCGCGCAGCTCCTGCTGCACCACGCCGAGCTCCCGCTCGCCGTTGATGCGCTGGAAGTGGAACTCGTCGTCCAACTGGCCGAAGGCCCGCGCGATCCGCTCCTGGTACCGCATGAACGAGAGATAACGATCGCGCGACAGTCCCAGATCCATCCCGGACTCCCAGTACTCCATCTGGCCGTCGCGGGCGAGCACCCGGCGCGCCAGGGTCTCCGGGCTCACCTCGAGATAGACCACGGCGTCGGGCATCAGCGCGAAGCCGTAGACGCCTTTCAGCCAGTCGAAGTCGGCGCCGCGGGTCAGATCGCGGGCGATCAGGGTGTAGACGTAGCGGTCGGCGAGCACCACCATGCCGCTGCGCAGCGCCGGAACGATCGCCTTCTCGATCTGGTCGGCGAGGTCGGTCGCATAGAAGAGACCGCGGGTCAGGGGTCCCAGCAGGGTCCCGCTGCGGGCGTTGGCGAACTCCGTCGCCACCAGGTCGGAGTGCAGGAGGCCGATCTCGACCACCGCGTAGCCGAGCTTTTCCAGCTCGTCCTTGAGCAGCCGAATATGGGTCGAGCGCCCGGATCCGTCGGCACCCTCGATGACGATGAAGGGGCCGCCGAGCACGCCGGTGTCGATGCCGGGCATCGGGTGCCGGAAGAAGCTCTTCATTCGGGAACCTCGATCTTGACCGAGTCGAGCGCGAGACGCTCGGAAACGGTCGCCCGGACCTGCTGCTGCTGCTGCTCGACCGGCAGGGAACCGTCGATGATCTCGAAGTCGAACTCCCCGCACATCTCTTCGTAGGCGTCCATGATGCGCGCCTGGAAGAGCTTGAAGCTCTCCACCCGATCCGGGCTCAAGTCGAGATCCATCCCCGCCTCGTGAAACTTGAGCTTCGGCCGGCCCACCAGGATGCGGTCGAGGGCGATCTGCAAGGGGGTGCGGAAGTAGAAGGTGATGGCCGGCTGGGGCGCGAAGGAGTAGAGGTTGCGCAGCCAGTCGTGGTCCACTCCGCGCACGCCGTCGCGGGCGAAGGCGGTGTAGATGAAGCGGTCGCAGAGCACCAGGTAGCCGGCCCGCAGCAGCGGCAGCATCTGGCGTTCGAAACGGTCGGCGAAGTCGGTGCAGTGGATCAGGGAGAAGGTGCTCGGGGTGAGGTTGTTGCCCTTCTTCGCCTTCTTGGTGGCGTCCTTGACCAGCTCGGAGGAGTTCCACTCGGTGAACCAGACTCGGTGACCGGTCAGCTCGAGCCAGCGTTTGAGCAGGTAGATCTGCGTCGACTTGCCGGAGCCGTCCAGTCCTTCGACGGCGATCACTTGTCCGCTGATCTCGTCGGCAGGGGGCGCGTAGACAATCATGACGCGATACTAACTTCGCTTGTGGGGGGTCTCAACCGACCTTCGCTCGCCTTCACCTACTCTTCTATCGACAATCGGTGATCGTTGCCTGGAGGGATCGTATCACAGACTCGACGGCCGCGACTCAGGGCAAAAGCGCGAGCGCGTCTGCCCGGTCCTCCCAACGCTCCAGCTCGCGGCGATCGAAACGTGCCGGGTAACGCCGGTGATGGCGCTCCTGGGCGGCGGCCCGCAGCACTGCGCGGCCCACCTTGCGACCCAACGCCCCGGCCGCCAGCAAACGTCCGAGCAGCGCCGGGAGCCGCAGCGGCGAGGGTCGGAAGGGCAGACAGGCCATGACCGCCGCGTTGATTTCCGGGCGTGCCAGGCCGTCGCCGAAGAGTCGATCGATCTCTTGCGCTGTGAGCGACTCCGAGAGCTTGCGCATGATCTCCGAACCGGCGCAGAGCGCGCCCCGCGAGCGCATGAAGAGCGCCGCGTAGGGCCACAAGACCGGCTCGTCGATCGCTCCGCCGGCGCGCAGCGCATCGTCCAAGGTGCGCGCCAGGAGCAGCGCGGCCCGCACCCCGGCGGCGACTCCGCTGCCGTGCGCGGGGTAGACCTGCGCCGCGGCGTCGCCGACCAGCGCCAGCCCCTTCGCCACCAGCGACGCGTGCGGCCGGCGCACCGGGATCGTGCCGCCTCCTCCCAGCAGAACGGGTCCGGCGAAAGGGAGCTCGGCGCGGAGCTCCTGCAGCATCTCGCGGGCGGCGCCGCTCCCCTGCGTCATCATGGCACCGGTCAGAAACGACACCCGCCGGGCGGCCGGATCGATTCCGATGTTGGCGATCGAGTAGCCACCGCGGCCACCGACCCGGCACAGGGTGTCGTGCGGCCCGAGCCGCTGGCGGGTCATGAAGCGCCGTGCCTCCTCGAGGTCGTCGATGCGGTGGACCTGCTGGTGGGCCACGCAGAGATCGGCCTCCTCGATCGTCCCTCCCGGGGCCTGGTCGCCGAGCTCCTCGGTGCCGGGGATCCGCCGATGGCCGGCGGCGTGGACCACGCAGCGGGCCGCGATGTTCTCCTCGCCCCCCTCCGGGCCGCGCACCACGACGCCGTGCACCGCCCCCCCCTCGACGATCAGCCGCCGCACCTCGCTCCGGCAACGCAGGCGCACGCCGAAGAGCAGCGCGTTGCGCAGCAACGCGTCGGTCAGGTGGCGCATGTCGATCTCGGCGACCGGCGGCTGCTCGATGCTCATCCGGTGACCCGCCGGTGTCTGCATGATGACCCGCTGCCGCTCGGCGAAGCGGATCGGCGGCCGGGCGCGGATCCCGAGGTCGGGGAAGAGGCGCTCCTCGACGCCGTTGATCCAGGGGCGCCCCAGCGCCTCGCGCGCGGCGCGGTCGATCAGGACCACCCGGTGGTCGGCGGCGGCCAGCTTCCAGGCCACCGTCGCTCCGGCGCTGCCGGCGCCCACCACCACCACCGCGGGCGCGTGTGCACCGCGCGTCACGACCCCTCCGCCGCCGGACGCTGCACGCCGCCCCAGATCGTCAGCTTCGGCACCACCACCTGCACCCAGACCCCGGTGCCGGCCAGGAAGGCCACCGCCGCGGTGCCGATCCAGAGCCAGAAGCGCTCCCGGTCGAGCTCTGCCACCAGGCGCAGCGCGGCCGCGCCCGACAGGCAGGCGCCGAGCAGCAGCGCGCGCCACGAGCGCCCGCGCAGCGCCCTCTGATACCCCGAGTGGGCCAACGCCACGTGCATGCCGACCGTGAGCGCCATCAGGGCGAAGCCGCCGATCAGTCCCAGGTGCAGGGCTCCCTTCTTGGCGGCTGGCAGCCAGACGCCCACCAGGTAGCCCGCCGGCAGCATCCACGGGGTGAGCCAGATCAGCCGCCGGTGCCAGCCCGGCACGCTGGGCGGGCGCCAGACCGATCCGGCGCCGAGCAGGGCGAGCAAGAGCAGGGCGCGCAACACATAGGCCCCGCGCATCGACACGAAGACCTCCAGCCAGAAGCTGCCCAGCAGCAGCGCGGCCGCGAGCGCGTGGAGCGGCAGGCGGCGCAGGTCGCGCGCTGCCGCGTCGGGCGGTCCCTGGCCGTGGGCGAGCAAGGGGTAGACCAGGCTGCCGGCGCCCAGCACCAGTCCCAGGAAGGTCCCCTGCAGCAGCGCCAGCCGTCCCAGCTCGCGCAGCCAGTAGGGATCGCCGCCCCGCAGCTCGGCCACCAGGATCGACCCGGAGCCGACCGCACCGAAGAGCAGCGCCAGGGGGATCCAGAGGAAGCCGGCCGGCGGGCGGCGCCCCGCGGCGCGATCGGTGAAGCGGCGCAACAGGAAGTGCAGCAGCATCGCGGCCCACACCAGCCACAGCACCTGGGCGGCGACCCACAGCTCCAGCCAGGCACAGAGCACGACCCCTGGCGGCGTCGCGAGACCGATCGAGAGCTGCGTCAGGGTGGGTGGGGCGGTCTCGGTGCGCCGGGGCAGGGCAGTGAAGAGGAAGCCGAGGGCGAAGCAGCTCAGGAAGCCCTGGATCTGAGCATACGAGTGGAAGACTCCCCGGTAGTCGGGCAGCAGGCCGCAGGCGTGCAGCAGCCAGTGCAGCACCCCGCACCAGGCCAGCAGCACGCCCTCCACGAAGAAGATCGCGTACGGCTCGCGGCACCAGCGCTCGAGCGTCGCGCGCAGCGGGCTCGGCGGGAGACCGGCGGGCGGGTCGGCCCTAGTCGTCATCGACGATCCAGAAGTCGCGCGGATGGACCCGGAACAGCTCGGCCCCGGGGACGACGCTCTTCAGGTAGGCCTCGTAGGATCCGATCTGCGTCTCGGGTCCGATGACGACGAAGGATGCGCCGCGAGCCGGCGGCTGGTCGCTCAAGCCCGGCAGCACCCGGCCGCAGGCCGAGCGCAGGCGCGCGCTCAGCTCGGCGTGCAGACCTTCGCGGCCGAGTTCGTCGCGCAGCCGCAGGATCGCTTCTCGGTAGGCGCGCACGGCGTCGGGGCCGCGACCGTCGACCAGGTCGGCCGCCAGCGCCTCGCCCCGGTAGCTGTAGCGCGCCCCGGCCCGCGACTCGTCGAAGGCCTGGGCGATCGCGTACTCCACCAGGGCCGGATCGGGATCGGCCGAGCTCAGCTCGCCGCTCACGAAGCGCAGGGTCTGGGCCAGATCGGGGCAGCGCTCGGCGTAGTAGACCACGCGTCCTTCGGCCGGCCGGGCGCGCAGCCCGTTGGAGTAGGCGAGGCCCGCGCCCCAGGTCTTCATGAAGAGGCTGTGGGCGCCGCCGCCGCCGTAGATCCGCACCGCCAGGAAGTCGAGCAACTCGGCGCGCTCGAGATCGCCGTAAGCGCCGCAGGGGGCGGTGTGGACGATGACTCCGGAGCTGGTGCTGGGATTGACCACGCCGACGTAGAGCGGATCGACGCCCCGCGCGACGCCCCGTTCCCGCATGCGGGCGATCACGCGCTTCTCGTGGTGCCGCTCGGCGGGGCCGGAGAGCTCCGGGCTCAAGCTCTCGACCAGCTCCGCCAGCGGCGGCCGCAGCGCCTCGAGCAAGGCCTCGTCGCCAATCGTGAAGAGGCGCAGGTTGTCGCGGTGCAGGAGCTCGTCGAGCGTGGTGCGCAGCTCGGCCAGCGCCCGCGCGGGCGGCGTCACCAGCGCTTGCGCGATGCTGTGGGCGACCAGGCTCCAGTCGCGCACCAGGCTGTCGTCGCCCGACTGCGCGATGGCGTAGGCCAGGTCCTCGGCCGCCTCGCTCGCCAGCGCCCGTCCCGCCTCGTCGAGCGCCCCCAGCCAGCCCTCCCATCCGCTCTCGGCCGGCCGATACTCCGGATCGCCGAAGCGCTCCAGGATCGCCCCGCAGTCCTGGCGCCCGCCCGGCTCCAGCGCCGCCAACACGCGCAGCAGCTCGCCCACCCCGCCCGGGTCCTCGCGCAGCAGCCAGCGCAGCCGCAGCAGGTCGTGGGTCTGGGCCGCGTAGGAGCTCAGGCCCAGGTGCAAGGGGTCGGATTGCAGCCGCCAGGCCAGCTCGACGGCGCCCACCCAGCCCTCCTCGGAGCCGCGCGGCGTGTCGCGCACCGCCGCCAGGTCGGCGTCGACCACGTCGCGGATGCGCGCCAGGTTCTCGGGGCGCCAGTCGGGCTGGAGCAGCCCCAGGCGCAGCCAGTGCAGGGCCCGCAAGGTCTCCTCGGTCCCGGTCCCCGCCGCCTTCACCACCAGCTCGATGCGGCCGGTCGTGGCGCTGGTGCTGTAGTAGGCGTGCAGGCCCCAGATCTCGCGCCGCAAGGCCTCGGTCATCTCGTCGAACGAGATCGGCCGTCCCGCGTCGATCACCCCGACGTCGAGCAAGAGCGACGCCAGCGACGAGACGTAGAGCCGCCGCCGCGGCGCCACCCGGTCGAGGCTCAGCGCCAGGCCGATGCTGCCGCCGCTCATGTGGTCGAAGATCGCTTCAAGCGCCGGAGCGCCGCCGATCTCGATTTCGCGGTGGTCGATCGACTCGTCGAGGGTCATCGGTGGATCGGCGATGAACGCCGGCGTCTCGATCGCGGCGGTCAGCGAGTCGATACGTGCGCTGGCGGCGTCGTAGTGCTCGGAGAAGCGCCGCAGAGTCTCGGCGCCCGCGCTGCCAAAGCGTTCGTCCAGCTCTCGCCGGGCCTGCTCGATCCTCCCCTGCCGCTCGCGGCGATTGCGCTCGATGAGCTCCGGCTCGGGGCCGGCCGAGACGGTGAAAGGGGCCAGGTCGAGCAGTCCCCAGGCCGCCAGGCGCGCGCTCCAAGGGTTGCCGACATCATCAAGTGCAGCTTCAATACTATCGTGAAGTTCATTCAACGATAAAGATTTGTGGAATCCGTCAATCTTCCGGAGCTGGTCGAGGTGGCCGAGCCACCCGGCTCCCGTGGAGCGGTATCCGAACCCAGGCGGCACGTCGAGCAGGTGGCGGGCTGCGCGCCGGCTCTGGATCAGGCGGCCGCGCGCCCGCTCGTTGAGCTCGGCCAGCTCCGGAGCGCCGGGAGGCAGCTCGGCGATGCGCGCGATCTCCGCGGCGATGATCCCTTCCACGCGCGCCGCGCCTTCGGCTTCGGTCGTCTCGCCGCTGACGTGGCGCAATCCCAGGTGCACCGCGTGGCCGCGGCTGTCGTCGACCCAACCGAAGACCGCCGACGCGCCGGTCTCCATCACGCGCCGAGTCGAGTCGATGAAGCGCCGGTGCAGAATGGAGGTCTCGCCGGAGGCCAGGTTGGCGACGAAGAGCCCGAGCAGCCCGGCCTCCACCAGGTCGAGGTCGGCGATCGGGGGCCAGGCGAAGACCAGCTCGGAAGGAGCTTCGGGGTTGTGGGCCGGGTAGCTGGTGGCGCGGCGCGTGCCGGGGGCCGCCGGTCGCGGCTCCGGCAGGCGGTCCTCGAAGCTCGCGGGATCGTCGCCGGGCCGGGCCTCGAGCTCCACGCGCCGCAAGATCTGGGAGATTCTCGGAGCCGCTTCGGCCACCGGCACGTCGGGCGGCAGGCAGACGATCATGCCCATGTTCGACAGGTGATAGGTGGCGTCGTGGAAGCGGCGCAGGTCGGCCGGGGTCATGGCGCGGATCGCCGCGGGATCGCCGCCGGAGTCGCGGGCCAGGGGGTGGTCCGCGCCGTAGAGCAGGCGTCCCAGCTCGTTGGAGAGCGCGGTCCAGGGGCGCTCGTAGGCGCTCACCATCTCGCTGTAGACCGTGCCTTTTTCCTCCAGGCGCGCCTCGCCGCTGGCGGGATCGCTGACGATCCCCAGGTGACAGACCTCGCGGGCGATCTCTTCATCGCTGAAGTCGGGGTGGATCAGCGCCTGGAGCTGGCTCTCGAGCAGCCGGTAGAACACCTCGGCGCCGGAGTCGGTGTGCATGTGGTAGCAGGTCTTGACCTGCATGGTGAAAGCGGAGCTCTCCCCGAGCGACATGTCCTCCAACGAGGCGTGGGCGCGGCCGCGCCGGCCCTTGCCGAGCAGCAAGTGCTCACAGGTATGGGGCTCGCCCTGCTCGGAGGGCGGCGCGCTGTTGACCCAGATGAAGGCCTGGGGGACCGACTGCATCCGCAAGAGGTCGAGCACGAATCCGCTCGGCCGGTGGCGCATGCGCAGGCCCATCGGCCGGCCCCGCGGATCGTCGTAGACGGTGGCGGCGGCGAAGTCGGCGATGCGCTGCTCGGGCTGCAGGGAGTCGAAGAAGGGATCGTTGGTGGGAGGCGACATGAAGAGAGCCAGGGTCAGAGGGATGGTGAAGGACATGATCGGCGATCGGTCGTGAAATGGAGGCGCTGCAGGGGACCCATCAGTCGGCGCCTGCCTCCTCGGATCCGTACTCCGCGGTGCCGTTGATCAGCTCGACCAGGATGGCGCTGTAGTCGGCAGGCTGCGGGCGTCGGGCGGCGAGCTCCAGCCAGCCGAGGCGGCGGCGGGCCAGGCGCAGGGCGAGGCGGTCGAGCCAGCGGGCGGCGAGGCGCCGCGCCGCCCGCCGAGCGCGCTCGGGCTCCAGCGGCACCAGCTCGGCGGGGGCGAGCTGCAGCGCTCGGACCGCGCTCGGCGGGCGCGGGAAGGATGCGGCGAGCGGGGGCTCGGCGGGATCCCCGGGATCGAAGAGCGAGGGGTTGCGGGCGGCGAGGGCCGCCGCTTCGGCCAGCTCGGCGCGCCCGCGACGCCCCAACGCTTCGAGCTCGGCACGCACCATCTCGCGGGTCCAGCCCTCGTCCTCGATCAGCGAATCGGCCACCGCCGCCACGCTGCGCTCGCCCAGGTAGCCGCGGTGGTGCAGCACCACGGCGGTCTGCAAGTAGCTGCCGGTGCCGGTCAGGCGGTCGCCGTACTTGCCGAGGCGTCCCGTAGGCAGGCCGGGACGCGCCCGGTGGATGAGGATGGCGTCGACCACCGGCTCGCCGACGGCGGCCTCGGCCGCCAGCTCCAGGAGTCGAGCGATGCGCTGATCGCTCAGCCGCAGCAGGTGCAGCAGGGCGCGCGCGCTCTCGCGGTCGATCGAGCCCGCGATCAGGTCGGCATAGAGGGTGTAGACCAGGGGATCCATCTCCCAGTCGTCGCCGAAGAGCAGCTCGCGGGCGCCGGCCGGGGCGCGGTCGCGGCGATGGCGCAGCATCGCCTCGAGCTTGTAACCGACGTGCTGGCGGAGCGAGCGGAAGCGGCCCCGCAGCAGGGCCCGGACCTGGTCTTTGTAGACGATGTCGTCGACCTGGATGCCGTCCGAGCGCAGCTTCTCCTCGATCGGACCGCGGATCTGTGGCGGCGAGGCGGTGATGAAGCAAGTCTCGACCTTGCGCCCCGCCCAGCGGGCCTCGCTCTGCAGCGCCCGGATCAGGGTGCGCACCCCTGGCAGGCTGCGCTTGTCGGCCGCCGCCTCGAAGGGGATGCGCAGCATCGCGCGCAGCGACTCGAACTCGGTGGCCAGGTAGGTCTTGTCGAGGTCCCAGCGGAGGATCAAGGGGGCCAGCCCCGAGCTCTCGGAGGCTCGCTCCTTCCCGTCCTCTGGCGCTTCGGTGGGCTCTTCCATCGAGGAAGGATGGAGCGGGGCGCCCGCGCGTGCAAGTCCAACCTCCGCCAACCACACAGGAGGGCGCCCACCGGCCCTCGCCGGGGGCGCCCTGGGGCGTTTTCGCCCTGCGCGTGGGAGCGTTTTCGCTCCGCGCGTCTTCCTACTCGATGGTGACGTAGTTCAGATCGGAGCAGTTGTAGTCGCCGCCCTGGATCAGGCCGAAGCGGGCGCGGTAGCTGCCGGCGGGCACGGTGCCCGGAACCGGGTAGGTGTAGGGCACGGTGGTGGTCGCGTTCGGCGGCAGGGTGACCGGCTGGCTGGCGATCGGGTTGCCGGCGTATTCGTTGTGGCCCGGCAGGATCGCCTCGAACACCGCGTCGAAGGACTGGACGGAGCCGGTGAGGTTGGTGAGGGTGATGTCGAACACCGCATCGTCACCGGGGGCGACGCTCATCAGCCGCGGCTGGATCTGGTGGATCACCGCGTTCGCCAGGTTGGCGTCGACCTGGGCTTGCATGGCGTTGAAGTTGCCGTACCAGCCGGAGTCCTTCCAGATCAGCCGGAACTCCTGGTCGAGGATGGCGTTGAAGGGGATGTAGCCGTCGCCGTAGTCGCTGTAGAGAGTGTTCGCGCGGTCGAAGAGCCAGGGCCAACCGCCGTCGTCGACGCCGCCGCTGTACTGGTTCGCCTTGGTCTCGAACTGGGGCTCGGAGTCCGATCCGATCGTGAGGATCATCACGCCCTGGTCTTTGTTCGGGTTCCAGAAGTCGGATTTCATGACCGCCCACTCGCTCAGGCAGGGCCCACACCAGTACTCACCGAAGTTGAGGACGATGATTTTGCCCTTGTAGTCGTAGAGCGCATGGCTGATGCCCTCGGTGTCTGTCAGGGTGAAATCGTCGACGATGTCGCCCACGTTGTAGGCGGCCAGGGCGGGTGCCGAGGCGGCCAGGGCGAGGGCGGGAATCGTCAGGCGAAGATGCTTGCGCATGCTTTGTCTCCGGGGGTTGGGCAGGGGACGGACTGAAGGTGGAAGGGAGATTGGACGGATCGCGGGCTGCGATCTTCAAGCGCAGAGTAACCTCGGCCGCGCGCCGGAAAGGGCGAACTGAATTACGGAGTGGGGGATCGGCGCTGGCGCCAGGTTGGCGTTGGAGGGGGGCGCGGGGGACTCGACCCTGTGCCCGCTTGTTGCTAGCGCAGCCCGTCGAAGCCCAGGCGTCCCACCTTTGCCCCCGCCAGCGCGCAGCCGCGCTCCAGGGCCGCCGCGAAGGTCGCGCCGCGCGCCAGGGCATCGATCAGGCCGGCGTTGAAGACATCTCCCGCGCCGATCGTGTCGACGATCTCCGCCGGGGGGCGGGCGCGGGCCCGCGGCGCGTGTCCGTTGGTGTCCAGGCCGAAGGCTCCCTGGTCGCCCCAGGCGCAAGCCAGGCGGGCGCGCGGGGCGTGGCCGCGGACCTGGTGCAGCAGGGCCGGGGCGGAGTCGAAGCCGCGGCCGCGGGCGAAGGCGCGCGAGAAGACGATCAGGTCGGCCGCCGGCCACAGGGTCTCGACCTCGGGGCGCTCCTTTTCGACCTCGAGCGAGATCGCCGGCGGCGCTTCGGCGGCGCGCGCGGCGGCCATTGCGCGTGCCGTTCGGGCCACGTTGCGGGCCTCGAAGTGGATCCAGTCGATGGCGCCGAGGTCGACGCGCGCGAAATCGGCGAGCTCCAGCTCTTCGAGATCGCGCACGTGGACGATGGTGCGCGAGCCGGTGGCGCGGCTGAGGACGATATGGGAGGTCGCCGTGGTGCCGCCCGCGACCCGCCGGCAAAGGCGCAGGTCGACGCCGCGGCCGGCCAGCTCGCGCTCCACCCGCCGCCCCGCGTCGTCGTCTCCCCAGAGCGAGAGCAGCGCCACCTCGTGGCCGAGCCCGGCGAGCACGGACGCACTGTTGGCGGCATTGCCGCCGGGGCGGGTGATGTGGCGCAAGGCGCGCAGCTCCTCGTCCTCGCGCGGGTAGCGCGGCACCTGGTGGATGGAATCGAGCGCGGCGACGCCGGCGAGGAGGATGCGGGGCATGGGGGATGGTAGTCGGCGAGGTCTCGACCTGGTGGCTCTCCGGGCGGTCCCTGCGTAGAGGCCCACCATATCGAAACCTCAGATCCCGGCGAAAGCCGGAATCCACACCCGCACGAAGGCCCCGATCCTCGGGCGTCCTCCCCGTTCCACGGGCGCCCACCCCGTGCCGGCGTCGTGGCATCAGGGCCGAAATCCGGTCGTAACTCCCGCCTCCGATCGAGGAGCTGAGGGTTGCGGCCAGATTCTGGTCACAACTCACGACTCTCGATCGAGAGTCGCGAGTTACGACGCGAATACGGTCGTGGCTCCGGTTTCATCGCGATGAGTGACGAGTTATGACGGATATACGGTCGTAGCTCCGCACTCTCGATCGAGAGTGGCGAGTTGTGTCGCGAAACGGCGTCATGACTCGCGGTTCCGGGCGCGGAGCTGGGCTTTATGTCGGGACCGGTCGCGGGCGCGGGGGCGGGGGAGCTGGATCCCACGCCGGAGAGCGCCCGCTTTGGCACTTTCGACGAGCCAAAGAGATCCAAGCGCATAGACCGCAGAGGCCTCTGCGGTTCATCCCCCGCCGGTCCACGAGACTGTCAACGTAGGACTAGCAGCCGCGCCCATCCAGGCGGTGGATGCCGGCGTCCCGTGCCGCTCGGTGCGCCGCGGCGAGCTCCTTGGCGCTCGGGAGGCGGTCGATCTCGGCGTGCCGCGGGGCGCCCTCCGGGCCGGGGCGGCCGACGCGGTGGGCGGGGTGGTACTGGCCGAGCAGGTTGACGTAGGTGTCGGGGGAGAGCTCGGCGGCGAGCCAGCGCAGGATGGCGCGGGTCTGGTCGCCCATGCCCGGCATCACCAGGTGGCGCACCAGCACGCCGCGGCGGGCGACGCCGTCGGGGGCGAAGCGCAGGACGCCGACCTGGCGGTGCATTTCGCGCAGGGCGGCGCGAGCGCGCCCGGGATAATCCTCGGCGCCGCACAGGCGGCGGGCGCTGGCCGGCTCCCAGAGCTTGAAGTCGGGCATGTAGATGTCGACCAGTCCGTGGAGCAGGAGCAGGCTCTCCGGTGCGTCATAGGCGTTGGTGTTGTAAACGATCGGGAGTTGCAGTCCGCTCGCCGCGGCGAGGGCGATCGCTTCCACCAGCTGCGGCACCACGTGGGCCGGGGAGACCAGGTTGATGTTGTGGCAGCCGGCGCGTTCGAGGGCGAGCATCAGCGCGGCGATCGCCGGAGGATCGCAGGCGTCGCCCGCGGCGCGGCGCGAGATCTGCCAGTTCTGGCAGAAGACGCAGGCCAGGTTGCAGCGCGCGAAGAAGATGGTGCCGGAGCCGCGGCGGCCGCGCAGGCAGTCCTCTTCGCCGTGGTGCGGGCCGGCCGAGGCGACGATCGCCCGGTCGCCGATGCCGCAGACGCCGACCTCGCCGGCGTCGCGATTCACGGCGCAGCCGCGCGGGCAAGAGCGGCACTCGGCGAGCCGGGTACCGGCCTCGGCGGCGCGCGCTTCGAGGCGGTCTTCGCGCAGCAGCTCGGCGTAGGCCGGTTCGAAGGGGTCGAGGATGAAGGGGGAGTCGGGCATGGGACGCCTGGATGAAGCCGGTCTACAGATATCCCAACGCGCGCAGGGCCTCTGCCGTCTCTTCCGACAGCTCCGGACTCGAGCTCTCCCAGTCGCGTCCGCGCCGGTAGGTCGTCTCGATCCATCGCCACAGACGATTGCTCAGCTCGAGCTCGAGCGCGGGCATGCGACCGGAGAGGTTGGTCAGCTCTCCGGGGTCTTCGACCAGGTCGTAGAGCTCCGGCACCAGGTGTCGCCATCTATATATGTTGTAGTCTTCCGGCGCTACCCAAAGCCGGCCGACCAGGCCCACCGTTGCGTCCAAGACGAGCCACCGCGCATCAGCGTCCAGTATCAGTTTGTGCCGATCGGTGGTGATCGCGTGGGTCTGGTATCCTTGGCGATAGCTTCCGATCACGAAATGATAGGGACGGAAATGCGCCTCTTCCTGGCCCAGGACCAGTGAGGCGAAGCTCTCACCCTGGCCTTGCGGTGGTTGTGGCAAGCGCAGCAGATCGAGAACCGTCGGGAGGACGTCGACCAGGCTGACGGGAGTGGGGATACTGAGGCCGGAGCGCAGCCGGGGATGATAGAAGATCAGCGGCACATGGGCCGATGGTTCGTAGGCATTGTAGCCGTGGTCGAAGATTAAGTCGTGCTCCCACAGGCTCTCGCCGTGATCGGCCGTTATGACCACCAGGGTGTTGTCCCAGAGCTCGAGCTCGTCCATCTTCGCGAAGAGCGCACCGAGACTGTCGTCATTGTGACGAATCTCGGCATCGTACTGGGCGACCAGGAAGTCGAGATCCTGGCTTTCGTACACTGCCTCGTTCGCTGTCATCGCGCCGAATGGAGCGGATGCATCGATGGGGATGGTCCGGTGATCGTGGGCGTCGGCCAGCTGGTCGGATGTGAAGAGATCTTTGTAGCTCTCGGGCACCAGGTAGGGTGTATGGGGATCACGGTAGTGTACCCACATGAAAAAGCGTCGTTCACTGAGCGACTCGAGCGCCGGCAGCACCAACTGGTTCAGCTCCCGGGATTCCCGCAGCTCTCCGCCGATGATGTCGTAGAGATCTTCGGTGTGCTGGTAGTCGTCGAAACCCTGGTGGAAGCTGAATTGCGAGGTCAGGATCGGATTGGAGATGAGGGCACGGGTGCGGTAGCCCTTGGCGGCGAGCAGCTCGGCCAGGGTGAGGTTGAATTCCTGCAAGGTCTGTCTGTTGTTCAGGACCTTGTGGGTCGGCGGATAGGTTCCCGTGAGCAGGGTGGCCAGGGCCGGCGCGGTGCAGGTGCGCTGGGTCAGAGCGCGTTCGAAACGAACGCCCCGCGCGGCGAGCCGGTCGAGCTGGGGCGCGGTATCGCGAGGGTATCCGTGGGAGCCCAGATGATCGGCGCGCAGGGTGTCGATCGTGATGAGCAGGAGATTGGTGGTCCGGTAGTCCAGGGGGGACTCGGACCCGGTGTCGACAACAGTTCCGGGGGCTGCGGCGGGGTCTCGGTCGGGGCCGCTGCCGGCGCGCAGCGCCAGGGCGAGGGCGGCGCAGAGGGGGGCCGCGGTACCGGCCAGTCGCACACGCCGAAGTCTCGAACGGGCAAGAAGATAGGCTGCGACGCCCAGGAGTGCCGCGGCGCCCAGGACGGCGCCGATGCCGGCCAGTCCCGGAAGGCTCGACCAGCCCCATCGAGCCGAGCTGCTCATGCCCTCGTTGACGACGTGGAGCGTCAGATGGAGGCGAGCCGCGAGCAAGACCAGTGCGGCCGATCCCGCGCCGAACGCAATCCCGAGCGCGCGGTGCGACTCGGAGAGAAGGCGGGTTCCGATGAGCGCCAGGAGGCCGGCGACCAGCGCCCAAATGGCGCCCGAGAGCGCCCCGTAGAAGAGCGCGAAGCGCAGCGGATGCACGGGCATATCCGGATAGCCGAAACCCGCCAAGCAGGCCTCGGGCGCGCTGATCGCCGATGCGAGAAGCGCGCTCACCGTCCACGGGCAGGCGCGAGCTGTTCTGGCCACCTCGCTTCGCACAGACATCCCCCAACGCTACAACAGGGCGAAGGAGCGGCGTGGGGACAATTCGCGGACGACTCCCGACACGGCCGGACCTGGCCGTCGAGTAGACTCTCCCGCCATGGATCCCGACGCCGTCCTCAGCGACCATTCACGCAGCTTCGAGAGCTTCCGTCATGCCTATCCGGTGGTGAGCCGCCGCGGCGGCGGCCTTTCGATCGGCGTCAACGTCAACCCCGACAAGGGGTGCAGCTTCGCCTGCCGCTACTGCCAGGTCGATCGCGGCGGACCGGCCGCTCCCAGCCGCGTCGACCTGGATCTTCTGCTCGACGAGGTCGATGCGCTGCTGGAGCTGGCGAGCGGCGGGTATCTCTTCGCCCACCCGCGCTTCCGGCACACCCCCGCCGCCCTGCGGCGCCTCAACGACGTGGCCTTCTCGGGCGACGGCGAGCCGACCAGCTACCCTTTGCTGGCAGAGGCGATCAGCGGCGTGCACGCCGTGCTGGACGAGCGCGGCGCGCAGGGCGTGAAGACCATCGTGCTGACCAACGGCACGCGCCTCGGCGACTCCGAGGTATGCGCCCGCCTGGAGTTCCTGGCGGCGCGCCCCTACGAGATCTGGGTGAAGCTCGACGCTGGCACCCAGGCCTACTTCGAGACCATCTCCGGCAAGCGTCTCTCTCTGGATCGCATCGTCGAGAACATCGCCGAGCTGGGCCGGACTCTGGAGCTGACCATCCAGTGCCTGGTGCCGACGCTGCACGGAGCCGATCCTGGCGACGCCGAGATCCTCGCGATCGCCGAGCGCATCGCCACCATCGGCGCGCGCGGCGCCCGGGTGCGCCTGGTGCAGCTCCACACCACCGCACGCCGCCCGGCCCACCCGGAGATCGGTCGGGTCGACGATGCGCGACTCGACGAGATGGCCGAGCTGTTGCGCGGGCGGATCGAGCCGCCGGTGGCGGTCTTTCCGGGGCGGGATTGGGGCTAGCGCGCCCCCTCTTTCATCGCCCCCCAAGTGCGCTGCTGCACGCCGGTCGGCGCGCAGTAGTCGCTCCAGGCCGAGTCGATGCGCACCCCGTCGACGCGGTTGTCGGTGCAGGTATCCTCCAGGCCCAGGCAGGCTCCCTGGTAGCTGATGACGATTTGCTGGTCGAGCACCATGGTGTCGCCGCCGCGGGTGCCGTCGAAGCTCCAGTCGACCTCGGCGGTACAGCCGGGGAAGACCTCGAAGGAGCCCGAGCAGGTAGCGACGATTCGGGTGGCGTCGGCACTGCCCTGGCAGGTCACGTCGATGGTGCCGCCGGCTTCGATGATTCCTTCGATCGAGGTCCCGGGACAGAGGGTGTCGGTGACCGCGCTTTCGCTGATCAGCTCGCCCGTTTCGCAGTCTTCGTTGACGCTCTCCAGCTCCCAGATGCCGCCCCACTCCTCCGGGAAGAGAACCTCGGCGGCAGCGTCGGGGGCGAGCGAGACGAGGGCGAAGAGGACGGGGGCGAGGGTGCTCGAGAGGGTGCGGGGGGGCATGGGGGCTCCTTTGCTGGGGGGCGCTACCAGCGTAGGACAAAAGCCCGGAAGTGGTGATCAGGCCGGCGCCAGATCGGCCCAGTCGCTGGATCCCATCTCCATCCCTCCGGGAAAATACTGATGCCAGCGCGCCGTGACCTTGCGCGCGGTCTGGGGGTCGCAGAAGAGCTCCTCGGGGAAGTCGGGTGCCAGGCGGGCGTCGATCACCACGGGACCCTCGCGGATCACCGCGCCTGCCTCGATGCGCTCGGCGGCGGACGAGATGTCGGCGGCCGGGTCGAAACGGGTGAAGGTGGTCCAGAGGAAGTTGGGGACCGATGCGCAGGCCTGACGGGCGCGGTCGACCAGCACCAGGAGCGGCCAGTCGGCGAAATCGGCGTGGCGGGCGGCGCGGGTGGCGAGATCCGGGTCGTCGGCCAGCGGGTCACCCTCGAGCACCAGGCAACCGCGGCAGAAGATCCGCAGATCGCGCACCTCCGCCGGAGCCGAGCCCTCGAAGCTTCCCGGCAGCTCTCGGATCGCCTCGCCCAGTCCCAGGACGACTCCCTTGCCGCCCTCGTTCCGGCGCGGGCCGCTGTAGTCGAGGGTGTCCATCGAGAGGTTGGGGAAGATGAAGAGATCGGTCTCCCAGTGGACTCGGGCCAGGATGTGCTCGAGCAGGCCGCGGAAATCGCGCAGGTCGCGCTCGGTGTCGGTCACCAGCAGGAACTTGGTCAGCGAGAGCTGGCCTTCGCCGAGGATGCGGAATGCCGAGACCATCGCCTCGCGCCGGTAGCGCTCGCGCACCACGGCGGCGCTCAGGGCGTGGTAGCCGGTCTCGCCGTAGCTCCAGAGGTCGACCACGCCGGGCATGACCAGGGGGAAGAGGGGGCTGAGCAGCTCCTGGAGGTAGTCGCCGAGGTAGAAGTCCTCCTGGCGCGGCTTGCCGACCACGGTGGCGGGGAAGAGGGCGTCCTTGCGGCGGCACAGGGCGTCGATCTCGGCGCAGGGGAAGGGGTGGGCCAGGGAGTAGTAGCCGTAGTGGTCGCCGAAGGGGCCTTCGAGGCGGCGGGTGTGCGCCGGGACGCGGCCGACCAGGGCGATCTCGGCGTCGGCCACCAGGGGCAGGGGACCGGCGGGGCTCTCGCACAGGGGGAGCTTGGCGCCGAGCGCCAGCGAGGCCAGCAGCAGCTCGCCGATGTTCTCGGGCAAGGGGGCGACGGCGGCCAGGGTCAGGGCCGGCGGCCCGCCGAGCTGAATGACCACCGGCAAGCTCTCGCCGCGCTGCTCCGCGAGGGCGTGGTGGTGGCCGCCGCCCTTGGCGATCTGCCAGTGCATGCCGACGCTTTGGTCGTCGAAGCGCTGGACGCGGTAGATGCCGAGGTTGTGGCCGCCCTGCTCGGGATGCTCGGTGTAGACCAGGGGCAGGGTGAGGAAGGGGCCGCCGTCGCCCGGCCAGGAGGTGAGCAGTGGCAGGCGGCCGAGGCGCGGCGGACGCTCGACCACCTGCGCCACCGGGCCGTCGACGCGACGCCGAAGGCCGAGGCGGGCCGCGTCACGCAGCAGGCCGTGGAAGGGGAGCAGGGTGGCCGCGGTGGGGGGCAGGGCACTGCGCGCCAGGCGGGCGGCGTCGCGCACGAAGGTGGCGGGGCGGCGGCCGAAGGCGAGCTCGATGCGTCGCGCGCTGCCGAAGAGGTTGGTGACCACCGGGATGTCGGCGCCGCGGGGGGAGAGGAAGACCAGGGCCGGGCCGCCGGCGGCGATCACCCGGCGGTGGATCTCGGCGATCTCCAGGTGGGGGTCGACCGGCGCCTCGACCCGGCAGAGCTCGCCGGCGCGGGCCAGGATGTCGAGATACTCGCGCAGGTCGTGCGGCGGGCGCGTCAAGGGGTCAGGCTTCCGAGTCGGAGGGCTGGTCGGGCGCCGTGGGAGGCCGGACGGGACTGGCGGCGGCCTGCTCCAGCCCGATTTCGTCGAGCGCGGGCGGGATGCCGTCTGCGGCGCGGGCGATCCAGTGCTCCGCCAGGGCCAGCGGGTCTGAGCCGGGCGGCGCCTCCCCTCCGGCGACCGGCTCCGAGCCCGTGCCGCGGATCAGGCCGGCCACCACCGAGCCGAGGCGCAGGCTATCGGCCGGCCAGGCCGGCACGTAGACATCGCGCTCGCCGTCCTGCAGGCGGCGCAGCCAGCCGGAGGCGACCAGGGCGGCGGCGGTCTGCTCGGCGGCCCCCTCCTCGGTCGCCAGGGCGCCGGCCAGCTCGCTGAGGGTGGGCGGGGATTCGCCGCGGCGGTGCTGCAGCGAGCCGTGGATCAGCGCCGCCAGCTCGTAGCGCAGCCGGGCCGCCGCCGAGGGGGGACCGGGCTCGCGCTGCGGGCGGCGCAGGCGCCGGCGCTGGAAACCGTGGGCCAGCTCGCCGCCGCACAAGACGATGCCCCAGAACACGATCAGAAAGGTGAGCAGCAGCGGGACGGCGGCGAAGGTGCCGTAGACCGCGCCGACCCGGCTGGCGTGCACCTGCACGGTCAACCAGCCTCGCTGCAAGAGCGCCCAGGCGACCATCGAAAAGGCGCCGCCCACCAGGGCGGGTCCGATCGGCACGCGGGTGTTCGGCAAGAAGAGGTAGAGGAAGGTGAAGGCGAAGAAGGCCAGGACCATCGGACCGAGATCGGGGCTGAGATCGAGCAGCGGCCTCATCCAGACCACCGCCCCCTCCGGCATCATGCCGCTCAGCGTGCGGGTGGCGCCCAGGGTCGTGGCGCCGATCAAGAGCAGCGGCACGGTCAAGGTGACGCTCAGGTAATCGGAGAACTTGCGGGCGAAAGAGCGCGCGCGACCGATGCCCCAGGTCTTGTTGAGGGCCTGCTCGACACGGCCCAGGGTCAGCACGACGGCGATCACCGTCAGCAGCACGCCCAGCACTCCGAGGCGGGTGGCGTCGACCTCGCGCACGATGTCGAGGATCTTGTCGACCACCTCGGCCACGCCCGTGCTCCCGGCCGTCGCGTCGCCGAGAGCGGCTTCGGGAGCGCCGGGGACCACGCCGAAGGCCTGGTAGAGGACCGGCTCGAGCTGGGCGCCCAGCCCCACCGCCTTGGAGACCGAAAACACCGTCGCCAGCATCGGCACCAGGCCGATCGCGGTGACCAGCGCCAGCGCGTAGGCGCGATCGATCACGCCGTGGGCGGCGATCCCGCCGCGCGCCACGCTCAAAGTGCGCAACGCGTCGAAGAGCACCCGCCGCCACCATTCCTGGTGCTCGGGCACGGCGGCCCAGGCCCGATCCTCCAGCTCTTGCCATAGGTGTCGCATGGGGGGAGGGTAGCCGAATGAGGTTTCGACATAGCGTCTCTCTGCGTAGGGGACCGCCGTATCGAAACCACACCGCACCGCAACACCGGCATGGCGGTGCCTCTACATCTCCCACTGGACATCAAGACATCACCTCGCTATCTTGACGACATGAGAACGACACTCACGCTGGATGATGATGTGGCCCTCGCCCTGCGCCAGATCTGCGCCGAGCGGGGAATTGCGTTCAAGACGGCGGTCAATCAGACACTGCGCGCCGGCCTGGTGTCCGCTCGAGGTCCAGCGGCCTCAGACGTCCCCTACCGGCTGCGGCCGTTGAATGGCGGCAGCCCGCGGATGCCGCGCGGCATCGTCAACCTGCAGGAAATGGTCGACTTCGCGGAGGGTGAAGCCCACCGATGATCCTGGTCGACGTCAATCTCCTGCTCTACGCCACGGTCTCGTCATTCGAAGAGCACGGGCCGGCCCACGAGTGGTTGGAAACCAAGCTCAACGGGCCGGCTCGCGTCGGATTGCCCTGGATCTCGCTCTTGGGGCTCGTGCGCATCGCCAGCAATCCGCGGGTGTTGAGCGAACCACCCTCGGTCGCACACCTCTGGCAGCGGGTGGAGGAGTGGCTGGATCTGCCCAATGTGTGGACGCCGGCGCCGGGCGACCGCCATCGCCAAGTCATGTCCGCCCTGCTCCAACGGCACCCCATCAGCTCGCGCCATGTGACCGACGCGCACCTGGCGGCTCTGGCCATCGAGTACGGCCTGGTGCTCTGCAGTGCGGATGAGGGATTCCGCCGTTTCGACGAGCTGCGCTGGGAAAACCCCCTGGGCTAAGTGGCCCACTCCGCAAATAGGGTGGCATTCGGCCGCCGCTGCATCCACGCTGGCTGCGTTGCTCCTCCTCGCCATAGCCTCCGGCTATGACTCGTCGTCGCGCCTTGCCAGCGCGGCGCATCGGCGCCCTCGGTGCGTCACAGTATTTGCCGAGTGGGCCACCAAGGGTCCGTCCACCTATTTGAACATCCGGGAGTGCGCGGCGGCGAAAGCGCTCAGCTCCCGCACCAGCAGCGTGAGGAAGGGGTTGGGATTGGCGATCTCGGCCACGGTCGCGGCCATCGATCCCACGGCGGCGTCGTCGACGTGCTCGATCTGGCGCGCGTAGGCGTCGGGGTTCAGCGCTCCCAGGTGGTCCTCGAAGCTGGCACCGATGTTTAGCTTGATCAACGCGCCGAGCGCCACGGAAACGTCGCCGGTGACGGTCAGGGCGCCGCGATCGGCCGACATCTCGGCCCACTCGTGCCACTCCATGTACTGCATGAGCATGCCGCTCACCAGGTAGTCGGCGAGGGCGTCGGGCAGCGCTCGGTCGAGAGTCGCCTTGATGCCCTGGACCATGTCCAGCATGAAGATATGTTCGCAACGGATATGCGCGATGGCGCGGGCGATGAGGAAGTGCAGCTCTTCGGAGGAATAGGCCCAGAGGAAGCTCGAGCCGATGACGATCGTGGGGTTGCGAAAGTTGGTGACGGTGATCTGCTCGGTCGGCTCGCGCACGATGAACACATTCGGCAGCCGCTCGACGCCGAGCAGGTAGCAGGCGTCGGTCACCATCTGGTGAACGATCGGCAGCTGGTCCGCGCCGACGCGAATCCCCTGCGCGGAGAGCCGCCCGATCGAATAGTGTTGCTTCCAGTGATCGTAGTAGAGGGTCCAGGCCAGGTGCAGCGCCGACGAGCTGCCCTTGTCACGCAGCTCCTGCATCCGCTCGAAGTCCTCCGGGAGCTGATAAGAGGGACGGCTGCCGTCGACGCCCAGGCTGAAATGCTCGATCTGGTAGGAACGGGCCTCGCGGCTGATCGACTCCCAGCGGCGCGCGGCGACCAGGGCCAGGACCAACAGGGCCGCGAGGGTGAGCAGGATCTTGGGGTGGGGGATGCGGCTCGGCAGGCCGCGCCTGGGGCCGGTCTGCTGTGTGGTGCGGCGGGTGGGGGTCATTGGGCATCGTGGGCCAGTGCCGCGGCGGGGACCAGCTCGAAGTCGGGGGCTCCGGGGAGGGCCCATTCGAGGCGGATGTCGGCGAAAGTCTTGGCCTCATAGAACTCGACGCGCAGAGCCGTCCAGCCCTCTTCTTGCACGTGGAAATCCGTTGTTCTGACCCCGTCGAAGGGGTGCCAGACGTCGTAAGCCTTCGCCCCGCCGATCCAGATCCGGACTCCATCGTCGTGGCCGATGCGAAAAGAGTACATACCGGTCTTGTCGAAGCGAATGAACCCGGTCCAACGCACTCCGAACCAGTCCGGGCGAATGCGGGGAATCGGGGCGGCGGTCTTCCACTGGAAGTTGAGGGTCTGGTCGATGCGCCGAAACACCGGCTCTCCCTGCGGCAGATCGCTCGCGCCCGGCGCGAGATTGTAGTAGTTCCCTACCAGGCCCGGTTTGCGCTTCGGCTGCGCCGGTTTCTCGGTCGGGCTCGGCGGGTCTGTCTCGGAAACATCCTCGGCATCGACGCCTTGCCATCGCACGACCCGCGACTCGAGCGAGTTGACCACGTCGTCCTTGGTCAGCGTGGACCGCGCGGCGGCCAGGATGCGCCCGGTCTCGGTATCGATGACGCGGGCGTTGATTCGCAAGGTGGTCAAGCGATCGGTGACGGTACCGGTGAGAATGGCGTCGGCACCCGCCTGCTTGCCCACGCGGCGAGCGTTGGTCGGGTCCCAGAGATCGCCCATTCCCAGGCGCAGCTCGCTGATGATGCGCTGCAAGTGCTGCCGCTCGACGACGTCGAGGCCGCCCAGCGCCGCGAATTCGCTGACCAGCTCCTCGGAGATGTGTCGTCCCAGCTCGGTGATCTTCTCGTCGCCGCTCACGAACTCCAGCACCGCGATCTTGCCCTTGGATTGGTCGGGGAGGCCGCGCTGCAGTCCCCCGGCTAGCTCGTAGGTCGCCTGATCGAGGTCCTTCGGTCGGGACCAGGTGGGGCGATCGTGGGGCTCGCCCTGCCGCGGCGCCTCGACCGGCTGCGGTGCCGGACCCGGGGGATGTCCGGACGAAGCACAACCCGCCAGAACCGCCGTCGCCACGACAGCCACGATCGCCAGAATCACCCCGCGCGAAGCCATCGAACTACCTCCTGCTGGTCAGATTCCCGAACACCCGAAGAGCCACCGAGCGGTCTCGTCGGCGAGCGCCTCTCCCCCCGCGGCCGCCGCCGCCCGGCAGGCGGCCGCGCCGCCCGCCGTGGAGAAGCCCTTGGTCGTTTCGATCGCCAGAGTCTCCGCCTGCCCGGAGCGTTCGTCAAGCAGCGCCACCCGCGCCCGGCCCTCGATACGCGCCGACCAGATCCCGCGCGTCCGCGCTCCCGGGGCGACCACCGCCCGGCAGTCCACGAACAGTCCCCCCTCCTCGCCCAGCGCCACGGGACACACCCGCGAGAGAGCCTCGACGAAGGCCCGCGAGAAGCTCGCCGCCGTCTCCGTGTCACAGCCCCCGACCCGCGCCTCGACGCGCAGCGCCAGGGGGCGGGTGTCGAAGACCCGGCGCAGGCTCGGGCGCAGGGGACGCGGCACCAGCAGCTCGAGCGCCTCGCCGCTCGGCGGCTCTCGCCCGGGGCGCGCCGCCAACGCGGCATAGTCGAGCCCCACCCGCACCCGCAATCCGTGTCCCCAGGGCTGCAACACCCGAAGGTCGATCTCCGCCTCCCCCTCCGTGTCGGTGCGCACCGCGGCGGCGTGCTCGTGGTGCCCCTGCACCATCAGACCTCTGCTTTCCCCCGCGCCGGGCTCGAGCACCAGCGACAAGGGCAGGTCCGCCAGGGGCGCCCCCCGGCGGGTCAGGCGAACGCGCCAGGGCACCGGTTCCGAGCTGCCCAACTCCAGCTCCTCCGGTCCCCCGATCTCCTCGATCCGCAGGTCTGAAAACGCGCGCTCGACAGCGGCGCCCACGCGCTCCAGCTTGCGGGACGGCTCGTCGAGATGCGCCAGCAGCCCCTCGGCGAGGAGCGCCTCGAGATCGCCGGCGACCGCCAGCAGCGGCGCCGCGACGCCGGCGCGAGAATCGAGTCGAGCGCTCCGGTCGATGGCGCGCTCGACGCCGGCCCAGAGATCCCGCGCCCGCGCGGCGCGCCGGCGGCTGCGCGCGTTCAGATCGAGCTTCACCAGCGTCCACCAGTGGGCCTCGCCCCGGTCCTCCCAGTCGTCGGCGACGCTCAGGTCGCGCAGGTCCGCGGCGCTGCGGGTGGCGATATCGGTCGAGAGTAGCGACCGGCTCGAAACCGACCAATGACCGTCGCGGACCGTTTCCAGCACCTCCTCCTGGTGCCGGGTCTCCGCCTCGATCGTCACCTCCAATTGCTCCGCCAGCTCGGCCTGGGCGGCCTTGCGCGAGGCGGCGCGGCGCTCGGCCCGGGGCAGCGGCGGTCCCGCCAACCCGATTCCGAAGAGCATGGCGGGCGCTTCGGGGCGGTGCGCCACCCACGGGGGGCGGGGGGGCGTCGCCTCGGCGGTGCCGCGATCGGGCGCCGCTGCCGGCGGGGCGGACCGGGTGGCGGAGCACGCGGAGAGCCAGCAGGTGGTCGCGAGCGCCAAGAGGAGCGCCGCCGGGCTGGGGCGCGGCGGGTTCGGCGAAGGGTTGCGGGTGGGTGTCGGCATGGTTTGAAGGGGATTGCAGGGTATCATGTTGCGCCGCTGGTCAGGGTTGGCGGGACGCGCCTTCGGACTTGAACCCCCCGTCCAGAGCGCGCATCCTTTCAGAGTTCCCGCCTGCCGCCCGGCGCCGTCGGCGCGCTGTCGCGGGCGGGGGATCCGGTGGACTCTCTGGGGGTGCCGCGCCGATGGTCTCACAGCACAGTCGTCGCCCGCGACCGGCGAGCGTATCGGGCGTGCTCGCACTCGGCCTGGCGCTGCTCTGCGCCGCCTGCGCGGGCAAGAAGGTCGCGCCCGCGCCGCCGCTCCGGGTGCGCTTTCCGGACGCCCGCTACCTGGTCGAGACGCGCCGCAGCGCCGACTCGCCGGAGCACGCCGAGACGCTGGCGCGGCGGGCCATCGCGCGGCGCATCGAGTCGTCGGTCACGGCGGTGGAGAGCTGGCGCTTGCATGAGTGGGGAGACGCGGAGGGCGGACTTCAGCTCTCGCAGGACTTCGTGCAGGCCCTGGTCGACTCGACCCGCTTCAAGCACGGCGCGCTGATTCGCCTGGTCGACAGCGGTCGTGACGCGCACGCTTTCCACGCCACGG
Organism: uncultured Gemmatimonadota bacterium; assembly: GCA_964490075.1. Taxonomy (GTDB): domain Bacteria; genus CAZBBK01. Next base: position 1,286 of record CAZBBK010000066.1, on the reverse strand, counting down.
CGGCGCTGGAGCGGCGCCGGGTCGACGAGGCGCTGGCCGCCCACCGGGCTCCCCTGCGGGCCGAGCTCGACCAGCTGATGACGCGGCTGCGCGCCCAGCACCAGGCCGGCGCCCTGAGCGCCTTCGCCCGCACCCAGCGCCGCACCGCGCCCATCTTCCGCCGGCTCGCGGCGATCCACGCCCAGCGCCGGGCGGTGAGCCACGGCGCGCTGCCGGCCGTCCCGGGCATCGTCGCCGAGATGGTCGAGGCCGGCCGCCTGGCCGCGGAGCTGCGCGCCACCACCCTGGTGCGGCTGCGCCGTGTCGGCCCGGCCCCGGCGGCGCGAATGCTCGAGAGGGCGGCGAGACAGGCCCTGGCCGACCTCGACCTCGGCGTCGGACCCCCCAGTCCCCACCCCTGCGCCCCGAGCGCCGCCGCGCGCTCGCTCGTCGATCTGCGCATCGTCGCCGATCTGGAGCTCGACTACGGACCCGTCGGTTGGTTGGCGCGCTTGAAGGCCAGGGCCGAGGCGCGGATCTGTGGTGCGGAGGGGGGCCACGCTTCGAGCAACCTGCTGGGGCCGGAGGGGGTGCGCGGCTTCGATCCCTCGGGCGAGGCGGCGGCGAGCGATAAAGCGGTGTCGCGTGCACAAAGTGTTGCCATCGGGCCGGCCCTGCGGCGCTGTCTGGCGCCCCTGGTGCCGCTGGACGATCTGGTGGTGGCCGAGCAGGGGAAGTGAGGACAGCTCCCCGGAACCATGGTCGACACCGGCGAGAGCATCGAGGTGCACCTGGCGCGGCTCGGCGTCGATCTCGAGGACTGCGCGAGCGGCACCTGTGAGGTCGACATCGGGCGCAAGCTGGTGCCGCAGTTCGGTTGGATCAGCGTGACGACGGAGCCGGCGGGGTTGGCGGTGTGGCTGGACGGTTCGCGAATCGGTGTCTCTCCGCTGCTGCGAAACGAAGTGGATCCGGGGACGCACACCGTACGGGTGCGCGATTCGCGCTACCGGGACGCGGGGCGCAAGGGCTTTGGGCTGCGCGGCAACCAGCATCGGGAGTTCCGCTTCGAGCCGGAGGCGCGGATGGGGGGGATTCGGGTGCGGGCGGTGGATGGGAAGGGGAATGCCTTGGCGCGGGAGGTGGAGTTGGATGGCCGGGCGGCGGGGACGACGCCCTGGGCGGAGCGGGTGATTGTGGGGGCGCATCGGGTGATGCTCGGAGGGGAGACTCGCGAGGTGGAGGTTGTGGAGGGGGCGGTGTCGGAGGTGGAGTTCGAGGTGGGCGGGGGGCGGCCGGGTTCGCCG
>CAZBBK010000065.1:0-33624 GCA_964490075.1 uncultured Gemmatimonadota bacterium | reverse complement strand
CCCCCCCCCCCCCCCCCCCCCCCCCCCCCCCCCCCCCCCCCCCCCCCCGGGTCCGCAGTCTTAGGGCGCGGATTCGCCAGACCGGGGCAGCTCGGCCTCTCGGCTCGTAAGGGCGAGGATAACCTCCGGTCGCCCTCCGGGGCGTGATCGCTTAGGCTTGCGCCCCGAGAAAGCCCCCCAATCATGAGCAAGATCCGTTTGACAGATCTGGTGCCCGCCGGAGGCTGAGCCCGCAAGCTCGGCGCCAAGGACCTGGTCCAGGTCCTCGGAAGAATGGCGGCCTTTCCCCATCCATGGGTCCGCGAGCCGGTCGGATTCATGGAAGACGCCGCCCTATTGTCCGCGCCCGGCGGCTCTCAGCTGGTCTTCACGGTCGATTTCATCACCCCGATCGTCGACGACGCCACGACCTTCGGCGCCATCGCGGCGGCCAACTCGCTCTCCGACGTCTACGCCATGGGGGGCGAGCCTCAGGCGGCGTTGGCGGTCTGCGGGTTTCCGGACGACAAGATCGGACTCGAGCTCCTGGAGCGCATCTTTCGGGGGGGACAGGAGAAATCGGCCGAGGCCGGCTGCGCGGTGGTGGGGGGCCACACCGTGGTCGATCCGGAGCTGAAATACGGACTGGCGGTGCTCGGCTCGGTCGGCGGGCGCGCTCTGACCCAGACCGGCGCCCGCCCCGGCGACCGCCTGGTCCTCACCAAGGCGCTCGGCTCCGGGATCAGCGCCCAGGCCTTCCGCAAGGGCCGCATCGACGAGGGCGCCCTGGCGCCCTGCATCGAGCTGATGCTGACCCTCAACGACCGGGCCAGGGACGCGGCGCTGGCCGGCGGCGCCCGCGCGGCGACCGACGTCACCGGCTTCGGACTGCTAGGCCACCTGCACCATCTCGCCCAGGCCTCGGGGGTGGCGGCGCGGATCGACGCGCGCGCGGTGCCACGCCTCGCCGGGATCGACGTGCTGGCCGCCGAAGGACTGGTGCCTGGCGGGTCGCGGCGCAACCTGGACTACGTCGCCCCCCACGTCGACTTCGACCCTCGCCTCTCCGAGGCGCAGCGCCTGGTGTTGGCGGACGCCCAGACCTCCGGCGGGCTCCTGGTCGCGCTGCCGCCCGAAGGAGTCGACGCGATGCTGGCCGCGGATGGCCGGCCGGGAGCGCCGCCTTTCGCCCTGATCGGCGAGATCGAGTCGGGTCCCCCCGGCACCATTCGGGTGCAATCCGACTGACGCACCAAACCGAGCGCGGGAATGGGGTTATCGTCGACGGGACGCCGTTCTCGTCCACCCCTCCGACTCGGAGATCCCGTCCCATGAAGCACCGTGCCCTGCTTGCCGTCGCCACCTTGACCGCGCTCCCTATCGCCGGGAACGCCGCCCGGATTTCCGGCGAGGCGCAATGGACGGCGCTCGAAGCCGCCCACCACGGCGACCTCTCGGCGATGCTCGACTGGGTTGATCGAGCCGCGGCACCCGCCCAGCCGCGCACCGATCGCAGCGCCGCGGAGCTGGTCCGGGTCCTCGACGAGGCCGGTCGCTTCGCCGAGCTGGGGCTCAGTCTGGAGCGGGGGAGGGTGCTGGTCGAGGCGGTCTACGCCAAGTGTGGCCTGCCGCTCGAAGGTGTCGTGCGGCCGGTGGTCGCCGCTGCCGCGCCCGAGGTCGAGCCCGAGGCTCTGCAGTTCCGCGCCGCCGCCGAGATCGAGCCGATCAAGGCGGTGCTGATGCGCTGGCCCTTCGACTGGGCCTCGCAGCGCGTTCGCTACTCCGAGATGGTCGACGCCCTGTCCGGCTCGGGGGCGCTGATCTACATGTGGACCAACAACCAGAGCCAGCAAGACGCCGCCAAGACCTATCTGTCCAACCAGGGCGTCGGAGCCGGCCACGTGCGCTGGGTCATCGAGGAGACCTCGACCGTCTGGATCCGCGACTACGGTCCCAATTTCCTGCACGAGATCGGCGGCGACGGCTGGGGTCTGGTCGACTTCCACTACTACAACAACCGGCCCAAGGACGACGACACGCCGCTCTTCGTCGCCGGCGCGACCAATGCCCCGGTCATGAACCGGCAGAGCGGTGCCAAGCTGCTCTACACCGAGGGCGGCAACCTGAACCACGATCGGCTCGGCACCGTGACCTACTCCCAGCGCACTTACGAGCGCAACAGTGGCGTGGCGCATTCGGTCGTCGACCAGAGGATCATGAGCGCGTTCGCGGCCACCCAGGCAATCGTCCCGGAGGATCCGAGCCTGGACGGCACCGGCCACATCGACATGTTCACGAAGATCGTCGACGAGAGCACGGTGCTGGTCGCTCAGTACGATTCCGACGAGCGCGACTACCAGGTCTGCGAGGACGCCGCGACGCTCTTCGCCAACTCCACCAACGGCGCCGGTGATCCCTGGAACGTGGTGCGGATCTGGCAGCCCGACGTCTACTACGTGCTTTTCATCTTCCCGGTGGTGCGCACCTACACCAACTCGCTGATCGTCAACGACGAGGTGATCCTGCCGACCTACGGCATCGGCTACGACGCAAGCGCGGTCGCGCTCCACGAGGCGCTGCTGCCCGGCAAAACGATCCACTCGGTCGACGCCCAGGTGATCATCGAATCCGGGGGGGCCTGGCACTGCGTGACCATGGAGTTCGCCGATCCCGCCAATCCCGATTGACGGTGGGTGCCGCGGCGCGGCGGAATGTCGCAAAATCGCGGACTCGGCGGCATGGCTGCAGACCAAGGGGAAGCTGACCCGTGATCAAGCTCTACTACGTTCCGATGACTCGCGCGATGCGGCCGCGCTGGCTGCTGGAGGAGATGGCCGTCCCGTACGAGCTGATCCGCCTGCCCCGTGCCCACCGCGGGCGGGCCGAGTCGGGCTACCAGGCGATTCACCCCACACTGCGGGTGCCGGCGCTGGTCGACGGCGACGTGACCATGTACGAGTCTGGCGCGATCTGCATGTATCTGGCCGATCGCTTCGTCGAGAAGAACATGGCCCCGGCGCTCGCTTCTCCCGGGCGTGGCGCCTACTACCAGTGGATGGCCTTTGGAATCAGCGCGGCCGAGCCCCCGGTCTACCGGGCCTTTCTGCACACTCGCATTCTGCCGCCCGAGAAGCGCATCGAGAGCGAGGTGAGCGCGGCGCGCGAGGAGTTCGCGGTGGCGGCGCAGGTGCTCTCCGCAGCGTTGCACGACCAGGAATACCTGGTCGAGAACCGTTTCACCGCCGCCGACGTCATGATCGGGTCGATTTGCGCCTGGGCCGGGCTCAGCGGTCTGCTCGGGGATCAGCCGGTGCTCGGTGCCTACGTATCGAGGCTTTCCCAGCGCACCGCCTTCCAGGTCGCCCACGGGGATTGAGGAGGCTGGGCCGGCTGGGAGATATCCTGACTAGACACTTCAGTTTATCATGATATCTTTAAGCACATGTTCCCACGATCCGTTCCTCTTCCCTCCCCCGCAAGGGAGAGCTTCTTCCTCTGGGGGCCCCGCCAGACCGGCAAGAGCACCCTGCTGAAGGAGCGTTACGGCACCGAGCACTGGGTGGATCTCCTCAAGGCCGATCAGTTCCGGCGTTATGTAACGAGACCGGAGCTGCTTCGCCAAGAGTTCGAGTCCGCGCCTCCCGGCCGCGGGAGCCAGATCGTCATCGACGAAATCCAGAAGGTCCCGGCGCTGCTGGACGAGGTCCACTGGCTGATGGAGAACCGCGGACATCACTTCGCGCTCTGCGGGTCCAGCGCCCGCAAGGTCAAGCGCGGAGCGGCCAATCTGCTGGGAGGGAGGGCGATCCGCTACGAGATGCACGCCCTCTCGGCCGCCGAAATCGGGGCTGGTTTCGATCTGGATCGGATGCTCAACCACGGCTACCTGCCGCGGATGTATCAGGCGAGTCGACCGCGGCGGATGCTCGACGCCTACGTCGCGGATTACCTCAAGGAGGAGGTGGCCGCGGAGGGTCTGGTGCGGAACCTGCCGGGGTTCGCGAATTTCCTCGATGTCGCCGCGCTCAGTGATGGGGAGATCGTCAACTTCACCAACGTGGGGCGCGAGTGCGGCGTCTCCAACAACACAGCCAAGAGCTACTTCCAAATCCTCGAAGACACCTTGCTGGCCCGCTGGCTCCCCGCGTATCGCCGACGCACCAAGCGCAGGACCATCGGTGCGGCGAAGTTCTACTTCGCCGACGTCGGCGTGGTGAATCGCCTGGCGCGGAGAGGGGAGCTGACCGCTGGCTCGGAGCTTTACGGAAAGGCGTTCGAGAACTGGGTCTTTCACGAGCTGTCGACTTTCCTGAGCTATCGAGACGTCGACGCTCGTCTCTCCTATTGGCGCCTGGCGAGCGGGGTCGAAGTCGACTTCATCGTGGGCGAGATGGATCTGGCGGTGGAGGTCAAGTCGAGCGCGCGGATTACCAGCGCGCACCTCAAGGGTCTGCGCGGCCTGGTGCGGGATCACCCGGGCGTCGAGCAGCGGGTCGTGGTCTGCCGTGAACCCAAGGCCCGCCGCACCGAAGACGGCGTCGAGATCCTCCCCGCGGCGGTCTTCATCGACCGTCTCTGGCGTGGGGAGCTGGTTGGGTTCTTGGGGTCCGCGCAGAAATAGCTTCCCGTTTTGGCGGCCAGAGATGGGCTTCCGATGGGATGCCAAAATGGGAAGTTGCTTCTGCGTGGACCCTTAGAGCCCCACCTCGAAGAGCACGACCAGCGCGGCGACATAAGCGCTGACGATCGCCAGCGTCGCCTCCACCGTCGCCTTGGTGGGGCCGCGACCCAGGGCCAGCCAGAGCGCCGCGATGCATGCGACCCCGACCCCGCCGACCGCCGCCGCCGGCGCCCCCCAGAGATAGAGCGCGCCGAGCGGCACGCAGAATCCGGCCGCCATCAGGCGCCGAATCCACAGGTGGAAAGAGCGCAGCGAGCGGCCGCGGCGCCGCAGCAGCACATAGGCGGTCTGGACGCCGGCCCGTGTGTCCTCGCGGATGTCCTTGTAGTCCTTGAAGCAGTTGAAGACCGACCAGCCGCCGAATACCGCCAGGCTCATCACCAGCACCGCATCGGGCGCCGCCATGCGCGGATGCAGCACGCTGTAGACCCCGATCATGAAAGCGCTCCAGCCCCAGATCGCCTCGATCTTGTAGTTGGCGGGGAAGTAGCGTTTGGCGCGGTAGAAGTCGTAGTTGTAGAGGATCGAGACGATCTGGAACACCACCAGCAGCGCGCCGATGCGCGGCCGCACGCTGAACACGGCCGCCGCCACGAGCCACATGCTGGCGTTGAAGAAGTGCATGTCCTGCACGTCGAGGTAGGGCAGGGGGCCGCGGCGGTCTTCGTGGCGGTCGAAATGGTCGTTCTGCACGATCGCCACGTTGAAGGCATGGAAGACACAGAGCGCCATCGCCAGGGCCGGCGCCAGGCCGATCCAGGTGCCGGTATCGATCTCTGGCCGGAAGTGGCGGGTGGCGGCGGCGCCGAGCAGCGCCAGCAGGGCGAAGGGCAGCGAGTGGCCGGCGCGCAGCGCCAGGTGGCGGGCCAGGCGGGGGTTGAGGACCAGGTAGCAGGCCAGGGCGACCAGCACCTGGGCGCCGGTGGTCAGCGCGATCGACAGCTCGCCGCGGTTGAAGCTGAGCGCCTCGATGCGGCGCAAGATGAGGCGGATTCGCTCCGGATCTTCGGCGCCGCGCCAGGTCTGCTCCAGCGGCGCGACCAGCGCCCCTTCGGTGGTCGCCAGCATCGGCTCGAAAAGACCTTGCAGCAGGCTCGCCGAGGCCGACGCGACGACCGTGACGTAGAAGAAGACCACGCCGTAGCCGGCGGCCAGGGCGGCGGCGCTGCGAGCCATCGAGCGGGTCTTGACCCAGACGTAGAGCGGCAGGAGGAGGATCGTGAACCAGAGGGTCGCGGCCTCGCCCGGACTGATGTGGGCGGCGGGGTTGTAGATCGCCCAGGTCCAGCCCTCGAGCCAGGCGAAGTTGTAGGCGTAGCGAAAGCTGTGTGGTCCCAGAACCAGTGCGTCGATCAGCGGCGGGAAGATGCCGACGAACACCCCGATCAGCACCACGTTGATGCTCTTTCGCCAGTCGACGTCGATCAAGAGGTCGATCGCCGTGACGTAGAGGAAGGCGTTCATCAGGTAGAAGGTGATGTAGGAGAGATAGCCGGCGGTGCTCGAGTAGAGCCCCGGGGAACAGACCATGAACTCGAGGATCAGGCGCACGATCCCCACGAAGGTCGCGATTCCCAGCACGGTGTGGAAGGAGTAGCGCTGCTTCTCGCGCAGCACGACGATGCGCTCGACCCAGCGGTAGGGGGCGGCGGCGATCTGGAGAAGGGCCATGGGTGGCAGAGCAGAAGGAGTGGAACGGGGGACGCGGGAGGCGCCGGGAGTATAGACCTGCGCCACGGGGTCGCGGGATTCGGTGCGCCGTGCGACACTTAGGGTCCGCGCAGAAACAACTTCCCATCTTGGCATCCCATCTGCAGCCCATCTCTGGCCGATCGGCGAGCCCCGAGAATCCTCGAAGTAACGCTGCTATTCCTCCGGTTTCGGGACTCGCCGATCGACCAGATCTGAACCACATCTGGGCGCCAAAATGGGAAGTTGTTTCTGCGCGGACCCTTGCGCGTTCACCCCACCTCACCGGAAGCGTCTCCGTGGCACCTCATCCTTTCGACCGTTTGGCGCCGGCCGACCTGCGCCGCTCCGCCCTCGCGCTCACGCTGCTCACACTGGCGACCATGGTCGCTCTGCGTCTGCTCGACGCGCCGCTCAGAACCGACGCCGCTCCGCTCGGCATCGTCTCCTTCGAGCTCGCCGGCGGCCGGGCGGAGGCCGCGGCGATCATCGCCTCCTGGGGCACCGAGGGCCGGGTCTATGCCGGGCTCAGCCTGGGGCTCGACTACCTATTTCTCTTCGCCTACGCCGGTGCCATCGCGCTGGGCTGCGTCTGGGTGGCGCGGCGCCTGGCGCAGGGCAGCCGGGCATGGCTCCGCCTGGGGCTCACCCTGGCCTGGGCTCTGCCCCTGGCCGCGGCGCTCGACGCGCTCGAGAACCTGGCGCTGATTCGGGTGCTGCTGGGCGGCACGGGCGATTTGTGGCCGCGCGTTGCGCTGCTTTGCGCCCTGCCGAAGTTCGCCATCGTGCTGGCGGGGCTGGTCTATCTGCTGGTCGGGGGGATTCGGGCGCGGGGGGCGCGCTAGGCACGAGTTGCCAGGCGTGGGTCTGAGCCGAGTCGCTGCAGAGCGCTTTCGTGCTGGAAGAGGGTGGTGCCGCGGAGGGGTTCAGCGTCCGTCCGCGGGGTGTTCCACGCGCCGCGGCAACGGGGGTGGGTCGAAGCTGAGGAGGGCGGCGCCGTCCCATGTCGCGGCGAAGTAGCCGGCCCGATTGTGCGCGTGCATGAGATTCAGCCCCGTGTGCAGGGGCTTGCCCGCCGGCACGAAGCGTTCGCCATCGAACCAGAGCGGGGTGATCATCCCGCGGGAGTTGTAGCCGAGCTGCCCACTGCGGGCGCCGACGTGCAACACGCCTTCGTGGACGGTGAGCTCGGTGGTGAAGCGGGGGGAGGGGTCGCCGTCGCTGAATTGGAAGCTGTAGATCGGCTCGGGGTGGTACGGATCGGAGATATCGTGAACCCAGATCGGCGTATCGTCGTCGAAGACCGCTCGGTAGAAGAGGTCGCGGGTATCGTCGAAGGCGTAGTGGGCGCCGAGCTCGTGGACCTCGTCGTAGATCCGCTCGCGAGAGACGCGGTAGAAGGCCAGGGTGTCGGCGTAGACATAGATCTGGACCGCCGCCAGCAGGTCGGTATCGGAGCCGAAAAAGGGGCGTGCGGCGACGTCGATCAGGGGATGGTACACCGACAGCTCCGGATCGATGAAGGTGCCGAGCAGTGTGGGATGGGCCGGGTCGGCGAGGTCGAATACCGGGTTTGCGGTCAGCAGAAATCCACGCTCGATGGTCCAAGGCGCGTATTGGTGATTGGTCCGAAACGGCGTCGCGATCGAATCGGTCAGGGCCAAGGAATCGCCTCGCTCGAAGACGTAGTACCACTCCGTCGAGCTCGAAACGAGATCTTCTCTTCTGATGCCCGCGTAGAGGTGTGTGTCGTTCATTGCCATGAGCGAGGCGTGGGGGAAGCAGGTAGTCGTCCCGGGGGAGGCGAAGCCGGCCCCCATCCCACTGCCGTACGAGAGTATCCATCCGGCGCCGTCGGTTCCGCCGTAGCTCGCCCAGCCGTCGCCGCCGGTAGCGACGGCGATGCTGCGGATGTCTGGTTGGTCGAGCACGAGCTGCTCGCGATTCTCCAGATCGGACCCCTCGAAGAGCCACACCAGGTTGCCGCCGTCGGAGTAGCAGAGGCGGCCGGATTCGAGGAAGACCAGGCGCTGCGACATCGAGCTGCCCAGCTCGCCGTCGGCGAGCAGGAGCGACGATTGGCTGTTCTCGTCGATCTCGAAGACGAAAAGAGTGTCGCGCGCCGACCGCGGCGACCCGATCGACGCGACGGAGCGGATCGTTCCAGACGTCCATCGGGCCGACAGGATAGTCGAGCAGGGTCTCGAGGTGGGTGAGAACCGCGGGCTCTTCGATTCGATTGAGCTGGAGGCCGCCCTCGTCATTCGCGAAGACATGGTCCAATCCACGACTGCTCTTGACTGCGCGATTGTCGCTTCCGTACGAACCCGGCCCTGGCAACACATGACCTGTGGAATCGACACGAGCCGACTTGAGTGGTCCGCCGGACGCGTGGTAGAAAACCCCGTAACGATCCCCCGCCATGATGAGGAAGGCTGTTCGGCGTAGGGGTGCAGCGCGACCCGCTGGAAAATCGTCCCCAGGCGGATCAGGTGCTCGCCGCCGGCGAAGCTGCGAGTGCTCGACCAGTAAGAACGGACCGATTCCAAGCGGTAGTGGGTTTCGCCGAGCGGCTCGGCGAGGGCGATGGTGGTGCGAGTTCCAGAAATTCTGTCCGCCCTGATTCCGGAGATTCTGGCCGGTTTCCGGAGCAGGAGTCATGACAGAGCTCGCCCTGTTGACCGCGTTGGTCGTTCATTCAGCTGCAGGGGCTGTCGAGCCTCGCGTGCGATTGGTGGATGGGGGGCGAGCGCCAGCCGCCCATGCCGGCAATGGCGAGCCAGCTCCAGCGCTGAGACGGGGGAGACGCGAAGCGGCTCCAGGGCGTCGTTCGAGAGCGCCGTGCTCTCGGGTCCGAGCCGTTCGGGCGTCGCCTGCGACCAGCCCCAGACGTGGGTGTCGAGGAGCGTGGCCACGCCTACGCCTCCGTCTCCCATTCGTCGGGGAAATCTGTGCGGACGATTTCGCCGCGGATCGCGGTGTCGTCGCGAAGGGCGCCGAGACGGCGGCGGGAGCGCCCCCCGACCAGCGGCTCGATGCGCACCAGAGGCACGCCCCGGCGCGTGACGGTGGTCGGCGCGCGGACGCGCTGAACGGCGCGTATCACGGCGATGCACTTCGCCTTGAACTCGGAGATGCCCATCATTCTCATGGCTACAAGGCGGCGGAAGAAGTCGATCAGGTCAGTTGTCCTGGTCGAATGTCGGAACATCCCAATACGCCCAACTTGCCAATCGCAACTTTATGATGCAAAGTTCTTGCACGGGTAGTCGACCCTCACTAGAGTAGCCGCCCATGAAATCCGCCCAACGACACATCAGAACCAATCCCGAGCTCGAAGAGCCGCTGCACACCCGTGCGGTGCATGATCTTCGCTTCATCCGCGAAACGATCGAGGCCGCCGATCCGATCACCGCCGTGCCGGGGCTGGGAGTCCTGGCCATGGGCGTGATCGCGCTCGCGGCCGCCCTCCTGGCGGAGCTGCAGCCCAGCGCCGAGCGCTGGCTGGCGGTCTGGTTCTCGGCGGCCATGCTGGCGGTCGGAATCTTCGGGATCACGCTCTGGTACAAGGGCCGCAGCAGCGGCGTGTCGCTCTGGAAGGGCTCGCTGCGGCGCTTCGTGCTCAGCCTCTTCACGCCGATGGGCGCCGGCGCCCTGCTCACCACCGCGATGCTCTTGGCGCGCAATCTGCAGCCGGTGCCCGGGATGTGGCTCTTGCTCTACGGCACCGGCGTGGTGACCGGCGGCGCCTACTCCGCGATCCGCATCGTGCCGGTCATGGGAATCTGCTTCCTCTGTCTGGGGGCGCTCACACTCTTCAGCCCGGCCGCCTGGGGCAACACGATGCTGGCGATCGGCTTCGGCGGCCTTCACGTGCTCTTCGGGGTCGTGATCGCACGGCGCTACGGGGGTTGAGTCCGTGGCCCATCGAGAACGTGTGAGCGATGCCCGGGTGCAAGTCCCGAAGCCCGCGGAGGAGTTCGACAGTCTGATCCACGCGCGGGTGCGGATGGGCGTGGTCAGCGCCCTCGCCGTCACCGACTCGCTCTCTTTCAACGATCTCAAGGCACTGCTCAAGACCACCGATGGAAACCTCAGCGTGCACGCGCGCAAGCTCGAAGAGGGTGGCTATGTCGAGTGCCGCAAGAGCTTCGAGGGCCGCGTACCCCACACCGTCTACGTGTTGACCGAGGCGGGCCGCAAGGCCCTGGGACGCTACCTGGACCACATGGAAGCGCTGATCCAGGCCGTTCGCGACCACTGAGCCGGCGCCCACGATGATCTCGACTTACCAGGACCTCCGATGACCGAGCCGATCCTCCCCGAAGCCGGCGCCCCGCTGCCGAGGCACATCGCCATCATCATGGATGGCAACGGACGCTGGGCGCGCGTGCGCTCGATGCCGCGCCTGATGGGGCACCGTGAAGGCGTGGCCTCGGTCCGCGAGACGGTCACCGCCTGCGCCGAGATGCACATCGAAGCCCTCACCCTCTACGCTTTTTCCACCGAGAACTGGGGGCGCCCGCCGCGCGAGGTCAGCGGTCTGATGCGCCTCCTGCGCAGCTTCCTGGTGCGCGAAGTCGACGAGATGATCGACAACGACGTTCGCCTGGTTGCGATGGGACGCACCGATCAGCTCCCCGCCATGGTGCGCAAGGCGCTCGATCGGGCATGCGCCATGACCCGCCACTGCCAGGGCATGGTGCTCAACCTGGCCCTCTCGTACTCGGGCCGCGCGGAGCTGGTCGACGGCGTCAAGCAGCTCGCCGCGCGCGTCGCCCGGGGCGAGCTGGCGCCGGAGTCGATCGACGAGGCGATGATCGCCGCCGAGCTCTACCGGCCTCAGCTCCCCGAGCCCGACCTGGTGATCCGCACCAGCGGAGAGCAGCGCATTTCGAACTTCATGATCTGGCAGATCGCCTACGCCGAGCTCTGCTTCGTCGACGTCCCCTGGCCCGACTTCCGCCGCCCCCACCTCTATGCGGCGATCCGCGAGTTCCAACGCCGCGACCGGCGCTTCGGGCTGGTGCCCGAAGCGGTCAACGAGAAGGTCGGCTGAGCGCGCCGCGAGCTTCTCTACTCCCGCGCCAGCCGTTGCCAGTCGTCCGCCGGAGTGTCTTTGGCGATCTCGAGAGCGCCGTGGGCACCGGCGAAGAGGGCGTCCTCGACCACCGTGACGCGGCCGCCGCCGAGATCCGCCAGGGCCGCTTCGACGGCCCGGTCGATGCCGCGAATCTGGCTGCCGCCTCCGGCCAGCAGCACGTTCTGGCGCACCTGCTCCTGGAACTCGGGATCGAAGCTGGCGATCAGCGCCCGGATCTCGCCCAGGAGGTGCGGCAGGATGCTCTCGCAGGCGGTGCGCATCTCGTCGGTGATGTCGTGCGCGGTCGGCTTGCCCTCGACCGGGATCGTGACCTTCACCTTGGCGCCCGGGTCCTTGCCGACGAAAGCGTGCTCCTCTTTCCACCTGACCACCATCGAGTCGGTGAACTGAGCCTGCGGGAAGCGATCGCGCAAGAGGTCGGCCAGCTGGCGGTCGATGTAGTCCCCGGCCTGCTCGATGGTGCGCTGGTCCTCCGGGGTGGGGACGGTGCCGCGCATGATGCACAGGTCGATGGTTCCGGCGCCGATATCGACCACCAGCGCGTCGACCAGCATGTCGAGGCCGTAAGCGACGGTGAAGGGCTCGCTGACCACCATCGAAGCGTCGACCAGCTCCTCGAAGGCCTCGCGCAGGAGCCCCTTGTTGTAGGACGAAGCCTCGGCGGGAGCCCCGATCACCGCGTGCACCCGCTGGCCGTCCTCGGCGTCGACCAGGGACATCAGGTGCTGAGCCAGGGCCCGGATCGCCTCTTCGTCGCGCTCGGTGTTCTTGCGCACGACGCCGTCGCGCAAGGGGCGGAAGAGGTTCAGGGCCAGGCGGTGCTCCAGGCACTCCGCTCCGAAGACCACCTCTTTTTTCAATAGCTTGCGAGCGATTCCGTCTTTCGGCCACCCCACCAGGCTGCGGTCCCAGGCCGCGGCGCCCGCGGAGGTGGCCACGGAGCTGCGAGCCGTGCCGAGATCGATGCCGACGAAGAGATCGTCGAGGGCCTTGCGCTTTCTGGTCGCCACGTTCTGTTCCCTCTCTGGCCGCACCCGCGGCCCTTTCGGCGAGGATGGTCTGCGTTGGATCGGTCGGTCGTCACTCGCTCGCCGCCAGGCGGCGCCGAGCAAGCCCTTCGATATAGTCCCGAATGCCCGCGGAAAGCAAGTCCGCGATCTGGTGGCGGTAGGGCTCGTGCGCCAGCCTGCCTTCTTCCGCGGGGTCGCTCATCAGCGAAACTTCGGCCAGGACGGCCGGCATGCGGGTGTCGAGAAGCACCAGGAAAGGGGCCTGCCGCACTCCGTAGTTGCGGATCGAGGGGCCCCGAACCTCCGCCAGCCCATGGTAGAGCCGATTCTGGAGCCGCCGGGCGAGAAGAGCGCTCTCCTCCTCCTTGAGGGTGTCGCCCATCTTGGCGATCAGCGCTTCGAATTCGCCGATGCGCCCTTCCCCCTCGACGTTCTCTCGCGCCGCGACGCGCTCGGCGCCGGCGTCGGTAGGGAACCCCAGGTAGAAGGTCTCGATCCCCCGGAACTCGGGGTTCTCGAACGAGTTGATGTGCACGCTCAGGAACAGGTCGCCGGCCGCGGCGTTGGCGATCTCGGCGCGCCGGCGCAGCCCGAGCTCGGAATCGGTCGAGCGCGTCAGGGTCACGCGAAGCTCCGGATCGGCTTCCAGGAGCGATGCCAGGCGCAGGCAGATGTCGAGGGTGAGGTCCTTCTCGGTCAGACCGGTGGTCGGCCCGATGGTGCCGGGATCGCGGCCGCCGTGGCCGGGATCGATGACGATGTGGCGCACCCCGAGGTGGAAGAGGTCGGCCAGGGGCATGCGCTCGTCTGAGTCGAGAAAGCGAGCGGCGGCCCCGCTCCCGGCGCCAGGCGTCGCGGAGAGAGGCGTGGGGGGGGCGGGATGGGCGAGCGCTGGCGGCGTGACGTAGTGCTGCGCGAGCGAAGCTCGCGCGTCGTCAGGGCCGGTCGACCCGAGCCGCAAGAGCGCTCGGCCGCCGGCCACCAGCACGACCGCGGTGGCCATCGAGAGGGCAAGGAGCAAGATCGGGCGGCGCCGCGGCGACGGGCCGGCCGAGCGAGGCCGCCGCCGCCGGGCTTTCGCACTGCTCAGGTTTTCGCTGACCAGCCGTGCCACGATCCGCCCCTTGATGCGTCGGGCGGCTTCTCGCTCGGGATCCAACTCCTGCTCCGAATCAGTCCAGATGCGGCTCCGGCGCCTGGTGCCAGGTGGTGCCGGCCCGCTCGACGGTGAAGTAGACCTTGATCTCCTCGCCTTCCTCCCAGACCCGGGGCACGACCTGCACCGCACTGCCGATTTGCAGATCGGCGTCGGCAATGGTGTCGCCGAGCCAACCGACCAGGCGTCCGCCGCCCTCGAGCTCGACCACCACCACGGTGTAGGGGGCGTAGTCGTCGAATCCCGTGGGGGCCGCTTCGGTCTTGGTGTAGGTGTAGACCTCGCCTTTGCCGGAGTACTCGGTGAACGAGAAATCGTCGCTCATGCACTCCGGACAGTCGGCGCGCGGAGGAAAGGTGCGAAATCCGCAGCGCCCGCAGGTCGAGCCCATCAGGCGGCCGTCCTTCAGGTGCACGGCGAAATCCCCCACCTTGGAGTAAGGAACGAAGCTGACCTTGCCGAACCAACTGAACATCGTTTCAGTCCCTCTTGAAGACGTGGACGAAGGTGTACTGCCCGATTCCGCCGACGTTGTGGGTCAGACCGACGTCGGCATCCGGCACCTGGCGCTCGGCACATTCGCCGCGCAGCTGGCGCACGATCTCGTAGGCCATCGAGACGCCGGTGGCGCCGATCGGGTGCCCCTTGGCCTTCAGGCCGCCGTCGACGTTGACCGCGACCTCGCCGCCGATGTACGACTGGCGATCGTCGATGAAACGTCCGCCCTCGCCCTTCTCGCAGAAGCCGAGGTCTTCGTAGGCCATGATCTCGGCGATGGTGAAGCAGTCGTGCACCTCGGCCACCTTGACGTCGGCGGCGCGCACGCCGGCCATGTCGTAGGCCTGCTGAGCGGCGTCGCGCGCCGAGGGCAGCCCGACCAGGTCAGGGCGGCGCAGCACCGACATGCTGGCGGTGGCGCAGCCGACGCCGTCCAGCCAGACCGTTGGAGCGCCGATCTCCCGGGCGACCTCTTCGCGGGCCAGGATCAGGCAGGCGGCGCCGTCGGCGTTGGCGCAGCAGTCGTAGACGCAGAATGGAGAAGAGACCGGGTCGGAGGCGAGCGCCTTTTCGAGGGTGATCTCCTTGCGGAACAGGGCGTTGGGGTTGCGGGCGCCGTAGTAGTGGTTCTTTTCAGCGACCGCTAGCATCTGCTCGTGGGTGGTGCCGAACTCGTGCATGTGGCGGTTGGCGAACATCGCGTAGTAGCCGGGGAAGGTGGTGCCGAACACCGACTCCCACTGCACCTCGCCGACTCTGCCCATCAGGGCCAGGATCTCCGCGGTCTCCATTTCGGTCATCTTCTGGCAGCCGATGACCGCCACCACGTCGTGCAGCCCCGAGCGGATCGCCATCCAGGCGGTGCGCAGCGCGGCGCTGCCCGAGGCGCAGGCCACCTCGGTGAGCCAGGTGGGCAAGGGGTTGAGGTTGAGATACTCCTGCACCACGCCGGCGACCGAGCGCTGCTTGTGGTACTCCGGCACCGCGGCCACCACCGAGGCGTCGAGCATGCCGCGCTCGATGCCGGCATCGGCCATCGCCGTTCGAAAGGCCTCGAAGGCCAGCTCTTGAACGGTGGCGTCGCTGCGCCGGCCGAACACTCCGTGGCCGGCTCCGATGACTCCTACTCGTGACATGGGATCCTCCGCCCGGGCGGGCTAGATGTACTGTCCACCGTCGATCTTGATCACCTCGCCGGTGATATGTCGCGACAGGTCGGAACACAGGAACGCGGTCAGATTGGCCACGTCGTCAGGGCTGGCGAACCGGCCGACGACGGTCTCGTTCATCGCGACGTTTTTGAACTCGGGCGGGACCTGGGCCATCATTTCCGTGAGCACCATTCCTGGCGCCACCACATTTACGTTGATGTTGAAGCGCCCGAGCTCTTTGGCGAGCGATTTCGACAACGCGATCTCGCCCCCCTTCGACGCGGCGTAGTTGGCCTGGCCCGCCTTGCCGCGCATTCCGTTGATAGACGACACATTTACGATCTTGCCGTACTTGTGGTCCTTGAAATGGATCGCGGCGACTTTGTTGTAGTTGAAATAGCCCTTGAGATTGACGGTGATCACCTGGTCGAACTGCTCTTCCGACATCTTCCAGATCATCCCGTCCCAGGTGATGCCGGCGTTGCAGACCAGAATATCGAAGCTGCCGAACTCGTCGACCACGCGCTCCACCATCCGCTCGGCGTCGGCATAGCTCGAAACGTCAGCCTTGATCGCCAGTCCTTTGGCGCCCATCTCCTCGATCCGCTGCACCACCTGCTTGGCCTCGGTGTCGTGGCGGCGGTAGTTGATCGCGACGTTGCAGCCCGCTTGGGCCAGCTTGAGCGCGGTGGCCTGGCCGATCCCCAGGCTTCCGCCCGTGACGATCGCGCCTTTGCCTTTTAGTCCAAGATCCACGGCTGGTGCCTCCTTTCGATCCTGGCATGTAAGTGGACGATGATAACGAGCCGTGTCGTTGGAGGCCAGAGCGCTTTGTCGGCATCCTTGCCGGAACCGCTCCCCACCGTGCCATACTCGTCAGCCCCGAGCAGGTCGAATCGCGAACCGAGCGCTGGTACGAAAACCACGGAAAGCGGCGATGCGCATCCCGAGTCCCCTCGACTATCTGCCCCGCTGGGTGCGAGCCTTCGATCCCGCCGAGGTCACCAGCCTGGAGGGCAGCCAGGAGGTGGAGGCGGAGGCCGGCGGGCTGAGCGAGGAGGATGTCGACGAGATCTGGCGCTCGGTCGAGGACATCTACCGGACCCGCCTGCATCCCGCCGTGGCCCTGTGTCTGCGGCGCCGCGGCCAGGTGGTCATCGACCGGGCCATCGGCCATGCGGCCGGCAACTGCCCGGGCGATCCGCGCGACGCCGACCTGGTGCCGGCCACTCCGAGCACGCTCTACAACATCTTCTCCGCCTCGAAGGCGATCACCGCGACCGTGATCCACCTGCTCGACGAGCAGGGCTACCTGCACATCGACGACCCGGTCGCCGAGTACATCCCCGAGTTCGGCCGCCACGGCAAGGAGCGGATCACCATCCGCCACGTTCTGACCCACCGCGCAGGGATTCCCAACATCCCGGCCGGCCACTCCGGCACCGAAGGGCTGAAGGCACTGGGCGATCCCGACCTGGCGCTGGCGATCCTGTGCGACGCCAAACCGGTCTGGCGACCCGGGCGGGTGCTCGCCTACCACGCCCTGACCGGCGGCTTCTTGCTGGGCGAGGTGGTGCGGCGGGTCACCGGGGAGGACATCCGCGCCGTGCTGCGCACCTGGATCCTGGAGCCGATCGGCATCGAGCGGATGGGCTACGGGGTGAGGCCGGAGCAGATCCCGAACGTCGCCCGCAACGCCTTCACCGGCTTTCCCCCCTTGCCACCCTATAGCTGGTTGCTGGAGCGCTCTCTCGGCGCCACCATTCGCCAGGTCGGAGACGTTTCCAACGATCCGCGCATCCTCACCGGTCTGGTTCCAGCCGGCAACGTGATCGGGACGCCATCCGATATCGGCCGCTTCTTCGAACTTCTGCTGCGACGCGGCAGCCTCGACGGAGTGCGGATCCTGAGCCCGCGCACCGTGGCGCGCGCCGTCGCCGAGCAGACCTATCTCGACTTCGACTGGACTCTGAGCGTGCCGACGCGCTACGGGATGGGCTTCATGCTCGGCGCACGCTACGTGAGCCTCTACGGACCCGGGACTCCCCAGGCTTTCGGGCACCTGGGGTTCAGCTACATACTGGCCTACGCCGATCCGGAGCGCGATATCAGCGTGTGCCTGATCACCACCGGCAAACCCTTCGTGACGCCGGAGATGCTGCGTTGGTATCGGACCGTCTGGTTGATCGCGGCGCGCTGTCTTTGATCAGGAAGTGCGCGCGCCACCGCGCACGTAGCGGCGCAGTATGCCGCCGTGGAAGAGCCCGCCCCGATCGGTCAGCGCGAGCGAGACCAGGGCCTCGGCCAGCTCCGCGGCGGTGAAGGAGCGATGGCGCTCTCGCAGGCCCTTCAGACCGGTGGCGCCGGCGATGCGCAAGGCCGCGTCCAACAGCAGGGCGCCGAGCCGTTCGAGGGGGCGAAACTCCTCCCGATCGCCGCCGGTGATGAAGCCGGGGCGCGCGATCACCGCCCGCAGGCCGCTGGCGTCCAGGTCTTGCTCCGCCTTCCAGCGCGCCCGGTAGTAGCTGCCGAGCGGTGGGCGGGCGCTCAGAGTCGGGACTCCGGAGGCGGAAAGGTAGATGAAGCGCGGCGGCGGGTGCAGTGCCGCGCAGGCCTCGATCAGAAGAGCGGTGAGGCCATAGTCGACCGAGTCGTAGCTGGGCGCGCCCTCACCCCGGCCGCGGGCTGTGCGCGCCCGCGCCCGGGTGGTGCCGAGCAGCGAGAAGACGTGCGAGGGCCGCGCCCGCTCCAGCGCGTCGCGCATCGGCTGGCTCTTCCAGGGCGTGGTGTCGACCGTGGCGCCGGCCTCGGCGAACTCCTCGCGGCAGTGCTCCAGGTACGGTGAATCGGGTCGCACGTGGGCGATGACTTCGACGCGCCGGCGCAGCAGCTCGCGCACCACCGCGCGGCCGGTGTAGCCCGATGCGCCGACCACGAAGGCCCGAGGTATGGGCGAAATCCGCAAGCTGCTGCCCCGGAGCTCGCCGGGTCGGAACGATCAGTCCCCAACCCTGCAGAGCAGAAAGAAGTTGTTGGTCACACGGCCCTCGCGCGTCGCACGCCCGATCGTCACGTGCCGGGAGATGCGGCGCATATGGTCCACCATGTTGGCGTACACCAGCTTCTGAAGGCCGAGCCCGTTCTCCCTCACCTCGGGCCATCCCAGGGGTAGCGCGTCGTGCGCCGCCGGCACCTCGCGGTAGTCGACCGCGATCTCCTCGCACCCAGATGTGGAGTGAACCACGAAATAGCCGGGTCCGACAAGGTCTCGCGTCGGTCCCTCGTTGTAGCCGAAGAGCGTGTCGTCACGCTCCACGGATCGACAGAAGCGCTTTTCGAAGTGGGACAAGAGAGGCAGGCTGTTCTTTCCGCGGTGGATCACCTCGACGCCCGGCCCCACCGAGGGCGGCACCAGGTCGTTCAGCGACGCGGGCCTGCCCTCCGCCGCCTCCCAGAGCCGCGCCTGGGTCTTCGCGCCCAGGGCGCGCACGAAACGCACCCGCGCCTCGTCGCTGAGGGAGTCGAGATGCGCCGCCAGGGCGTCGAGACGCTCGGGAGTGACCGTGTTCGGGATGGCGGTGGAAGTCATGGCGAGGCTCCTGGATGGGTGATCGGTAGAGTTCGCGCTTTTTTCAGGACTCGGCGGTTCGAGTGTAGGCCGCGAAGCGGTCGCGGATGCGGCGCACATAGGCGACCGGCTCGCGACCCCGGCAGTATCCGTAGCGGGCCCCCTGGGCA
This sequence comes from uncultured Gemmatimonadota bacterium, assembly GCA_964490075.1. Taxonomy (GTDB): domain Bacteria; genus CAZBBK01. The sequence continues at coordinate 14,618 of CAZBBK010000065.1, read as the reverse complement.
TAGTCCGGACGGGACAGCAGCAGCATCGCCCGCTCCACGTTGCTGAACCAGCGATCTCGATCGAGGCCGAGCTCGAGCGCCAGCCTCCGCGCGTCTTCCACGTGGCCGTAGCCGGCGTTGTAGGCGGCCAGCGCGAACCAGGTGCGATCGTGGACCGTCAGGTCGGATTCGAAGCGGTCGCGCAGCCAAGCGAGGTACTTCACGCCGGCGTGAATCCCGGTCTCGGGATCGTGCAGATCGCCGAAGCCGAGCTGCCCCGCGGTGCGCGGCAGCATCTGCATCAGGCCCAGGGCGCCGTTGGTGGAGCGGGCCTGGGGATCGAAGCGGCTCTCCTGGCACATCTGGGCGACCACCAGACGCCAGTCGAAGCCGTAGCTCGAGGCGTAGCTGCGAACCAGGTCGTCCCAGGGCGAGAGCTGCTCCTCGGCGCGTGCCTCGGCGGGCAAGGCCGCGCCTCCCTCGCTGGCCTTGAAGTAGCGATCGTAGACCACGTTGTAGAACAGGCCGCGATACTCGTTGCCGATGAAGCCGTCGAGCGCGGCCAGCAGCTCTGAGCTGGCGGCCCGCACCGCCCAGCCGTGGTCGACCGGAGCGCCGATGTCGACGCGGGCGACGATGTCGTCGCGCCAGGCCATCTCCAGCGCGGCGATGTGGCTGTCGGCGACGCTGAGGTCGAACTCCCCGTCGGCCACTCGCGAGATGATTTCGTCGGTGCCCAGCGGCTCGGGGGGCGGTTCGAGCGTCACGTCGATGCCGGATCGCTGCACGCGCTCCACGCTCTTCCAGTAGGAGCTGGCGGGGTTGACCACGACCGTCCGGCCGCCGAGCTCTTCGACCGAGCGCAGCGGGTCGTCGTGGCGGGCGATGATCTTCTCGACCGCCTGGTGGTAGCGGCGGGTGAAGGCGACGCCGCGCTCGATCCGTTCCTGGGTGATCGCCAGCGAGGCCGCGACCATGTCGCCCTTCCCCTCCAGCAGCCAGTCGATCAGGTCAGCCTCCGGCGGCGGAACCACCATCTCGATGGCCAACCGCTGTTTCTTGGCGAACCTGCGGCAGAGCTCGTACTCGAAGCCCATGAGGCGCCCGCGCCAGACGTAGTAGCTCGCCGGGCTGTTGCGGGTCAGCACGCGCAGGGTGCCGCGGCGGCGGATTCCGGCCAGGTCGTCCAGGAAGAGCTCGCGCGGCGCGGTCAGCACCTGGCTCTGGTTCAGGAAGCGGTCGAGCGCCGCCACCAGCGCCGCGGCGCCGGGGCGCACGCTCCAACGGAGCAGTCGCGGGCGACCGATCGACAGTCCCGGCAGCAAGGGCAACCCAGCATCGATGGCGGCGGCGATCGAACGGTCGTCCGAGAGGGCGATGTCGTAGCGTCCGTCGGCCACCCGCTGCAGCAGCTCGCGCTCGGTCACGGTGTCGACGATGCGCTCCAGGCGGATGCCGGGGTGGTCGGAGCGCAGCTCTTCGAAGGCCTCCCAGCCCTCGTGGAAGGGGCGCGCGGCGACGCGGCGATCGGCCAGGCTGGCGGGCGTGTCGACCGACTCGCCCACACGTGCGGCGACGCGGGCATGGACGCTGGCGACCGGCACGGTCTGCGCGATGCGGCGGCGTTCGCCGAGGGTGAGCGGTGCCTCGGAGACGATCAGATCGCCCCGGCCCTCGAGCAGGCGGGGGACCAGCTCGCCGGCTCGGTGCACGTGTATCCAGTCGAGCTCGAGGTCTTTCTGCCGGGCGAATGCATCGAGCAGGGCGCCATCGAAATGGGCGCTCGCCGCGCCTTGGGCCCGGGGCACCTGGTTGATCGTCAGAACGCGCAGCAGACCGTGGGATTGTATTTCCGGCAGATCGCCCAGCTCCAGGTATCTCGGCGCGCTCTTCGGGAGCTCCTCCTCAGGGGTCTGCGGGGTTGGGCCGGTGCACGCGAAGAGGGTCGCCGAGGCGACGCAGGCGAGCGGATAAATGAGCTGACCGGTCAAAATCGGATCTCCAGACGCTATTGCGCATGGTAACGGTACAGTAGATCGGGCCTGCGAACGAGATCTCCAATCCGAGGGTCCCGGCGTCCTCGCGGGGCCCTCCTCTCCCATCCCCATGAGCTCCCCGATCCGCACCATCGCCGCGCCCCTCAGCTTCGAGGGCGAGAAGGTCCGAGGCTCGCGCTTCATCGCCCACCTGGCGCCGGTCGGCGACGTGGATGCGGCGCAGCGTTTCATCGCCGCGATTCGACGGCGCTTCGCCGACGCCACCCACAACTGCTATGCCTGGCGTCTCAGCGACCGGGACGACGGCTTTCGCTACTCCGATGCCGGGGAGCCCTCGGGCTCGGCGGGACGCCCGATGCTCGATCGCCTCAGCGGCCGCGAGCTGGTGCGCGTGGCCGCGGTCGTCACCCGCTACTTCGGCGGCACCAAGCTCGGCCGGGGCGGACTGGCGCGGGCCTACGCGGGCGCGCTGGCGGCGGCCCTGGAGCGGGCCGAGATCGTCGAGCTGCCTCGCACCACGGCGCTCGCGCTGAGCTTCGACTACTCCCGATCGGGCGCCGTCGACGCGGTGCTCGCGGCGCACGCCCTGGAGCCGACCGAGGCGCGCTACGGCGCCGGCGTGCGCCTGGTCGTGGAGACTCCGATCGACGCGCTCGAGCACCTGGTGCTCCAGCTCCGCGAGCGCTGCGCCGGCAGGATCACGATCGCCGAGGCCGGCGAAGCTGATGAGCAGCCGTGAAGTGGTGTCGCAGCCGCAGCGACACCAGCAGCACCGCCGACACCGTCACCGAGGTTGCGATCAGCAGCCAGATCAAGAGCTGATAGCGCACCGCGACGGTCGGTTCGGTCCCCGACAGGATCTGCCCGGTCATCATGCCCGGCAACGCCACCACACCGGCCACCGCCATGGCGTTGACGGTTGGCAGCAGGGCGGCGGTCAGGGCGGCGCGCGCGGTCTCGGCGCCGGCCTCGCGGGACGAAGCCCCCAGACAGAGCAGGGTCTCGATCTGGGGCGCGCGGCGCCGCACCTCGGCGTCGATCCGCTCGGCGGCCAGGGTGGCCCCGTTGAGGCTGTTGCCGAGCAGCATCCCGAAGAGCGGGATCAGGTAGCGCGGCGCAAACCAGGGCTCCACCGCCAGCACCACGGTGGTGGCGAAGAAGAGCGTGAGAACGGTCCCGCAGGCCAACGCCGCACCGACCTGCCAGAGCAGTCCCAGGCCGGTGTCGGGCATCCGCGAAGTCACCGTCTGCGCCGCCACCGCCATCATCGCCCCCAGCAGCGCCAGCACCGCCCAGGCCGAGTCGAGGCCGAACACCGCGTTCAGCAGATAGCCGACCGCCAGGAGCTGCACGCCGCAGCGCGCCGCGGAAATCAGCAGACCGCGGGCCAGAGCCACGCGCCGCAGCCAGAGCAGCGCGGCGCTGCCCAACACCAGCGCGGCCGCCAGCGCAAGGTCGACCGGGGTCGGAACGATCAGGCCCTGCTGCATCGCTCTCCTTCGCCGAGCGGCCGGTCGGCGACGATCCGTCCCTTCTCGATCCGCACCGCCCGGCCGACCAGGTCGTGGGCCAGGCCGTGGTGGTCGGCGACCAGCAGGCCGCCGGCGTCGGCGACCGTGGCCAGCATCGCGCGCGCGCTCTCCGGATCGAGATGCGCGGCCGGCTCGTCGAGCACGAAGAAGGCGCCTCCGGGGGAAGCGCCCGCCGCCATCAGCGCCCGCGCCACCGCCAGCCGATGCAGCTCTCCGCCCGAGAGGCGCTCCACGTTGGCGTCGAGCAGATCGGGGTCGAGCCTCAAGCTGGCCAGCAGCGACTCCATCCGCGTCCTGGAGCTGGTGCTGCGCACGAGCCTGGCCGCGCACTCGAGGTTGTCGGCGACGCTGCCCGGCAGCGCCACCGGATGCTGCGGGATGTAGCGCACCTGGCGCCGCAGGCCGCGCGGCTCGTGGGCGCTCAGCGGCCGGCCCTGGAGGCGCAGCTCGCCGCCGTCGGGGTCGTCGAGGCGCGGCAGCAGGCGCAGCAAGGTGGTCTTGCCGCTGCCCGAGGGCCCGGTCAGCACCACCCGCTCGTTCCAGGCGATGCGCAGCGAGATGTCGTGGAGCAGCGCGCGCCCGTTCTCGATCCGGCTCACCTCGTCGAATACCCAGCCCTCGGGCTCGGGCTCGGGGGCGGGGGTGGGAGCGGACGGTTGGATCGGCGGGTCCACTGCGCTGGGCGTCGGGGGAAGGGGGATCGGGTGTGAGAGAGACCGATCATCGCACAGCCGAGCGAGCGTGGGTTGGACGACCCAACGCAGGCGCGCCGGTCACTTGGGGGGGAGCGACCGGCGCGCGATTCGGAACTCCGCTGGGGGGGAAGCGGTGAGCTCCGGCGGGCGACCAGCCGTGTCGGTTCGGGGGGAAGAACTGTCCTGCGCTTGGGGGGAAAGCGCATTCGGCTATCGGTCGCCTCTGGTATGTGCAGAACATGATGCACCACTCTTGTTGCGGATTTGTGTCTGCTCTGTCAAATCGTGTGTCGCGGCGCAGTCAATCGACCCGCAGCGCCTTCACCCGTGCCCACACCCGCTTCCCGGGCTCCAGATCGAGTCTGACCGCCGATCTGCGCGTGATCCTGGCGACCAGCGTCGGCGGCGCGTTGCGCTCGAGCGCCAGGTAGACCAGAGTCTGGCCCGGCCCGGCTGGCTCGAGCCGCACGATCTCCATCTCGAAGGCGTTCAGGATGCTGTGGTGGACCTCCGCCTCGAGCGCGATGCTCACGTCGCGGGCGTGGATCTGCACCCGCACCGAGCTGCCGAGGAGATGGTCCAGGCCGTTGACGTAGATCGGCCCGAGCGCGCTGTCCAGCTCCGAGATGTGGTCGCCCGTGTCGTGGGTGCGCACTTTTGCGTCGACCACGCTGAGCGGATCGTCGTGGGTGGCCTCGGCCAGGTCGAAGCGGCCGAGGATGTCGCGCGGCGATCCCGCGGCGGCGACCCGGCCGGCGTCGATCCAGATCACGTGGTCGGCGAGGCGGGCGACCTCGCCCATGCTGTGGGTGACGTAGAGGATCGGGATGTCGAGATCGGCGTGGAGCCGTTCCAGGTAGGGCAGGATGATCCGCCGCGCGGCGTGGTCGAGCGAGGCCAGGGGTTCGTCCAGGAGCAGCAGCCGGGGGCTCCGCAGAAGGGCCCGCGCGATCGCCACGCGCTGCTGTTCGCCGCCCGAGAGCCGCGCGGGACGGCGCTCGAGCAGCGTCTCCAGGCCCAGCCACGCGATCGCCCGATCGACGGGAAAGCGCTCCCGCGAGCGCGGCACGCGCCGCTCGGCATAGCGCAGGTTGCCGCGCACGCTGAGATGGGGAAAGAGGTTGGCGTTCTGGAACACGAAACCGACCGGGCGCCGGTGGGGGGGCACGAAGCGGCCGCGTTCGCTGTCCAGCCAACAACGGTCGCCGAGATGGAAGTGGCCGCGGGCATGGGATTCCAGCCCGGCGACGCAGCGCAGCAGGGTGGTCTTCCCCGAGCCGGATCGTCCCAGCAGGCAGGTGATCCCGCGCTCCGGTGCGCGGAAAGCGGCGTCCAGCTCGAAGGCGTCGAGCGCGAGGTGGAAGCGCGCGTTCATCGCCCGTCCAGCCTGCGGCTCAGCGAGTAGACCGCCAGCAGCACCGCGAACGAGAAGAGCAGCATGCCGGCCGAGAGCAGGTGAGCCTGGCCGTACTGCATCGCCTCCACGTGATCGTAGATGGCGATCGAAAGCACCTGGGTGCGGCCGGGGATGCTGCCGCCGATCATCAACACCACGCCGAACTCGCCTACGGTATGGGCGAAGCCGAGCGTGGCGGCGGTCAGAAAACCGGAGCGGGCCAGTGGCAGCACCACGCTGCAGAAGCGGTCGACCGGCGCCGCGCCCAGGGTGGCGGCCGCCTCCAGGGGTCCCGCCCCGATCGCCGCGAAGGCGTTCTGCAGCGGCTGTACCACGAAGGGCAAGGAGTAGAGTACGCTGCCGATCACCAGGCCCGGGAAGGAGAACACCAGCCGGTCGCCGCCGATCGCTTCCCAGGGACCACCGATCGGGCCGTGTGGCCCCAGGACGACCAGCAGGTAGAAGCCGAGCACGGTGGGGGGCAGCACCAGAGGCAGGGCGACCATCGCTTCCACCGCGGTGCGCAGTCGGGCGTGGGTGTGGGCCAGCCACCACGCCAGGGGCGTGCACAACATGAGGAGAATGACTGTGGTGGTGGCCGCGAGGCGCAGCGTGAGGGTGATCGGTGCCCAGTCGATCGTCACGGGCGCCTCTCGGGCCGGGTCGCGGGAGGCGGCAGGTCGTAGCCGGCGGACGCGATCAGAGCGCGTCCTTCGGCGGAGACCAGGAAGTCGAGGTAGTCGCGCGCCGCTGGCCTGACCGCCGCCGTGGAGAGCAGCACCGCATCTTGGCGGATCGGCCCGTGCAAGTCGCCCGGCACCTGCCAGATGCGCGTCGCCGGCACGCGGGAGACCAGCGCCCGCGCCACGAGGCCCAGGTCGGCCGCTCCGCTGGTCACGAAGTGCATGGCCTGCGTCACGTTTTCGCCGCGCACCAGGCGCCCGGCCATCGCGTCCTCGAGGCCGAGTCGGCGCAAAGTCTCCAGCGCCGCGCGGCCGTAAGGGGCGGTCTCGGGATGGGCGATCGCCAGGCGCCGAAAGCGCCCGCTTCGCAGCATCTCCGCGCCATCGCCCGAGTCGATCTCCGTGGTCGAGCAGAGCACCAGCGAGCCCAGGGCGTAGGTGAAGGTGCTGCCCCGCAGCGCGTGCCCTGATTCCACCAAGCGCGCCGGGCGCAACGTATCCGCCGCCAGGAAGACCTCGAAAGGGGCCCCGTGGACGATCTGCGCGTAGAGCTGTCCGGTCGAGCCGGTGCTGGCGACCACCCGATGCCCGGTCGTTGCCCGGAAGCGTTGGGCCAGGCGTGTCTCGGTGGCGCGGAAATTGGCCGCCACCGCCACGTGCACGGTATCGGCCACGGCGCCGGGCTCCGCCAGCAGGCAGAGAGCGACGGCCAGCGCGCTACGTAGCCGAGGTGCAGGGATGCAGGAGAGCACAGTCGATCCTTGGGTTCAGAGGAGGCGGCCCGGCAGCATAACATCAGTGGAAATCTCGGCTTCCGCCGGAAAGGCGTTGGCCCGAGAGCTCTGGCTCCCATAAACGGTCGGCGATCAAGTGGACGACACCCTGTTCCGACTGGATCCGTCCGGCCACCGCCAGCACCGAGGCGGTCTTGATGATCACGGTGTGGGCCTGAAAGACCTGTTTCCAGATCACCACGTTCACGAACCCTGTCTCGTCCTCCAGGGTCATGAAGGTGACCCCGGATGCGGTTCCGGGACGTTGGCGACAGATGACGATTCCGCAGGCGCGGGTGCGGCGCCGGTGGGGCATGCGGGCAAGCTGCTCGGCGGAGAGAAAGCCCTGCGCGCTGAGCTCGGATCGCAGCGGGGCCAGGGGATGACCGCGCACGCTCAAGCGGGTGGCGCGGTAGTCCCAGGTGATCGTTTCGAGCGGATCGAGTCCCCGGAAGGCGGGACTCTTTTCGTCCGCCACCAACATCAAGGGTGCGCGACAGGCGTGCACCAAGGCGCGCACCTGCCACAGCGCCTGGCGGCGATCGATGCCGAAAGCAGCGAAGGCGCCGGCCTCGGCAAGCAAAGCGAACGCTGACTCGTTCAGCGCCGTTCCGGCGGCGTGGGCGCCGGGGGCCGCCAGCGACTCACCACAGCGCCGCACGAAGTCTTCCAACCCAGCGAAAGGCGTGCGCCTGCGTGCATCCTCGATGCGCTCCCCGTCGCCCTTGCGCAATCCCTTGAGCTGGCGCAACCCGAGCCGCACCACGGTCTTTTCACCGCTGCCCTCCATCGCACAATCCCAACGGCTTTTCACCACGTCGACCGGCAGCACCTGCACACTGTGGCGCCGCCCATCTTCGACCAGGGTCGCCGCGGAGTAGAAGCCCATCGGCTGGGCGTTCAGGATCGAGCACAGGAACTCGGCCGGGTAATGACAGCGCAACCAGGCCGAGGCGTAGCTGATGAGCGCGAAGCTGGCGGCGTGGCTCTCGGGAAATCCGTACTCACCGAAGCCGCAGATCTGCTTGAACACCCGTTCGGCGAACTCCTTCTCGATTCCCTTGGCCAGCATCCGCCGGATCAGCCGGTCGCGGTGGTGCTCCATGCGCCCGGTCTTGCGCCATGCCGCCATGTCGCGCCGCAGTTGGTCGGCCTCGCCCGGTGTGTAGTCGGCGGCGACCACCGCCAGCTTCATCACCTGCTCCTGGAAGAGCGGCACCCCGAGGGTCTTTTCCAGCACCGGTCGCAGGCTCTCGTGCGGGTACTCCACCCTTTCTTCGCCGTTGCGGCGCCGCAGGTAGGGATGCACCATCCCGCCGGTGATCGGACCGGGGCGCACGATGCTCACCTCGATCACCAGATCGTAATAGTGTCGCGGACGGAGCCGCGGCAGCATCGCCATTTGCGCCCGGCTCTCGATCTGGAACACCCCCACCGTGTCGCCGGCGCAGATCATGTCGTAGGTGGCGGTGTCGTCGGGGGGGATAGTCGCCATGGTCAACTCGATGCCGCGGGTTCGCAACAGTTGGAAGCAGAGATCGATCTGGGTCAGCGTTCCGAGGCCGAGCAGGTCGACCTTGAACAGACCGAGCGCCTCGATGTCTTCCTTGTCCCACTGGATCACGGTGCGCTCTGCCATCGACGCATTCTCGATCGGCACCAGGTCGTGCACCGGCTCGTGGCCCAACAGGAAACCGCCGGGATGGATCGACAGGTGGCGCGGAAAGTCGAGGATCTCGTCGCTCAGGACGGCGAGGTGGCGGTGGGCGCGATGCTCGGGATCGAGCCCGGCCCGCCGCAACAGCTCGGGCGTGACCCGCTCGTTGTGCGACACCAGCTTGGCCAGGCGGTCGAGCGAGGTCTCGGCGATGCCGAGCACCTTGCCGACCTCGCGAATGGCGGAGCGCGAACGATAGCGAATGATGTTGGCGACCATGGCGGCGTGGTCGCGCCCGTACTTCCGGTAGACGTGCTGGATCACCTCTTCGCGGCGGCCGTTGGCGATGTCGAGATCGATGTCGGGGGGCTCGGCGCGCTCCTCGGAAAGAAAGCGCTCGAAGAGCAGGTTCATGCGCACCGGATCGATGGCGGTGATACCGAGGCAGTAACAGACCGCCGAGTTGGCGGCGGAGCCCCGCCCCTGGCACAGAATCCCCTCGTCGCGACAGTATTCGACGATCTCCCACATGGTGAGGAAGTAGCCGCCGTAGTCGAGCTTGTCGATCACTTCGAGCTCACGTTCGACCTGACGCGTGACCCGCTGCGGCACCGTGTCGCCATAACGCACCCGTGCCCCCCGCAAGGTCAGCTCGCGCAGCCAGGTCGAGGTGGTGCTGCCGTCGGGCAGTCGCTCGGCGGGATAGCGGTAGCGGATCTGATCGAGCGAGAACGAGCAACGTTCGGCGACCTCGGCGGTGCGGTAGACGGCGTCGGGCAGGTCGCGGAAAAGCTCGGCGAAGGCATGGATCGAGCGCAGCGCGTGCTCGGTGTTGGGGCGCAGGCGACGGCCGGCGCTGGCGAGGGGGACGCCGTGGCGGATGCAGGCGAGCACATCCTGCAGGGGGCGGCGGGCCGGGGTGTGGTAGAGCACCTCGGTGGCGGCGAGGGGGGCGACGGCGTATCTTTCGAGCCGTTCCCAGGCGCGCGCCTCTCGATCGAGCTCGCCGGCGCGTCTGTGTCGGGTCAGGAGGCCGTAGAGACGATCGCCGAAGGCGTCGCGCAGGCTGCCGGCGACGGCATCGATGCCCGGCGCATCGGCACGCGCCAGCAGGCTCCCGTCGCCACCCCAAAGGGCGATCATGCCGCCCGAGTGGCTACACACTTCATCCCACGACACGATCGAGAGCCCTTTGGTGCAACGGCGACGGCCGCGAGTCAAGAGCCGACAGAGTTGCGCATAGCCCGCACGGTCTCGAGCCAGCAGCACGATATGGGAAGTGTCGCTGGCGGCGGGGGAGGCCTCGGCCGCGACCGTGACCTGCGCTCCGATCAGCAGCCGCACTCCCAGCTCTCGCGCCTTGACGTGGGCGCGAACTGCTCCATAGAGACCGTCGCGATCGGTGAGCGCCAGGGCGCGCAGCCCCAGGTGGTGCGCCTCCTCGATGAGCTCGTCCGGGTGGCTGGCCCCTTCCAGGAAGGAGAAGTTGGACTTGCACCAGAGGGGGCAGTAGCGTTGCATGGCAACTACTCTACTGCCCCTTGCAGGAACCAACGTTTGCGACGCCTATCGCAGTAGACCCAGACGATGTCGCCGCGGCGCAGCTCCGCGAAGTGATACTCACGGTGGATCAGGTTGTGCCACCAGGCGCCCGAGAGCAGGTAGGGGCCGCTCTTCTTGACCACCGGACCGGCCTCCAGCTCGGCGAGCAGCCAGCCGTCGGGCTCGATGCGCGGGCGGGGGGGGAGCAGCAGGGCGTGCCGCTCGATGCGCCGGATCAGAGTGCGCGGCGCGGCATCGCCCTGGGCGTCGGCGTCGGCGAGGATCGGAAGCGACACACGATCGACCGGCTCCCAGCGGAACGATGCTTCGGGCAGATGGGCGTCGTGCGGCGCGGCCCGCACCACCGCGTCGTTGCCGAGCTCGGCGCGGATCCGGGCCAGCGCGCGATCGGCGGCTTCCAGGTCGCGCCGCGGAGCCTCGACGAAGAGCAGGAGCTGCTCCTCGGTCGCCGCCACTGCCTCGGCGGCCAGCGCGATCGTCTCGACCACCGCCGCCAGCTCGATCCGTTCCAGACGCAGATGCATCAGGTGCAGAAGCTGCGGCGCGTCGAGGGTGGGGACGGCGGGGCGCAGCGATTCGCGCAGACGCCGCGCGTCGCCTCTCGAGCTCGGGGACTCTTCCAGCGTGAGCGCGAGCCGCAGCTCGGCCAGGGCATTGCCACGCTCGGCCAGCCGCTCCAGCAAGGGATGCAAGAGGCGCGAGAAATGAAACACCAGCTCGGTGATGTTGGCGACCGGCGGCTCCAGATCGCAGCGCGCCTCCAGCGGCGGATCGGGGGGGCGGCCCTGCAAAGGGAGCGGATCGTCACCGCGCGCCAGACAGTGGAGTTGGTGCAGCTCGGGACCAAAACGCTCTCGCAAGCCCCCGGCGGGCAGCTTCAGCAGGTCGCCGACGTTATGCGCGTCGAGCTTTTCGAGCAGGTCGCGGCTCTTGGGCGAGATCGCCAGACGTTGCAGCGGAACCCGCCGCGCCAGCGCCGCCTCGCGCCCGCGGTCGGGCAGATCGACGGTGCCCGAAGGCGGCGCGGGGCGCCCGCGCCGTGGCCGCGCCTTGCCCCCCGCGGCGCGACTGCCGATGCCCCGGTCGGCGCTGCCGTGGCGCAGCCCGCGCGCCACCGCGAAGGTGCCGAAGCGGGTCCAGCCCACCACCACCAGCGCATAGAGATCTTCGGCCCGCAGCCGGGCCCGCAGCCGGTCGCCCCACACCCGCAGATCGGGGTGCAGGCGGCCGAGCCCGCCGGCGTCGAGCCAAAACACCCCCGGCAGCTCGGCGCAGGGCTCCACCTCGGGGGAGAAGCGACGAAGCTGCCCGGCGACCTGGTCCACTCCTTGGCGAATCTGTTGCTCCGAAACCGTTCCGGCGCGCAGCTCGGCGGCCAGCGACAATCCCCCCGCATAACGCAGTCCGGGGCGGATCCCCAGCCGGGTGGCGGCCGAGTTGACCCACAGGATCGTACCTTGGGGCCGGTCGTGCTCCACCACCGCCGCCGGGTGGTCGCGCCACTCGGGGTGCTCCCGCAGCAAGAGCTGGAGGGGAAAGGCCGGCAGATCAACGCAGGCCAGCCGGGCCACGGTAGATCTCCGCGTCGCTCCAGCCGGGAGCGCGGCGCTTGTCTTTCAGAACCTGGACTTGGCAACGAAAACGGTTCTCCGCGACCCGTTCTCGTCGGGTCTCGGCCCGCAGCGAGACCAGCGAACCGAGCGAAGCGACCTGGGCCCCCTTTTCGGTGAGGCAGAGCAGCGCCGCGCCGTGGTTCTGCGCCAGGGCCAGCAGGCGCGACTGAGCCGCCACCGGCACCTTGGGCGTGGGCCCCAGGTCGAGCACCACCAGGCCGAAGCCCCCGGAGCGCAGCAGATGATCGGCGGCCCGCGTCGCCCCGCGCACACCCGCCGCGCGCACCACCACCAGCGCCCGCAGATCGACCCCGCTGCGCGCCGCGTCGGGCGGGAAGAAGGTGCTGGACCGTGCCGCGACCCAGGCCACGGTCTCGCCCTGGGACTGGGCATCGAGCAGCACCCGAAAGGCCAGGGTCAAGGTGGCGGAGGGGCCGAGCGCGGAAAGCTCGGTGAGGCGCCCGGTCAGCTCGGCGAAGCACCACTGCGCCGGCGCCTCTTGCGGCAGCGCGCCGAGCCGGAGCTGGCGCGCGCTGAGCAGCGCTTTGGGTAGCTGAATCGAAGCGGTGGCATGGCTCATGACGAACTGCTCCTCGGTCGGTTCGCGGTGGATCGCCCGGCGGCTCCACCCGCGGCGCCGCGCTCTTCCAGCAGGCGCCGCACCTCGACCACCCGCCCCAGGATCCGCAGCTCCGCGGGGTCGGGCACGATCGGCTCGAAGTCGGGATTCTCGGGCTGCAAGACCGCCCGCCCGCCCCGCAAGCGCAAAGTTTTCACGGTCGCCTCGTCGCCCACCAGCGCCACCACCACCTGCCCGGCCCGGGCGCTCGGCTGGCGCCGCACGATCACCAGATCGCCGTCCAGAATGCCGGCGTCGCGCATGCTCGGACCCCGCACCCGCAACGCAAAAAGTCCTTCCCCCGGCGCCGCATGCTGCACGCAGAGATACCCCTCGGGATCCTCGATCGCCTCGCTGAGCCCCCCCGCCTGAACCCGGCCCACGAGCGGCGCAAGCGTGCTCTGCCCGAGCAACCCGGGCAGCCGGTAGCCCCGCGCCAGCCCCGGCGTCTGCACCAGCAGCCCGCCGCGCACCAGCTCGCGCAGATGGGCGCGCGCCGACTCCACCGCGCGAAAACCGAAAGCCCGTTGCACCTCGCGCACGGTCGGGGGCTCTCCCGCCAGAATGCGACTGCGCATGAAGTCGAGAATCTTGGCCCGGGTCTCTCCGGGGGGCGTGCGGCCCATGGTTCCTCCTGGATCGGGACCTGCTTGAAAGGTAGCAGACAAATGTCTGGTTGGCAAGCGGCAGTGCGGCATTCGACCTCAGAAGGGTGCTGTGGGTCGAGTGAGTGGGACGGGTGAGAGCAAGACGCCGGCAAAAAAAGCCCCTTGCGAGAGCCAAAACCGCTGACTACCCTCAATCCCGTGCTCGAAGACCGGGCGAAGAGAAGCGCCCGAAAGAGCCGGGCGATCGGAGCCAAGTGCTTTGGTCAAAACAACTTGACGAGGATTGGGACGATGTTTGATTCTCGCGCTCTCGCGCTCTCGCGCTCTCGTGCTCGGGGCCATCCTGTGTGCCGTGAGCAGTACTATTCCTAGCGCTTTCGCCTGGGAAACCCCTCCCGGCTACCACACGGTCAGCGTCGACGATGTCGACGGCACCTACCGCTGGCGCTTCCACGACGGCTTCGGCGACCCCTGGATCCCCACCGGTGTGTGGGGCGGATCCAGAACGAGTTTCAGCTCGTCTGGCGGGAGTACCTGGAGCAGTACGATCCCGACTGCCTGACAAACTTCTACTCCTCGTGCGCCAAGACCGAGCGCCAGCGACTTGAGGCCTGGGCGCTCGATGTCGTGCAGCGCCTGCGGGCCAACAACGTCAACGCCGGGTCGTTCTTGTCGCGCTGGAGGGTCTACCACGAGATTCGAGCGGATGATGACAGCGGCCCGGAGGCCAGTTGGGAGAGCGCCGTCTGCGTTTCGATGCTCGATGGTAGCGACCCGCCCTACTGCCCGCTTCGCGAAGACGACCCAAAGATGACCTTCAAGTTTTTCTGGGACTCCTACGACCTCTTCAACACCATCAACGGGCCTCTCGACATCTACTTTCCCTGGTCGCCGGTGATCAACTTCCAGCTCGGGCTGCCCTATCAGGACCAGGGCGACTACAAGATCAAGAACCACGACTGCAGCGAGCCACCGATCAGCTACAAGATCTACATGTACGCCTACCCTGACCCCTTCACCAACGACTTTCTGAAGGTCGCCGATGGGGCGGCACGGGTGGCGCTGGGACCGCCCGATGGCAACCCCGACACCGACGGCCACTTCGAGCAAGGGCTCGGCATCCGCAAGGACGTCTTCGCCGTCACCCTGAGCGAGGAGCCGTATTGGTTCTGGGACGATGCCACCGCACCGGGCGGTTGGAAGAAACGCCAGTGGCTGCGTTGGCTGGTGATGGGTTGTCAGTACTCCGACACCAAAGGCGAGAACGTCCCTTCCGAAGCCAAGCGCTTCTTCGCCCAGACCATGTACGACAAGTACCGCAATGACGTCCCCCCGGCAGACTGCTCTCCTTGCGATCCGCTGAACGGTGAGGACCCCTGCGCGGTCTGCCTCTGGAACGAGACCTATCCGGACTTCCAGATCTCGAGCTTTCTCGGTGACGAGGACGACAGTCTGCTCAACAGCTTCACCCTGCACGACGTGATCCAGGCCTGCTCCGGCTAC
>CAZBBK010000064.1:0-34107 GCA_964490075.1 uncultured Gemmatimonadota bacterium | reverse complement strand
GGTGGTCGAGGAGAACGGGGAGCCGGCCGATCGGGCCGTAGCCGTCGCCCTCGGCCGTTCCTGATCAGGGGCCCGGAACGGAGCCGCGTCGCGCCAGCGCGACCAAAGCCGCGAGCCGAGGTCGATGAGCGGTCGTTCCCCCGATCTCCGCCGCCGCGGTCACGCGTTGCGGCCAAATCTCGGTCGCAACACCCATCTCCGCGGCCGAAGTCCCCGGTTACCACCGCCCGGGGGCCACTCGATCGCGCGCAGAGCTGGCAGACTCCTCGTCAATGAGACGGCAGGGCGCTTCGCCTGCCGCGCTATATCGAAACGCCAGGTGCCCACCTGCGCCATTGAAGCCGCAGGGGCGCACTACGTATACTGCCCGGGTCCGCCCCGGGCCTGCCCGACCCGAGCCGCCGGCTCGATCGGCCCCCGGGGGACGGGCTCGCGTTCGGGCGCATCGGTAGCCCGTTTTTTCGCGAAGGGGCGTGGCCGCGCCGGCCCCGATGCGACGCCGCTCCATCTCATGAACGATCTTCACGCCTCAGCTTCGCCCCTCGACGCCGATCCCTCCGCGGGCCGGATGGCGCCCGCGCCTCCCCCTTCGGTGCCGGCTCCGAGCGACGAGCGCAACGTGGCTCATGCAGAGCCCAAGGGACGGAGCTCGCGTGCCCGCGTGCTGGTCGTGGACGACGACGAGTCGGTGCGCGAGATGATGGCCGAGGCACTCCGAATCGACGGTCACGAGGTGACCACCGCGGCCGCCGGCGAAGAGGCGTTGGAGCTGGTCCGCGAGATCGCCTTCGACGTCAACTTCGTCGACCTGGTGATGCCCGGCATCAACGGCCTCGACGTTCTCAAGAACATTCTGCAGCTTTCTCCGGATGCCGACGTCGTGGTCGTCACCGGATTCGCAACCATCGAAGTGGCGGTCGAGTCGATGCGGCTCGGCGCGGCCGACTTCGTCACCAAACCGTTTTCCAATACCCATCTGCAGGTCGTCGTCTCCAAGGTTCTGGAGCGCCGGCGTCTGATCAGAGCGGCAAGGGAAAAGGACTACTACAAACGTCTTTCGCGCCTGGACGGCCTCACGGAGCTCTACAACCACCGGTTTTTCCACCAGTTGGTGGACTCCGAGGTAGCCCGGGCAAGGAGATTCGGACACAAGGTCTCGCTGCTGATACTCGATCTCGATCGTTTCAAGGAGTTCAACGACCGCTTCGGCCATCCGGCCGGAGACGTCGCCCTCAAGCAGGTCGCCGACCTGTTGAGGAAAACCTGCCGCAAGTACGACTTCGTTGCGCGTTACGGTGGCGAGGAGTTCGCGATCATCTCCCCTGGGGCGCACGCGAACCAGGCCTCGGTGCTCGGTGAACGCATCAGACAACGAATGACCGAGAGCGAGTTTCTCGCCGGCGATCAGGCCGTCTCATTGACCCTGAGCGCCGGCATCGCCAGCCTTCCCGACGACGCAACGACGAAGAAGGACCTGCTGGAGCTGGCGGATCGAGCGCTTTACTCGGCCAAGACCAGAGGCCGAGACCGCATCGTGCTCGCCAGAGACCTTGACCCATAGTCCGCCACCACGACGAAAGACGACTGACAAGCGATGGACGGGCCCGACGGGCCCTCGCGTCGTGGAAGGAGATTGGCTGTGGAGCCGACAACAGGTCCACGCGATGAGAGCGTGGGAACGGAGGATCGCGCGGCATTGCCCGTGAAGGGGATCAAGCGCAGGATCCTGGAGATGTTGGCCGTGCTGGGGCGAGGAAGTCGCGGCGACGAGTTGAAGGACGCGCTCGACTACAAAGGAAGGAACTGGCGCTACTTCCTCAGTGACCTGGTGGAGCGCGGTCTGCTCACGCGCAGCGACGAGAGCGATCTCGCGGCGGTCTACGAGATCGCCGACACCAAGCTGAGAGGCGATCTGGTGGGCGGCATCGCGGAGGACGAACGCGCCGAGCTCGAGCAGATGGCGGGCGAGCTGCCGGGCGCCCCCGCCGACGGAGAGCCCGCGCGAGACGATTCCCCGCGGCCGGCGGAGCCGCCTCCTCCGAGCAGCGACGAGGCGGTGCCCGAGCCGGAGACCGAGCGGGAGTCGGTCGACGACGCGAAGGGCAACCGCGCGTCCCGTCGCAAAGGGCTCGAGCGTCGCGACCGGCGCCGAACCCGCTCGGGAGAAGAGAGCGCGGAAGAGCTCCTCACACTGGTGGAAGAGGCGCTGCGCCGGGGAGACAGCGAGAGCGCGGCGCGTTTGGCCCGCGAGGGCGTGGACGGCGAGTACCAGGGCGAGGCCCCTGCGCAGCGCTTCGAGGAGCGCTTCCGCATCAGGGGGGCGATCGCCAACCAGCGTCTCTCCCACCTGGGCGAGGCGCGCGCCCTGCTCGAGCCGATCATCGGCTCGGAGCGGGTATCGACCGAGGGTGGTGATCCGCTCGCGCACCTGGTCGCGGCGGAGTGCTCTTTGGCGGAAGGCGACATCGCCCGAGTCAAGGAGCTGCTGGTCGAAGTGGACGCCTTCTCGAGCCCCTCCTCGGCTGAGCAGCAGATGCGCCGGGCCCTGGTGAACGCCGAGCTGGCGCTGCTGGAGGGCACGGCCGCCGACACTCTGAAGCACCTGGCCACACTCGCCGAGACTCTCGAGGATCCCGTGGACCGGGCTCGAGCGGCGCTGCTCCGCGGGCGGGCGCTGCTGGTTCTGAGCGACTTCGATCGCGCGATCGCGCCGCTCCAAGAGGCGCTCGATATCCATCGCAATCGCGCCTACGTCGAGGGGGAGCGCGAAGCCGCTCTCTGCCTGGGGACTGCGTTCCACCACCGCTCCCAGTTCGCCAAGAGCGACACATTTCTCGATCGCGCCCAGGTGCTGGCGCGGGAGCAGGGCCGGCAGCGCGCGTTGATCGAGGTGGCCCTGGCTCGGGGCCGCGTCTATGCCGACCGGGGAGACGCCGACCGCCTCGGGAACGCGCTCGGATCGTTGCCCAAAGAGGCTCGAGACGAAGCGGGTCAGCGCCTGCTGCGGGCCCGAATGATGTCACTCAAAGGGCAAAACGGAGACGCGATCGAAGCGCTCGAGTCGCTGACCGAAACCGAGCTTTGCGACACCGACGCGGCGTTGGCGCTGCGCGAGCTGGGGGTCTGCTACCGGCTGATCGGTCACTCCAAGGTGGCCCTGGAGCCTCTCGAGCGCAGTCTGAAGCATGCCGAGCGCACCCGCAACCGCGTGCTGATCGCCCGCTCGCGGGTCGACTACGCGCTCGGGCTGCTCGACCAGACCGCACCCGACGCGCGAGCGCGCGCGGCGGTCGGCGTGAAGATGGCGCTCCGACTCCTGGAGTTCATCGAGGTCCCCGACCTGGTCTGGCGCGGCTACCACGCGTTGGGGCGGGTCTACCTCGCCGAGGGCCGCCACGAGGACGCGTTCGTCCGCATCGGCGAAGCGACCACGATCCTCGACCAGCTCCTGGGCCGCTTCCAGGATCGCAAGAGCCGCGAGTCCTTCCTGCGCCGGCGTTTCGAGCCTTACCGCGACCGCGTCGTGGCTTTCCTTTCGTCGCGTCCCTACCAGACTCCTCTGGCACATCTAAAGACCGCCAGCCACGAGGGATTCCTGGACTTCTTGCGCAAGAACGCCGATGCCGACGCCGACACCGGGCCGCGCTACAACGAGATCGGCCGTCTCTCGGCGTCGATCTTCGATCTCTACGAAGACAATCCTCCGGCATCGATCGAGGAGATCGAGCAGAGCAACGAAGCTTGCGAGCGGGTCCGGAAGATCGTCGACATCGCGACCAAGGACGACGCACCGGCTGTCGCGGGCGAGCTGCTCTCCTCGGCGATCAAGATCATCCGGGCGCGCATGGGAGCGGTCGGGATCATCGACTCAGAGCGCGAAGATGCCTTCGAGTACTTCAAGGGACGCAGCCTGCCGGGGCGCGAGAAGTCGAAGACCGAGCCGATCCGGAAGTTGATTCGCGAAGTGGCGAAAGAGGGCCAGGAGGTGCCCTTGGATGGCCGCGATCGGCTCAACGGCCCCGGAGAGGACTGTGCCCTGGGATTCCCGATCCCGAGCGCGGAACGCTACTCCGGCGCGATGATCCTGTGGTTCCAGAAGGGGCAGAGTCCGGCCAATCACGAGCTGGAGATTTTGCGCCTGATGGTCGATGCGTCCATGCCTTCGATCGTACGCGAGCTGCGTCTGCGCGCGGTGCGCATCAAGTCGGCGCAGAGCGAGCAAACGCTGGCCCGATCCAAGCAGGAGCTCCAGGACGCGCTCGAAGACATCGGCGAGCTGCGCGCGGCTCCCTCCGGCGAGCGCCACTCTGCGGGCGCCGCGGGCGCTCGCGACGAGCTCCTGGAAGAGGCGCTGCGCGGTGATCTGAGCTACCGGTCCTTCCTGGAGGCGGTCGAGCACGATGCCCTGGAGCAGGCGCTGCTCTTCTATCGGCACGATATCGGCGCCATGGCCAAGGGACTGCGTTTCAGCCGCGGCAACCTGCGCAAGAAGCTGGTCCGCTTCGGCCTGATCGAGGAAGACTGATCGCGCGCGGTCCCCTGGGGGGGACATCGGCTGTCTCCATCAGGGGACAGTTGGAGTGCCCCTGAGCGCGAGAAGCGGTGTCCTGAAGGCAATTGCCGCGTGGCAGGGCTCTTGCAATGTTCCCGGCATTCGTTGACGCCCGTCGGAACGCTCTGATAGGGTGCCGCGATTTTTCGCACCCCAGCTTCGCATGACTCAGTCCATCGCATTCCTCGCCGCTTTGCTCATCGCTCATCAGCTCACCCCCCTGGTGCGCTCGCTGATGTGGCGCGTCAATCTCGTGGACGCGCCGAACCCGACCAACCCCGGCAAGATCCACCGCATTCCCACGCCTCTCGGCGGAGGGATCGCGGTGTTCGGTGCGAGCGTCCTGGCCGTGTCGGTCGCCGGTCTTCTCGACGCGGAGATCGCCACCTTGCTCGGGGCGGCGGCCGGAATGCTGGCGCTCGGACTCCTGGACGATGTCGTGGTCCTCGATTGGAAACCCCGCATCCTGGTCCAGGCGCTGGCCGGCATCGCCTTCATCGTCGTTGCGGATGTGCGTATTCCCGGCCTGTCCGAGCACTGGATCGCGGTTCCGCTGATGGTGCTCTGGTTGGTCGGGGTCACCAACGCGCTGAATCTGATGGACAACATCGACGGTGCGACTTCGGGCGTGGCCTTCATCGGAGGCACGCTGCTCTTCCTGATCGAGCCGACCACACCGGCCGGAATTTTCGCCCTGGCCATCGCCGGCGCCTGTTGCGGCTTCCTGCGCTACAACTCCAAGCCGGCATCGATTTTTCTGGGCGACACCGGAACCCTCTTCCTCGGCTTCTCGCTCGGTGCGATCGCGCTCTTGCAGGCACGCCATCTCGACGGGTCGATGGCCCAGCTCAGTGCCTTGCCGATGATCCTCGGCGTTCCGATCTTCGACACCACGCTGGCCGTAGTGCTGCGCACCAAGCGCGGGCGGCCGGTCTACCTGCCCGACAAGTCGAATCTCACCTACCGGCTGCAGGGTCTTGGGCTGACCGATCGCGAAGTGGTGATGTTCCAGTATCTGCTGGCATCGGTGTTGGGGATCTGTGCGCTGGCCACACTGCGCATGGCCGGTGGAATCGCTTTCCTGCCCGCGCTCGCCGCTGGATCGGTGTTGGTGGTGATCGGCCTGCGCCTGGGTTCGGTTCCTTATCCGGACGACGCTCCCGTGGTGGCGGTCACGCCGGCCGCAGGGGCGAGGTCGACGCGCTCCGCCGCATAGGTAGCCGGCGAAGCGACCATCGGGTGCGTGGTAAGCTCGGCGACCGCGGCAACAACGCATGAGCGCCAATCCCCTGTCCACCCCGAGGTTCCCGTGAAAGTCCCGCGTTCCGTTCTGACCGCCGCTTTGGCGGGCACCGTGTTGATCGCGTGCAGCGATATCGTCGACCTGATGCCCGCACTGATGCCTCCGGCCTCGGTGCAGGTAGCTCCGGGAGACGGCAGCGTCGCGGTTACCTGGACCGCGTCACCGAGCGAGGCGGAACGGAGCGACATCGGGGCAGACGGACCGGTGGGAGAGCAGGGCGGGTACACCCTTTTGCGCACGCCTTCGGTCGACCTCGATTCGCTCGAGCTCGAGGCGCTGCTCGGCAGCCGGGAGGTCGAGGGCTTTCTACGCCAGGACTCCCTCTCTTTCCAGACCTTCGAGGACACTCTGCTCTTCGCCCGGCGCTTGAGCATAGAGACCCGTACTCACACCGACGCCCCGGTCACCAACGACCGGATCTATCGCTACGCGATGATCACCCGCAGCGACGACGGAGCGCACAGCGTCGCGACGCCGCTGGTCACGGTCGTGCCGCACAGGAGCTACGACACTCAGTTCCAGGTCGGTTGGGAGGTCGGCGCAAACGTGCAGATCAAGCCGAGCTGGCTGAGCTTCCCCCTCGATCTTCGCCACGCGCCGGACGAGCAGTTCTTGAGTCCCGGCCCCGTGATCTGGCTTTCTCTGCTGGCCGAGGAGATCGCCGGCGAGTGGCAGATCTCGGTGGCCGTCGCTCCCGGTGAGATCGAGGGTGGATCGGTCGAAATCCGCACCGAGCTCTGCGCGGAGGCCGCCTGTCTCGATCGCCCGCTGGGCTGGAGCACCGATACCGGCGGATGGGGGGCGCTGGTCGACACCCTCGTGGTGGCGAACGACCAGGCTCTCTTCGTGCGCCTGGCGGAGGCCGACAGCACGGTCCATTTCGGCCGGATGCACTTTCCGATGCCGGTCAGCGAAGTCGACGAGGCGCAATTCGGCGCGGAATCCCCGGTCTACGCCGATGGCGGCGTGCTGGTCCTGGAAGCCCACTGGGCAGTGCACGAACGCGCCGACTGGGCGGCGTTCTGATCCTCCCGCCGCACGACTTGTTTGATCTCTATCCAGCATAGCGATAATCACTTACAAAGATTTCGCAGTCCTCAAGGGGAGAGCTGGCGGCGCCGATATCTGAGACGAGAGCAGCGCCACGCGCGATGGAGGTCCACGAAATGCCGGATGCGATCGAACAACGAGAAATCTCACTCCTGCTCGGGAAGTCGATTCTCTTGTCCGCGATCATCGTCTCCATCGTCATCCTGGTTTCTGGTTTCGTGACCGTGCACCGAGTCGCCGCCGCCGCCGCCGCCGAGCCGGTGGCCGTGGCCGCCGAGACCCGTTAGCGCGTCGCCCGGGAGCCTGCTGCGCCGATCGCGTGCTCCGTCAGGGCCCCACCGCGCGTCCACTTCGATTGGAACCGCGGACTCCTGACCCCGTATGATGCCCGGGGCAGCCGAGTGGACCGCACGCGACGTCGCCGAGCGCGCGCTGCTCCGTCGATCCAATCACCGAAACCGAGTGCCACGCGAGTCAGCGGAGGGGCAATGCGGATGCGCGCGCTGGAGATCTTTGTCGGGATGTGGCTTGCCGCCGGTGCGGCAACCGGAGCGGCCCGGCGATCCGACTCGAGGCTGGATGCGGCGCGCGGGTTCATGGCCGACGGGCTCTACGAGCTGGCGATCAGGGAGCTCGAGCTGGTGCAGGTCGGTGACGCCGGCTCTCCGGCGGCGACCGACGCCGCCTTTCTGCTGGCCGAGTGCGTTCGCGAGCAGGGCGTCGAGGACGCTACCCCTTACTACGAGGAGTACCTGCTGCGCTCCCCGGCCGGAACCTTCGCCGACCAGGCGCTGTTCAGGATCGGCGACGCGGCCCACCGCCGCGCCGACTCGCGGGCTGCGGTGGTTGCCCTCGGACGATTGATCGAGGGCTTCCCGAGCTCGGATCTGCTCCCCGACGCCCTGCTCCGGCGATCGCGCAACGCCGGACTGCTGGGCGATGTCGAGAGCGGCGTGGACGACTTGGAGCGGGTCCTTTCCTCGTTCGCCGAGCATTCCGCGGCCAGCTACGCACGCTACGATCTGGCCTTGTTCCAGCTGCAGCTGGAGCAGCCGGAGCAGGCGGTTCAGACCCTCGAGCCGCTGCTCAGCGCCGACGGGGTGCCCGCCGAGCTTCGCTCGCTGGCACGGACCGAGGCGGCGCGGGCCCGGCTGCGAAGGGGCGATCATGAGGGCGTGATCGCCTTGCTGCAGGGGGCACGGAACGCCGAGGAGCATTGGCTCCTGGGCGAGGCCTATCTGCGCGAAGGCCGCCATGGCGAGGCGATCGAAGCACTGGAGGCGGCGGTCGATTCGCTCGGAGCCGCCAGCGAGGCGGCCTACTCGCTGGCGTGGAGCCAGGCCGCCGCGGGGCGACTCCTCGACGCCGAGGCCCGCTGGCTGGCCCATGCGGACGCCGGTGGGGCTTTGGCGCTGGAGGCTTTGCTCGGAGCGGGAGACGCCGCCGCCGCGCTGGGCAGGAACGAGGCCGCCGAGCGGCATTTCCGGCGCGTCGATGGCAGGGCATCGCCCGATCAGCGGGCGCGGGCGCTGCTGGGCCTGGGTCTGCTGCGCCCCGACGATCTCGAATCGCTGCCGCTTTTCGAGCAGGTGGCGGTCCTCGCCGGTGCCGCCCCGGCGACGATCCACGCGGCGCAGATGGCGGCCGGCCGGCTCCTGCTGGCTTCCGGCCGCGCGCGCGCCGCGGCGCAGGCCTACGCCGCGGCGATCGAGGCGGCCGAGATCGGGGAGCTCGACGCCGCCGATGCGCTCTACGGTCGGGGCGTCGCGCTCCTGAGGGCCGGCGAGCCCGCCGCCGCCGTGCTGGCTGCCGCGGAGGGTGCGCAGGGGCCGCGCGATCGACTGCTGGAGGCGGAGGCGAATCTCGCCGCCGGCGATCTGGCGGCCGCCGAGTCGCTCTACGTGACGCTCGCCGACCAGGAGCGCCCGAGGGCCGACGAGCTGCTCATCGAGGCGCTCTTCGGAGTCGGTTGGTGCCGGCTGGGTCAGGGCGACGCGCCCGGCGCCCTGCGCTGGTTCGATCGCCTGGCCGTGGAGCATCCGAGCTCGTCGCGCGGCGTGGAGGCGGTGCTGCGAATGGGCGATGCGTTCACGGCAATGGGCGACGACGACGCAGCCGAGACCCTCTACGGCCTCTACCTGCAGCACGACCCGCGCGGGCGACTGGCCTACGAGGCCCATCTGGGGCGGGCCCGCGCGCTCGCACGGCTCGGGAAGCACGATGCCGCCGCCGCGGCGGCGCGCGCGGCGCGCCAGAGTGGATCCGGCCACGCAGACCGCATTGCGCAGGCGCTCTTGGTCGAGGCTCAGGCGCGATTCGACGTGCCGCTCTACGCCGCCGCCGAGTCGCTCTACCTCGCCGCCGCCGATGCCGCCGACGCTTCGTCGATCGCCGAGCACGCGATCGCCCGAGTCGGGGACTGTCGCTTCAACGTCGGCGATCCACAGGCCGCGGCCCAGGCCTATGCCATGGTGGTTCGATCTTGGCCCCGCGGGGAGAGGGTGGCGCATGCGGTGCGCGGCATCTACTGGGCCGCGGCCGAGGCGCA
Source organism: uncultured Gemmatimonadota bacterium (assembly GCA_964490075.1). Classification (GTDB taxonomy): domain Bacteria; genus CAZBBK01. Next base: position 24,654 of record CAZBBK010000064.1, on the reverse strand, counting down.
AGGGGCGGTGGACGCCCCCGAAATCGTCCGCGAAGCGATCGAGGGTGCGGGAGAGCAGGGTGCCGAGATCGCGCTCCACGAGGCGCTCATCCTGCAGGACCGAGGCGAGGACGAGGCGGCACGCAACCGGCTCGGCGCCCTGGCATCGGCCTATCCACGCAGCGATCAGGCCGCGGAGGCGCTCTATGCGCTCGGCTTGTTGCAGCCGGAGCGGGAAAATGCCGCCTGGCGAACGCTCATCGACCAGCATGTCGATCATCCGCGCGCTCGCGCGGCGCGGCTGCTGCTGGCGGAGGAGGCCGTCGCGAGGGGCGAGCCCGAGCGCGCCCTGGAGCTGATGAGCGGGGTCCCGCCTCGCGACTCGCAAGATCGACTGCTGCTGGGCCTCGCCCACGCCGGGGTTGGGCAGAATGCCGAAGCGCGCCGGCTGCTGCAGCCGCTGGCGGAATCGACCGCGCCCGATCAGCAGTTGGTTCGGTGGCGGTCGTTCGTCGCGCTGGCGTTGATCGCCCGGGTGGAGGGCGACACCCTGGGGGGGCGCGCGGCGCTGGAGGAGGCCGCGACCGAAGCGCCACCCGCGGTCGCGGCCGAGGCGCTCTATCGCAACGCGGAGCTGCGCTACCAGGAAGGCGCGATCGGCGATGCGCTGCGCCTGTTCCTGAAGATCCGCTACGTCCACCCGGCCGAGATCTTCTGGGTCCGGCGCGGCGAGCTGGCGGCGGCGCAGTGCTACGAAGGAAAGGGAGCTCTCGAAGACGCGAAGAAGCTCTACAGCGAGATCATCGCCGCCGACGCCACCGATCCGCCGGGGCTCGATGCGACTGCCCGGCTGGAGGAGCTCGGGCCATGAGGTTGTTCCCCTTGGCCAGCGGATTCCTTGCCGCCGCCCTCTCTGCCTTCGAGGTGGTCGCGGAGGAGCCGCAGCTCGACCTGCCCGAGGTGGTCGTCGAAGGGATCGACCAGCCGGAGCGACCGGCGAGCGCCCGTGATCCGGCGCGCACCGAGCCTCCCGAGGTCCCCATGTCGGTGGTGCGCGGGCAGAGATCGACCGCCGACGGTCGACCCGCCCCCTCTGTGTGGACGCCCGAGTCGCCCGAGGTCGATGCGCCGGCATTCCGGATCTCCGCGCTCTGCGCCGGGGGCAACCACGATTGGCGCGAGGCGGGGGCGGCGGCGCGCCTGGCGCAGGGCCGGCGCGAGCTGCACGCCGTGGCAAGGGGCTTCAACTCCCGGCGTCACAGCGCGATCGAAGGGCAGGCCACTTTCGGGCTGACGCCTCGCTGGTCCCTCGAGTCGCGATTTCATCGTTGGCGGCGTGCGCTCTGGGGGGCGCCGGTGAGCGCCACGGACGAGCGCCGGAGCGCGGTCGCATCCTTGCTCTTTGCCGACTCGAACGCGGGGCGTTGGACGCGGCGGGCCGCGCTGCGAGTCGGTTGGGCGCGCGTCGATCTGCGGGGAGAGATGGCCGCCGGTGAGCAATCTGGCGCGTTCGGGCAGCTGCTCGGTGAATGGACCGGGGACCTTTCGGGCGCCCGAGCGCTGCTCGGTAGCAGCATCGCGGTGGAGCCGGAGCTGTCGGTGGTCGAGCTCTGGACCGAGCTGGCCAGGCCCACCGATCGAGACCTGACCTTCCGCCTGGGGCTCGGGGGGTTGGCGGCGTCGATCGGTGAGACCTACGAGGGCGCCTTCACGCTTCTGGGTGCGATCGATGCCGTCGCGCGGCCCGATCTCGTCCTGAGTGTCGGGGTGTCGGCCGAGGTGGAGCCACTGGGCCTCGAATGGTGGTCGCGAGCTCCGGCGCCGATCAGCGGGGGCAGCGTGCAGCCGACCCTGAGGCGCAAAGTCCCGGCGGTTTTCGTGAGCCTGAACGGCAAGGGATCGCGGCATCTCGCGCTCTCTTTCGAGCGGCGGCTCGACGACGTGATCTGGGTGGAGGACGCCGGCGCCGAGGGGCTTCTGCGCTCCGGAATCGCCGATTCGCGAGTCGCGACGCTGACCGGGGATTGGGAGCTGGGGGATGGACTCGCGCTCGGATGCTGGGGGGAGCGCGCGTGGGCCGACGGGGGCGGCGATCTCCCCTATCGAGCGCCGTGGGCGTGGCGCGGCAGCGCGACCACCGGGGCCGGCCCGCTGCGCCTGGAAGGGGCGGTACGGGGAGCGTCGGACCAGGCGATCGGAGAAGGCGACGAGCTGGCCGGATGGATCACGATCGACGCCGCTGTGGCCCTGACGCTCTTTGGGGAGCTGAGTGTGGCGATCGAGGCGGTCAATCTCCTGAATGAGCGCTGGGTCGTCTGGCGCGGGTACGACGAGGAAGGAACGTCGATCCGCTTGTCTTTGAGACGCTCGTGGCACGAGACCCTTGGTCGTCTGCCGCGCGTGGCGTCCTGGATCACGGAGGATCAGCGATGACGGTGCTGGAGATTCTCTCCCGAGGCGGCTGGATGATGTGGCCGATCTACGTCTGCTTCCTTTCGGCGCTCGCTCTCGCCCTGGAGCGCGTGCTGACTTTCCGGCGACTGGGGTCGGGGCGTCCCTCGGAGGACCTCGAGCGCCTCTTGGAGCATCTGCGGCGCGGTGGCGCGGAGAGCGCCGGACCCCTGGTCGGTCAGCTTCCCCTCTCGCTGCAAGCCGTAGCCCTGGCGGCGCTGCGCCTGGGGCAGGGAACGAGAGAGGCGCGCCGCGACCGACTGGTGGTGGCCGGAGAGGAGCAGCTCCATCTGCTGCAGCAGAACATGGCGGTGCTCGCGACTCTGGCCGCGGTCGCCCCGCTGCTGGGATTCCTCGGCACGGTCACCGGGATGATCCGGGCTTTCATGAACGTGCAGGCGCAGGGAGCGGCGGTGACGCCGGCGGTCCTGGCCGGAGGCATCTGGGAGGCGCTGGTCACCACGGGCGCCGGCCTCGCCGTCGGGATCATCGCCCTGGTGCTGCACAACCTGCTGGCGGCGCGCATCGACAGCCAGGCAGTGCTCCTGGGACGCTCCGCGGAACGCCTGCTGGATGCCGGCGAGGCATCCTGATGCAGGTTCGACCCCCGAAGAGGCGCTACGTCACCGGCATCGGCTATGCCTCGTTGACCGACATCGTGCTCCTGCTGCTGATCTTCTTCCTGCTCTCGTCGAGCTTCGTGCTCCGGCCCGGTCTGAAGATCCGTCTGCCGGCCGGTGAAGCGACCGAAGAGACCACCAGCTCGCCGATCACGGTGACCTTGAGCGCCACGGGCGAGATCTATGTCGACCAGGTCCGCGTGGAGCGCTTCGAGCAGATCGGGGCGGCGCTGCTCCGCCGTCTCGAGGGGGGGGCGGAGCCGACCGTGGTGCTCGAAGCCGATCGGGAGATCGCGCTCAAGCACGCGGTTTCGGTGCTCGACCAGGCGCGCCAGCAAGGCGTCGAGCGCCTGGTGATCGCCACCGAAGCGCCCGAGGGCATTCGCTAGCGATGCCGGGAGACGAGAGCCGAGCTCATCCGGGACGCGATTCCAGCTCCTGGACCAACGCCATCGGCTGGACGCTGCTGATTCAGCTTCTGCTCTTCACCGGAGCATGGTGGTGGCAGGTCGCCTTGGATCCGGTGCTCCCGGAGCAGCCGGCGGTCGAGGTGGCTCTCGATCTCAGGTCCGGAGAGACCCTGCTCGGTCGCCCGCCAACGCCGGAGCGAGTGATCGAGCCCGATCCCGAGGAGCAGGTGGAAGCCGAGCGCCCGGCGGAGCCGATCGTGCCCCTCGATCCGCGTCCCCTGCCCTTGTCGCCCGGAGAGCTGCCTCGGGTCGGAGCACCGATCACCAGGCGGCCCGAGCTTCCTCGAGTCGCTGCCGCGCCCGACGAGGACCTGGTGCCGCCCGTGGCGTCTCCCCCGCCCTCGCTCCCCGCCGGCCTGGCCAAGATCACGCCACGGCGGCCCGCTCCGCGCGGCGACCTGCTGCGGCCGCGGCGCGGCGGCGGGCCGGTCGGTCGCGCTCTTCCGGCCTTGCCCGAGGTGGAGGCCGTCGCGGAGACTCAGGCCGCCGCATCCGGGATGCTCCTGGAAGGGCCGGCGGCGCACCGGCAGATCGTGCGCCGCGTGGTGCCCCGATTCCCTGACGCCGCCCGGCGCTCGGAGCGCGTCCGCCTGCGTTTTCTGGTGCGGACCGACGGCTCGGTCGGAGAGGTGGTGCCCGAGACCCGCGTGGAGCCGGTGTTCGAGGAGGCCGCCATCGACGCGCTGCGGCAGTGGCGCTTCGCCGCCCAGGCCGGCCGCCAGGATCGCGGCACGATCACCTTCGTGTTCGCGCTGCTTCCGGCCAGTGTACCCTAGAGATCTTCTCGTGCCGGAGGTGCGTTGTTCCCAAAGTCGTCCTCTCTAGTGCTCGCGACGCCATGATGCTCCTGGCGTTCGGCCGCGTCCGCCTGGCCGCCTCTGCCCTGGCTCTGGTGACGGTCCTCGGAGCGACCGGTTCCTCCTTCGCTCGAGCGCCGGCGCAACCGGTGCCGCCGGTGGGCTCGACGGCCGACGCCCCGGCCCGGCTTTCGGCCACGATCGTCGATGGAGTGACCGGCGCGCCGACCCCGGTTCGAGTCCGTCTCTGGAAGGCAAGGGGCGCGGTCGTTGCGCCGCCGGAGTCCGCGATCGGGCTCATGTTCTCACCCCGGAAGCTCGGCGCATTGGTCGACGGCTCTTTTTATGTTGATGGTGCCTTCGAGGTCGAGCTGAAACCCGGCACCTACAAACTGTCGCTATCGAAGGGCAACGAGTATCTGCGCCAGCTACACGAGCTGAGCCTCGAGCCCGGCGCGAAACTGTCGCAGACATTTTCGCTCGAGCGTTGGATCAACATGCCGGAGCGAGGCTGGTACTCCGCGGATGATCATATTCATCTCCAACGCTCCCCGCGAGAGAATCCGCCTCTTCTCACCTTGATCGCGGCCGAGGATATTCACGCCGGCATGATCTTACAGATGGGTGATTTCTGGCAGGTTTACTACTGGCAGCAGATGTGGGGGCGAGACGGGGTGTACCAGGACGGGAATCATCTGCTGGCGTCCGGGCAGGAGGAGCCCCGGACGCAAGAGCTCGGTCATGCCATTTCGCTCGGCGCCGATTCGTTCGTCCGGTTCAAAGACAAGTACTACCACTACGATCGAGTGTTTGATTCGGTGCACCAGCGGGGTGGGATCGTCGGGTACGCACACAAAGCAGTACAATTCCACGGCTACCGAGGCTTGACGCTGGATGTTCTGAGGAACAGGGTGGACTTCCTCGAGATCCTCCAGAACGGTGGAATGGACACCGCCCACTACTACCATTTCCTCGACCTGGGATTCAAACTGACGGCTACCGCCGGCTCGGACTATCCTTGGGCCGAGCACGTGGGGGAGACTCGATTCTACACCTACGTGGAGGACGACTTCAGTTTCGAGAACTGGCGCGGAAGCGTCGAAGCCGGGCACACCTTCGTCAGCAATGGCCCGATCGTCGAGCTGAACGTGAACGGTGCGATCCCCGGCGACGACCTGGAAGTGACAACTGGGTCGACGTTGAACATCGCGGCTCGTGCGTTCGGATGCGAGGAACAATTGCCGCTCACGAAACTGGAGCTGGTAGTCCACGGCGAAGTTCTCGAGCGTGCCATGTCGAATGAGCCGGGTCAGTCGTCGAACGAGCTAGCCGCCGAAATGACGCTGCCGGTGGAACATGGGCTGTGGATCGCTGCTCGGGCGCAGGCCGGGGAGAGGCAGGTCGCGCATACGACACCGGTCTATGTCGGCGTGGATGGCTCTGGATTCCACAATCCCAAGACAGCGCGTCACTATCTCGATCTGAGCGAGGGCTACCTCGAGGAGCTGCAGCGGGAGATCTCACGCCCCAACCACACGCTCGACCAACACGCCTGGCGCTATCGCGTGGGGCTGGAGGCACGGATGGCCGAATGCCGGCGAACCATCGCCAGGCTCAGGGAGCAGTTCTTCCCCGAACCTCGACCCGTGCCCGGCCCTGATTCCGAAAAACAGTCCCAAACTGGTCCTTGATTGCCGATGCCGGCTCCCTGTCGAGGCCAATCACGCATCGAAGTCCGGCTCGGCGGCAGTCACGCAGGGCAGTGGCGAAGCCCATGACTACTTGTAGAAGTAGAGGCGCATCCGGTTGAAGAAGTTGCGCTCCCCCTTGCAGATCCCGCGCGTGCCCTCGATGAAGAAGTGGAAGTCCAGGATGTCGTCGGCTCCGACCATGTCATCGAGGGAGCCGCGGATCTGCAGCCACTGCGTACGCTCGCGCAGCGGTCCCGACGCCAGCGGATCATCGTCTTCGAAGAGCTCATCGTCGTCCAGCTCCTCGTCGATCTCCTCGTCGATCTCCTCGTCGAGCTCCTCGAACGCGAGCTCGTCGATGAGCTCGTCCTCATGCTCTTCGTCGTCCCACTCGTCCCAGGGTTCGAAGTTGCTTTCGGCGTTCATCGGTCGTCTCCTCGTCCGCTGACCCCTTTCAGTCCGCGCAAGTTCCGTGCCCCCTTCTGGGCCTCTCGGCTCCAGGCGCGCAACTTGTTGAGCATGAGTGGCTTGGCTCGATTATCCTGGCGTCCCGAGGCGCCCATTGGTAAGCAGTTTTTCGCGCAGATGGCCAGTTTCGTTGCAATCTGCGGCGACCGGGAGCAACCAGGATCGTCGGCGCCCACCGGGCCTGCGCCGTCCCGGTCGATCGGTGAGAGCCGAGTGCTGCCCGCGCTCTCTTCTTAGATCGGCGCGCCGCCGGAGGTACTCACGCCTTCGTCCTCCCGCGTCCCCGGTCTCCCGCGTCCCCGGTCTCCCGCGTCCCCGGTCTCCCGCGTCCCCGGTCTCCCGCGTTATCGGCGCCAGGTCCCGTCCTTGCGAAAGAGCGCGTAGAGCCCGCCCGGCAGCACCCAGATCACCACCCACGCCAGCACCAGAACCGAGAGAGCCATCGCGTCCTCTTCCGGCACGCCGATGCGCGGGAAGAAGTAGAGAAAGGCGTTTTCCCGGAGCCCGAGACCGCCTCCGATCGACACCGGAAGCGCGGTGACGACGTTGCACGCGGGCACCACCACCATCGCGTTGCGCCAGCCGATGCCAGGACCGAGGGCGCGGATCAGGACCGCCAACTGCAGCACCCGCAGCAGCTGAACCAGGATCGAGAGCGCGAAGTTCAACGCCAAGGCGCCGCGATCGCTGCGAAATGCCACCACTGCGGTGTGAAAGGACTCCAGTCGATGGGCCAGCGCCGCGCCGACGCGAAAGCGCGAAACCCCTTCCAGAACAATGGCTTTCGCCGGGAAGGCCAGAAAGAGCAGCGCCGCCGCGGTCGCCACCCCCAGCGTGATCACCGCCCCGGTCAGCTCCACACGGAAGTGGGTGGTCAAGACCCAGGAACAGGCCACCAGGCAGGCGAGGGAGACCAGGCTCAGGGCACGATCGACGGTGACGACCGACGTGCTGTCCGCGAGCCGCATGCCCGCACGATGGGTTCGATAGGCATTCAGAACGTCGAGTCCCAGGCCGGTCGGCAGGAAGAGACCGAAGAAGTTGTTGCCCCAGAAGATAATGAAGGCATCGCGATGGGGCCGGTCCCAACCTCGGGCCCGCAGCAGCACGACCCACTTGGCGACGGTGCCGACCCGTTCGACGATGAGCAGCGCGAAGGAGAGCAGGAGCGGCCCGGGCGAGGCGTGGGTGAGCGCGGCGAGCACCGCCTCGGGCTGGATTCGCGACCAGGCCAAGGCCAAGAGCGCCAGGGCGACGACGACTCGCAGGTAGCCGTGGCGACTCCCGCGGCGCCCGGCGGCGGCGGCGGGGGGTTGGGTCATGATCCGGAGCTGGGGCGCAGCTCCAGTACGCCGGCCTCGCCGATATCGCTCCGATAGCCGAGCACTCTCTCGAAGCGCACCCGCCGAATCGGATCGACGGCGGTGATCTGGAGGATGTGGCGCAGCCGCCCGCGGTCGCTCGTGGTGCGGGCGATCTCGGTCAAGACATCGAGGATATCGCTCGATCCGTAGTTGGCGCGCGCGCGCTCGGTGGCTTGCTGCAGATCCCGCAACGAGACGCGCAAGATGTGCCGCAGCAGGTGCACCGGCGCCGCGGGATTGAAGAGGACCACGCTGTGCAGCGAGCGGTCGCGGCGGAAGGTCTTGCTGCGGAAGAAGCTGACCGTGTCTTCGAGGAGCTCCGCGCGAAAGGTGGCGGGCTTGCGGAGCACCGTGTCGAGCAACGCCTTCATCACGCTCCCCTCGTCGTCGGCCAGCGCGCCATGATGGATGAGCAGCAGTTGAAGGAACACATCGTTGTCCGAGCGCCGGGCCAGCTCGAGCGCCCGAGTGGCCGGGACCGGCTCGCTGTTGGTGAAGAGATCGGCGATCAGGCGCAGGCTCGCGATAGCAAGCAGCTCTGTGGTGTGTCGCTCGAGTCGGGACAGGGTCTCGTAGATGCGGTCGGTCTTGCCGCGCCGGGCCAGGGCCCGCATCTCATCCACCCGCTCCAAGTAGAAGTCCCGGGTTTCGAGGAGGTCCTCGACGTCGGCTCGCAGCCCGTCACGCTCCTTGCGGAGCTTGGCCATCTCGTCGGGCGAGAGCCTCTTGGCGGGTTGTCTGGAGGATGTGATGGCCTCCATCTGCGACTCGATCTTCTCTTTGCGAGCGGTGATCACGCGCTCGCGCTCGGCCAGCTCCTCCTTGTCCTCGCCCGAGTCCTGACCGGCGGACATCGACCGGATCAAGAAGCCCAGCAGCTTCTCGTCCTGGCTGCCCCGGCCTTGCAGCTCCGCGACCTCGGACTCGCTCAGCGAGTGCTCGCCCCGCAGGCTCACCGATACCCGAAAGAGCTCGGCGTTGATGCGCAGCCGCTCCTCCTGGAGGTTGCGGATCTCCTCCCCCGTGAGGTGCTGATCGAGCCGGTAGTTCAACCGATTCAGGCGGATCAGGAGCTTCGTCAGTGCGTGGCGCGTCTGGCCGGCTTCCTGGGGTGTCACGTTGCCTCCAACGAAGGGCGTCGAGCGCTCCCCGCGGCGCGCGGCGGCGACTCCAGCGCTGCGCGCGGGTGGGGCTTTGCGACGACCGCTAGAAGATACGCCCAGAGGGCGCCGCGTTGGGCCAGAAAGCACCGCTTCGATGTCGTCGGAGCGGCTCGCGCGCCAGGATCAAGAGACCGCGATTGCGGTCGATCGACACGGTCAGAAGCAGCACATTCCCTTTCGCGCCCCCGCGCCGAGAGGAAGACGATGGCGATCCCGAGGATCCGCGCAAGAACAGCTCCCGATCCTGGCGCTCCTATCCCGACTCTGCACATCGAAGGCGCCGTGGATGGTGTCGGCGGTTCGTTTCACAGTCTGGTCGGCCTGCTCGAGCGCCTTGACCGAAGCCGCTTCGAGCCGACGGTGCTCTTTGCCCGGCCCTGTGGCATGGAATCGCGGCTGCACGAGCACGATCTTCCCTGTTACGTGCTCCCGGTGCCTCCCATCCGTCCCCTGGCTGCCACGCGGGGCGCCTTCCACAGCCAGCTGGCACTGGCGACGATCGAGTGCGCGGCCCTCATTCGCTCGCTGGAGCATCAACATGGCCACCGCTTCGCGGTGATTCACACCAACGACCAGCTGGTGACCAACGCGGGGTGGATCTGCGCCGCGCGGATGTTGCGCAGGCCGGTGGTGTGCCACGAGCGCCAGCACGGCAACTTCCGCAGGGTCCATGGACTGCTGGCGTCGGGCCTGGCGGCGCACGTTCGGATCTCGCAATCGGTGGAGCGCCATTGTCGGGAGCATGGCATCGACTGCGAGCGCAGCATGGTGATTCACAACGGAGTGCGGGTGCCCGACGCGGAGCAGCGGGGTGCCGCCGCCGCCCGTGGCCGGCGGGTCTTCGCAAGGTTTGGATTGGATCGCGCGATGCCCGTCGTGCTCTGCCCCGCCACGATGGCGCCGTGGAAAGGGGCCGACGTCGTGGTCCGGGCGCTGGTCGCGCTCCGCGATGCCGGTATCGAGGTGCCGGCGCTGGTGCTCGCCGGCGGCGCTTCGGATGACGCTCGCGACTGGCCGGCGCGGGTGGCCGAGCTCGCGGCGACCCTCGGCATTGCGGAGCACGTGCACTGGCTCGGCCACCGTGACGACGTGACCGACTGCATGGCAGCGGCCTCCGTGGTGGTGCACGCGGCGCGCCGGCCCGAGCCCTTCGGGCGCGTGCCCCTCGAGGCGATGGCCTGGGGAGCACCGATCGTGGCGACCCAAGGCGGTGCGCTCGGCGAGGTGCTCGGTCCGGAGCATCCGGGGTTGATTCCGCCGGAAGATCCCGCGGCGATGGCCGGAGCGATCGCCCTGAACCTGGAAGGGGGACCGGGGGTTCGGGAGCTCGTTGGCCGGGGGGTGGCGCGCGCGGCCTCGCGTTTTTCGATCGAGGCTCACGTGAGGACGATGGAAGGGGTGCTCGCGGGGGCGGCGGGAGCATGGGTGCCGGATCGGGAGCACGGCGGCTCGCCGGTTTCGATCGGGAGCAGGGGCGCATCGTGCTGAGGGTGTTGATCGTCACGCCGAACTACCTGCCGGTCATCGGCGGGGCGGAGCTGGCGGTCCATCAGCTGGCGCTGGCGCTGCGGCGCCAGGGGCATCGGCCGGCGGTGTTGTGTCCGGACCTGGGACCTCTGCCGGGAGGGGCGCCCTATCCGGTGTGGAGGCGGGCGCCCTTGAGCCACGGTGGATGGCGCGCCAACCTCGCCCTGTGGCTCGGCCGCATCGTGGTCGCGGCGCGCCGGCACCGGGCCGACCTGATTCACGCCCACTACGCCGATACCGCCGGTTGGGCGGCGGTGGCGACCCGGGCGCTGCATCGCTGCCCGGTGGTGCTGACCAGCCACGGGGCGGATCTGCAGCGGGCGCCCGAGATCGGCTACGGCCTGCGCCTCGATCGAAGCGCCGATCGTCGGGTGCGCTCGACCGTGGCCCGCAGCGATGCTCTGGTGGCGATCTCGGAGGAGATCGAGAGCGAGATGGTGGCCGCGGGCGCCGACGCACGGCGCATCACACGCATCCCGAACGGCGTCGATGTGGCCTGGGTGCGGCGTTGGTCGGGGCGGGAGCAGCAGCATCCGGTCCCGGCGACGCGCGGCGGCGGTGCTGCGAGCGATGCCTGGACGGCTGCCGAACACTGGACGGCGGACCGATCCGGGGGGGCAGAGAACGCCCCTCGCTGTCGGATCGTGGCGGTGGGTCGCAACCATCCCAAGAAGGGTTTCGAGGTGCTCTTGCGCGCGCTGGCGCGGATCCGCGACCGGGCGCCGGGAGCCGACCTGGTGATCGCCGGCGCGCAGACCGAAGCGCTGCAGCCCTTGGTGCGGGATCTGGGTCTGGAGAATCGAGTTCGGCTCCTGGGTCGGATACCCGAGGAGGGCACCCCGCTGCCTGCCGATCATCCCATGCCGATCGAGCTGGCTCGACTGCTCGGAAGCTGCGACCTGTTCTGCTCCCCTTCGTTGGTCGAGGCATTTCCTCTGGTCAACGTCGAGGCGATGGCGGCGGGGCTGCCCCTGGTGCTCACCGACATCTCGGGCAATCGAGAGGTGGTCGGAGCGGGTGCCGAGCGCAAGGGTGTGCTGGTGGCGCCCGGCGACGCGCCCGCCCTGGCGGAGGCGCTGGGGGCGTTGATCAGGGACCCGCGGCGGCGCGCTCGATTCGGAAGCCAGTCCTGGGAGGCGGCTCTGGCCTACGACTGGGCCGAGATCGCTCGGCGGCACGTGAAGGTGTATCGTGAGGTCGCGAGGGCGGCCTCCGACGCACCGCCCGCCTGAAAACGCCCCACCAACGAGGGGAGGAGCTTCGCCTTGTCCGCGCATCCCCGCCTTCTGCTCTTCGACATCGACGGTACACTGCTTCAATCGCACCGAGTCGGCACCCGCTCCATGCTCGACGCGATTGGCGAGATCTGCCACTTCGAGATCGATCTCGACGGCTACTCGATGGCCGGCCGCACCGATCCCCAGATCTTCCGCGAGCTCCTGGAAAGGGCCGGCGCCGAACTGGAGCCGGAGCGGCTCGAGCGCCTGCGGGTGCGCTACCTGGAGATGCTCGAGGCGCGGCTGGCGGAGCGCGCGCCCGATCCCAAGCCGGGCGTGCTGGAGTTGCTCGAGCGGCTCGCGGACGAGCCCTCGGCGCACCTCGGGCTGGTCACCGGAAACTTCGAAGAGGGCGCGAAGTTGAAGCTGGCTCGAATGGGCGTGGACCATCACTTCGCGGTCGGGGCCTTCGGCTCCGATCACGCCGACCGCGATCGTCTGCCGGGCATCGCCATGCGCCGCGCGGAGGCCCATTTTGGCACTATTCACGCCCCACACCAGGTCGTGGTGATCGGCGATACTCCCGCCGATATCCGCTGCGCCCGGGCGGCCGGAGTGCGGGCGCTGGCGGTTGCTACCGGACCCTACACGCGGGCGGAGCTGCTGGCGTGCCATCCCGACCACGCCCTGGAAGATCTCGGCGACGTGGAGCGGGTGCGGGAGATATTGCTCTCGGAGGGGCCGCGCGCAGAATGACCTTTGGTCCATTTTGCGCGTGAGCAAAATCACATTCGGGTCACGTTACTCGCAGCCTTTTCCGTGCCAGATTGGTGAAAACGACGTGAGTCCCGCGATCCCGTACTTCCTGGAACGAACCGATATTCCGTCCTGCTACCAGGTACACTTGGGCACTCGGGATTTCGAGAAGGGTGAGGCGCCAGTCCTGCCTTTCGAAGTGTTCTGCCAGGTGGCGGGCCTGCTAGGGACTCAGATCGCCCGCAGCGACGCCAGCGCCAGCCAGACGAAGACCGCGATCGTCAGGGCGAGGGAGACGGCGACCGGCTGTCGGGCGCGACCGACATCGAAGGGGCTCTTGGGGCCGAAGTCGCCGGAGATCCAGCGGGTCGGATCGCGGAAGGCGTGGGCGACGGCGGCGGCCAGGTCCTCCGCGGCGCTGCCGATCGTGGCGTAGATCCACGCGGGGGTGTCGACGAAGAGGATCCGCGCCAGAGGGGCGGTCTTGCGATAGAGCACGTCGGTGTCCATCGAGATGGTCGGCTGCCCCCCGAGCTTGGGGATGAAGAGGTAGAAGGCGAAGAGGGTGAAGAGCAGGATCTGAATCGTCTCGACCAGGTGGGTCGCGGTGTAGGGGGCGTAAGAGGTGGCGAAGGGGAGGTAGGCGTAGAGCAGCCCCGGAGCGACACCGAGCAGGGTGCAGAAGAAGGCCCCGATCGCCATCGCCACGATCATGTTGCGCGGCGCCGGGCTCGGCACGATGCCGCGGTCCTCACCCATCCAGGTGAAGTAGGGCAGCTTGAGTCCGGTGTGGAGGAAGGTCCCGACCGATGCCAGGGTCAGCAGCAGGAAGGCCCATTCGAGATGCGACTGGCCGGCGGCGGCGACCACCATCGACTTGCTCACGAAGCCGTTGAAGAGCGGGAATCCTGAGATCGAAGAGGCCCCGATCATATAGAGGCCGAAGGCGAGCTTCTGGCGGCCGACGAAGCCGCCGAGCTCGGTGAGCTTGCGCCGGCCGGTGGTGGCGATCACGACGCCGGCGCCCATGAAGAGCAGAGATTTGTAGAGGATGTGGCAGAGCGCGTGGGCGGCCGCGCCGTTGACCGCCATCTCGGTGCCGATGCCGGCGCCGGCCACCATGTAGCCGACCTGGGAGATGATGTGGTAGGCGAGCAGCTCTCGGATGTCGTTGGCCAGCACGGCGTAGACGACGCCGTAGAGGGCCATCATCACACCCAGGGGGACCAGGATCTCCCATCCGGCGAAGCCGCGCAGCAGCGCGTAGACCGCCGTCTTGGTGGTGAGCGACGAGAGGAAGATCGCGCCGGTGACCGTGGCTCGCGGGTAGGCGTCGGGGAGCCAGGCACCGAGCGGAGGCACTGCGGCGTTGAGGCAGAAGCCGCACAGAATCAGCCAACCGGCCGCCGAGCGCTGGAAGGGATCGAAATGGCGGAACAGGATCGAGCCGCTGTCGGCGACGTGCAGCAGGATTCCGGCCAGCAGGATCGCCCCCCCCGCGAGGTGGACCAGGATGTAGCGATTGCCGGCCCGCTCGGCGTCGCGGGTGCCGCGTGCCCAGATCAAGATCACCGAGGCGACCGCCATCAGCTCCCAGAAGGCGTAGAGGGTGAAGAGGTCGCCGGCGAAGCTGACGCCGACCGCACCGCCCGAGTAGAGCAGAGCGGCGATCTGCTGTCGGGTGTCGCGCTTGTGCCAGGCGTAGATCCCGGCGATCACCCCGATCAGCGAGAAGATCGTTCCGAAGAGCAGCGCCAGGCGGTCGGCGTGTACCACCTCGAGCTGGTAGGCCAGAAAGTCGACGCGGACCACGCCCGCCAGGTCGGCTCCCAGGGCGCTGACCGCCGGGTGGAGCGCCGTGGCGATCTGCGCCAAGGCGGCGAGCGGCACCAATGGCATGGCGGTCGAGCGAACCGTGCGGGGCAAGAGAGCGAGAAGCGCGGCGCCTACGAGGAAGATCAGCGCGGTCGGGATGGCCGCGAGGCCCTCCAGCGTGCCGCCGACGCGTCCGTAGTCCTCGATCAGGACCCTCATCCCTCGTCCCCTTCCCCGTACCAGTCCTCGCTCTTCTGCAAGATCGAGGCGCCGAGCGCCTTGCTGAAGATCACGATCAAGGCGCAGCCGAGACCGCCGTAAAGCGCGTAGAAGGCGGGGATCGAATCCCAGGCGAAGTGGTGCTCCACGTGGAAAAGGTAGGGCAGCAGCACCGCGACTGCGCCGCTGAGCCCGGCGAAGAGCCAGCCCCGTCGACTCGGTGTCTTGAGCTTCATCCGATGCTTCCTCCGGTCACCGCGCGCGCGCTCATGTTGGCCAGCTCCCAGGCGTGCACACCGATGTTGGGAGCCACGCCGAGCAAGAGCGAGATTGCCGCGGTGATGCAGAGCGGCGCCACCATGAAGGGACTCGCCTCGCCCAGGCGCGGAAATGCGTCGCTACGCTTGAAGAAGGCTTGGTGCACGATGGGGAAGAAGTAGGCCGCGTTGAGCACCCCACTGAGCACCAGCAGACCGAGGAAGAGTGGTTCCTGGGCCGCGGCCGCCCCCGACGCCAGCCCCCACTTGCTCACGAAGCCGTTCACGCCGGGCACCCCCGCGAGGCCCACGGCGCCCACCGCGAAGGCCGCCATCGTGAATGGCATCTGGCGCCCGATGCCAACCATGCCGCTGATGTTCTGCTTGTGGGTGCGCACGTAGATGGCGCCGGCACAGAAGAAGAGCGTGATCTTCATGGTCGCGTGGAACATCAGGTGCAAGGTCGCTCCAGTCCACGACCAGCCGTTGATCAGGGCCGCGCCCAGAACGATGTAGCTGAGGTGACCGACGGTGCTGTAGGCGAGCCGGCGCTTCAGATTGTCTTGCTTCATGGCGAGCAGCGAAGCCACCGTGAGCGTGATTCCCGCCACCCACGCCAGCGCGTGCCCCGTGCCGAGACTGCTCGCTAGCTCCGGCCCGAACACGAAACCGGTCACTCGCAGCACACCGAAAACGCCGGCCTTGACCACGGCGACCGCGTGCAGCAGGGCGCTGACCGGCGTCGGGGCGACCATGGCGGCCGGTAGCCAGGCGTGGATCGGCATCAAGCCGGCCTTCACACCGACACCGAGGATGAAGAGGATAAAGAGAATGCGCAGCTGCCCGGTGCTGGCCATCGAGGGGTCGAGGATTCCCCCGGCTCGAAAATCGATGGTGCCGGCCAGGCTCCAGGTGATCGCGATCGCCAAGAGCAGGGAGAGTCCGGCCGGCAGGGTGTAACAGAGGTACTTGCGGGCGCCGGCCTTGGCCTCTCGGGTCTCCTTGTGCAGCACCAGCGGATAGGTGGCTAGCGTCAGAGTTTCGAAGAAGACGAAGAAGGTCAGCAGGTTGGCGGCGAACGAAATCCCGATGGTGGCCGAGAGGCAGACCGCGAAGCTGGCGAAGTAGCGAGTCTGCTTGTGCTCGCCCGTCCCGCGCACGTAGCCGATCGAGTAGAACGAGGTCAGGAGCCACAGCGTGCTCGCCACGATCGCGAAGATCATCCCGAGCGCGTCCGTCTCGAGCTCCAGAACGACGCCCGGCGAGATCTCCAGCACGCGGCAGGTGAAGGTCTGCCCCGCCAGCACCGCCGGCAGCATGGAGTATACGATGCCCGCCTTGAGTGTTGCGGCGATCAGCGTCCATGCCTCGCGCAGGTTGGGGCGCTTCTCGCCGCTGGCGACGATGAGCGGAACCGCCGCCAACGAGGCCAAGAGGGCCAGCAGCGGGCGAATGCTGTCGTTGGTCGGATCCATCCGCTACATTCCGGTGAGGGCGAGGGTCTGAGGGAGGAGCGCCGGCTGCAGCACCTCGCCCACGAACCAGAAGTTGGCGATGCCCAGCACCAGCACCGCGGCGCCAAGCGCCACGATCGGGATGCGCGCCAACAATCCGGGGTCGGAGGCGCGCAACGAGGGTGCGGGATTGGCGTAGATCTTCTCGATCAGGCGGAAGAAGTAGCCGGCGGTCAGCAGGCTCGATGCGACCACGATCAGCACCACCGGCCACTCGCCGGCCTCGATGCCGCCCAGCACCAGGTACCATTTGCTGAAGAAGCCCGCCGTGGGCGGGATGCCGACCATGGCCAGGGCCGCCAGCGTGAAGCCCGCGAAAGTCCAGGGCATGAGCCTGCCGAGTCCCTCGTAGGAATGGAGCGTGCGGCGCCCGGTTTGTAGCTGCACACTTCCGGTGACCAGGAAGAGGCAGGATTTCATGGTGGCGTGACTGAGGACATGAAGTGTCGCTCCGACCAGGGCCAGAGGCGTGCCGAGGCCGATGCCGACACCGATATAGGCGACCTGCGCCACCGAGCTGTAGGCGAGCATCCGTTTGACGTCGTTTTGGGCGATCGCCATGACTGAGCCCACGATGATCCCGAGCGCCGCCAGCCAGGTGATCACCGTGCCGAGGGGGATGGCTGCCCGCAGAGCTGGGTCGCAGACGAAGAAGAGCATTCGGATCAGCACGTAGGCCGAGACTTTGGTCATCACCGGCGCGATGATGGCGGTGGCGGCGCTGGAGGCATGGGTGTAGGCATCGGGCAGCCAGCCGTGAAGGGGGAAGAGGGCCATCTTCAAGCCGAGCCCCGCGACCATCATCGCCATGGCGACCGTCAGAGCGGGGTTGCCGATCAGGCCCGGCAAGATGCGGCTCACGTCGCCCATGTTCAGGCTTCCGGTGAGCACGTACAGATAGCCGACGCCCATCAGGTAGAACGACGCCCCGAGACTTCCCAACAGAAGATAGCGAAAAGCCGACACCGGAGCCGCGTGGCTGCCGCGGGCCACCAGGGAGTAGCCGGCGAGCGAGCTGATTTCGAAGAACACGTAGAGGTTGAACAGGTCCCCGGTCAGCACCATGCCGGTCAGCCCCAAGAGCAACACCTGGAGCAACGTGAAAAACGCCACCTCTTCCTCTGGTGTCTCCTTGCGCACGGAATCTCGTGCGTAGAGCAAGACCAGGAGCGGAATGGCGACCACTACGGTCACGATGAAGGCGTTGAGCGAGTCGACCACGAAAGCGATGCCGATCGGGGGCGCCCAGCCACCCAGCTGGTGGATCAGCGGTCCATCCGCGAGCACCGTCAAGAGCTGCTCGATTGCCACTGCCGTCGAAAGTGACAACGTTACCAGCGCGATCGGCCAGGCGAATTGCTTGAGCAACGACCCCGCCGTCACGGTGACGAGCGCGCCACCCAGCATCAAGAGCGGGATCAGAACCGGCAAGGGGCTCTCGGTCACGGACGTCTCCGGGCCTGCATCCGTTCCAAAACCTCTGGCTCTTCCAGCGTGCCATAGGTACGGAAGATGCGGATCAAGAGCGCCAGGCCTACCCCGGTCGTCGCCACCGAAACCACGATCGCCGTGAGCATCAAGCCGTGCGGGATCGGATTGATGTAGGCACGGGCGACAGCGCCGAGATGGTGGTCATGAATCGGCACCGACGCGCGCCACTTGAAGGCATGCACGATGAAGAACAGGATGATCGCGCCTTGAAAGATGTTCATGCCGATCAACTTCTTGAGGAAGTTCTGCTTGACCAGCATTCCGTACAGGCCGATCAACATCAGCACGACCGTGAGAACGTACGGCCAGCGGCCGATGAACAGGTCGATCATCGCGCCGGATCCTCGCTCTCTCCCGACAGATCATCGAAGATCGACACCAGTGTCGCCATGACCGCGAAAGCCACACCGATCTCGACGAAGAGGATGCCCCAGTTGCGCAGCATGTCGGGAGCCAGTCCCAGAGGCAGGTGATCGTACTGCAGCTCCGACCCTCCGCAGATCATGGCGACCACGCCGACGCCAAGGAAGATCCCGAGTCCCAGCACACCGATCGGCGTGCCCCAGGATGCCGGGAAGATCGGGCGCGAGCGGTCCCGACCGAAGACCACGCGCGCCAGCAGCACGCTGCCGGCGATCAGCGCACCGCCCTGGAATCCTCCCCCGGGGCTGTAGTGACCGTGAAAGACCACGTAGAGCGCGAAGATCTGAATCACCGGAACCATGATGCGGGTCACTAGGTCGACGATGATGCTGTCGTTGCGGTGTACGATCCGGGCCGGCTTGCCGCGATCGCCGCGACGTATATGCCCGCGCAGCAGCAACAGACAGGCCATGCCGGCGGCGAATACCACCATGGTCTCGCCCAGAGTGTCGAAGCTCCGGTAGTCGGCGATCATCACGGTGACGAAGTTCGGCGTATGTGCGTCGTGGTAGGCGTGCTCGATATAGTGATCCGACACGTGCTCTGCGGCGGGCGAGTGCGGATCGCCGAACAGGGGCAGCCCGCGACCGGCGGCCAGCAACACCGCGGCGAGCAGCAACAGGACGGCGATCGAAGTCTTCTTCAATCGACCGACCTCCGCTGCGTATGGAACACTGCTACTACCAACAGTACTCCGGTGACACCGGCGCCGAGTACGGCTTCGTTGAAGCCGACGTCGACCGCGCCGAGCGCAATGTAGAGCAGCGCGGTGAGAAAGCTGAAGACTGAAAGCGAGGCGGCCGCCGCCAGCAGATCCTTGGCGCTGAGCGAGACGATTGCCGCCACGATGGCCAGCACGAAGAGCAAACCACTGATTTGCGAGATCATCGTCGTCGGCTCCTTGCCGCGGTCCAGGGCTCCAGCCCGGCGCGCATCGCGGCGCGCCCCAGAGCGTGCGCGGCGGCCGGATTGGCGATGGCGACGAAGGCCACGATGAGCAATAGCTTGATGCTGTTCAGGTCGGCGCCTTGTATGAGCGCCAGTCCGGACATGCTGAGCACCAGACCCAGAGTGTCGGGCTTGCTGGCGGCGTGGGTGCGAGTGTAGAAGTCCGGCAGGCGGATCACCCCGATGCTTCCGATCAGCACGAAGAGCGCGCCGGCGAAGAGCAGAATCAGCCCGAGGTAGATCACTGGCTGCCCTCCGGCGAGGTCTCGAGATATTTGGCGATCACGATCGATCCGAGGAAATTCAGCATCGCGTAGGCAATGGCGATGTCGATGAACATTTCCAGGCGCCCGAAGGCGAAGCCGGTCAGACAGATCAGAATGACGGTCTTGGTGCCGATCACCCCCACGCCGATCATCCGGTCGAAGACCGTGGGGCCCTTGATGACTCGATAGAAGGGCAGCAGCATCGCCACCGCGATGATGAGCGCGAGCAGCGCGATCACGTAGTCCACGGCGCGGCCCTCCAGCGGGGTTTGGCGATGGTGAGCGAAGCCTGCACGCCGGCCTCGGGGTCGAGCTCGGCGCCGAAGAGCGCGGCGACCTTGCGCTGCATCGAGCCGTCGATCACTCCCTGCGCCGTCTGCAGCGAGATGGCGTGCACGAGGAACTCATCGCCCTGGATGTCCAGGGTGAAAGTGCCCGGGGTCAGGGTGATCGAGTTGCCGAGAATGACCTTGGGCAGGGCGCCGGGCAGAGCGGCCCGGAAGCGAAGCAGGGCGGGCGAGATCGGCAGCTTGGGGCTCAAGATCATGCGCGCGACTTGGAGATTGGCGACGAAGATCTGCCAGGCGAGCCAGAAGGGATAGGCGATCGCTCTCGCGAGGCGCATTCGTGCCACGCTCTCGTTCTCGTCGGGGTTCGAGAGCGACACGATCAGAGTGAGGGTCATCAGCACCACGAGCGCGATCGAGAGCAGCCCGAAGGAAAGGTGGAGCGCATCGAGCTTGCCCGAAAAGGCAAGCCACAGAGCGCCGAGCGCGGCGATCTCGTAGACGACGTGCAGTGCTCGCGAGAGGTTAGCGGACATCTGGCTGTGCGGGCTCGGGCGGGTCAATCGGCCGGAGGAGCGCGCCGGCTCCGCCTCGGTTGAGGAGGAAGGATCGAGCATCGCGGGGCGCAGCGTAGCGCAGTGTCCAGGGGAGCACCACGCCATAATCCGCCGCGACCAAGCCGCGAAGAACCCCTCATCAAGCCTCGACCGTCTCCACCGCCTCGTCGTAGTGCGCCATCAGATCCTCGAAGGTCTCGGCCTCGAGCTCCACGAACACGCCCGGATCGGGCACGTGGTAGATCTCGATGTCGTCGCAGGCTCCTTCGCCCAGGATCGTCACGTCCACCGACGAGATGAATGCATCGTGGTCGAACTTCTTGCGCAGTTGCGGATTGAGGCGCTCTTTGGCGGATGCGACCTGGACCGCGGCCTGGATTTCGCCCTCGACGACCACCACGGCGCGGTCCTGGCGCCGGATTTCGATGTGCTCGGTCTGGTGTGAAATCGGCAGCAGGTGGTAGTCGCGGGCCACGCTCCAGTGCTTCTCCGCCACGTTGACGATGTAAGTCTTGGGGCGACAGAAGCGCGCTTCGGCGTGCTCGGGACGCCGCTCGGCGCGCATGAAGTCGGCGTGCGACACACCCTTCTTGATATTTCCGTAGCCGATTTGCGTGGGGCTCAGGTGGTAGTCGTCGACTCCCTCGTCGTCGATCTGGTAAAAGCTCTTGAATGCCGTCAGAGCCGAGAACACCGAGCGGAAATCGGCGGCGCGAATGATGTTGGTGGCGCGCCACAGCGTGACCGGGTGGAACGAGGGGCGGTACTCCCGGAACAGTGTCACCAGCACGTCGTAGAGGCTGGCGTCGATCTTGAGACGGCCGCGCAGCTGCTCGATCTGGTCGACGTCGCTGGCGGGGATGAAAGCGTGGGACTCGATCTCGCAATCACACTCCCGCTCGGTGCCACGCAGCGCGTGCACCAGATCGGCATCTTCGTTGTACTGGAGCTGCGGGTAAGTGAGATGCTGATCGGATTTCACGTATCCGAACTCGAAACGGGTCGGCGTACCGGTGCCGCGGATCTCCAAGATAGCGCCCGGAACCAGGCGCGCGCTCAGGAAGCACTCCCCCAGGCCGGCGATGAAGCCGCTTTCGTAGTGGTAGGTGGCGGCGTACTCCTGCTCGTCGAAGGTGAAGACGATGCGGGTGTCTTCGGGGAAGAAAGTCGATGCTTCGTCCTCCACGTCGAGCACGCCGCCCACCAGCTCGTTGTAGGTGAGGACGTGCACCAGAGTGTCGCCTTCGACCCTCCCCGCCAGCTTCTCCTCTTCTTCGTGGAGGATCTCGGCCAGCCGGGCATCGAGGCGCTCATTCGGCAGGCTGAACTCCTTGCGATAGATCTCGGCGGGCACCTTGGCGCTGGACAGGCGCAGGGGACGTGAGCCGAACTCCTTGGGGACTTTGGCGCGGCTGGTCCAGGCTCCGCCGGCGAAGTGAGAGAGGCAGTAGAAGTTCTCGCTGAAGAAGTTCTCCATCATGTAGTTGAGCGAGAAGCGGAAGTGCAGGAAGCGCGCCGAATCGGGGGTGAGTTGAAACACCTCCTTGACGATTCCTTCGGTCGGCACCGCCCCGTCTCCCGCTTCCAGCATCTGGCCGGCCTGCTCGATCACGTCGTACTCGATCTCTTCGAGCAGGTCGATCAGGTACCAGAGCGGTCCCCAGGTGACGAACTCCTGCTGCTCGTAGAGATCCTGGATCACTTTGCCGCGGATCTGGCGCAGCAGGTTGTCTCGGTATTGCTCGATCACCTCGTCGCGTTTGCGCTCGGTCTTATCGGGGCCCAGGTAGCGGGTCACGATGCGCTTGGCGCGCCCGTAGCGAACCGGCAGGTACTGCTGCGCGCCGGACTTGGTGAGGAACTTGGCCTGGCGCTTCAGGAGCGGGTCTTGCCAGTCGACGCAGATCAGGTCGTAGTCGCGTTCCGGCTGCAGGATCTTCTCGTAGACCTCGCCCTCGGCGTAGTCGTTGAAGTCGACGTTGCGGCGCAGTGAGGTGCGCACCTTGCCGAAGTGGCGGAAGATATGATCGCCCACGTCGTAGTCGTTGGCCGGGTCGTAGACCTTGATCAAGCGGTCGGCGAAGTTGACCTTGCGGGTGCGGATGATCCGCTCGCGGAGCTTCGAGGCCAGGTAGTCGATCTCTACCGGCTCGCCGACGTCGGCAACGACCTTGCGCAGGTAGGCGATGTCCTTCGTTGTGATCTGTACGTCGAGCTCTGTGTCCGGCTCAGGCATGTCTGGTCCCCAACGTGATCCGGGCCGCGGGCACGGAAGATATCGCGTGGAAAGGCGTCGCGCCCGGCCGCGGATCGTGAATGGGTCGCGCGCTCGCTGGAGCGCGACGGCGGCGCGCAGGCGCCTGGGTTCCGCGATCCACCGGGCATCCGAGGCGCAGGTGACGACGAATGGCCAAGCGTAGTCAGGACCGGGGGCGAGCGTCAAGTACGGCGGAAAGCGCTTGGGGTCAAGGTACTTGAGGGCCGTCGTTTGCCCCGCTGGCGGCAGCGATGCGACTCGCGAGGCCAGCCAGATCGGTGTCCGCCGGGGCCGAGTCGAGGGAACGCGCCAGGGCGTCGAGCCGGGGCCCGAAACCGGCCGAGGCCGCGGCGGCGAGCTGACGCGCGAGCTCCGCGGCCCGTGCCCTCAGGGCCTTTCCGGGCACCCAGTCCGCCCCCTTCGCCCCCACGCCCTCGCCGATCTCCACCAGCAAGGCGGCGGCGGCGCGCGCGCGCGAGGGATCGGCCTCGAGCAGCCGAATCGCCTCGGCACCGAAGCGATAGTAGTCGCCGACCAGCGCCTGCCCCCGCGGCAGCGGGGCGAGAATCTCATCGCGTAGGTGGCGCAGCGCCGGTAGCCGAGCGTGCCCGTCGGGGATGCCCGCCGCCATGCTCAGCGCGGGACAGTCGCTCCAGGGGGCGGCGATCTGCCAGGCATGGAAGACCTCTCCGCCCGGCACGGCGACGGCTTCCATGCGCAGTTCCTCGGCCGCGACCTCGATGCGGGTGTAGTGGATGCGTGAGACCTGGTGAGCCGTGAACTCGGAGTAGCCGCCCGTGTAGGTCGGACGCCCCGCGGTGCCGGTGACCAGATGATCGAAGCCGAGCGATCCCCAGCTCCGCTCCGACGAGGGGCGCAGCACCTTGCGACCCCACAGGGGCCAGGCGCGCTCGAAGTTGTGGTCGTGTCCGGCGAGCACCAGGTCGACGTCGTAGCGGTGCAGGAGGGGGGTGAGGGCGCGCGCGATGCGGCGGTTCGAGCCGTGCCGCGAGGAGGACCAGAGGGGGCGGTGCAGGACCACGATCTTCCAGCGGCCCGGGGCGAGGTCGATGCGCGCCAACGACTCGGAGAGGAAGGTGTGCTGGGGCGAGCCGGGGGCGAGATCCTCCTCGCTGTCGAGGAAGACGAGGTCGACCGAGCCCCAGGCCAGGGAGTAGTAGCGCTCGTTGCCCGGCAGGTGGAAGCGGGCGCGGTAGGTGGCGCAGCCGCGGCGCCCCTCGTACTCGTGATTGCCCGGGGCGGGCATGTAGGGGACGGTCGCCGCCAGCGGCTCGATCATCCGAAACCAGCGGTCCCAGATCCGCTGATCGCCTCCGGCGTAGGCCAGGTCGCCGGCGTGAAGGAGAAGGCTGGGGGCGTCGGCCAGCGCCATCGCGACCGAGCTCGCGGAGGCTTCGTGGGTGCCCAGATCTCCCCAGGCGATGAGGCGGAAGGGTTGGCCCGCCGGCGGCTCGGTGTGGAATTGGCGCGCCGCGCTTAGGTCGCCCGAGCTGTCGGCCACCACGTAGCCCACCCGCAGCCCCGGTCCGAGCTCGTCCAGCACCGCCACCTGGCCGCTGCGCTTGCGATTGCGCCGTCCCCAGCTGAAGGTCTGGGCCTTCGCCACGCGCCGCTCCCCTTCGGCGCCGGCCCAGAAGCGCACGTGCGCGCTGGGGATGGGGTTGGACGAGGCCCAGGCCAACGCGTAGCGGGCGTCGCCCAGGTAGGAGAGGTGGATCTGGTCGATCCCGGAGGGCTGCGCCGGCTGGGACGGAGCGGCAGTGGCGAGGACCGCCGCCACGATCAGCGCCCGGCATCCGCGCGGCAGGCTCCCGGTGTCTCGTGAGGGCGCGCGGGCTGCCACCGCGACTACACCTTCTCCAGCGCGATCCGCAGGGTCATGCCGTCGACGTCGAGCTCGCGCATCTCGCCGCGCGGCGCTTCGAGCCAGGTGCGCACCAGGGTCTCGCCGCCGACGTAGTCGCGGAATCGATCGACCGCGTTCAGCAGCGCGGCGTCGCCGTCGAGGTGCACGGCGATCCGGTCGACGTAGCCCAGGTCGAGATCCTTGCGCAGGTTCTGCAGGCGATTGACGACTTCGCGAGCCAGGCCCTCTT
>CAZBBK010000063.1:2132-35112 GCA_964490075.1 uncultured Gemmatimonadota bacterium | reverse complement strand
CGCTCGAAGACGATGTGGAAGAGGTCGCGCTCGACATCCGCAAGCTGCGCGATGGGCTGACGATCGCGCAGCCGGAGCCCTGATCCCTCGGCCTTTCTGCGGGCGTCTCCAAGAGCGCCCCTGCTCCTGGCCCGGGCGGGCTGTTGGGGTCGCCCGCGCATTGCATGACAAGGCCTTTGTACTCCTCCGCGTGATAGGATGCCGCAGCTTGGTGGCCCACTCCGCAGATGGGGTGACGCACCGAGGGCGCCGATGCGCCGCGCTGGCAAGGCGCGACGACGAGTCATAGCCGGAGGCTATGGCGAGGAGGAGCAACGCAGCCGGCGTGGATGCAGCGGCGGCCGAATGCCACCGCATTCGCGGAGTGGGCCACCTGGGCACCCGATCCAACGCCAGGACCCAGCCGGCACTGGAGAACATGCGCGGTCGATTCGAGATCTTGGGGGCGATGGCGCTCTTCGCCCTGATGCCCGCCTTCACCCGGGCGGCGGAGGCCGATTTCCTCTCCATCGCCCTCTACCGGGCGGCGATGGTGGCCGCGGTCTTCACCCTCGACGCGCTGCGGCGGGGCGCGCTGCCGAAGCTGAGCGATCGCGCGTTCTGGCGCATCGCGGCGCCTTACGGGCTCTGTCTGGGTGTCGCGTCGTCGTGCTTCGTGGGGGGCTATGCGCTCACCACCGTCGCCAGCACCGTCTTCCTGCACCACCTGGCGCCGCTGGTGGTGTTTCCCCTCGCGCACCGCTATCTCGGCGAGCGCGCCGGGCCGGAGCACGTGGCCGGAGCGATTCTGGCCGTGCTCGGCGTGGGCGCGCTGTCCGGTGCGGCGCTCTGGGCGCACCACGACTTCGCCAGCGCGCGCTTCCTGCTCGGCGACTTCCTGGCGCTGGTGTCGGCGATCGCCTACGCCGGCGTGCTGCTGATGACGCGGGTCAGCCGCCAGGCCGAGACCGACATCGGCGCCACCCTGGCCGGCGCCTGGTGGGTTGCCTGGCTGACCATCGCGCTGGTGGCGCTGCCCGCCGGAGCGCTGAGCCTGCCGGGCCACGCCTTTCCGGCGACCACGGGCCTGGCCCTCTTCGCCACCGTCTTCCCCTTCGTCCTGCTCAACCGCGGCATGCGCCAGGTCTCGGCCTCGGAGGCCAGCGTGCTCTCCTTCTCCGAGGTGCTCTTCGCGGCGCTGGTGGGGCTGGTGCTCTACGCCGAGCAGATTTCGGGAGCCGGATGGATCGGCGGACTGCTGGTGCTGGCCGGCGTCTACATGCCGCTGGCGCCGCCCGCCGCCCCCGACGACGCCGGAGAGCGCCCGCGCCCGGATGGGCGGCTCGCCGATCTCGTCGTTCCGGGCATCGTGTTGCTGCTGGCTCTGAACGGCTTCGTATGCGCGCACCTCTTCGCCGGATCGGAGTTGGCGCTGGCCGCGGTCTGGGCGGTGCTGGCGGCGCTTCTGGGGGTTGCGGTCGAGGCGGCGCTGGCGGCCGGGGCGCGTGCGAGCTGGATGCGCGGCGCGCGCGTGGCGGTGGCGCTGCTGCTGGCGCTGGGGCTGGCGCGCTCCTTTCCATGGCGGCTCGCCGGTCTCGACGGCGTCGACCTGGTGGTGGCGGTGGCCATTCTGGCCTTGGCCGCGGCGGCGCGCTGGACGGTGCCGGATCGGGTGCCGCGCGGAGCGTTGCTGGCGGCGCTGGCGGTCGGCCTGAGCGGTCTCTTCGCGGTCGCCGGGGCGCCGGCGGCGGCCGGCATCTTCCTGGTGATCGCGGCGTTGGGGCTGGCGGCCCTGGCCGTGGGGCAGGGCTGCGCGGGGCTCGGCGCGGGCGATCCGCTCGGTCCGACGCTGGGCAAGCTGGCGGCCGGCCGGGTGCTGGCCGGCGTGGCGCTGCTGGCCTGGATCGCCGGGGCGGTGGTGGTGGTCGATCCCGGCCGCCGCGGAATCGTCGATCGTTTCGGTCGGGCGTTGCGCGACCGGCTGCTCGAGCCCGGTCTGCACTTGGTGTGGCCGGCGCCGATCGACCGGGTGGCCCAGGTGCACACCGACCGGGTCCGCAGGCTGGCGCTGCCGGGGCCGCGGCGGGTGCTGACCGGAGACCAGAGCTTTCTCGACGTGGCGGCGTCGATCCTCTACCGGGTGGCCGATCCGGTGACCTACGTGTTCGACGTGCAGAGTGCCGAGACCTGCCTGGCGCGGATCGGGCAGAAGGCGCTGATGACGGTGGCGGCGCGCAGCGTCGCCGAAGATCTGCTGGGCGCGGGGCGGGCGCTGGCCGAGGCCGAGCTGAGCTCGGCGGTGCGCGCCGAGGCCGCCGCCCTGGGGCTGGAGGTGGTCGAGGTGGTGCTGACCGCGGCCGAGCCGCCGAAGGAGATCTGGGCCGCCTTCCACGACGTGATCGACGCCGACGAGGAGCGGGCCACGGCGGTCAATCGGGCGCAGGCCGACGAGGCGCGGCTCCTGCCTGACGCGCGCGGTCGGGCCCGGGCGTCGATCGAAGGGGGCGCCGCCGAGCGCCACTCGGTGGTGGCGCGGGCGCGCGGCGAGGCCGGCCGTTTCGAGCAGCTCGAGCAGGTCGACCGTGCCCACTCCGAGAGCTTTCGCACCCGCGTCTACCTGGAACGGATCGAGGCCGCGCTCGACAGCGTGGCGCTGGTGCTCACATCCGAGCCGGGGGCGCTCTGGCTGGCGCCGCCGGCGCCGCCCTCCACAACAGCGCGGGCGGCGCGGATCGAGCAAGGGAGAGAGCAGTGACGACCCGCTTTTGGCAGACGCTCGGTGTGCTCGGGGGCTTGCTCCTGGTGGCCGCGCTGGCGTCTCTTTTCAGGCTGCAGGAGGGTGAGCTGGCGGTGGTCAGCACGCTCGGCGATCCGCGGCGCGTGGTGACCCTGCCCGGGCTGCACGCCCGGGCGCCGTGGCCGATCCAGACCGTGCACCGTTTCGACGGCCGGCTGCGGGTGATCGACCTGCCGGCGACCGAGCTCTTGACCAGCGAAAAGAAGGTGCTGGTGCTGGAGCCCTTCGCCGTCTGGCGCACCCACGACGCGCGGCGCTTCCTCGAGGCGGTCGGCTCGGCGGCCGGCGCCGAGGCGCAGCTGCTCGACATCATCACCTCCAAGCTGGGCGGGGCTCTGGGACGTCTGCCCTTCACCTCGGTGATCTCCACCGAGCCGGGCACGGTGCGCATCGAGAGCGTGCTCGAGCAGGTGCGCGCCGAGGTCGACAAGCTGGCCCGCAACGAGCTCGGCGTCAGCGTGCAGCAGGTCGGTCTGAGTCACCTCGGGCTGCCGCTGCAGAACGAGCGCTCGGTGTTCGAGCGGATGCGCGCCGAACGCGAGCGGATCGCCGCCGGCTATCGCTCCGAGGGGGCGGAGAAGGCGGCCGGGATCCGGGCGGTGGCCGACCGCAAGGCCGAGGAGATCTTGGCCGAAGCGCGTCGCGAGGCGGCCCTGGTCCGGGCGCGCGGCGAGGCCGAGGCGGCGCGCATATACGCCGAGGCCCACCGCCAGGACCCGGAGCTCTATCGCTTCTTGCGGCGGCTGGAGACTTACGACCGCATCCTGGGAGAGGGCGCGACGCTGATTCTGGGCGCCGAATCGCCGCTCTTCGAGCCGCTCTTCGAGCTGCGGTCGGAGCCGCGGCGGTGAGGGCTCTTTGGGGATTGGGCGCGGCGCTGGCGTTGGCCCTGGCGATCTTCGGCTGCACCGCCTACATCGATGCCGAGGAGCTGGGACTGGTGCTGCGCTTCGGCCGCATCGACCGGGTGCTGCCGCCGGGCATCGCGCTGCGCCTGCCCTACCCGGTCGAGACCGTCCTGCCGGTCGACGTGACCACCGTGCGCCGGGTCGACGTCGGATATGTGCAGCGGCGCGGCGCCGCCGACCGGCGCCACCTGACCGCCGACGCCAACCTGCTCGACCTGGAGCTCACCGCGCACTTCACCGTCGCCGATCCGATCGCCTACACCTTCAGCGCCGAGAGCCCCGGCCTGGTGGCGGCCCGCGTGCTGGCCGGCCAGGCGCGCGCCGCGCTGGCCACCATGCCGATCGACAGCGTGCTCACCACCGCCAAGCTCGATCTCGAGACCCGGGTGCAGAAGCGCGCCGGCGAGCTCCTGGAGCACCACGGACTGGGCATCCGCCTGACCCGGGTCAGCGCCGTCGAGGCGACCCCTCCGGCCATGGTGGTCGAGTCGTTCAACGACGTCGCCAGCGCCCGCGGCGACCGCGACACCTATCGCATCGAGGCCGATGCCTGGGCCGACCGGCGTCTTTCCGAGGCCCGGGCGCGCGCCGAGACCATCGCCAACCAGGCGATCTCCGACTCGACCCGCGCGGTCAACGTCGCCACTGCCGACGCCGGAGCCTTTGTCGCGTTGCTCCAGGAGTACCGCGCGGCGCCCGTTGTGTTTCGCGAGCGCTTGCGGGCGGAGTCGGCGGAGCGGGTGCTGGCCGGGATGGACTTGGTGTTGACCGATCCCGACAAGGGGCCGACGCGGGTGGAACGGATCGCGGGGGGGGAATAGCCGCCCTCACCCGCGCCGCAAGATCCCGGTCAAGCATCCCGGCCCGCCCGCGGCCTTCAGGTATTCGCTGACATCGACCTCGTGACACTCGATGCCGTGGTTCCGGTAGATCGCCCGGGTCTCGGGGCAGTCGGCTGGCATCACGATTGCGTGCGCCGCGATGGTGACGAAGTTCATCGCTCCCAGTCGATCGACCTCGTGCGAGGGCGCCAGGAGCAACGCTTCGATTCCGCGGCCCTCGAGAAAAGTGTGCAGCTCGCCCGGCGCCTTGGAGGCGCGCACCACGGCCAGATCCTCGGCGACGAAGTTCACCACACCCAAGAGATGTTGCACTCCCTGCGGCAGCGGGATCGCCTCGGTCTCGACCCCCACGTCGGCGAGGATCGAGGAAATCTGTCGCAACGCGGCGTCGTTGGTGCGCCGTCCCACGCCCACCAGCACCGTTTTCGTGTCGACCCACAAGGCGTCGGCCCCTTCGAAGAGCCCGCGGCCGCGGACGGTGGCGACAATCGGCACCCCGATCCGCGCCAATGCCTCGGCCGCGAAACGCGCCTCACCCGCTCGCTGGGGCGCCGCGGGGCGCGCCACCACCGCGCCTTCGCCGGTCATGAAGAAGAGGTCGCGCATGAAGAGGAAGTTGGGCGGCGGCGCCTGCTCGGGCCGCGAAAGGTGCACCTCGACACCGAGCGACTCGTAGAGCGCCCTGAGCCCTTCGGTCTGAGCGCGGATGGCGTCGAGCTCGACCCGCTCCAGCATCAGCTCCGCGCTCGGGTCGTCGATCCGGGCCAGGGTGTCGCCGGGCCACGAGATCAGCACCTCGCGCAGGCGCTCGGTCTCCGAGCCGAATCCGCAGCGCCGCCACAGCCGGCCGCCGCGCACATCGTCGAGGTGGGAAGCGCTGCGCTCGCGCCAGCCGGCGCCGCCATAAGAAGCATGCCGTTCGATCGAGGAGTCCATGGCGGCATGATAGCCTGAAGGGCTGTGCAACCGATCTCCATCCCTGCCACGACCCACTCACGTGAACTGAAGCGTGCCCTGATCGCCACCCTCTTCTTCGGGGCGGCGACCGGCATCTTCATGGCCACGCTCAACAACTACCTGGCCAACGTCCACGGCCTCGACGCCCTGGCGCGCGGCGGCCTGGAGTTTCCCCGCGAGCTGCCCGGCTTCTTGATGATCGGCGTGGTGGGGGCGCTGCTGCTCTTGCTGCGCGAGACCCAGATGGCCGCCCTGGCGATGCTCTTCGCCGCCATCGGCTCGCTCGGCCTCGGCTATCTGGCCCCCTCCACCTCGGCGGTGGTGGTGTTCATCGTCGTCTGGTCCTTGGGTGACCACGTGATCTTCGCCGTCGAGGGGCCGATCGGCCTGAAGCTGGCGCGCGACGGCCGCGAGGGGCGGCGCCTGGGCCAGTTCGGCGGCGCCCGCAACCTGGGAACGATCCTTGGCGTCGGTCTGATCTACTGCCTCGCCAAACTGCTGGGCGACCGTTTCGACCTCTTCTACGCGATCGCCGCCGCCTGCGCCGCCCTGGCCGGAATCGGCTACGCCGGCCTGCACGTCGGTCGCGGTGACGACCGCTCCCGGCGCATCGTGCTGAAGCGGAAATACACCCTCTTCTACGCCATCAGCGCGCTCTTCGGGATCCGCAAGCAGATCTTCCTGGTATTCGGCGGCTGGGTGCTGGTGGAGCTGAACGGGGTGCCGGTCAGCACCATCGCGGCGCTCTACTTCGTCGCCTCGGCCCTGGGGGTGGTGATGCGCCCCCTGCTCGGCGAGGTGATCGACCGGCTGGGCGAGCGCGTGGTGCTGGCGGTCGACGAGCTGCTGCTGCTCGGCGTCTGCCTGGTCTACGCCTTCGCGACCGACCTGCTGGGCCCCGATCTCGGCCTCTACGGCCTCTACGCCGCCTACGTCTTCGACTCGGTCCTCTTCGCGCTGCGCGTCGCCCGCACCACCTACCTGCGCAAGATCGCCGACACCCCCGACGACATCACTCCCACCATCTCGATGGGGATCACCGTCGACCACCTGGTCGCCATGTCGCTGCCGCTGCTCTCGGGCTACATCTGGCAGACCTACGGATTCCGCTGGGTCTTCGTCCTGGCCGGCGCCATCGCCCTGGGGGGCTTTTTCGTCTGCCTGCGGATTCGGGTGCCGGAGCGGGCGGCGATGGGCGCCGGCGAGGAGCCTCGCGGTTTCGACTAGGAGACGCTTCGCTTCGCCATGAAGGGCGGTCTGCGCCGAGATTCCATGAAACGTTGGGGAACACTCACGATATGGATAGGCGCACCACCATCAACGAACTGACCGCTCTTTTCGCGGCCAGAGAAGCCGACGTGGTGGCCGCCTACCTCTTCGGCAGTGTTGCCCGCCACGAAGAGCTTGCCGCCAGCGATCTGGATATCGCCGTGTTCTTCCGGGAATCTCCCGTCGACCGGCTGCTCAATTCCGGGGTCGTGCTCAGAGGCGAGCTCGAGCGACGACTCCGCCTGACGATCGATCTGGTGTCTCTGAACAACGCTCCACCGGATCTGGTCCATCGAGTGTTGAGAGATGGCGTCTTGCTGGCCGATCATGCACCTTCTCTCAGAATCGCGTTCGAGGTGAAGTCCCGCAACGACTACTTCGATCTGTTGCCCCATCTGCGCAGGTACCGCGGAGAGCACGCGAGATGACCGATACCGAGCTGATTCTCAAGAAACTGGCGCACATCGAGACCTTGGTGGGCGAGCTGGAGCAACTGGCGCGACCTGAGCTGATCGGCAGCGATATTCGGGAAGAGAGATTCACCGAGCATACCCCGTAACTGGCGATCCAGGCCGCTTTGGACGCTGCCTCTTACATTGTCTCGGACGATCGTTTGGGGGAACCCGAGACCAACCGAGCGCTCTTCGATCTACTCGCCAGACACGCCTGGCTCGAGCAGGAGCTCGCGGAGAGCCTCTACGCAATGGCTGGCTTCAGGAACGTGCTGGTGCATGGATACCAGGATGTCAATCTCGGCATTGTGCGCGACGTGGTCGAAAACCACCTCGGCGATCTGGTCGAGCTCTGCGCGGCGATCCGCGCAGGGCTGAAGCGGAGGCCCGGGAGGAGCTGATCGCTGCTGGCAATCCGGCTCCCTACTCCGCGGACCGCCAGCGCCCGGCCAGGCTCCGCATCCGCAGCCGCCAGCGGATCCGCGCCAGCAGCAGCGCCCGGCCCCAGCGTCGCCAGTGGTTGCCGTCGTGGAGCAACGAGCGGGCCTCCACGCGCAGGCGCAGTGCGGCGTTGACGAGGAGATGACGCAGCGGGGGGCGGCCGGCGACGCGGATCTTCGCCAGCTCCTCGGCCGCACCGGTCGGCCGGTAGCCGAAACGCTCCATGGTTTCCCGGCAGATCGCCTCGACCAACGCGATCTCCCGGCCCGACAGACCGCTCAGGAACTTGCCAGAGTTGTTGCTCAGAATCGGCGAAAGGGTGTTGCGCCAGGATTCCGAGAGCGCGCCGCTGGTGCGCGCCTCGTCGGTCTCGAAAAAGCGCAGCATTGGTGTCTCGAAGCTCTCTCCGAGGAAGTCACAAATCCGTCGCAGCTCTGCCTCCGGCTGCGCGAGCAGCTTCTCGTAGTGGCAGAGCAGAATGTAGGACTCGTCGAGACGCTCCAGCAACTCCCATCCGATCCGCTGCTGGCGGTCCCAGAGCCGGGCGCTCAGTCCGGGGTGGCAAGGACTGAACACCGAGCGCTTGGACGAGAGCACCACGTCGCGCGGGTCGCGCACCAGCAGCAGCAGCTGGACGCCGGGCAGGCGCCGCCGCAGCTCGTCGATGTGGTGGATCAGAAAAGTGCTCTTGCAGCCCCAGCGCGGTTTGCCGGTCTCACTGGTGGTGATTTCGTAGAGGCCGATGAAGGCGGAAATGGTGTCGTTGCCGGGGGCCAGGGCGGCCAGCGCGTGGTGGGTCACCTTGTGCGCCCAGGGGTGGATATGGGTACTGATCAGTCGCCTGATATCGTTCAGCAGCAGGGCGTGGTTGCGATCTTGCCGCAGGTCGCCGTAGAGATGCTCCAGCGGCCGGAAGTAGTGCACCAGGTGGGGGGGATGGGGCACCACGAGCGCCGAATGGGCGTTGAGGATCAGCCGCAGCAGGTTGGACCCCGAGCGCTCGGTGCCGATGATCAGGATCGGGTTGCGGCAGGGCTCGCCGGCGGGCTGCGCCGCGCTCATTGCTTGCGCAGCCTGAGCGCCACCAGCGCGGCGCCGGCGGTGGAGACCTGGGGGCCGACCAGCCAGCCGACCACCGGCACCAGGAAGAGCAGGTAGCAGGAGAGCCCCAGGCCGAGGGTTGCGGCGCGGTTGCGACGCACCAGCGCCAGCCGTGCGCGCAGCGCGAGCTGGCGCCGGCCGAGCGCCGGATCGAGGCATTGCAGGCCGGTCAATCCGCCCGCCGCGACCAGGAAGAGCAGGTTGCCGATCCCCGGCAGGAAGTTGAGCGGCCAGGCCAGCAGCATCACCGCCAGGCTGAGCGCCAGCATCCCCGTCGCGGCCCGCGCCGAGAGCCATAGATCGCGCATCATGCCGCGGCTGGCGTTGGGCGCCACCCCCAGCACGTGGCGGTCGACCTGGGTGACCACCGGATCGAGCAAGGGGCCGGCAATGGCCATGGTCACCGGGGCGAAGGTGAGGTAGGCCAGCAGCGCCACCACCACCGTGAGGGCCGCGCCCACGCCGGCCCCCGCCGCCGGCCGCGCCCAGTCGAAGAGTCCCCACGAGCCGCTCGCCAGGGTCTCGATGGTGCCGGTCAGGAGGTGCAGCCCGAGCAGGAATACGATCAGGTAGGCGGCGATCGCCAGGGTCAGAGGCAGCGCCACCCGCCGCAGCAGGGTGCCGCGCGCGCGCAGCAAGGCCAGGCCGCGCGCCGGCGCGAAGAGTCCATAGACGAAGGCCTGGAAGGCGGAGCCGAAGGGCGTGATCCACGACGAGGGGCAGTGTGCGCCGCAGATCTCGCAGTGGGCGGCGCCGGCGCCGTCGACGTAAAAGAGGGCGTCGGAGGGGGGGATCGGCTCGCCACGGGCCTCGCCACTGCCGAGGCTGTCGGCGGTGGTCGGGAAGCCGGCCGGTGCCAGCGATTCGCTCAGTCCCCTCTTGGCGAAGGCCGCCCAGGGGTAGCCGCAGCGGCCGCAGCGCTCTCTACTTCCCATCTCAGTCGTCCCAGAAGAGACGGATCGCGTCGCCGGGCGAATCCGCCTCGCCGAGGGGTCGGTGCTCGTTCCAGAGCGCCTGGACCAGGGCCGCCGAGCGCAGGGCGTCGAGGTCGCGAGGGCGGGCGCGGGCCACCTCGGGGGAGCCGACGATGATGCGCTTGGTGCGGGCGCGGGTGAGAGCCACGTTGAGCCGTCCCGGGTCGAAGAGGAAGTGCGCGTTGCGCGCCAGGTAGTCGCGGTCGGAGGAGCCGAAAGTGTAGAGGACCAGCTCTCGCTCCTGGCCCTGGATTCGCTCCGCGGTGTCGACCACCAGTCCGTCGAGCAGTGCTCCGCCGGCCTCGGGAAGCGCCTCGGCCAGAGCCTGCGAGACCGCGCCGGCGTGGGCTCGGAAGGGGCTGACCACGGCGATCTCGGCGGCCGGCAGGGCGTGGTGAACGAGCAGCTCGCGGACCAGCTCGGCCACCACCCGCGCCTCTTCGCGGGAGTGGTTGCGGCGCGCCAGGTGGTCGACCGCGACCCATACCGAGGGGGATTCGGGATCGAGAATGCGGCGGTGCCTTCCGCCCGCGGCCAGGCGCAGCCGGCGCGTCGCCGCGCTGGCGTGGGGGACCACCTGACCCTCGTAGAACATGCGACTCGAGAAGCGGCAAATGGTGCGGTTCATGCGCCAGGTCTCGCGCAGCAGCGCGATCCGGTCGGGAAAGCGGTCGGCGAGGTGCGCGAAGATCGAACGCTCCACCGGGTCGCCGGTCACACCGCCGGCGACCACCGGTCCGAGCTGCTTGTGGTCGCCGACCACCACTCCGCGCAGTCCTCCGGCGAGGGCCGAGATGGCGTGCGGGATCGGCACCTGCCCCGCCTCGTCGAGCAGCACCAGGTCGAAGGGGGGGTGGTCGCGGCGCAGCTTGACCGCACCGAAGGGCGTGGCGCCGACCACCATGCCCTCGCCGGGCGGCACCGGGGCGCGCCGCAGCCGCGAGCTGCTGGGGATGCCGAAGGCCTCGAGCTCGTCGCCCTGGTGCGCGCGACCGATCTTGAAGATCTTCTGACCGCGCCGCTTGCCGCCCAGCTCGGCGACGGCCACCAACACGTTGTTGATCGCGCGATGGGTCACCGCCGACACCAGCACCCGTTCGCCGTGGCGCAGCGCCTCCAGGATCACCGCGGCCGCCACCCGGGTCTTGCCGGTGCCCGGCGGCCCCTGGATCAAGGCCAGCTCGCGCGCCGCGACCGCCGCGGTGAAGGCCTCGCGCTGGCTCTCGGTGAGGCTGCTCGCCTCGGCCGCCGCCTTGGCCCGCGCCAGTCCCGCTGGGCGCGGCCGCGCCTCGGCCTCGCCGCGCAGCGCCCGCAGCACCCAGGCGGCCCCCGCCAGATCGCCGGAGGCGCCGGCGAAGACCGGTTCCAGTCCGCGCAGCAGGTGGTCGGTCAGGTCGAGGCCGCGGCGGTCGAGCACGCCCCGGCGCGGCGCCGGTCCCGGAGCATCGCGGAAGCGGTCGGGCCGCAGCACCACGCGTCCCGTCGCCCGCTCCAGCTCCTCGATCTCGACCGCCAGCCCGGCGGTGATGTCGGTTCCCGTGGAGAGCCAGCAGGGATCGCCGGGCCGCAGCTTGGTCGGCGCCGGTGGCATGCTGTAGACCGCCGACTGGCCCGCGACTTCGACCAGGCGCAGACCGGCGATCGCCACCCCGTCGGCGACCCGCTCCTCGATCGGCAAGAGGTGCTGGTCGCGCAGATCGCGCCGCTCGGCGCGCCGGCTGCGCTCCAGGTAGCGTCGGATCTCCTCCCTCATTGCCGCCGCTCCCCCGTCGCGCGCCCGCGGCTCCGCGCCCGCGCCTCGCTCGCCCGCTCCGCCGCCACGTGCAGGCGCAGGCGCAACGAGCGCAGCGCCTCCAGCTCGCGCCCGGCCGCCGCCAGGATCTTGTCGCGCCAGCGCGCCTCGCCGGTGGCGCCGAGCCGTTCGTACCAGGGATAGTAGTGGCCGAAGGCACCGCCGTACTCCGGCTCCCAGCCCAGCCCTGAGTCGGCCTCCGGCGCGCCCTCGCTTTCCCCGCCGCAGCCGTCGAAGCTGGCATAGGCACGCAGGTTCGCCGAAGGAGTGGGGACAGCGATCGAACGCAGCAGCACCCGCGACAGATCGATCCCTTCGTCGTGCACCCGCTCGAAGGCCTCCCGGTCGCCGCCGTGCAGCGCCTGGATCGACTCCAGCGACGCCGGAGCGAGTCCGCCGGCATGGAAGATCGGCGGGTGGGCGAAGTGTTTGTGGCGCCGCTCCCCCATCGTCGCCTTGACACGCGCCAGAAACTGTCGCCAGAGATCTCCTTCCTGCTCCGGCGAGTCGGCCAGCAGGGTCTGGCGCCTTTCCTCTCCCGCCCCGGACACTTCGAGCAGGTCGTAGAGAAAGGCGCTCCCGGCGCGCCGCGGGTCGCCGGCGGCGACCACATAGAGCCCTTCGGGCGGCGGCGGCACGTCGGGTGCCGACAGAATCGTCGGCTTGCCGCGGGCCGTCGCCCGGCCCCGCCGCCGCAGCGGTTCCAGCACCTCGAGCCCCAAGAGGTCGGCGTCGGCCACTTCACGAGCGCGCTCGGCGCTCATCGCCGCGAGCTCGGCCACGGTGGCGATTCCGGCCTGCCGCAGCAGCTCCGCGGTGCCGCGCCCGATGCCGGCGATTCGCGACAGATCGTCCGCGGCCAGCGCCTGTCCGCGGCAGTGGTTGCGCCACTGGCAGGAGCCGCACTCGCGACAGAGATGTAGTCGCGTAGCCCTCTTACCGGCGCGGATCCCGCGGATCTCCATCAGTACCTCGTCGAAGATCGGCAACAGTGTCTCTACCTGGAAGCGCTTCTCGCGCCCATCGGCCATCACCAGGTAGCCATAGCTGGGCTGCCGCCCTTGCAGCTCCTCCACGAGCCGCGTATAAAACAACACTTGCATCACCTGCTCGGTGTGGGGGCGGGCGCTGCTCTTGATGTCCCCCGCCACGTAGTGATGGTCGCCCAACTCGCTCTTTCCCGCCTCTTTGCGCAACAGATCCGGCATTCCCAGGCGGTCCGGTCCCAGCAGCACTCCCTGAAGGATTCCCGGCACCGCCTTTCTCATCAGCTCGAGTGTTGCTTCCAATCCCCCCCCCCAATCGCGTTCGGGATAACGCGGCGTCGACCAGTCTGCGCAATGCTCGGCGACGAAGTCGGCCTCGTGGCGGTTGCCCAGCTCGAGCATCAACCTGAGCCCCTCGTGGGGGTTCACCCGCCGCGCCGGATCGCCGTGGAAGGCGAGCGTGGCGCTGTGCTCGCAGAGCAGATAGCGGTAAACGTGGGTGGCGGTGATCGCTCGCTCCATCGGCCCAGAGTAGCGAAAAGCGATCGGCGGCGGTAGGCTCGGCGGTCGATCATGGCATCCTCTCGACTCTCGACGCCGCCGAATCGTTCCCCCCGGGTGCGGTCTCGCAGGAGCACTTCCATGTCCACCAAGCTCTGTGCCGGCGAAGCCGGGAACCGCGGGCCGCGGGTTCGCTCCGACTGCTGGATCCGTTACGAGCCCGCCGCCGCCGGGGCGCTCTCGATCGAGCTCGCGAGCACCGTGGAGCCCTACTACGGCGACTCGATTCGCGAGCTGCTGCTCCAGGGCTGCGCGGCGCTCGGCGCCGAGCACGGCGCCCTGCGCTGCGAGGATGGGGGGGCGGTCCCCTTCGTCTTGATGGCACGTCTCGAGGCGGCGATCCATGCGGCGGGCGTCGGCCGGCGCCGCAGCTGGCTGCCGGAGCTCGGCCCCGCGGCCCCAACCGAGACCCGGCGCGATCGGCTGCGCCGCTCTCGACTCTACCTTCCCGGCAGCCAGCCCAAGCTCTTTCTGAACGCCGGTCTCTACCGCCCCGACGGCGTCATCCTCGATCTCGAGGACTCGGTGGCGTCGAGCGCCAAGCCGGCCTCGCGCATCCTGGTGCGCAACGCCCTGCGCCAGGTCGACTTCATGGGCGCCGAGCGCATGGTGCGCATCAACCAGGGGGAGCTGGGCCTGGAGGATCTGGACCAGATCGCCGCCCACAACGTGCACCTGGTGCTGATCCCCAAGGTCGAGTCGGCCGGCGACGTGCAGCGGGTCGACGATCGAATCCGGCTGCTCACCGAGGCCGAGGTGCTCTTGATGCCGATCATCGAGACCGCGGCCGGGATCATGAACGCCACCGAGATCGCCGCGGCCAGCGATCGCAACGTGGCGCTCACCATCGGGCTCGAGGACTACACCGCCGACCTCGGCGTGGCGCGCACCGAGCGCGGCGAGGAGAGCCTGTGGGCCCGCAGCATGCTGGTCAACGCGGCGCGCGCCGCCGACCTGCAGGCGATCGACTCGGTCTACTCCGACGTCGGCAACCCCCAGGGCCTGCGCGACTCGGTCGCCGAGGCCCGCGCCCTGGGCTTCGAGGGCAAGGGCTGCATCCATCCGCGGCAGATCCCGCTGGTGCACGATGCCTTCGCCCCCGCCCCGGCCGAGATCGAGCGCGCCCGGAAGATCGTGCGCGCCTTCCGCGAAGCCGAGGCGCGCGGCCTGGGGGTGGTCAGCCTGGGCAGCAAGATGATCGATCCCCCGGTGGTCAAGCGGGCCCAGAGCTGCGTCGAGCTGGCGATCGCCACCGGGCGGCTGGCGGCCGATTGGGAAGTCGAGGACGCGTAGATGAGCGAGCTGATCGAAAACGCCGCCGGGCGCCTGGTTCCGGCCCGCATCAACGAGCTGGAGACGCTTCCCTTCCAGGGAGTCGGTGCCCATCGACCGGCGGGCGCGAAGTGGGGGCCGCCGATCCGCTCGGCGCGCGACTACCCGCCCAGCGGCGACAAGCGGGTCGCCTCGATCCGCGCGGCGCTCGAGAAGGCCGGCCTGCGCGACGGCATGACGATCAGCACGCATCACCATTTCCGCAACGGCGACCTGGTCGCGAACGCCGTCTTTGACGCCGCCGCCGAGCTCGGCGTGAAGGATCTGCGCTGGTTCCCGTCCGCCAGCTTCCCCTGTCACGCCCCCTTGATCCGCCACCTCGACAGCGGTGTGCTGCACCACATCGAAGGGTCGATGAACGGTCCCCTGGGCGACTACTGCAGTCGGGGCAAGATGCGCGGCCTGGGGGTGCTGCGCAGCCACGGCGGGCGCTGGCAGGCGGTCCAGGACGGTCAGGTCCACATCGACATCGCCGTGCTGGCCGCCCCCACTGCCGACATGTTCGGCAACGCCACCGGCGACCGTGGCCCCAGCGCCTGCGGCCTGCTCGGCTTCGGCCTCGCCGACTCGCTCTACGCCGACCAGGTGATCGTGGTGACCGACAACCTGGTCCCCTTCCCTTGCATCCCCTGGCAGATCCAGGGCAACAACGTCGACCTGGTGGTCGAGGTGGAGAAGGTGGGCGATCCCTCCAAGATCGTCTCCGGGACCACGCAGATCACCAAGAGTCCCGACCGGCTCCTGATCGCCGAGTACGCCGCGCGATTCGTGCGCGATGCCGGCATCATGCGCGACGGCTTTTCGTTCCAGGCCGGCGCGGGTGGCACGGCGCTGGCCTTCGGGATCTATCTCAAGGAGATGATGAAGGAGGCCGGCGTCCGGGCCGGCTTCGTGCGCGGCGGTTCCAACCAATACCTGGTGGAGATGCTCGAAGAGGGGCTCACGCCCTTCATCCTCGACGGTCAGACCTTCGACCTCGAGGGGGTGCGCTCGATGCGCGACAACCTCGGCCACCTGAACACCAGTCCCTTCACCTCCTACAACTACCACGGCAAGGGCAACTTCGCCTCGATGGTCGACGTCGTCATCCTGGGGGCCACCGAGGTCGACGTCGACTTCAACGCCAACGTGGTGACCCACACCGACGGCCGCCTGCTGCACGGCATCGGCGGCTGGCAGAACTGTCTCGAGGCGCGCTGCACCATCCTGGCTGTCCCTTCGTTTCGCAACCGGGTGCCGGTGATCCTCGATTCGGTCACCACGCTCTGCGGCCCGGGGGAGCTGATCGACGTGGTGGCGACGGAGCGCGGTCTGTGCATCAACCCGCGGCGCCGGGATCTGCTCGAGGCGCTTTCCGGCTCCGATCTGCCGCTCTTGGAGATCGGCCAGCTCAAGGCCGAGGTGGAGCGGATCTGCGGCGGAGCGCCGGCGGTGCGGGAGCGCTCGGGCAAGGTGGTGGCGGCGATTCAGTGGGTGGACGGCACGACCATCGACTGCGTGCATTCCGTGGAGAGCGAATCCTGATCAATCCCGTGATTTTGGGCCGGAAATCTGTGGACTCCGCCGCGCATCGAGGCCATATTGGAGATACCTGCGGCGCTCACGCCCGGTCCCCCGCCGAAACCGAGGCTTCCCCCTCGAGTTGGCCGAGAGAAATCTCTCGGGAGGATCGGGAAGGCGCCGCATTCTTTTTGGGCTCGCGCGTAGGCACTCCGGGGAGCCCCGAGCGGCGATGAGGTGGCTGGTGACGCTCGGGCTCGCTTGCCTGTTGCCGGGGCTCGGGTTGTTCCTGGTCGAGCTCGTGGAAGCCGCCCCTCGGCTGCGCCGCGCGGCCATGGGGGCCGGGGTGGTGTTTTCGACATCGCTCGCCATTGCCGGCGCTTTCGAGCGCGCCTGGGGCGAGGCCTTGCTCGCGGCGCTGCTGGCGATTTTCTGGCAGCGCGCCTACGTCCGTGCCAGGGAGCGAATCGTGTAGCTTCCGCTATCCCTATCCATCCACCGGGAGAGATCGATGCCCCAGACCGCCATCGAGAAGATCGTCCAGTCCCACGCGGTGGGGCTGCCCGCCGGCCATGTGGTGCGAGCTGGCGACTATGTCACCATCCGCCCGCGTCACGTGATGACCCACGACAACACCGCCGCGGTGCTCGGCAAGTTCCGCTCGATCGGCGCCGCGCGGGTGCGCAACCCCCAGCAGCCGGTCTTCACCCTCGACCACGACATCCAGAACCGCTCCGACGCCAACCTGGCCAAGTACGAGCGGATCGAGAGCTTCGCGCGCGAGCAGGGCGTCGATTTCTGGCCGGCCGGGAGCGGGATCGGCCACCAGATCATGTGCCAGGAGGGCTATGTGGTGCCCGACAGCATGGTGGTGGCCTCCGACTCGCATTCCAACATCTACGGCGCCCTGGCGGCGCTCGGCACTCCGGTGGTGCGCACCGACGCGGCGGCCATCTGGGCCACCGGCGAGACCTGGTGGCAGGTGCCCGAGTCGGCGCGGGTGGTGCTCCAGGGCCGACTGCGCAAGGGGGTGCGGGGCAAGGACGTGATCATCGCCCTGATCGGTACCTTCCAGAGCGGCGAGGCGCTCAACCGTACGCTGGAGTTCGACGGCGAGGGACTGGCGTCGCTGTCGATGGACCAGCGTCTCACGATCGCCAACATGACCACCGAGTGGGGCGCCCTGGCCGGGAGATTCCCCTTCGACGAGGTGCTCGAGAAGTGGCTCCTGGAGCAGGCCGCTCGGCATCAGTGCTTCTCCGCCGACGATGTTCGCGAGTGGCGCGCGCGCGCTATCCAGAGCGATCCCGACGCCGACCACCGGCTCACCCTGAAGCTCGACCTCGGCCACGTGGTGCCGCACGTCGCGGGTCCCGACGAGGTACAGGCGATCACGCCGCTGCCGGCGCTGGCGGAGCGCCGCATCCCGGTCCACAAGGCCTATCTGCTCTCCTGCGTCAATAGCCGCCTGGAAGACATCCTCGATGCCGCGCAGGTGGTGCGCGGCAAGACCCTCGCCGACGGGGTCGAGCTCTATCTGGCGGCGGCCAGCCGCGAGGTCCAGCAGGAGGCGGAGCGGCTCGGAGCCTGGGGCGACCTGGTGCGCGCCGGCGCTCGGGTGCTGCCGCCCGGCTGCGGGCCCTGCATCGGTCTCGGCGAAGGCACGCTGGAGCCGGGCCAGAGGGCGATCTCGGCCACCAATCGCAACTTCAAGGGGCGCATGGGCTCGCGCGACGCCCAGGCATACCTCGCCAGCCCGGCGGTGGTCGCCGCTTCGGCCTGCGCCGGCTACATCACCGGCCCCGATCCCTTCGCCGACGAGCCGCTCCTGGTTTCGTCCCAGTCCCACGGAAGCGTCCCGCGCGAGGCCGCAAGTGTCGACTTCCTGGAGGGCTTCCCGCGCTCCATCGAGGGTCGTCTGC
Source organism: uncultured Gemmatimonadota bacterium (assembly GCA_964490075.1). Taxonomy (GTDB): domain Bacteria; genus CAZBBK01. Next base: position 17,299 of record CAZBBK010000063.1, on the reverse strand, counting down.
TCTACGTGCCGAAGGACAACATGAACACCGACGGCATCTACGGCAAGGAGTTCACCTATCGCGACGATATGACTCCCGACGAGATGGCGGCCGCCGCGATGCAGAACTACGACCCGGACTTCCAGTCGATCGCGCGCGCTGGCGACATCCTGGTCGGCGGCAACAACTTCGGCACCGGATCGTCGCGCGAGCAGGCCGCCACCGCGCTGGCCCACCGTGGAATTCGCATGGTGGTGGCCGGCAGTTTCTCGCAGACCTACATGCGCAACGCCTTCAACAACGGCTTCATCACCCTTCCCTGCCCCGAGCTGCTCGAGCTGCTGCGGGCGGAGCTCGAGAGTGGCAAGCTGGATGCATCCGCCGCAACTCTGGCGCTCGAAGGCGAGGCGCGGGTCGACTTCGCGGCCGGTCGTCTCACCTGGCGCGGCCGGGAGTTCCCGATCCCGCCGCTGTCGACCGTGGCCCAGGAGCTGGTGCTGGCGGGGGGCGCCGAGGCGGTGGTGAAGGCGAGACTGGCACGCGACTCCTGATCCCGTTTTGCCGGCCCCCTTTCTGGGTTACGCTATAGCTGTCCGACAGCATGGGGCGCCGGACGGGCCGCGCCAGAGAGCGGCCGTCTTGGACGAGCGAGTCGCGGTCTGGGGACCGATATGTCGATCTGTATTTTCGCCCACTGTGCGGCGCTCGCACTGGGCGCGGGGGGTCCGGCGGAGCAACCTCCGGCGCCCGCCGACGCCGATTGGTATCTCGTCATGCGGCGCCTGGGCCGCGAGTCCGACGCATCACTCGGCTACGCCTTCACCAGCGGCGACTGGAACGGCGACGGATGGGACGACTTGGCGGTCAGCTCCCACCGCAGCTCCGATCGGCGCGGCGGCGTGGAGGTCTTCTACTCCGGCCGAATCCCACCCGAGCAGCAGATCGTGCCGGGAGCCTGGGGGTGGGGCCATTCCGGCTACTCGGTGTTCGGGGAGGAGGACGTCAACGGCGACGGCATCGACGATCTGCTCATCGGCGCCCCCTTCAAGAATCCCCCCTCGGGCGTTCAGGTGCATTTCGGGAGCCCGCGGGGTGTCTCGACGCTGCCGAATCTCCTGCTCTACGGGGCGCTCGAGCGCGACTACTTCGGCTACAGCGTGGCGGCCCACGACGCCGACGGCGACGGTTGGCACGATATCGTCGTGGGGGCGGACGACGGGGCCGACGAGTGGGCCGGCGCGATCTGGACCTTCCACGGCGGCCCCGATCTCGACCCCTGGCCCGACCAGGTTGTGGAGGGAAATCCGCAGGTCACCTCCAACCTCGGCTCGCGGCTGGCGCCCGCCGGGGATCTGGACGGCGATCAGTGCGATGACCTGGTGGTCGGCGACCACGATATCTTCGCCCGCCACACCAACACTCGGGGGCGGGCCTTTCTGATACTGGACGGATCTCGCGTGCGGATCGAGGGACCGGCGCCGGAGTCGTGGTTCTCCTACGCTCTGGCCGCGGCCGGCGACTGGGATCTGGATGGCGTGCCAGATTTCGCCTTCGGCGCGCCGCGTTTCCATGGGGGCGGGCGCGGTCTGCTCGGCTGGGTCGGAGTGCTGCACGGCGTCGATCCCGAGCCGGTGATCGTCGACACGCTGGTCGGTCGCGAGAAGGGCGGGTTTTTTGGGGCGTCGATCGCCGGCGGAACCGACTTCAGCGGGGACGGAATCGTCGACCTGGCGATTTCGGCGCCGGGCGCCAACGACACCAAGGGGACCGTCGCGATCTTCGCCGGCGGCCCGGGCGCGACACTGCAGCAGCTGCCCCTGGTGAAGCTCCACGGGACTCGTCCCGAGGCATCGTGGGGCCACACCCTGGCGGGTGGTTTCGATCTCGATCGAGACGGGCGCTTCGAACTCTTGATCGGCGCCCCGGATGACGACGAGGCCGGCCATCGAGCGGGAGCTTTCGAGATCTGGGAGAGGTCCGGGTTAGAGTAGTGGGGCGACCGGAAACGTCCCCTCGGTCGAAGGTGCGTGCTATGTGCGCCCGCCCCCAACCGCAGGATGAATCCCCAATGACGAAGAATCGCTTTGCGCTGATCGCGCTTGCTCTCGCTTCCGCCGCTTCCGCGGCGACGATCCAGATTCCCGCGGACCAAGCCACGATCCAATCGGGAATCGACGCCGCGTCGGACGGTGACACGGTGCTGGTCGCTCCCGGAACCTACTCCGAGGCGATCCAGTACCACGGCAAGGCCGTCACGGTGACCAGCGAAGCGCCCTGGGACTCGTGCGTGGTGGCCGCGACCGTGATCGACGCGTCGACCGCCTCGTGCTGGGATCTGTGCTCGGTCGTGAGATTCGTCGACGGCGAAGGCCCGGGGTCGGTGCTGGCCGGATTCACGCTCACGGGCGGCACCGGGTCGAAGGTCGATCGGGGTCTCTTCTGGGACTACCGCTGGGGCGGAGGGATCTTCTGCAAGGGCGCGTCGCCGCGCATCTGGCGTTGCGTGGTGCGGGGCAACGAGGTGCCGGGCGGCTCCGAATACCTGTCGTCGGATGGCGGAGGGATCTGTTGCGACCATGCGTCCCCAACGATCGAGGAGTGCACCATCGCCAACAACACGGCGCAAGGCCGGGGCGCGGGCATCGCCTGTATGTTCCGCTCCCGGCCGCTGATTCGGCGCTGCAGAATCGTGGACAATCGAAGCGCGAGCTCCGGCGGCGGCATCGGCACCAATTACCGCTCCGGTCCGACCCTCGTAGACTGCGAGATCTCCCGCAATTGGGCGATGCACGGGGGAGGCGTGATGTTCTGGAGCGATGCAGAGAGATCGAGCGAGCTGATCCGCTGCACCATCGTAGACAACGTAGCGACCGCGAGCGGTGGCGGCGGTATCTACTGCGCCTTCGGCGCGCCGTTGATCTCGAGCTCCACGATCGCCGGCAACTGGGGCTCGGAAGGCGGCGGGCTCTACTGCGACCAGGAGGGGTTTCCGAGCCTGATCAATTGTGTCGTCTGGAACAACGCTCCGCTGGAGATCGGAGCTGACGCCGACGGCGATGCGAGCATCACCTACTCCGATGTGCGGGATGGATGGCCCGGAGAGGGGAACATCGACGCCGATCCGCGATTCTGCGATGGTGCCTGCGATCGACTCCGCAGCTTTGGTGTCGCGGCCGACTCGCCCTGCCTCGGAAACGGATTCTCAGGTGCCGACATGGGCGCATGGGGCGAGGACTGCAGCGTGCCCAGTGTGCATGTGCCGGCGCGTCTTCGGGTCCCGGCGGACCACGCCACCCTTCGCGCGGCGCTCCGGGCGGCCTGCGCAGGGGACACGATCGTCGTCGATCCCGGCACCTATCCCGAGCCCGAGCTGGTGATCCCGGCTCTGGATCTGGAGCTCAGGGGCTCCGATCCCGACGATCCGGCAGTGGTGGCCGCTACCGCCATCGAAGGCGGGGGGCGGGACCTGATCCGGTTCACGCCGTCCAGAGTCAAGGAACAGCGCCTGGTGGGCCTGACCCTCACCGGAGGCGTCACGGCGCTGTACTGCAACGAGGGCAGCCCGCTCATCGATCGCTGCCTGATCACCGGCAACTCGGCAGGCACGACCGGCTGCATCCACTTCCGGCACTCGAACGCGACACTCACCCGATGTGAAATCGTCGCCAACTCCATCGAGCCCTTGGGTGCCGCCATCTATTGCAACATCTCTTCTCCCACCATCTCGGGCTGCGTGATCCGCGACAACGAAGGTGGGTTTGCCAATACCGTGATGAAGTGCGGCGCCTCCTCCTCTCCACTCATCCATAACTGTCTCATCAGCGACAATGTCGGCGACGATGAGCCCATCGAGTGCTACGACTCAGCGCCGGTATTCTCGAACTGCACCATCGTGAACAACCACGCGCAGCGACCGTCCAGGGCCGCCATCCTGTCGTGGAACTCCACGATGATCTTCCACAACAGCATCGTCTGGGGCAATACGCCCGGGCAGATCGACGTGATCGGATTCGGCACCCCCCTGGTCCGCTACAGCGACGTGGAAGGCGGCTGGGCGGGTCCGGGCAATATCGACGCCGATCCGCGTTTCTTCACCTGGACGGATGTTCCTTACCTGCTGCTCCCCGGCTCCCCCTGCATCGACGCCGGGCAAGGCGATCCCGACGCGATCCCCTGGTCCGATTTCCACGCGGGCTACGGCGCCGGCAACGGAGCCGATCCCGACATGGGCGCCTACGGCGGTCCCGGCGGCGACCTGTGGTTGGGGGCGGAAGAGGATCGTACGCGCCGAGGCGGCAGAATCCCGGCAACGTCGTCGGCTTTCACTCGGCTCGATCGCTCGCCAACCACGCGGTCCGCCCTTGATGTCCGATGTCCGGGCCCAAAGCCCGAAGCAGGGTCCCGGCGACCTCGCCGGGACCCTCTCTGAGGCGCCCCATTCCTTGCAGTCCCCGATAGTGGACGGTAGCCTTCAGTGTTTCACACCACGACTCGTCCCTTGGAGGAACAATGGCTCAGTACAGGATCGCCTGGATGCCCGGCGACGGCATCGGCAACGATGTCATGGATGCCGCGCGAATGGTGCTCGATGCAATCGGCCTCGATGCCGAATATGTCCACGCCGATATCGGCTGGGAATTCTGGAAGCACGAAGGCAACCCGCTCCCCGACCGCACCCTGGAGCTGCTGCGCACGACCGACTGCGCGCTCTTCGGCGCCATCACCTCGATGCCCAAGGAAGAGGCGCAGGCCGCGCTCGATCCCGAGCTGCGGACCAAGGGACTGGTCTACTCCAGCCCCATCGTGCGCCTGCGCCAGGAATTCAACCTGCACACCAATTTGCGCCCTTGCAAGGCCTTCGGCGGAAACCCGCTGAATCTCCGCGACGACATCGACCTGGTGGTGTTCCGCGAGAACACCGAGGGTCTCTACGTCGGGATCGAGTTCAACCCGCTGCCGGCCGAGGTGATGGATGTGCTGACTCGCAACCATCCGAAGATGCGCCGCTTCGCCGACGTGCCGCTCGACGACATCGCCATGTCGATCCGGGTGATCACCCGCAACGGCGCCCGCAACATCGCCAACCAGGCTTTCGAGTATGCCAAGACCCACGGCTATCCGACCGTGACGGTGGTCGAGAAGCCGAACGTGCTGCGCGAGACCTCGGGTCTGATGGTGCGCATGGCGCGCGAGGTGGCACGCGACTACCCCGGCATCGACCTGTGGGAGGCCAACATCGACGCGATGTGCATGTGGCTGGTCAAGAACCCGCAGGACTATGGCGTGCTGGTGGCGGCCAATATGTTCGGCGACATCATTTCCGACCTCTGCGCCCAGCTCGTCGGCGGGCTCGGTTTCGCGGCCAGCGGCAACATCGGTGACAACTACGCGGTGTTCGAGCCGACCCACGGCTCGGCGCCGAAGTACGCCGGCAAGAACAAGGTCAACCCGATGGCGATGCTGCTCACCAGCAAGCTGATGCTCGACTGGCTGGGCGAGTCCGAAAAGGCCGGGCGCCTGGAGAAGGCGATCGCCGAGGTGATCCGCGGCGGCGAGGTCCGCACCTACGACATGGGCGGCGAGGCGTCCACCACCGACGTGGCGGAGGCGGTGGTCCGGCTTTTCTAACCCTCAACGCGTCGCGCGCTCCCGCAGACGGGCGATCGAGTCGAGGTGGTGGCGCCAGGCCCGCAGCAGTGCCGCCCCTCGCTCGGGATCGGCGCCGGCGGCGCGGCCTCGTCTGGAGCGTCCGGGTCGCGCATCGAGCTCGGCCAGCAGCCGCGCGCGATCGGCGCGCAGCTCCTCGAGGTAGCGGCGGGCACGCGGGCAGGCTGCCGCCATCCGCTCTTCGAGGGCCGACGCATCGATCGCCGCCGCGCAGGTCGCGAGCGACCGGCTCAGCTCGTCCGGTGCGCCGGGACGCTCCAGCGCTTCGCGGGCGGATCGCAGCGCGGCCGCAAGCGCGGCATCGTCATTCGTCGCGTGCGTGCCCGGCATGGCGCCAAGGTAGCATGGCATGCGAATCAACCGGGCCCCGCGTCACGCCGATCGATAGGGTGTGCGGACTCGCTTCCTCCCTCGTTGGACGAGGGAGCCCCGGGACTCTCGATGAACTCTCAGACCGTCCAGCTGCTCTTCGCCCTCTGCCTGGGGGTCTACCTGGCCCCTTCGCTGGTGGCACTGTTCCGGCGCCATCCGCGCGCTCCGCGGATCCTGGTGGTCAACGTGCTCGCCGGGTGGACCCTGGCGGCCTGGGCGCTGGCGCTGTGGTGGTCGCTGCGCTCGGATGTCCCCGCGGCACCCCGGACCGGCTTCGACGGGGACAGCCAACGCCTCTAGCCAGAGAGGCGGCGATCAAATCCCTTCGGCGGCTCGCGCGGCGAGGACGATCCAGGTGGCGAGCGAAGCGAGGAAGATACGGTACAGCCACTGCATGGGGGCGGTGCTCCGGTTTGATCGACGCGATTCGTTCCTTCCCTGAAGATCGGCACGGCGGCTCCGAAACTGGACAGGGAATCCGATCCGACCCGTTATGATCCCCGAACCCTGTTTCGCCGCTTCGCATCCCTCGGGAAAGGTCTTTTCGTGCCCAGCCAGAACCACCTCTTCAAGATCGTCGGGCGACGCAAGCTCGGCGATTCGGAAGAGGAGCGCGTGTTCCTGTTTCGAGAGTTCAGCGCCAAGATCTTCATGCGGAAGATCCGCACACGCTTTCCAGACTGGGAGTTCGAGGGAGAGCCCGAGCTCGCGCAGCCGACCCCGCCCGACAACGCCCCCGCGCGCATCGACACCCTGTCGCGGGGCGCCAAGACCGGGGACTGATTCCGTGCCCCGAACGGCGAAAAGTCTACTGGCCGGAGTGACTCTGGTGACCTTCTTCGCCTCCTCTTCGCACTCGATCGACCCGCCCGGACCGGGCGCCCCCTCCGGAACCACCCCGCCCGGCGCCGCCGCGCGCCCGCCGGAGCTGGTCGAACGCCTCGACGCCGCGGTGCTGCGCGAGGGCCCGCCCTCTCATCTGCACCACGCCCAGGAGGGCGGCTGGCCCCGCTACAGCAACCGGCTGCTGCTGGAGTCGAGCCCCTATCTGCGCCAGCACGCCCACAATCCCGTCGACTGGTACCCCTGGGGCGACGAGGCCTTCGAGCGAGCCCGACGCGAAGGCAAACCGGTGTTGCTCTCGATCGGCTACTCCACCTGCCACTGGTGCCACGTGATGGAGCGCGAGAGCTTCGAAGATCGACAGATCGCCGAAGTGATGAACTCGCTCTACGTGCCGATCAAGGTCGACCGCGAGGAGCGCCCCGACGTCGACGCGATCTACATGACCGCGGTGCAAATCATCCAGGGGCGCGGCGGCTGGCCGATGACGGTCTGGCTCACGCCCGATCGACGCCCCTTCCACGCCGACACCTACATCCCCGCGCGTGACGGCGAGCGCGGGGTTCAGCTCGGCTTTCTGACTCTGCTCCATCGGCTGCGCCAGGTCTACGACGCCCAGCCCGACCAGGTGGCCCAGAGCGCCGAGGGCCTGACCGAGGCGATTCGAACGGCGCTGGAGCCGCCGGTGGTGGCCGGCGAGCTGCCCGGCGGCGACGCGATTCAAGCCGCCGCGCTCTTCTTCGGCGATCGCTTCGACGCCGTGAACGGGGGGCTGCGCGGGGCGCCGAAGTTCCCGTCGAGCCTGCCGATCCGCCTCTTGCTGCGCCACCACCGTCGCTCCGGCAACGCCCACTCGCTGGAGATGGCGCTGAAGACCCTGGAAGGGATGGCGGACGGCGGCATCTACGACCATGTCGGCGGGGGCTTCCATCGCTACAGCGTCGACGCTCAATGGCTCGTGCCGCATTTCGAAAAGATGCTCTACGACAACGCCCTGCTCACCCTCGACTACCTCGAGGGCTACCAGGCTTCGGGCCGCAAGCGCTTCGCGGCCGTGGCACGCGAGATCCTGGCCTACGTCGAGCGCGAGATGACCTCGCCCGGAGGCCTCTTCTACAGCGCCACCGACGCCGACAGCGAAGGAGAGGAGGGGCGCTTCTTCGTCTGGACGCCGACCGAGCTGAGCGCCGCGCTCGGCAAAAAGCTGGCGCGGATCGCATCCACCTACTGGAACGTCACTCTGACCGGCAACTTCGAGGGCCAGTCGGTGCTGCACCGGGCGCGTCCGGCCGAGCTGGTGGCGACCGAGCTGGGGATCACGCCGGCCGAGCTCGAGGCGCAGATCGCGCGGACACGCAGGGAGCTCTACGAGGCGCGCGCCCTGCGCGTCCCCCCGGCCCGCGACGAGAAGGTGCTGGCGGCCTGGAACGGTTTGATGATCTCGGCCTTCGCGCGGGCCGGATTGGTGCTGCGCGAGCCCCGCTACGCGCGGGTCGGCGAGCGTGCCATGCGCACCTTGCTGCTCTGCCTGCGCGAAGAGGGCCGGCTGCGGCGTTCCTGGGCCGACGACGACGCCCACCACGACGGCGTACTGGACGACTACGCCTTTCTGGTCGCGGCCTGCATCGATCTCTTCGAGGCGACCTGGGATCGTGGCTGGTTGAACGAGGCGCTGGCCATGCAGACGATGCAGGACAGCCTCTTCCTCGACCCGGCCGGCGCTTACCGTTTCACCGCCCTGGGTGCCGAGAAGCTGCTGGCGCGCGAGCGGCCCTCCCACGACGGCGCCATCCCCTCGGGCAACTCGGTGGCGGCGCGCAACCTCTATCGCCTGGCGGCGATCACCGGCGACGACCGCCTGCGCGCCAAGGGGGACGCCCTCTTGAAGGCCTTCGCCGCGCTGCTGATCCGCTCCCCCGCCGCCCTCTCGGAACTGCTGCTGGCAGTCGATTTCCGCGACGACGAGGCCAAGGAGTTGGTGATCGTCGCGCCCGACGGCTCGCCGCTCTCGGCCAAGGGGCTGCTCGACCGCCTCGCCTCGACCTACAGCCCGAACCTGGTGCTGGTCGGCAACGGTCGAGAGAGCAAGGGCCTGGAGCTGCTCGAAGGGCGCTCGGCGGAGCGCGGCAGGGCGACCGCCTATCTGTGTCGCGACGGGGTATGCAACCTGCCGACCACCGATCCCAAGGAGCTGGCGCGGCAGCTGGCCGAGGTAAAGGGGCTGGGGGGAGGCTGAGGGGCGCAACAACCTTGGATGGGTGCGCTATGCTCGCCCACCCTTCCGCCTCGTCCCCCGTCCAAGGAGCCCCGATGTCGTCTCGCATCCCCGCCTTGCTCGTGACCCTGGCGCTGGCGAGCGCGCCGCCCACGGCCCTCGCCGCCGGCATGTTCGTTCCGGCGATCGGCACTCCGGCGCTCGGATCGGGCGGGGCCTATGTGGCGAGCGGGATCGATCCTCTGGCGATCTGGTACAACCCGGCCAACCTGGCCGATCTGGCCGAGGGCCGGCATTTCGCCCTCGACGTCGCCTTCATCCACTCGCCGCAGACCTTCCGGCGCGCCACCGACTCCGGGTTGATCGAGCTCCCCGACAGCCTCGACTACGAGATAATCCGCGACTACCCCCTGGCCGAGAACCAGGCCGGCCTGTTCCAGGTGCCGGGGCTCTTCGCGGCCTTCGGTGGCGGCGATTGGGCGCTCGGGGCGGGCGTCTGGGGACCCTACAAGGGGCGCTTCGCCTACGATCCGGACGGCCCCACCCGCTACACCCTGATCAGCGACCAGAGCTACACCGCCTGGGCCGGCCTGGCCGCCGCGCACGCCTGGGGACCGCTGCGCCTGGGCGGTGGCGTGCAGCTGGCGCCGCAGGGCGTCAACGCCGAGTTCAAGGCGATGACCCTGCCCCATGAGCTCGGCGACGCCCTGGTCACCGGGCGCTCCGACAATTTCTCCTGGACCTGGAATCTCGGGCTCACCCTGGTCGGCTCCGACACCTGGCGCGCCGGGCTCTCCTACCAGAGCCCGACCAGCATCGACGGCGAGATCGATCTGGCCATCGACCTGCCCGACTTCCAGAACCTGCTCGGCATCGCCGTGGTGGGGGACCAGGCGGAGTACGAGCTGGAGCTGGCCGACCTCGTGCGCGGCGGCATCGCGCGCCGCTTCGGCGATTGCACCTGGGTCGAGCTGGCGGCGGTGTTCGAGAACTGGAGCAACACCGATACCCTCTACGTGACCCCGGATCAGATCGTCGTCGAGGGACTCGATGACACGCTTGACGTGACGACGGTCGCCTACGACTACAAGGACGCCTACTCGATCCGCTTCGGAGTGCGCCACGAGCCGGGGCCGGGCGCGCTCGGCTGGCGCCTGGGCGCGCTCTACGAGAGCACTTCGGTCAAGACCCAGAACTTCTTCGTCGGCCAGTCTCCGGAGCGTCTCGGCCTGAGCGGCGGATTTCGCTACGGGCTGGGTCGCGGCTGGAGCCTCGATCTTTCCGGCGTCCACTACATCCAGCCCGAAGTGGTCGTCGATCAGACCGAGAACCGCCCCGACTACCTGGGGCTCGGGGAGTTCGAGACCGCCCCCGATACCCGCGGCAGCTACCGGAGCTCGTATACCATCGTCGCGCTCGGACTGCGTTGCGGGCCCTGATGACGCGCGTCAAAGAGCCCATGACGCGCGTCAAAGAGCCTTCGTCATCAGGTCCGCGACCCGCTTGCTGAAGCCGGCCGGGTCGGGCAGCTCGCCCCCCTCGGCCAGCAGCGCCTGGCCGTAGAGCAGCTCGGCGAACTCCCCGATCTCCGGATCGTCGGGGTCGCTCTCGAAGCGTGTCCGCAGCCCCGGCAGCACCGGGTGCTCGGGGTTCAGCTCCAGGATCCGCTTGCTGGCCGGCAGGCTCTGCCCCGACTCGCGCAGCATCGCCTCGAGCTGAGGGCTCAGGTCGCCCTGCTCGCCGACCAGGCAGGCCGCCGACGCCGTGAGGCGGGTCGAGAGCCGCACCTCCTTGACCCGCTCGTCGAGCACCGACTTCAGCTTCTCCAGCAGATCGGTGTGCTCGCTCTTCTTGGCGTCGAGCTGCTCCTGGGCCTCCTTCTTCTCCTCCTCGCTTCCCAGCTCCACTTCGCCGTGGCCGATCGACTGCAGCTGCTTGCCCTGGTACTCCTGGGGGCGGCTCAGCCACAGCTCGTCGACCCGGTCGGTGAAGAGCAGCACCTCGTAGCCCTTGGCGCGGAACGCCTCGAGGTGCGGCGACTGCAGCACCGCCTCCTTGGAGGGACCGGACATGTAGTAGATCTGCTCCTGGTCCTCCTTCATCCGCTCGACGTACTGCGCCAGGGTGCTGAACTCGGCGTCGTCGTGGGTCGAGGCGGCGAGCAAGAGGTCGAGGATCTTCTCCTGGCGATCGCCCAAGGCCGCCAGACCCTCCTTGAGCACCGGACCGAACTGCCCCCAGAAGCTCAAGTACTTGTCGCTGTCGCTGTTGGCCAGATCGCCCAGCGAATCGAGCACCTTCTTCGTCAGGTGCTTCTGGATCGCCTGGATCTGCCGGTCCTTCTGTAGCATCTCGCGCGAAATGTTCAGCGACACATCTTCGGCATCGATCACGCCACGCACGAAACGCAGGTAGTCCGGCATCAGGTCGCGACACTCGTCCATGATGAAGACACGTTTCACGTAAAGCTGCAGACCTTTGCGCGACATTTCCGGATGATAGAGGTCGAAGGGCGCGTGCGAGGGCACGAAGAGCAGAGCGCGCGCCTCGAAGGTGCCTTCCATCTTCGAGCGCAGGTGGAAGAGCGGATCGCTCCAGTCGTGGCAGATATGCTTGTAGAACTCCGAGTACTCCTCTTCGCTCACCTGGTCCGCGGGACGGGTCCAGATCGCCTTCATCGAATTGAGGGTCTCGGTCTCCTGGCGCTTGATCTCGGCTCCGCCCTCGACGATCTTCCCTTCGGCGTCCTTCTCCTGCTCGATCCGCTCCACCTGCATCTTGATCGGGTAGGCGACGAAGTCGGAGAACTTCTTGACGATTTCGCGCACCACCCATTCTTCGGTGTAGTCCTGCAGGCCGTCGTCCTCGTCGGCGCTCTTCAGGTGCAGCGTGACGGTGGTGCCGGGGTGCTCGCGTTCGGCGTCGGAAATGGTGTAGCTGCCGTCGCCGGTGGAGATCCAGCGCGTGGCGCTCTCTTCCCCCGCGCGGCGCGTCACCAAGTCGACCCGGTCGGCGACCATGAAGGCGGAGTAGAAGCCGACGCCGAACTGACCGATCAGCTCGGGATCGGGATGGTCTTGCTTGATCTCGGCGGCGCGGCGCAGGAACTCCTGGGTGCCGGAGCGGGCGATGGTGCCGATGTTGGTCATCACCTCTTCGCGGCTCATGCCGATGCCGTTGTCGCGGATGTTCAGAGTGCGCGCCTCGCCGTCCCGTTCCAGGAAGATCTCGAGCTCTTCGTCGAAGGCCGCCGCCGAGTCGGTGAGGGCCTCGAAGCGACGCTTGTCGAGGGCGTCGCTGGCGTTCGAGATCAGCTCGCGCAGAAAGACGTCTTTGTGGCTGTAGAGGGAGTGGACCATCAGGTCGAGGAGCTGCTTGACCTCGGCTTGAAACTCGAACGTGTTGCTGCTCACGAAATATTCCTGGTGCTGGGCGGCGCTGCGGCGATTCTCATCGCGCGCAGGCGCAGCGAGTTGCTGACGACCAGCACCGAGCTGGCCGCCATCGCCGCCGCCGCGATCATGGGGTTGAGCAGACCGGCGGCGGCCACCGGAATGCCGATGATGTTGTAGGCGAAGGCCCAGAAGAGGTTCTGGCGAATCACTCGGAGGGTGGCGCGAGACAGGGCGATCGCCTCGCCCACGCCTCTTGGATCGCTGCCGGTCAGGGTGATCGCCGCCGTCTCCATGGCGACGTCGGTGCCGCTGCCCATGGCGATTCCGACCTCGGCCGCCGCCAGGGCCGGAGCATCGTTCAGTCCGTCTCCGACCATGGCGATCACGCCGCCGTCGCGCGCCATCTCTTCGATCGCGTCGACCTTGCCGTCGGGGAGGATACCCGCCACCACCCGGCCGATGCCAAGCTCCGTGGCGACCCGCCCGGCGACCTCGGGGTGATCGCCGGTCAGCAGCACCGTCTCGATCCCCTGCTCGGCGAGGCTCTCGAGCGCCGCCGCCGAGGTGGGACGCAGAGGATCGGCCAGCTCGATGGCGCCCAGATGGCGGGCGCTGGCGGCCACCGCGACGGCCGTGCTGCCCGGCGCCGGCGGGGGGAGCTCGGCCGGCGGAGGGGCCAGCTCGGCGACGAAGTCGAAGCGGCCGACGCGGCAGTGCTGGCCGGCGACCCGCGCCTCGGCGCCGTGTCCCACCCGCGCCCGAAACCCCTCGGCGGCGGCGAGCGCCAGCCCCGACTCGCGCGCGGCGTCGACGATCGCCCGGGCGATCGGGTGCTCGCTGGGGCCTTCCACGGCGGCGGCGGCGGCCAGCAGCTCGTCGCGGGTCACGCCGGGCGCGGGGTGCAGCGCGCGCACCGCCGCCTTCCCTTCGGTGAGCGTGCCGGTCTTGTCGAAGACCACGCAGGAGACCGCATGCGCCCGCTCCAGGGCGGCCGCGTCGCGGATCAGGATGCCGCGCTGGGCGGCCCGCCCGGTACCGACCACCACCGCCGTCGGGGTGGCCAGCCCCATGGCGCAGGGGCAGGCGATCACCAGCACCGCCACCGCCGGCAGCAGGATCTCCGGCCAGGGTCGCCCGGGATCGGCGAAGGCCCAGAGGGCCGCGGTGGCCAGGGCGACCGCCAGCACCAGCGGCACGAAGATCGCCGCGACCCGGTCCGCCAGGCGCTGCACCGGCGCCCGCGACGACTGGGCGTGCAGCACCAGGCGCACGATGGCGGCCAGGCGCGTCTGGTCGCCCACCTGCTCGGCGCGCATCACGAAGGAGCCGACCGTGTTGTTGGTGCCGCCGATCACCGCGTCGTCCCTCGAGCGCGTCACCGGCAGGCTCTCGCCGGTCATCAGCGCCTCGTCGATGCTGCTCTCGCCGCTCACGATCGCGCCGTCGGCGGGCACCATCTCGCCGGGGCGTACCCGCAGCAGATCGCCGACCGCGACCTGGTCGAGGGGAATGTCGCGCTCGACCTCGCCCTCCTCGATGCGGTGGGCGCGGCGCGGCGCGCGGTCCAGCAGCGCGCGGATCGCCTCGCTGGCCCGCCCCTTGGCGCGCGCCTCGAGAAAACGTCCCAGCAGCACCAACGTGATGATGGTGGCGGCCGATTCGAAATAGAGCGGTCCGCCGCGCACCAGGCTGATCACGCTGGCCGTCCACGAGGCCGCGGTGCCGAGCGCCACCAGGCTGTCCATGTTGGCGCTGCCGTGGCGGGTCTGGCGCAGCGCCATGGCGAAGATGGCGCGCCCCGGCACGAGCATCACCGCCGAGGTCAGGATCCCCTGCAGCCAGCCGGTCCAGCGCGGCAGCTCCATCCCCAGCAGCATCTCGGCGCCCATCGCCAGCCCGAAGACCGGGACCGTGAGCGCCGCCGAGACCACCAGGCGGCGGCGCGCCTCCGAAACGTGCGCCAGGCGCCGCTCGGCCGCCTCTCGCTCGCGGGTCAGCTCTCCTTCTCCGGTGCCGCCCGCCGCGTTCGTCGCGGAGTAGCCGGCGCCCTCCACCGCCTCGACCAGCGCGGCGTCGATCGCCCCTGGCGCCTCGAAAGCGCCTTCGAGCGTGACCGTCGCCCGCTCCGTCGGCAGGCTGACCTCGACCGTGCGCACCCCCGCGACAGCGCGCAGCGCGCGCTCGACCGATCCGACGCAGGCGGCGCAGGTCATCCCCGCGACCTCGAGCACGACCCGCGGCCCGCCGGAGGAGGATGGGAGGGGGCGGGCGGCCGGGGTCGCGTTCGATCGGGCCGCCCGCCCGGGACTGGCGGGGTCGTCGTCGGGGTCGTCGATCTCGTAGCCGGCCTCTTGCACGGCGGCCACCAGCGCGCCGCGCGACGCGCCCTCTCCTTCGACCGTGGCCCGGCCGGGATCGAGCTGCACCTCGACCCGCGTCACCCCGGCCACTCCCTCTAGCGCGCGCGTCACGTGGCGCACGCAGTGGTGGCAGCTCATGCCGGAGACTTTGAAACGGTGTGTGGGCATGGGAACTCCTGGGAGGAGGTTCGAGAAGCCCGCACAGTAGCATGGGCTGAGTGGAGAGGAGAGAGGGGGGGGGCTGGGCGGGTTAGGCTCGATTAGGGTCCGCGCGCGCGCAAAAATAAAAAAAAATAAGCATTTGGAGTCAGCATTGTATGAATCAGTTTAATCATG
>CAZBBK010000063.1:0-2122 GCA_964490075.1 uncultured Gemmatimonadota bacterium | reverse complement strand
GGGGCCCCCTCTTCCCCCCACTTGGGCCCCTAAAATTGGTTTTTTTTCGCGCGCGCGGACCCCAAGCGCATCCGCTCCCTTTCCCGAGCGAGGACCCGGCCATGAAATCCTCCTTCCCACCCCTGCTCCTCCTCTGCCTGGTCGCTGCGCCAGCCCGCGGCGAGCGCTTGAGTGCGCCCGGATCCCACCTGCGGGACGCCGAGGGGCGTGCCGTCATCCTGCGCGGCATCAACATGATCAACAAAGGGCCGGACTACGTGCCCTGGCACGGCCCGGAGCAGTTCCGCAAGGTGCGGATGTGGGGGATGAACTGCATCCGTCTCGGGATTCTCTGGGCCGGCGTGGAGCCCGCGCCCGGGGTCTACGACGACCAGTACCTGGACCGGATGGTCGCGCTCGCCGGTCAGATGGGCGACGAAGGGCTGCACGTGGTCCTGGACTTCCACCAGGACATCTACTCGGAGTACTTCGGCGGGGATGGCGCGCCCCAGTGGGCGGTCCGCGACGGTGGAATCCCCTTCGAGCGGCGCGACCACTGGTTCATGAACTACTTCGAGCCGGCCGTGCAGCACGCCTTCGGCGCCTTTTGGGCCGATGAGGACGGGATCCAGACCCGTTTCCACGAGATGCTCGCCTACACCGCCGAGCGATTCCGCGACCAGCACGCCGTCATCGGCATCGAGCTGATGAACGAACCCTGGCCCGAGCCGATGCTCGGCCTCCTCTTCGACCCCGAGTACATGGAGTCGTTCCTGCACCGCGGGCACGACGCGGTCGCCTCCGCCGGCGCCGGGCTGCTGACCTTCTGGGAGCCGCGGGTGCTCACCAACTGGGGCTCGCCCTCCTACCTGGCCAGCCACCCGGAGCACGACTGGGTGATGGCTCCCCACTACTACGATCCGGCCACCGAATCGCAGTGGGGCTACGTCGGTCCGGGCGCGCTGATGACCCTGGCCATGACCCGCCGGGCGATGGAACGGGAACGCTTCAAGGACCCGGTCTGGATCGGCGAGTACGGCTGCTCCTGGCAGATGCCCGGTGTGCGCGACTACTACCGGGACCTCCTGGGTCTCTTCGACCGCTTCGCCTTCGGGTCGGCCTTCTGGGACTACACCCGCTCGAACGAAGAGTGGGGCGTGGAGTATCCCGACGGATCGGAGCTTCCGGTGGTCGACCTGCTGGCGCGACCGACTCCGCTGCGCACCGCCGGCACGCCGCTCGGCTTCGGCTTCGTGCCTCTCACGCGGCGCTGGAAATTCACCTGGAGCGGCGGCGCCGCGATCGATGCCCCGACCGAGATCTTCGTGCCCGCCGCCCGCCACTACCCCGAGGGATTCCGCGTGCGCTCGACCGACCTTCCCGGCACCTGGTCCTGGGACTGGGACCCGGAGAGCGAGATCTTGAGCGTGCGCCACGATCCGCGCCGGCTGACCCGGACCTTGACGATTGTCCCGAACTAGCGCTGGAGTTTCGATATAGCGAGCCTCTACGCGGGGAGCGGCCGGTATGTGGCAAAACCCGCCCCTGCCCTGTACCGTTTCTCCCAACCTGGCTGGAGCCCCGGAGGCCCGCGGACTCCCGCGGGGCCTGCGGTTCTTCGCGGAGTGCGTCGCTCGAGAAGCGCCATATCGAGAAGTCAGCCGGGATGACGGGGTAGGGTGCTCTTCCGCCATCGTGCGCACCCTCCGCGCACGCCGCGCTCCCCCGCGCCCGCGCCACCCCCGCGACCGGCCCCGACACAAAGCCCAGCTCCGCGCTCGGAACCGCGAGTCATGACGCCTTTTCGCGACACAACTCACCACTCTCGATCGAGAGTGCGGAGCCACGACCGTATATCCGCCACAACTCGCCACTCAGCGCGATGAAACCGGAGCCACGACCGTATTCGCGCCGTAACTCGCGACTCTCGATCGAGAGTCGGGAGTTGTGACCAGAATCTGGCCGCAACCCTCAGCTCCTCGATCAGAGTCGCGAGTTACGACCGGATTCCGGCCCTGATGCCGCGAGGCCGGAGCGGGGCCCTCGTGCGGGTGTGGATTTCGGCTTCTCCGGAATCTGAGGTCTCGACGCCGCGGACCTCCCGCCGGATGGGACGGCCAGAGCCCCCATCGGCAGCGGGCAA
>CAZBBK010000062.1:37117-37432 GCA_964490075.1 uncultured Gemmatimonadota bacterium | reverse complement strand
CACCATGCGCTTGGACGGCAGCGCGGTCCGCAGGATCGCGAACACCAAGGGGGCGATCACGCCGACCTGGTCACTTCCCCCGCCAGGAACCCAGGATCTCTGATCCGGAAGGAAGAGACGGAATGAGCAGATTAGCGAGTCATCGACGCAGGGCGCTGGGCCTGGGCCTGGCACTGGCAACAGGCGCCTACTTGCTGGCCGGCTGCGGCAGCAAGAAGGTCGAGGTCGTCGAAGAGCCGCCCCCCCCCCCCCCCCCCCCCCCCCCCGCGGGGGGGGACCCCCCCCCCCCCCCCCCCCCCCCCCCCCCCCCCCCGA
>CAZBBK010000062.1:0-37107 GCA_964490075.1 uncultured Gemmatimonadota bacterium | reverse complement strand
AGAAGGTCGAGGTCGTCGAAGAGCCGCCCCCGCCCCCGGCACCGGCACCGGTCGTCGAGGAACCGCCGCCGCCTCCGCCTCCACCCCCGCCGCCCGAGATCCTGCGCATCGATCTCGATCGCATCCACTTCGACTTCGACAAGTCCGACCTGACGCCCGAGTCGACCCGGCTCTTGACCCAAAGTGCCGACCTGCTGCTCGAGCACGGCAAGTTCAAGGTCCTGATCGAAGGCCACTGCGACGAACGCGGCACCGTCGAGTACAACCTGGCTCTGGGAGAGGCCCGGGCCGCGGCGGCGCGGGACTTCCTGGTGACCTACGGCGTGGCCCCGGAGCGGATCTCCACGATCTCCTACGGCAAGAGCCGGCCTCTGGTGACCGGCGTCGACGAAGCGACCTGGGCGATGAACCGCCGCGACGAGTTCAAGACCACCAAGTAGTCGTCGAGCAGCCCGGAATGAGCGTCATCCAGCCCCCTCCAGGACCGCGGTCTCGGAGGGGGCCCTTGGCCGTGGCCGCCCTCTGCGCGCTCTGCGCCTGCGCCCGGCCGGGCGATGTCGAGATGCTGCGTCGCGACCTCGCCGCGCTCAGCGCGCGTGAGTCCCAGTGGCAAGCGCGCACCGACAGCTCGCTGGTGGCGCTCGACAAAGAGATCCGCCGCGTCGAGGCGGCCGAGCAGGTGCGCTCCTCAGGCGCCGAGCAGGCTCAGGGCGCGCTGCGGGCGCGCATCGAGGAGCTCGATCAAGGGATCGACGACCTGCGCTCTGGGCTAACGCCGATCGATGCACCCGACAGCTCCCAGATCGCCGGCATCGAGGCCGCGGAGCTCTATCGGCAGGCCTACCTCGACGCCACCCGTGGCGACTTCGAACTCGCGAAAGAGGGCTTCGAGCAGCTCCTGGAGAGCGCCCCCGCGAGCCCCCTGCGCTCCGACGCGCAGTTCTGGCTGGGCGAGTGCCACTTCGCCGCCGCGCGCTACCAGGAAGCGGCCGAATCGTTCGCCGCGGCGCTGCGCGGCGACTCCGCCGAGGAGCGTCTGCCGGCCGCCCTGCTGAAGCTGGGACTGTGCGAGATCGAGCTGGGGCTGCGCGGAGACGCACGCGCCACCCTGGCGCGGGTGATCGACGAGTTCCCGACCACCGAAGAGGCCCGCATCGCCGCCCAGAACCTGGACCAGCTCGGGGGGGCCACGCGATGACCGTCCCAGCCGCCGGAATGCTGCTCCTGGCGATCGCGCCCTGGACGGCCGGACCCGAGCCGACCGAGGGGCTGCTGGCGGCGCTGCGATCGGCCGTGATCGTGGAGACGGTCGGTGAGACCGGAGCGCTGCTCTCGTCGGCGGCCGGCGTGGTGGTCGACTCCGCCGGTGGCGTGGTCACTGCGTTGCACGCGGTCGAGGGCGCGCCGCGCATCGCGGTCGGCACGGGGCCAGGCCGCCCCGCGACCTTGCGGGCCAGCGAACCCTCGTTCGATCTCGCGCTGCTGGAGGTCGATCCCAGCGAAGCGACGCCGCCGCCACCGGCCCTGGCTCCGGAGCCGGCGATCGGCCAGGAGGTGTTCGCGATCGGCAACCCCCTCGGATCGGGCCTGGTGGTGACCCGCGGTATCGTCGCGGCGCTGCCAGACTCCGGTGCCGATCCCAGCACGCCGGAGGGGCATCTCCTGATCGACGCTCTGGTGGCGGAAGGATCGAGCGGCGGACCGGTGGTAGACGCCGCGGGGCGCTGGATCGGCATGGTGGTCGGCAAGGCGGTGGTCGACCAGACGGTTCTCGACCTCGGCATGGTGGTTCCGGCGGCACGGGTGCTGGAGGCGGTCGAAAGGCTGGCGGCGCGCCCGCCCCTGCCGGCCGCCTCGGTCGGAATCGAGGTGGCGACGATGAGCGCGCCGATGGCGGCGGCGTTGGGGGTCTCGCCCGGCCTCGGCGTGGTGGTGTCGCGGGTGCGCTCGGCCGGGCCCGGCAACCGCGCCGGTCTGTCGCCGATGGATGTGATCACCGCGGTCGACGGCCGTCCGGTCCGCTCGGCGCGAGAGCTCGATTCCCTGGTGCAGGCGCGGCATCCGGGCGAGGAGCTCAAACTCAGCGTCTCCACCGACGGCCACGGGCGGATCCTGCGCGTCGAGCTGGACGAGCAACCCGCGCAGCTGCCACCGGACACGGCTCCGGCCGAGGTGACCGAGATCGAAGGTCTGGGCCTGACGGTCGCCCAGTTGGGCGGCATCGGCAGCGCCCTGGCGGTGGTATCGGTCGCCCGGCGGGGCCGCGCCGAGGGCGCCGGGATCAGGCGCGGGGATTGGATCGACCTGGTCGGCCGAAGACCGGCCAGCGCCGCCGCACTGCGGGCCGAGCTGCGTCGCCAATCACACGGCGCCAGAGCGCTCTTGCTGCGCATCCGGCGCGGCGATTCGGTTCGCCTGACGGCGATCGAGCTGAACGACTTGGGGGACTGAATTCCGCGCTCCGGATCACCGGGGCACGATCATCAGCGTAGA
The DNA here is from genome assembly GCA_964490075.1 of uncultured Gemmatimonadota bacterium. Classification (GTDB taxonomy): domain Bacteria; genus CAZBBK01. The sequence goes on along the minus strand of CAZBBK010000062.1, from coordinate 34,614 downwards.
GGTGCGAATCGATGAAGCCAGCCACTCTCGCGGTACACGCGGGGCAACGACCGGAGCCGATCACCGGCGCCATCATGACGCCGATCTACCAGTCGGCGACCTTCGTGCAGGACGCCATCGCCCAGCACCGCGGTTACGAGTACGCCCGAACCCAGAACCCGACCCGCGAGGTGCTCGAGGCCAACCTGGCCGCCCTGGAAGGCGCCGCCCACGGGCATGCCTTCGCCAGCGGCATGGCGGCGGTGAGCGCCCTGGCGATGCTCTTGGTGTCGGGCGATCACCTGGTCTGCACCGATAATGTCTACGGCGGCACCTACCGACTGCTGACCACGATCCTGTCGGGCCTGGGGCTGCGGGCGAGCTTCGTCGACACCTCCGACCTGGCGGCCGTCGAAGCGGCCTGCGAGGGGCGCACCCGGCTGATCTTCGTGGAGTCCCCGACCAACCCGATCCTCACGCTGACCGATCTGGAGGCGATCGCCGAGTTGGCCGGTCGGCGCGGAGTGCGCACCTGCGTCGACAACACCTTCATGAGCCCGATCTTCCAGCGTCCGCTCGAGCACGGCATCGACCTGGTGCTCCATTCGACCACCAAGTACCTGAACGGTCATTCCGACGTGGTCGGCGGCGTATTGATGACCAACGACGACGCCCTCTCCGAGCGCCTGGCCTTCGTTCAAAACGCCGCCGGGGCGGTCCCCTCCCCCTTCGATTGTTGGCTGGTGCTGCGCGGTGTGAAGACCCTGCACCTGCGGATGGCCGCCCACGATGCCAACGCCCGGGCAATCGCCGCCTTCCTCGACGCCGAACCGCGGATCGGCAAGGTCTACTACCCGGGGCTCAAGAGCCACCCGCAGCACGATCTGGCGCGGCGGCAGATGGGCGGCTTCGGCGGCATGATCAGCTTCGAGCTGCCCGACTTCGACGCCGCCGAGGAGTTCGTGGCGGCACTGGGCGTCTTCACCTTGGCCGAGTCGCTGGGCGGCGTCGAGAGCCTGGTCTGCCACCCCGGTGCCATGACCCACGCCTCGGTGCCCGAAGAGGAGCGCAAGGCGCTGGGCATCACCGACGGCCTGATCCGGCTCTCGGTGGGCGTCGAGGATGTCGGCGATTTGATCGACGATCTTCGAGGCGCGCTCGCAGCGATCTGAATCAGCCCTGGCTCAGCGCACGAAGAGCGGCGCGCTCAGCGCCTCGTCGCCGTCGCGCTGAACGGCCCGCGCGATCACCGCCTCTCCGGGGAGCAGCTCGACGCCGGCGTGCCAACGGATGGATGCCTCACCCTGCGATACCTTGCGGGCGATCTCACGATTGCCGCGGCCGAGGATCTCGATGCGCAGCAGGGTGTCGTCCGGCACTGGATCGGAAGCAACGACCACCACCTCGATCGGTCCGGAACGTACCTCGCCCCCCATCCAGACCCCCTCGGAGCTCTGCATCGTGAGCATCAGCCCGCGATCCTGCGAGGCGAAGCTGCGGCGCATGCGCAGTGCCTGCAGAATCCCATCCTCGGTCAGGCTGTGGGCCAACACGCCGGTAACGCTGCGTCCCCCCCGGCCCCAGGTGGGATTGTGATCGTCGTGGCTGGCGTGGGGCGCGACCCGCCAGCCCTTGTCGAGCGCCCGGCGATAGGCGTAGCCGAATCGACCCTCGCCATCGAGCGCGCGGATCAACGCCACCTGACGCAGCGCGTGGCTCCGCAGCGAATCCTCGGGCAAGGCGAAGTCGTTCCAGTTGCGCGTGCCCTCCTGGTAGGGGTGGTTGAACATCCCGATCGCGTCCGGCTGCCCCGAGAGACGTTCCAGGTAGGCACGCCAGTGCGGCGCGGTGATCGCGTCGATGATGCGGTCGGCCCCGAGGGTGTTCAGGTGGCCTTCGGAGGGGTGGGTGTACTCGTAGCCGAAGAGGGCGACGAACTCGCCCTGCACGGTCGCCTCTCTGGCCGCCCGCTGGACCTCGTCCCAGCGGCTCTCCCCGAACCGAGGGATGCGCAACATCTCCGCGTGATCGGTGACAGCGAAGAAGTCGACCCCCTCCTCTCTGGCCATCCGAAAGGCCTCGGCGGGAGGGCCCGCCCCGTCGGAAAGCGAGGAGTGGGCGTGCAGCATGCCGCGATAGACCCGCGGTTCGGAGCGCCCGCCGGGGGGGAGCGGGGGCTGCACGCGGAACTCGATGCCGGCCGCATGCGACTTGGCCGCCGTCACCACCAGGGTGCCGGGCTCGGGACCGAGCCCCGCGTAGGGCTGGTAGCCCGCCGTGGCGGCGCCCTGCACCGCGACCGATTCCTCGCCATGGCGCAGGCCGGCGCCGCCTGCTCGGGTCTCCTCCACGAGGTCGGTCCAGGTCACGTCGGGTCCGGACAGGGTCGGATCGGCGCGCACGATACGTGGCTCGCGAAAAACCACGCGATCGCCCAGGCCCCGGCGATCGACGCCGGGATCGATCCACAGGCCGAGAGCCGCCCGCGGGCCGCTCGACTGGGGGATGGCCGCGCGAATCAGCACTCGACGGCCAGGCGCCAACGATCGCCGGGCCACCACCGTGGCTCCGCGCAGGGCATCGTCCCACACCACCAGCACGGCACAGCCGTCGCTCCCTCCAGCGCCCCCGAGTGGGCTGAGCTGCGCTTCACTCTCGAAGTAGAGCTGCTCCGGCTTGGGCGCCACCGGGCCCGGCCGTGCCAGGGCGCCGCCGGCCATCGCCAGGGCCAGTGTCAACCCGACCCGCGAGCTCGTGCTCATCGGTCGATCATCAGCACGTCCGACACCCCGAGCGGCAGCGCGATCCGGTTGCCGCGGCCTTCGATCGCGACCCCGCGCACCGAGCGGATGCGCCGCGGCGTCCAGCCGAGAGCGAGCTCGACCTCGAGCCGCGGAATCGGTGCGTCGGTGAAGTTGACCAACACCACGGCGGCCTTCGACTCGCCCTCGATCAGGCTCGGCTCCACCAACGCCTCGCTGCAGCGGACCGGCGCCTCCACTCCCGCCAGGCGCACCGGCAGCTCGATGATCAAGCGCGCCGCGGAATCGAACTCCGAGGGCAGCCAGTGGTTCATGCTCTGGGGGCCGCAGCCTCGGTCCCAGGGCCGAATCGGAATCGCGCTGCGAACATAGGCCAGACCGGGGAGCGCCGCGGCGGCCACCACTCTCCCCTTGCCGTGACGGGAGGTCACGAGCGCCGCATCGCCGTTCCCGAAACGGCCGATGACCTCGGCGTCCTCTACCTGCCAGCGCTGGCGCAGCGCCACCGCGTCGAAGCTGCCCCCCTCGGTGACCTCGACCCGCCCGAGCGGATCGAGCCTGGGCAGCTCCATCTTGGCCCGCACCAGGCGCACGCTTCGCTCCACATCGAGCGACCGGCAGCCGATCAGGTCGGGCAGGAGTGTGCTCTGGCGTCCGTACTCGTCCTTCACTCCGGTGCCGCCCGAGGCGAAGAGCACGCCGCCCTGGCGAACCCACTCGCCGAGGTCACGTGCGACGTCGCGCGCGACGTGGTCACCGGCCAGATAGAGGGCCGCGTAGCGATCGATCGATCCGCTCCGAACGTCGTCGGAGGGGACGATGTCGACCGGCACCTGCAGATGACGCAGGGCCAGCCACAGCGCCTTGCGTTCCTCGCTGAAGAGGATCGACTTGCAATCGTCGCAGTCGCCGTAGTCCATCGGACCGGCGTTCTCCCAGATGTCGGTGGCGTCGGGCACCACGATTCCCACCCGCGCAGCGCGCGGCCGGCCGTCCAAGAGATAGTCCTCGCACCCGCCGATCTCGTGGTTCAACTCGCCGATGGTGCGGTAGCGATTGACGTTCGATGCATCGATGAAGTTCTCGTACCAGAACTGCTTGGGGAACACGCAGAAGTAGTTCAGCGCCTTGGCGCCGCGTCCGACGGCGGTCATCGCAGAGCGCCGCAGGTCGTCGTCGGTGTTGTTCGGCGAGTGGGGCATGGAGTAGAAGCAGATCGGCAGATCGTCCTCGCGCGCCCCGGCACGCATGACGTCGAGCAGGTAGCCGACCACCTGCACCGAGACTTCCGGCACCTGCCAGACATAGTCCTCGCTCCAGGGCATCGTCATGCCGCCTTCGCGAAACACCTGAATCCACTTTCGCGTCGGAAGCTCGAAGTAGTTGTGCGGGCTGAAGTTGGCGCCGATCCAGACATCCTCTCCATAGAGCCGTCGAATGACCGAGGAGACCCGCTGCTGCTCCATGGCGAAGATCCGGCCCTGGAAACGGACGGTGTGGTAGTAGAGCCGCGGATGGCTCTTGGCCTCCTGCGGCCCGACCATGCGCACCCGCAGCGCGTTCTCCTCTGGCGTGCCGCGCAGCTCTTCCAGAGGAAGAAGGTCCTTCGGCTTCAGACCCAGGCTCTCGATGTAGAGCCTGAACTCCGCCTGCCAGGCCACGTTGGGGATGTAGTGGCGCAGCTGCGGCAGCGGAATCTCGTCGCCCAGCGACACCATCCGCACCTCGTCGGCGATGCCGGCCGCGCGCTCCTTCTCCAGGTTGGCGGGATCGAGGTGGATGCGACGCCGAATCCGAACCCTGCGCGGCCGCTCGCTCGCGGGTCCGGCCTCGGGCTTGAGATGGCGCAGGGTGTTGAAGCCCAGATGCTCGTAGAGCTCGAACATGTCGGCGCGCAACTGCTCGCTCATGCCGACCATGGTGTGCTCGTCCCAGCGATTCGGGTAGATCAGTAGACGGCGCGGGACTCGGCCCGGGAAGGAGGCCGCGCCGATCGCCTGGGTCAGCTCCGCCAGCACCTCTTCGCCGGTGGTCACGCGACCTTCGCGCGGGTAGCGGGCCGGGATGTTGAGAAGCACCTCGGAGCGGGGTCGAAGGTCTCCGGACCAGGCGACCCGCTCGATGGGGGTCGTGCCTTTCGTGGCGCAGAAATCGGCTTCGAGCGAGGGGGGGCGCTCTTGCGAGTCGTGGTCGATCCAAAGGCGCAGGGTGGTCTCGTCGGTGGTGTCGAGATCGGGGCCGAGGGCGATCCAGTCGCTCTGCTGGCCCGGCTCGAGCTCGATCGGCAGCCGCAGATCCCAGGGACGCTTGAGGAAGGGATTGCGGTGCAGCATGGTCTGTCCGGTGACACCGATCTTGCCGGAGGCGCCGATCGGATTGCGCAGACGCAGGAACATTCGCCGCGTGCTGGCAATCTCATCGAGGTAGGGGAGCCATGGATTGACCGGTGCGATCTCTGGCACCGTGGTGAGCAAGATCGCATCGACATTTCGATCGGCCCCGAGCGAGCCGTTGTCTCGGCCGTAGAGCACCAGGTCGGCGCTGCCGGCGTCGAGGCCGGCATCGAAATCGTGGCCCTGCCAGACGATGTTGTCGCCGCCCCCCCAGGGCCACCAGGGATCGGAGATCAGGCGCGCCTCGATGTTGTCGTGATTGCCGAAGGGCCAGAGCTTCAGAGCGTCCGAGTCGCCGTAGGCCTCGTCGAAGACGACCTCGCCATTCTGCTCCAGCCGGATGCCGAAGCGGGTCTCGAAGCCCGATGGGGCCTCGTAGCGGACCCAGACCCGGTAACGGGAAGGCCGCTCGACCTGGATCGTGGTGCGCGCCTCGCCCTCGGCACGTGAGTGGGGCAGGGACAGGCAGCGCTGGCCGGAGATGAAGTTGCCGCCGAAGCCCGAGAAGTAGGTGTCGCAGAGGTCGGCCGGCGCCCACGAGCCCCCGGCCAGATCCTCGGCCTCGATCGCCAGGTGCAGCGGATCCAGCTGCACGGACTCCAGGTAGCCGATCCCGCCGCGCTTGCGCAGCCGTGCCGAGTAGAGCAAAGGAGCTCCGCCCCCCTCCTCGACCCCGAGCTCGACCCGATAGTCGCCGGCAGGGGCGCGGAAGGTCGGCCAGAAGAGAGCCAGGTGGGTCTCTCCGAGGGGAACCTCGACCTCGCGTTCGATCGCGAACACCGGCTCCGGCTCCGACTCCCGAAAGACCTTGAGCGCAAGGTCGATCTCTCGGGCCTGGTCCTTGGCGATCATCACCGGCGTGATCGGAAAGCGCTCGCTGTCGTAGACATCGCGATCGGGAACCTCGAGATGGACGTGGAAAGGTCGGGTGGTGGGCACCTTGACGGTCAACTCCGCCCACGAGAGCTGCGGTCTGAGCTCGAAGGCCGGGTGGTGGAAGATTCCCTTGCGCCCGATGCCGGCGCTGCGGTGCAGTGAGCTGGTCTGGCGCCGTTTCAGTCCCCACCGGGGATGGAACACCGCGCCGCGGTTCTGCTTGTTCGGCGACGCCAGGTCGACATCGCGCTCCTGAATCCCGGTTGCCACCGGGTCGACCTCGAGCAGATCGATGAAGGCGACATCGGACCATTCGGGCGCGCCCGGATCGTACGCTCCGCCGACGTGCCCGTCCGGAGCAGCGACGATCATCGGCTGCCCCCAAACCGCCCAGTCCTTGTTCCCCGAACCGAGCGGATCGACGGTCAGGGTCAGAGTGATCTCGCGCCCGGCGTAATCGCCCAGATCGAGCACCGCCGGGGTCCATCCCGGGGCGCGCGCCACCACGCGGTGGATCTCTCGCGCGGCTCCGCGCTCGAAGCGCGACTCGCGGACCGCGGCCTGGAACTCCACGCCGTTGGAGACCGGCAGCGCACCGTCGGACAGAGCGGTCCAGAAAGCGAGCCAGACCCCACCCCCGGCGGGCAGCTCGATCGCCTCGGCTTCGTCGCGCAAGGCGTAGTCGAGGTAGAACTTCCCCCGGGTGCGACCCATCTGGCCCATGTCCAGCTCGAAGGTGTAGTTGCCGGCCTTCGCACCCTCCGCCGGCCAGTGCAGGGTGTGGACCTGCTCACCCGGGGCCAGGGTCAGCTCGGTCTCCAGTAGATCGAAATCCCGGTTCAGCTTGAGGATCTTCAGCACGATCGGCGAGCGGCCGGCCCAGGGGGATCGGCTGCGGATCGAGAAGTCGACCCCCTGCTCCTCGGCACCGGTGGGAACGGCATCCAACCAGGCGACCGAGATGTCGTGAACGACCGGTAGATCGAAACGCCACTCGCCCCAGGAAGGCGCCGGGGTGCGAAAGGCCGGGTGGTGGTAGATCGCCGGCTGCGAGACCCCGCCGGCGATGTTCTCGGTCCCCAGCGTACGACCGCCCGGCGACCGGTGGGCATCGAAAACCCCGCGGCCGGACGCGGGACTCAGCTCCAACTTCCGAGCACCGACCCCGGTCTCCGCCTCGATCGCCAGCTCCACGAGATCGTGAATCAGTTCCTCCCTGGGCGGGGTTCCCTCCCCCTCCCACTGGTCCGGCACTCGAACGATCCGCGCCCGTCCCCAGGCGCCGAAATCGAAGTTCGCCGCGTTGCGCGGCCCCGGAGACACGATCAGGCGCAGCCGCATCGGCCGGCCCTGCCAGCGGCTCAGCTCCGCCGCCACCGGATGCCAGCCGGGCTCGGTGATGGTCTCTGCCAGGATCTTCTCGGCCGAAGGGTGATTGGGCGCCCGCACCTCGACCTTGAAAGTCGCTCCGTCGGATTTCGGCAGCGCCCCATCGAGCAGAGCGAGATCGGAAACCAGCCAGAGCCGGTCGGCCGCGGCGGTCGAGCCCAGGGCCAGTGCGGCGACCATCGGCGCGAAGACGCACCGCATCTGCTCCAGCGCCCCACGCAGCCGGCCCATTCGCTCGCCTCCTCGCCCGTCAGCCATCCGTCATTCCTCCGCTGGTCGTTCTATTCGGTTCGCAGGGACTCGATCGGATCCATGGACGCCGCGCGCCGCGCGGGCATGATCCCGAAGAAGAGCCCGACGCCCCCGCTGAAGAGTACCGCCAGCAGCAGCACCACAGCCGAGAACTTCGGCACCACCGGCTCGGCCAGGGCCAAAGTGATGACGCGCGCCACGCCGCGCCCGAGTCCCATGCCGGCCAGCGCGCCGATCAACCCGCCGATCACGGTCACGGTCGCCGCCTCCATCAGGAACTGCGCCAGCACATCGCGATCGGCGGCGCCGATCGCTTTGCGAATGCCGATCTCGCGGGTGCGCTCGGTCACCGACGCCAGCATGATGTTCATGATCCCGATTCCGCCGACCAGGAGCGAGATGCCGGCGATGCCGCCCAGGGTCAGGTTGATCAAGAGCGTCACGTCGGCGATCCGCTCCAGAATCGCCTCCTCGCGATCGACCCGGAAGTTCTCGCCCCCCGCATGATTGGCGACCAGAATCGTGCGCACCCAACGCTCCACCTCCGGTGCGTCCTCCGGGCGCCGGAGCTGCAGCACGATGCGCGAGAGATGCTCCGACCTGCTGAGCCGGGTCTGGGCGGTCTCGATCGGTACGATGACCAGGTCGTCGGTGTCCTGGAAGAGGCTGGCCCCCTGCTCCTCGAGCACTCCCACGACCACCATGCGCAGCCCGCCCAGGCGCAGCTCGCGACCGATCGCCGAGCGCGCCTCGCATCCGCCGAAGAAATCGGCGACGATGCGCGAGCCGATCAGGCAGACCGGCTCTCCGGCGTCGAGCTCGACGAGCCCGCGGCCCGCGGCCAGGCGCCACTTGCGGGCCTCGACCGCGCCGGCCCGCAGCCCCATGTAGGAGACCGCACGCCCCACCCTGCCGGCGCTGGCGCCGACGCTGCCGCTGACCTCGGGCAGCACGGACAGGACCCGACCACCGGCGCGATTGCCGCTCATGTCGCGCTCGTCTTCCCAGCTCAGCTGTTCGGGCACCAGGTTGCGCTTCCAGTCTCCGCCGCGCTTCACCCAGCGCGGCTCGCCGCGCACCGCCACCTGGTCGGCGGCGCCGATTTCGCCGAACTGCGAGATGACGGAGTCGCGCATCCCCTCGCCGATCGACACCGCGGCGATCACCGCGGCCACGCCGATGACGATGCCGAGCATCGACAGAGCACTGCGAAAGCGGTGCGCCGCGATCTCCGAGAGGCCCAGGCGGATCCCCAGAAGAACCGATCTCATCCGGCGCCGACCCGCCCCAGCAATGCGGAGTCCGGAAGGTCGGGGCCGCGCGCCGATCCGACCGGGTAGCGCACCACCCGGTCCCCCACGGACAGGCCGGACTTGATCTCCACTCGATGCTCGTCGCGCAGCCCCAGCTCGACCGCCACCGTTCCCCCGCTCTCGGGCAGCACGACTTCCCAACCGCCGCTGGCGACGGCGCGCACCGACTCCACCGGCAGTCCGGGCACCCCATGGGCTTCGGCCAGCACCAGGTCGATGCGGCAGGTCATCCCCGGCCGCACCTCGGCCGGCGGATCGACGAGGTCGATCCTGGCCTCGAATTCCACCCGCTCGCCGCCGTCGCGCGCGTCGACCGCGGCCGGGGAGAGATGCCCGACGACGCCGCTCAGGGGCGCTTCCGGCAGAGCGTCGACCCTCACCCGCACCGCCGCTCCCAGGCGCACGTGCCGCACGTCGGCCTGATCGACACGACAATGGACCTCCAGGGGATCGATGTCGCCGATCAGGAAGAGCTCGCGACCGGCCCCGACGACCCCCGCCTTCGGGGCGACGACCTCGCCGACCTCCACCGAGCGCCGCAGCACCGTCCCGTCGATCGGGGCCAACAGATCGGCCCGCCCTTCGCGCACCCTGCGCGCGCCGCCGCTCTGGCCCTCGATCGCCCGCAGCTGGACGCGGCCCAGCTCCAGCTTGGCGCGCAGCACCTCTACCTCGGCGGCGGCCAGCTCCAGCTCCATCTCGGAGACCCGGCCTTCGCCGGCCAGCCGCGTTTTGCGGGTCTGCTCCTCCACGGCGCCGGCCAGGGCGAGGCTGTCTTGCAGAACCGTCACGCGGGTGCCGAGGTAGCGAATCCGCTCCGCCGGTTCGAGCTCGACCGTGGCCAGCACCTCACCGGCGGCGACCCGCTCGCCCTCGCGCGCCGCCAAGGCGATGACGGTGCCCCCCAGAGGCGCCCGCACCGGCACCAGCGCACGCGCCGCCACCGTTCCGGTCTCGCGCAGCCGCCGCACGATATCGACCGATTCGAGCTCCACCAGCTCGACACGGCGCCCCTTCGAGACCTCGCTCGGGCCGCAGGCGCCCGCCAGCACCAGCATGCCGATCAGTGCGCGACGAGCCCGGTTCGCTACTCGACCGAGATTTCGACTGCCGGCCATGGCTCGATCGATCGGGATCCCCCCCAGAGCATGAGACCCACGGCGCAGACCATGAACATGGCGAAGAGAAGATTTCCGTAGCGGCGCGCGGGCACGGGGCCTCCATGGTGATTCGATGGCGGCCGCCAAGCTAATGGCTCCACGCGCCCGCGTCAAGCGCTCGACTCTGTAATCTCCTCGTCCTCGCAGCTGAGCACGAACTCTTTCTTCTCGTTGCGCGAAGCGATGTGCACCGGGCGGCTCCAGACCCGAGACAGGTTCTTCAGCGTCGCCTTGGCCTTCTCCATGTCGAGCACCGTGCCTTCGAAGCGATGGCGCAAAAAGAGCTCGCCGCGGTTCTTGTAGTTGGCGTCTACCACGTCGATCAGCGGGTTGCCCATGTTGGTCAGCGAGAAGAGCAGTCTCTTCTTGATTTGCTGGAACTCCCGCGATTCGATCTCGTAGCGCTCCGCCGAGGAATTGTAGGAGAAGCTGAAGAAGTTGTTGCGACGACAGAACTCCTCGGTCAGGAACTCGTGTATAAATGTGACGTCGTTGTAGAGTCGCCGCACCTGGAAGATCTTCTCGCGCCCCAGGCCCAGCTCCCGATCCCAGGACTTCCGTTCTTCGAAGGAGTCACAGGCCTGGTACTCGGCCCCGAAGCGGCCACGATTCCATCGATCTTCGATATCGCGGAAGAGCTCGATGCCCATCTTGTAAGGGTTCAGCTGGCGCCCCGAGCTGGCGGTTACGCCGGCGTGCTTCTGCGCGTAGTCGACCACCTCGCTGTCGTCGAGGATCTCATCGGTCATGAGCGTGCTGTGCCAGTACGACGCCCAACCCTCGTTCATGATCTTGGTCTGAGCTTGCGGCGCGAAGTACAGAGCCTCCTCGCGCACCATCGCCAAGATCTCTCTCTGCCAGCTCTCCAGCGGCGCGTGCTCGATGAGGAACTCCATCACGTCGCGCGCCGCCTCACGCGGGAAGTTCCTCGCCTTCGCCTCCTCGCCGGCCAATGTCGCCCGCTGCGAAGCCAGGAACTCCGGCGGATTGATGTAGTCCTCCATGTACGACTTGGCCTTGAGCCGCGGCACACCATCCTTGCCGCGCTCCCCTTTGGGCCCGCCCTGCTGCGCCTTGCGACGAATTCCACCGCTGTGCACGTCGATCAGATTCTCGAGCGACAGACAGACGTCGATGAACTCCTCTACTTTGTCTTGCCCGTGTCTCCCCATCAGCGAGCGCACTCGCGAGGCGTGATTCGCCATCTCGTCCATCATCTTGCGATTGGTGTGCGCGTACCACATGTTGTTCTTGAAGAAGTCGCAGTGGCCGTAGACGTGCGCCATGACCATCTTCTGGGTAATCATGTCGTTCGACTGCAACAGATACGCATAGCAGGGATCGTTGTTGATCACCAATTCGTAGATAGTCTGCAGTCCGTAGCTATGCCCCTTGGCCAGACGATTGTAGTCCATTCCCCAGCGCCAGTGCGGGTAGCGAGTGGGAAATCCCTGGTAGGCGGCGACGGCATTGATGGTCTTGTAGTCGAGCACCTCGAAAATGATCTCGAACGCGTCCAGCCCGGCGCGCTCGACGATCTCACGGATCCGGTACTTGGCCGCCTTCAGGTCGCTGGGAAACGCCTCTCGAATCACGCTTCACTTGCCCTTTCCCAGGAACTCCTTGATGGAGCCGTGAATACCATCTCTTCCCTGGATGTCGCTCAGGATCACCCTCTCGTCGCTGGAGAAACGGCGCCTGAGGTCCTTGATGAACTGGCCCGAGCCGTACGGGGACTGCACCTGTCCATAACCGAACAGGTTGGCATCGGGAACCAGGCGGCCGCTCAGCACCTCCAGGCAGGCCTCGGTGTCGCCGCCGCCCCAGTTGTCGCCGTCGGAGAAATGGAACAGGTAGGTATTCCAGTCTTGCGCGGGATAGCTCGCATCCAGAATCTCGACCGCCTTGTTGTAGGCCGTGCTGATCCTGGTTCCGCCGGACTCGCGGGTGTGAAAGAACGTGTGTCGATCGACCTCGTGAGCCACCGCATCGTGAATGATGTAGCGCGTGTCGAGCTCCTTGTACTGGGATCGAAGCCAGGTGTCGATCCAGAAGCTCTCGATGCGCACGATCTCCTTCTGCTCATCTCCCATCGAGCCCGAGACGTCCATCATGTAGACGATGACGGCATTGAACTCGGGATTCACCACATCGACCCAGGATCGGTAGCGGCGATCTTCTCTGGTGGGCGTGAAGACCGGCTTGCTGGGATCGTAGGTGCCCGCCATGATCTGGCGTTTGAGCGCCTCACGGTAGGTGCGCTTGAAATGACGCAAGCCCTCGGGACCGACCCGGCGAATGCCGCTGTAACGACGATGGGTCGAGGTGATGGTACGCGCCCCTTTGGGCTCGATGCGCGGCAGCTCGAGCTCCTCTCCCAGGATCTCGGCCAGCTCTTCCAGAGAGACATCGACCTCCAGAACGTGCTGTCCTTCGTCCTCGCCGGCCGGTCCCGGCTGGGTCCCTTCCCCGGGGCCGATCGGCTGTCCGGGCTCACCCTCTCCCTGGCCCACTCCTCCGGAGCCGCCGGTGCCGAAGCGGAAGCGCGGTATGTCGATCTCCGGCAGCGGAATCGAGACCACGTCCTTGCCCTTCTTGCCGAAGAGCTCGCCCTGGCTCATGTAGCGCTTGAGCTCTTTGCGAATGCGCCCCTTGACGATATGACGGAACCGGGCGGCATCTCGTTCGATTTTCGAAGCCATGGTTCCTCCGCGCTCCGGCCGCGACCGGCTGGCGTCAGCTCTCCTGAACGTCGCCGCGGGCGAAAATCGATGCCACGTAGTTCAGAACGTCGGTGGCACAGACTTCACAATAGCCGTAGTTCTCGATCATGCGGGTCTTGACTACGTCGATCTTGGCCTGGGTATCTTTGTCGACCACGCTGGAAACCAAGCTCTTCAGCTTGATGGTGTCTTTCTGGTCCTCGAAGAGCTTGAGCTCCAGGGCCTTGTGCAAGCGCTCGTTGGTGCGGTAGCTGAAGATCTTGCCCTCGATCGCCAAAGCGCCGATGTAGTTCATGATCTCGCGCCGGAAATCGTCTTTGAGCGACTCCTGGATACCGATCTTCTCTTCGATGCTGCGCATCAGCCGCTCGTCGGGCTCCTCATCCTGATTGGTGTAGCGGTTGCGAACCCGCTCTTTTTGAGTGTAGGCCTTGATGTTGTCGATGTAGTTCGCGCACAGCTTGCGAATCGACTCTTCATCGGCGCAGATGGCGCGCTGGACCTCGTTCTTGGCGATATCCTCGTACTCTTGCTTGACCGCCGCGATCAGCTCGCGATAGCGCTTGCGGATTTCCTCGTTGGAGATCAACGAGTGATGGTCGAGACCACGATCGAGCTCGTTGATCACCATGAATGGGTTGACACACATTTCGTGGCGGTCGTCGACCAGGGCGTTGGAGAGCTTGTCCTGCACGTAGCGGGGACTGATTCCCTCAAGTCCTTCGCGCTTGGCCTCGGCCATCAGCTCGCGAATATTGTCTTCGGTGAAGCCCGGCAAGGTCTTGCCGTTGTAGAGCTTGAGCTTCTGGACCGGCGTCAGCTTGGCGTTCTTGGGCTCTTCGAGACGGGTCAAGACCGCCCACATCGCGGCCAGCTCCATGGTGTGCGGGGCCATGTGCTTGCCGCCGATCTCGCCGTAGTCCTTCTCGTAGATTCGGATCTCGTCGTCGAGACGGGTGCAGTAGGGGACGTCGATCTTCACGGTGCGGTCGCGCAACGCCTCCATGAACTCGTTGTTTTGGAGCTTGCGATACTCCGGCTCGTTGGTGTGGCCGATGATCACTTCGTCGATGTCGGTCTGGGCGAACTTCTTGGGCTTGATCGAATGCTCCTGGGAGGCACCCAGGAGATCGTAGAGGAAGGCCACGTCGAGCTTGAGCACCTCGATGAACTCGATGATGCCGCGGTTGGCGACGTTGAACTCACCGTCGAAGTTGAAGGCGCGCGGATCGGAGTCGGAGCCGTAGAGGGCGATCTTCGCGTAATTGATGTCGCCGGTCAGCTCGGTCGAATCCTGGTTCTTTTCGTCCTTGGGTTGGAAGGTCCCGATGCCCACCCGATCACGCTCGGAGAGGATCAGGCGCCGCACCTTGACGTGCTTGACGATCTTGGACCAATCGCCGTCGTGCCGCTCCAAGAGCCGGCGCGCGGTGAAGCGGCAGAAGGGGCAGAGCTCTCCCTCGACCAGCAGCGAGCGGCCGTCGACCTCTTTGCCGACCAGGCGCTCGACCGCCGCCGAGCGATGCTCGACCGGAATCAGCCGGAAAGGCTCCTCGTGCATCGGACAGGCGTGGATCTCGTCCTCCCCCTCGGCTCCCGGAAGCACCCAGGAAAAGGTATAGAGGGCCCCTTCGTCGCTGCGGCTGTAGTGCTCCATGCCGCGCTTGATCAGGCGCGCGATGGTGCTCTTCGACGAGCCGACCGGACCGTGGAGCAAGAGCACGCGGCGCTCGGTACCGTAGCGATGGGAGGCCGAGCGCATGACGTTGACCAGGGTCATCAACGACCGATCGAGTCCGTAGATCGCATCGCGCCCACCACCCAGGGGATCGGAGAAGAAACCGTAGCGGACCACTTTCTCCTTGTGCTCGGTGTACTCCTCGTGCCCGAAAGTGAGGATCATGTCGTAGACACGTTGGAAAGCGCTGCGCAGAACGCCGGGGTTCTTGGCAACGATCTCGAGGTACTCCTCGAAGTTGCCCTCCCAGTGGAGCGTGCGGTAGGCGTCGGGATCGTGCAGATCCTGCACGAAGCTCAACACGTCGGCAGGGGTCGAAGTCGCCATGGCTCGGGTCTCCATCCGTAGGGCGGGCCGCTCTTCGGCCGCGCGCGGTCTGTGTCCAAGGATTCGGAAATACGGCCCGTTCCTTGATCGAAGATCAGCCGCGGCAGCCTTCGTGGGGGACCCGCTCACCATCGAGATCGGGTCCCGAGGGGCAGGATGTCAGAAACGATAGGCGTTGACGAGGGCCCGCGGATTGCGCCGCCATTCCCCCTCCCAGCGCCGCAGCAGCTCGGTCGCGGGCACCAATCCCCGCTCACACACCAGCTCCTCGAGCGGCTCCAGGTAGATCCCTTCGTCGGCCCCGCGCTCATCGAGTCGCGAGCGTGCCTGTAGCCCTCGCCGGGCGATGGCGATCAGGTCGGGGAAGAGGTCGCCCAGACGGTCGCGGCCCGCGCGTGCCTCGGGACCGAAACGGGCGGCGTCGACCAGCAGTCGATCGATGTCGCGGACCCTGATGTCGGCAACCAGGTCGAGCAACGCGGCCCGGCTGGGCGCGTCGTAGAGCAGCCCGCAGGTGAGGGCGACCACCGATGGCGCCAGCTCCGGCGACTGGGCGTCGGCGGCGCGCACCTCCAGCGGACCGCGCAGGCGCACCTCTGGGAATACGGTCGATTTGTGGAGATCCCAATCCGCCAGAGTCGGACGATCGCCGTCCCGACCCTCGGTCATGAAGCGCCGGAAGGTGTATTCGGTCATCGGCAGATAACGACCCTGGCGCACCACGAAGAACATCGGCACGTCGAGCAGGTACTCCAGGTAGTCGCGGAAGCAGAAGTCGGGCTCGAAGCCGCGGCGCACGAAGCCGCAGCGATCGGCGTCGGTCTCGCGCCAGGCCAGGCTGCGGGTGCTGAGCGCGCCGCTCGGGCGCCCTTTCACCAGCGGGGAGTTGGCGAAGAGCGCCACCAGCAGCGGAGTGGCCCACGACGCCACGCGGAACTTCTCCGCCATGTCCTCCTCGGAGTCGAAGTCGAGGTTGGTCTGCACGGTGGCGGTCTGCTTCATCATGGCGTGGGCGAGCCGCCCGCGGCCCGCCAGGTAGGGCTTCATCACCCCGTAGCGCGGCTTCATCGCCCAGGGGACTTCGTCGAGCGGGCTGAAGGGGTGGAAGCCGACGCCGATCCAGGCGATGCCGCTGGCGCGTGTGGCGTCGACCAGGAGCGCTCGCTCACGTTCCATCTGCGCGCACGCCTGGTGCACGTCGGCGACGATCGCACCCGAGAGCTCGAGCTGGCCCCCGGGCTCGCAGGTCAGGGTGCCGAGTCCGTCGCGGTGCACCAGGAGCGGATCGCCGCCGCCGATCGTCTCCTTGCGCCAACCGACTTTCTGCAGAGACTCCAGCGCCCCGGCCACCCCTCCGGGTCCGTGGTAGGCCCGCGCCGCCCCGCTCTCGCCGTCGACCGGCAGGCGCTCGTACTCGACCCCGAGTCCCCACTCGGGCTCGGCGCGCAGAGCGGCATGGAAGCTCGGCAGCAGATCTTCCGCCGAGACGACGATCGCGGATCGATCTTCGGGGTCGGTGGCCGGACTCATGGTCGGTGTCGGTTCTCGGGTGGTGATGGACATGGAGCACAGAATGGGACGGAATCGCCGCGCCTGCGCACGGACCGTATGGATCGACGGCCAGACTATCATGGGCCCGGTGGGGCCACGAATGGAGCCAAGCGATGGCACGGGCCGGCGACCATCGAGGAGCCGGGTGCGCTGCTCGGCGAGCAGACCTTCAGCTCTACTCGCGGTTCTGGCACCAGGAGACCTGAATCCGGGTCTTGAAGAGCCGCGTGCCGCCCAACCCGCAGAGCGTGCCGTCGTCGTCGGAGCGCAGGTTGTGGCGGCATCCCTCGCACTTCTCCGGTCCGCGTCCGCCGTGCCGGAGCCCGCGATAGAAACGTGCCGCCGCGTAGATCAGGATCAGGAGAAGGGCCAGCTCGATCATGGTTCCTCGCCGCAAGCATACGCCGGCGCGGCCGCGCTCCGCGGGGGATCGCTACTCGAGTCCCCAGCGGCGACGATCATCGGCGCTGTCGATGTTGGCCAGGATTCCCCGGTCATCCACCGCCACCCGCCGCGCCAGCCCGGCGGCGCGCAGGTCGCGCACCAGGTCGCGCAGCGGGGCGGCCGGATCGAGCGCGGCCAGCTCGGTGAAGGCTCCCCGGTCGAAGAGCAGCGGGTGCCCGGGACGCGCATCGGCGAAGGGCTCGAAGAGCAGAGGCCGGCCGGCGGATTCGCGATCACGCTCTTCGGCCGCCCTCTCCAGCAGCGCGCGGATCGTGCCGCTGGACACCAGAGGATGATCGACCGGGTGGACCAGGGCCGCGTCCGCGGTGGCCGGAAGTGCGGCCAGGGCGATTTGCAGCGAGCCGCTGCGCCCCGCATCCGGATCGGGATTGAGAACGACACTTGCGAGAGGGAGCCCCCGGAGCACGGCGCTCGCCGGGTCGCGATCCTGCGTCCGGACCACCGCGAGCGCGCCGCAACAGCCGCCCGCGAGCGCCGCCCGCACCACCACCTCCAGGGCCGGGCGTTCGCCCACCGAAATCAGCGCCTTGGACTCGCCCATCCGCTTCGAGCCCCCGGCCGCCAGCACGATTTGCCATACTCTCGGGCCAGTCATCACAACCTCGCTCCCCCCCTTTCATGAAGTCGATCCCAAACCCCCTGGCGGCGCTGCTCTTCGATCTCGACGGCACCCTGATCGACTCGGTCGACGATCTGGCATGCGGCGTCAATCTGACCCTGGCCGATCTGCGGCTGCCGCCCCGCGAGCGCGACGACGTGGCGCGCTACATCGGCGACGGCGTGGTCTCTCTGCTGGCGCGTTCGATCGCCGCGGCGCGGGGCGCGGATCCCTGGAGCGCACCGGATGCCGGGGCCGCCCGGGCGGCGCTGCCGATCTTCCGCGACCACTACAACGCCCATCTGACCGATTCCACCACCTTGCTTCCGGGCGCCGCCGAGCTCCTGGCGGATCTGCCGAGCTCGGTGCGCGTGGGTCTGGTCACCAACAAGCCGGAGCGCCCGGCGCGGCGAATCCTCGAGGCGCTCGGGGTCGCCGAGCGTTTCACCGCAGTGCTCGGCGGAGACTCCTTGCCGACCCGCAAACCCGACCCGGCCCTGGTGCTCGCCGCGCTCGATGCCTGCCGCAGCGAACCCGGAGAGGCGATCCTCGTGGGCGACGGGCTGAACGACGCGCGCGCCGGAAAGGCCGCCGGCGTGACCACGGTCGGGATCCCCTCGATGCTGGGCCGCGACCCGTGGCGGATCGAGCACGAGGTCGATCTCTGCCTGCCCGATCTGCACGCGCTGGGCGCACTGCTCATCGATCGCTGAGTCGGGTCAACGCGGATCGGCGATCGGTCCGGACTCCTCGCCCGCCGGCTCCGCCAGACCGCTCTTCCAGGTGTGCCCGCCGGTCTGCAGGAAGGGCCAGCGCGCCCAGGGGCCGCCGAAGAGCCCCATGTCGTTGCGGCTGGTCCCCTTCGAAAGCCCCCCCGAGTCCCGGTAGACGTAGAGGGGATCGCCGGCGTCGACCGCGGGAGATTCCCAGCGCAGCTCGTAGCCGTCGATCACTTCCCACGCACCGTCCAGCGTGCTGACGTCCTGGTACTCGGTGGTGTCGGGCTCGTCGACGTACGCGGGCTCCGCCCCGCGCAGGTTGGAGTCGTCGAGAGGGATCCCCCAGACCAGCTGGGTGTAGTGGCGGAAGAGGTTGTACTCGCAGAGCATGCGCATTCCCGGCAGATCGCGGCGCTCGAGATGCACCTGGTAGTTCATGCCGGCGGAATCGGAGTAGGCCCAGCCGTTGGCGTAGATCAGGTTGTTGCGGATCTCCGCCTTGCCGGCGACCGGGTAGCAGGTCAGGGAGTCGATCCGTACTTCGGTCGCCTGGACCCGAACCCCGCTGCCGGCATTGGAGATCATCAGGTTGTTCTCCACCAGAGCCGGGTCGTCGCTGAACGAACCGCCGACCAACACGCCGAAGCCCCAGCGTCCCAGCGGGGTGAGCTGCGAGCGCGCGAAGAGGTTGTTGCGCACCACTCCGCGATCGCAGAGCTGCAGGTGCAGATTGTTCGAGGGGTTCATGTCGAAGACGTTGTGCCGAATCAGGAGGTCGCGCGCGTCGGTGGTGTGGCAGCCCTCGTCGCCGTTGTTGATCACCAGGCAGTTCACCAGCTCGCCGCCGATTCGGTAGAGGTTCATGCCGTCTCGCAGGTTTTCGTAGACGACACAGCCCGAGATCTCGATCTGGGAGCGGCCGTGACCGAGCTTGGTCCGGTCCGCCGCCCCCCACTGGCCGGTGCAGCCGTAGGTGCCGCTGCGCTCGCCGATCTCGATGCCGTAACCGGCGTGGGAGATCGTGCAGTCGCGGATGGTGATGGTGTTGTAGACCTCGTCGCGGTTCGGCGCCCGCGAGTTGAAGAGTTTGACGCCGTATCGCGCACCCTCCCCACCGTCGATCGCCAGGTTCTCGAGCACGAATTCGAAGGGAAGGTTGGCGTAGTTGATCAGCTCGATGACCCCGTGCAGCGAATCGGAGGCCGTGATCACGGGGCGCTCGGCATCGCGCTCGCCAACGATTTTCAGAGAGCGGATCTGCCGCGAGTTGACCGTGAGGCGCTCGTTGTAGCCGCCGTCCTGCCAGGAGACCCGAATTTCGTCGCCGGACTCGGCGGCTTCGATCGCGGCGCCGATGGTCGGGTAGTCGAGAGGCACTCGGAGCAGATCGCCCACCAGGTTCAGAGCGACGGCCGGCGGACAGACCATCACCGAGGCGCATAAGAGCAGCCCCGCGGCGGCGCGGCGAGCGACTTTGGGCATCTGTTCGTTCGTCATGACTGCTCCCCCGAGACTCCCCACGGCTGCCACCCTCACCCGTATCATTCTAATGCGGTTTTTCGCACCGCGTCCACCGTGTCAGCCTTCCAGGACCGATTCCAGCTCGTCGATCTCCTTCGGCACTCCGGCGCTGAGCACCTCCGCACCTTGCCCGGTGATCAGCAGATCGTCCTCGATGCGGATCCCGGTGCCGCGCAGCTCCTGCGGAACGTCCTCCTCGTCGTCTCGCACATAGAGACCGGGCTCCACGGTCAATACCATGCCCGGCTCGAGAGCCCGCGACTCGCCGTCCACCTTGTAGTCTCCGACATCGTGAACATCGAGTCCGAGCCAATGGCTCGTCGTGTGCATGAAAAAGCGCTTGTGGTCCCCCACCTCAATGATCCGATCGGCATCTCCGGTCAAGAGATCCAACTCGATCATGCCTTCCACCAGGCGCCGCAAGGCCGCCCCGTGCACCTGCGCCAGGGTCGATCCGGGACGACAACATTCGATCGCGGCCTGCTGCGCCTCCAGAACGACCTGGTAGGCCGCGCGTTGCGTCGCGTCGAAACGGCCTCCGGCCGGAAAGGTGCGGGTGACGTCGGCGGCATAGCAGCTGAGCTCGGCCCCCGCGTCCACCAGCACCAGGTCGCCGGCGGCGATGCGGCCGTCGTTCTCGACATAGTGGAGCGTAGTGGCGGCGCCGCCGCTGGCCACGGTGGTGCCGTAGGCCGGCCCCGAAGCGCCCATCCGAACGAAGGTGTACTCGATCTCGGCCTGTAGCTCCCGTTCCAGGATGCCGGTACGGCAGGCGCGCAGCGCGGCGAGGTGGGCTTCGGCGGTGATCTGCGCGGCGCGCCGCAAAGTCCCGATCTCGCTCTCGTCCTTGATGACCCGCATCGGATGGAGCAGGTGGCCGATGTCCTCGACGGCGTGGGGGCCGCGCCCCGTCCTGCGGCGCGCCACCCGACCGCCGCGCAGCAGCGTGCCGAGTCGATGGTCGGTCTCCGGAGCCAGACTGGTGAGGATCCGCTCGGCACCGCCGACCAGCTCCGGCAGCTTCGCGTCGAGCTCGGCGATGTCGAATGCGTCGTCGGCGCCCAGCGCTCCACAGGCCGCCTCGACCCCCACGCGGCGCCCTTCCCAGGTCTCGCGCTGGCGATGGCTGGGGCGCACGAAAAGCGTGTAGAGGGGCTCCCGGCCGGGGCTGATGACGCAGACTGCGCCCGGCTCGTCGAAGCCGGTCAGGTAATAGAAGTCGGAATCCTGGCGGTAGCTGTGCTCGGTGTCGCCCGAGCGCGGGCGCACCGGGGCCGCGTGCAGGACGGCGACCGACTGTTCGCCCATGGCCTCGGCCAGGCGAGCGCGGCGTTCGACGAAAGGGCTCGTGTCCATCGAATCGAAGGGTCCGGACGGGCCTTACCAGGGCTCGGTGGGCGCCGCGGAGGAGAGCTGCTTCTCCAGCACGCGCGGAATGACCATGATCTTGAGGACCTCGTTGGCCCCTTCGCCGATGCGCGCCAGCAGCGCATCGCGCAGATGGCGCTCGATCCGCGAATCGGCCACGTAGCCGTAGCCGCCCGCCAGCTCGATCGAACGCTCGGCGACGTAGACCGCGGTCTCCGAAGCCTTGACCTTCGCCACGGCCGCACTCATGCGGATGTCTCGTTCTTCGCCCTTGTGCAACGCGGCCCGGTAGGCCAAGAGGCGCGAGGCGTCGATCTCGATCGCCATTTCGGCGAGCTCCTTCTTGGTGTTGTCGAGATCGAAGAGACGGCGGCCGAACATCTCGCGCTCCGAGGAGTACTGCAGGAGCTTCTCGTAGGCGCCCTGGGCGATTCCGGTGGCCCAGCCGGCGATGGTCACCCGGCCGCCATTGAGCATGTGCATCGCGTAGCGGAAGCCGCTTCCCTCCTCGCCGACCAGGTGACCTGCGGGCACGACGTAGTCCTCGAACACCAGTTCGGCGGTGTTCGAGCCGCGCACCCCCATCTTGTCGGCGATCTTGGCCTTGGTGAACGAGCCGGTGCCCTCGTTGGTCACCGCGAAGGCCGAGATCTGCCCTTCGGGACCCCGCGCCAGGACGAAGAAGAGGTCGGCGGAGAGCCCGTTGGTGATCCAGTACTTGGTGCCGTTCAACACGTAGTCGCCCGAGCTCGGATCGCGGTGGTACTTGCAGGCCAACGCCTGGGCGTCCGATCCCGCGTTCGCCTCGGAAAGGGCGAAAGCGCCGATTTTGCGACCCGAGATCAGGTCCGGCACGTAACGCTGCCGGATCTCGTCGCTGGCGAAGCGGGCGATGCCGTCGGTGGCGGTGCCGTGAATCGCCACCGCCAGCGCAAACCCGGCGTCGGCCTTGGCCAGGCTCTCGAGGCCGGCGTTGTAGTAGGAGAAGCAGGCGCCGCTGCCGCCCAGCTCCTCGGGATAGGGCAGCGCCATGTAGCCGAGCTCGCCGATCTCGGCGAAGGCCTCGGCATCGAAGATCTCGTCGCGATCGTTGCGCGCGGCCCGCGTGGCAACGCGGGCGCCGATGAACTCGTTGAGAGGACCGGAGAGGAACTCGATCAGATCGGCGAAGAGCTCATCGTTGCCGCGCATGAGCTGCAGGGCGTCGCGCTGGTCCGCGGTGAAGAATGGCATGGTGGGGTGGCTCCTTGGAGGTTTGCAGGAGTGGGGACTCAGCCGGCGCTGCGCCGGAGATGAGGTCGCAAGAACTCCTCGAGACGCTCGTTGACGACATCGGGCTGCTCGAGGATGGAGTAGTGGGTGCCCCCCTCCAGCGTGAAACGGTCGGCGCGGGGCATCTCTTCCAGCATGGTGTCGGTGACGTGGTGAGGCGTGAGCAGGTCGCGGTCGCCGTGGATGATCAGGGTCGGCTGCTCGACGTGAGAGAGGCCGGGACCGGCGTCGTGCTCCCCCAGGGCCGCCAGGATCCGAAAAAAAGCATCGTAGTCGAGGTCGGCCCAGCGCGAGCTCACGGCCATGAAGACGCTGCGGTCGAGGGTCTGACCGGCCAGACCGGCGCTCATCCCCAGCTTCAGGAAGAAGGGGTTGGCCGCGAGGGCGGAGATGAGACGCCCGGCCACGGGCGCCAGCGGCAGCCCGGCGCGCAGCAGGCCGGGAACGAAGTGGCCGAATGTGCTGACGATATGCCCGGTCTTGAAGGGCGCGCCGAAGGTGCCGTTGATGAGCACCAGCGCCTTGACCCGCTCCGGCTCGGCCTGCGCCAGGGCGAGCGAGAGCTGCACGCCCATGCTCCACCCCATCACCACGGCATTGCGCACGCCGTGGTGGCGCAGCACGCAGAGCGCGTCGCGCAGGTGGTCGGCGATGCGGAAATGCTCGAGATCGCAAGGGCGGCGGGAGCCGTAGAGGCCGCGATAGTCCCAGGTGAGGAATCGGAATCGATCGCGGAAGCGATCGATCACCAGCCGCCAGGCGTCGGGCGTGCCCCCCAGGCCGTTGGCGATCAGGATCGCCGGTCCCTTGCCCGCGCTGTAGGTGCGCAGCACGGTGCCATCGGTGGATCTCAGGTCGCTTTCGATCATCATCACGCAGCTCGCACTGGGTCTCTGGCGGCGACGGCGGAGCTCAGCCGCCGTAGCGGAGCGCCGCGGCCTGGCGCCAATCCTCCATGAGGCGCGGCAGGTCGTTGGCGATCAGCCCCTTGGCGATCGCCTTCGGGACCAGGATCCCGAGCTCCAGGTCCATCTCGTAGTGGGCTTTGGTGCCCGCGTCGCCATCGCTCTCCAAGAGCCAGCGGCCGGAGTTGTGCTTGAAGGGACCCTCGACCTGGCGCCACTCGAGAGAGACGCCCGGCCGTCCGCTGAAGGCCAGGGTGTAGCTCAGGCGCTTGATCACCCGGATCGAGTGCTCGACCACCCAGGCATCGGGAGTGTCGTCGAGGACCTGCACCGACTCGACGCCGGTGATCGACCCGGGCAGGGCCTCGAAATCGGTGATCAGGTCGTAGAACTGCCGCGGAGTGACCCGGAAGTGTGCTGTGGTCTGTACTTTGGGCAACGAGCTGTCCTCCTGAGCGGTCCCTCGGAGCCCGAGGGTAGCATGGCGCGACCTTTCGATTCCGAGCCGGAAGGCGACCGTCGCGGGGGCGAAGGGGTGCAGGCGGTCCTCTTGCAGGTCCAGTTCGTGGGCCGAGTCGAGCAGGCGGCGCCAGAGAAGCGGCGCGCCGGAAGCGATCAACGCCCAGATGCAGGCGCGAGGACCGGGCTCGACGGCATCGCGGGCGGCACGCAGCAGCTCGGCGCGACGCCGCGCGTCGTCGGACTCGAGGATCTCGACCATACAGACCGCTGCACGCCGGCCGGCGGCCTCGCGCGGGCGACGTTCCGCACCGACCTGCCGTCGAATCAACTCGAGCAACGCGGGCGTGCGCACCAGCACGACGAGCGGACCTTCGCAGAGGAAAAGCCGACGCCAGACGCCCGGCCGCAGTGCACCCGTGCTGGGGGGAATCGGACCGGGTGTCATCGATCGGTCAGGGTCTCAATGAGCCGGCCGCGCGCACGACGTCGCCACGTGCCGCGGAGTCGGGTGCGGGACTATTGACCCGGCGTCGAGCTCTCGGACAGGAGAGTCAGTGGGCCGGCGGGGGGATCGGAGGGAGCGCTGTGGGCGGCCACGGCGACCATCCCCAGCGTAAACGCGCACAAGAGCACGAGTATTGTCCAGCGCGATGCGCAGTATGTCATGGATGCCCCCCTTGCGAGCCGGCCAACCGCCCTGAGGCCGAGCTCGTCGAGGTGTGTGATGGGGGCACTGTAGCATGGAATGTGCCCGTTAGTTGGGCAAATCACCCGGCGCGGCGCAGGGTGTTGGGAGCGATCACCTTGTCGCGCCGGCGGGCGAAGGGCGCGGGCCCTTTGCCGGTCGCTGCTCCCGGCGGCGGCGCCGCACTGCGCCTCAGTCCCCATGGGAATGGGTGATATTGCGCAGGGACCGAGGGAACGGGGGAGCACCGCGCCACTTGCTTTGGGGGCCGCCCTTTTCTACTATGAAGATGAACCATGGGAGTGCTTCGATCCATCGGACAACTCTCTGCACTGCAATCACTTCGCCCTATCTGGAGACCCGTCGTGGGGCTCATCAGAGTCAAAGTGATCGGACTGGCCGAGCTGCCCCAGCAAGAGGGGCGCACGGTCTTTCTGCGCGAGGAGGGGGGCGAAGGACGCGTGCTGCCGATGGTGGTCGGCCCGGCCGAGGCTTACGCGATCGGGCTGGAACTGGCCGGCGAGCCCTTTCAACGCCCGCTCTCCCACGATCTCTTGATGAGCATCACCAAGGCCTTCCACAGCAACCTGGAGCAGATCGCGATCGTGAGGTTGAAAGGCAACACCTTCTACGCAGAGCTCTCGCTGCGCACCGCCGACAAGAACCTGCACGTCATCGACGCCCGGCCCTCCGACAGCATCGTGCTGGCGCTCAAGGCCGGCGCCGCGATCTTCGTCGACGAGACGGTGATGGAGCAGGCGGGAGTGCAGCAGGAACGCCCGGCGGTCGATGCGATCCTCTTCCCGGCCAGAGAGCTGGAAGACGATCCCATCCACCCCGACCCCGAAGAGGTGCGGCGCGCCGTGGAGGAGCTGACGGCCTCGGTGTCGCCGAGCGGCAAGAAACGTGGATCGCGCGAGGATGTGCTGCTGCGGGAGATGGAATCGGCCATCGCTGCCGAGGACTACGAGAGGGCCGCGGCGGTCCGGGACCAGATCCGTGCCCTCCGAACCCAGTAGCGAGAGAAACCCGTCCGGCGCACCCGATCGGCGGCAGGAATCCGACCTGATCCCCGCCATTCAGGAGTCTCTGCATCGGGTTGGAAACCGCTTCGGTTCGCTTCTGCTCAAGTGCCAGCGCCTGCAGATGATGGTCGATGATCCATCGACCCGAGACGAGCTGGGCGTAGTGGTCGAACTGGTGCTCGAGGCGACCAAAGAGCTCAACCTGATGCGCGAGCTGGTGCGCGTCGAGCCCGAGGAGTCCGAGGAATCTCCCGCGCCGCAGCGCGACCCCCGCGGGGCGGTCGGAGCACGGGTTCTGGTGGTCGACGACGAGGAGACGATCCGCGAGGTCCTGAGCGATCTCCTGGAAGGAGCGGGCTGTCTGGTCGACGTCGCCGGCACGGCCGAGCAAGGCCTCGATCTGTGCCGCTCGACCGACTACACGGTGGTGTTCGCGGACTACGATCTGGGCACGTCGAAAGGGGTCGACGTGACCGATTGGATCAAGGCCGAGTCCCCCTCCACCCGCACGGTGCTGATGACCGGCTGGGACATGGCCCGCGAGCGTCCCGATTCGGTCGACTACGTGCTCTGCAAGCCCTTCCGCATGCGCGAGGTGCTCGGCTACTTGAGCACTGACGAGGGCGGAGCGCCGTAGACTTTTCAGCAATCGGGGGAAGCCGCTGCAGTCGGTCGACCGCGGGCGCCGATGAAAGGGATGGAGCGCTCACCCCCCATCCCGTGCCGGGAGCCGACATGCCCCGCATCTCCTCACCGCCCGCGGCCGCGCCCGAGGCCGACGTGTGGAGCCATCTGCGCAATCTCCGTGACCTGCCGGCCTTTCCGGCGGTCATCAACGAGATCAACACGCTGCTCCTCGATCCGGCGACCTCGGCCAGCGACCTCTCGGAAGTGATCTGCCGCGACCAGAGCCTGACCGCCAAGCTGCTGAAGCTGGTCAACGCCGCCTACTACGGGTTCCATCGCCAGATCACCGGCATCCGCCAGGCGGTGGCGCTGCTGGGCTTCGAAGAGGTCCAGTCGCTGGCGCTCGCCGCTTCGGTGATGGGCATGTGGGACGATGCCCCCTCCGGCAACGACGCACGCCAACGGCTCTGGGATCACTCCCTCGATGCCGCCCGCATCGCCCGCGAGGTGGCCCTGGTCTCGCCGGCGGCTCCCGAGGTCGCCGAGGTGTTCATCGCCGCCCTGCTGCACGACATCGGCAAGGTGGTGCTGCAGATCGAGTTCCCGCAGGCGTGGCAGAAGGTGGTCGAAGAGCCACACGATGCGGCGGAGCGTTCGAGCGAGGTCGAGATCGAGGTGTTGGGGGTGGCACACGAGGAGGTCGGCGCCTGGCTGCTCGATCGCTGGAGGCTGCCGCTGGAGCTGGTCGACGCGGTTCGCTGGCATCACGAGCCCTCCAACGCAGAGATCGCGCCGGTGCTGGCGGCGGTGCTGCAGGCCTCCTCATCGCTCGCGCACAGCTCACGGGACGACACCGAGCCCGAGCTGGACACCTGGGAGCTGCTGGGGATGGAAGAGCGGCACGTGGCCGAGATCCGAGCGCGGGTCGCGGCGGGAGGCTGGAGATCGTGAGCGAGGGAAGCGACCAGATCCACCTGCTCCGGCGACTGCTGGAGCGCAATCAGCACACCCTCGAGGACAAGATCAGCGAGCTCTCGCTCTT
Organism: uncultured Gemmatimonadota bacterium; assembly: GCA_964490075.1. Lineage (GTDB taxonomy): Bacteria > CAZBBK01. The sequence goes on along the minus strand of CAZBBK010000062.1, from coordinate 7,462 downwards.
GCGGGTGGTCAACGAGGCGCTGGCCTCCGAAGCCGACGCGCCGGACCAGATGCGACGAGTGGTGGCGCAGGTGGTCGAGCTGACCGACGCCGAGGGCGGTGACGTGCTGGTGCTCCACGGGCAGATCCTGGAGTCGATCATCGACAACGACATCCGGCCGCCGGCCAGCACGGCGCTCGCCGAGTCGGTGGCCGAGAAGGGCGAGCCGGAGACCGTCTCCGACAGCCGGGACGATCCGCGTTTCGCTTCCTTCTCCGAGGGATGTCCGCGCTCGCTCTTGGCCTTCCCGCTGGTCTTCCGCTCAGAAGTGCTCGGTGTGCTGCTGCTCTGGCACGGCGCGCCCGGCGCGTTCGACGCGGCGACCGAGCGGGTGCTGCATCTCCTGGCGGGCCAGCTCGCGGTGGCCGCGAAGAACATGGATCTGCTGCGCAACCTGCGCGCGGCCCACAACTATCGCGACAACCTGATCAACAGCTCCGCTGACGCGATTCTGACTACCGACACCCGCGCGACCGTGGTGCTGGCCAACCGACAGGCGGCGCGGGTCTGGGGGATCGATCCGGGCGACCTGGCCGGCCGACCGGTCGGCGAAGGTCTGAGCGGCGGCTCCGAGGTCGAGGCGGTGGTGGTCGAGGTGCTGCGGCGCGGAGAGGCGATGACCGGCCAGAGGATCCGCCTCACCCGCCCGGCGCGCTTGCCGGACGAGCCGACCGGGGGGACCGACTCGGTGACCCTCGATGTCGAGGTGTCGTGCTCGCCGATCCAGGGCGACGCCGGCCGCATCATCGGGACCGTGACGATTCTCACCCGAATCGAGGATCGGTTGCGCCTGGAACAGCAGCTGGTCGCCTCGGAGTCGATGGCATCGAAAGGGAGAATGGCGGCCGAGATCGGCCACGAGCTCGCCAACTTCATGAACGGCATCATGGGGCACGCCTCGCTGATCCCCTACATGCTCGACGACGGCGACACCGACCAGGCGCGCAAGTCGCTCGATCTGATCTGTCGCCAGGTCGAAGGAACGGCGCGCTTCGCCCACAGTCTGATGGACTTCTCGCGCCTCGAGACCAGTCCGGCGCCGGGACGAATCAACGAGGTGATCCGCAACACGATCCAGTTCGTCAAGCCGCAGAACAGCTTCGACCGGGTCAGCTTCGAGACGCGACTCGATCCCGCCGATCCGATCGCCGCGATCGACGACGGGCAGATCCAGCAGATCCTCGTCAATCTCTTCAAGAACGCGGCCGAGGCGGCCGAAGGCGAGCCCTGCACGATCGGCGTGATCAGTTTGATCGACGCCGAGGGCAGGGTGAGCGTGGTGGTAGAGGACGACGGTCCCGGGCTGCCGGAGGAGGTCGAGGCGGCGCTCTTCGAGCGTGCCGTGACCACCAAGAAAGACGGGCATGGCTTCGGGCTGCCGATCTGCAAGCGAATCGCCACCAACCATGGTGGCGACCTGGTGTGTCGCACGACGCCGGGCGAAGGGACGACCTTCACGTTGACTCTCGGCTTCCCGCTCGGCGCTCCCACCGAGGCCCGCGAGAAGCCAGCCGCCGCCGAGAGCACGACCGGCGGAGGGAGCCTGCGCCTGGTCTGACCCGCGCGCTTTCTCGTGGCGTATCCTTGGAGGTGGGCGCCGATCCCTCGAGAGTCCGGGTCCCGGACCGAGATGCGCCGCTCACCGAAACACGAGAGAGGAAGCCGATGGGCTGCTGCGACGACAAGAACAAACGACCCGAAGGTACCGAAGAGATCCGCCGCCTGGTGGAGAAGGGCTACGCAAAGCTGGCCCGCGACAGCGGCGATCCCTGCTGCGGCGGCTCGACGACGACCGCCGAGCAGGTCAGCCGCATCGTCGGCTACTCCGACGAAGAGCTGGCCGCGCTCCCCGAGGGCGCCAATCTCGGCCTCGGCTGCGGCAATCCCACCGCCATCGACTCGCTGGCGCCCGGAGAGGTGGTGCTGGACCTCGGCGCCGGGGCCGGAATCGACGCCTTCATCGCCGCCAAGAAAGTGGGAGCGACCGGGCGCGTGATCGGGGTCGACATGACCGACGACATGTTGCAGCGAGCGCGCGACAACGCGGCCGCGGTGGGGGCCGACAACGTGGAGTTCCGCAAGGGGCTCATCGAGGCGCTGCCGGTCGAGGACGAATCGGTCGACGTGATCATCTCGAACTGCGTGATCAACCTGTCGCCCGAGAAGGCGAAAGTGTTTCGCGAAGCGCATCGAGTGCTGCGGTCCGGCGGGCGTTTGATGATCTCCGACGTGGTGCTGGAACGTCCCCTGCCCCAGGCGGTGCTCCAGAGCGTCGATGCCTACGTCGGCTGCGTGGGCGGTGCCAGCCTGCGCGCCGACTACCTCGGCGCCATCGAGGCCGCGGGGTTCAGCGAGGTGCGAGTGGTCAGCGAGGCCGCCTTCGGCGACAAGGTCTGCGCATCCGATTCGCCGCTTCAGGAAGCGATCAAGGAGTTCGGAACGACCAACGAGGCGGTCAAAGAGTTCCTGCCGCACGTGATCAGTCTGGGGGTCGTGGCGCGCAAGGCTCGGAGCTGACTCTGGTGACGACGATCTTCATGGAGCACTACTACTTGCTCTTGGCGACGTACTTCGTCGCCATCTCCGCGTTTGTGCTCACGGTCGCGTACATCATCCGCCGCAGGTGGCCCCGCGGAGGCCCGGTGCGCTCCCTCGCCGTCAATTCTCTGGCGCTCCTGTTTTCGACGATGTACGCCCTGTGGGCCCTGGAATGCGCGTTTTCCTACGTCTTCGTCCAGTCGGATGGATTTCAGTTCACACTGACCTCGAGACGCTGGTTCCACCGCTACTGGCGACCGATCAACACGCAGGGATTCCGCGACCACGAGCCGCGCTGGGACCGAAAGCTGGCGTTCGTCGTGGGCGATTCCTTCGCCGCGGGTCACGGCGTTCGCGACATCGACGACCGATTTTCGAACCGACTGGGTGACAGGCTGGGTTCCGAGTGGACCGTCGCCACCTTGGCGCAATGCGGCTGGGACACCCACAGCTACGCCGGCGTGCTCGAAAGTCACCAGCAGACCCCCGAAGTAGTCATCATCTCGTACTTCATCAACGACATCCAACACGCCGCGGCGGACGACTGCCTGGGCACCCGCCAATCGACGCCATCTCCCGGCGGACTGCTCGGCTACGTGGTCGCGCGCTCCTATCTCTGCAACTGGATCTACTGGAGGCTCTACCGAGGCGATCTCGGCGGATCGGAATTCTGGAGCTGCCTGCGAGGCGCTTACCAGGATGGCACCGCGTGGAACGCGCATCTCGGCGAGCTCGACGCCCTGGTAGACTACGCGGAGCGAACCGGCGCCGCGCTCGGCTTCGTCGTCTGGCCCAATCTGATCGACGTCGCCGGCAGCGAAGCGATCACTTCCAAGGTAGTGGACCATCTCCGCGGCAAGGGAGTCGCGGTGCTCGACCTGCAGCGACATTTCCGGGAGCGCGATCCACGGGGGCTGGTGGTGAACTCGCTGGATGCCCACCCCAATGAAGCGACGCACGCCGAGGTCGCCGAGCTGCTCCACGAAACGATGGCGCCCTGGAAATAGTGGCGGCCAGTGGCCCCACAAGGCCGAGGCTGCGGGACGATTTGCGGCGCCAGCACGCTGAACGAGTGAAAACCGTATCCCGGCGCCCCGAGGGGATCGGTGCCGGTGTTGGGCACCACCCAGCCGTCGACGGCGACATAGTAGTAGTCGACGCTGTCGCCCGCCTCGAGCGCCGGAATCTGTCCGGAGTAAGCGTCGCCACCGGAGGGAAGTAGCTCGACCTCGAGCCTGTCGCCCACGTTCACACGGTAGCGAACACCGACGCTCTCGATCCGGCTCTCGTCGCTGAGCACCGCACCAAGGGCGAAGGGACCGCTGTGGGCACTGGTCGGCACCAGCCGAACCCGCTCGAAGTAGGGCGGCTCGACATCGTCGGGGGTGGTGAGCTCGAAGTCGTCGATCCACCAGTCGGCCCGGTCCACGAAGAAGGTCTCGGCCTGGTTGGTCGAGGCCCAGGAGTTGGAACGTGCCCGGATGTCGACCGTTGGCTTCAGGTCGGCGATGAACTCGAGACCCTCCAGGATCTGGTTGAAGCTGCCCGATCCGTTGCGGTTCAGCACCTTGGCGGTGACGAAGGTGGCGCCGGGAGCGATCCCGATGTCGTTGCTGAAGGGGGCCAGGCCGAGTCGGCCATCACTTTGCGGAGGCCCCATTCGACCGAGGCGACGCGAGGCGGGGATTCGGAGTCGGACCCTTTCAGAGGATCGACCAGGTGGACGCTGCCGTTGTGCCAGACCTCTTCGACGTCGCGGCGGCGGCCGATCCGGCGCAGGATCTCCGGCTCGGCCTCGAGGTAGACGGCGCCCGCGATCCAGAACGAGCGGAGAACCCGCGCGCGTTCGCCGGCCGCGGCCAGGCTGTGCAGCAGCGGGCGTCGCTGCGACTCAGCGGCGCGGCGCAGAACCGCGACGCGCTCGGCCACCGGCAGTCGCGACAGCTCGGGCGGCGGAGCGGGGCGCCGCAGCAACACGATTGCCGGCAGGAGTTGGTCGGCGCCGGCAGCATCGATCTGCGCGGCGAGCCGCGGCGAGAGGGACGGGCGGACGGCGGCGGTCGCGACGGGACACTGCAAGAGTGCGCTCGTCATCAGCACCAACACTGTTGCGATCGGTCTCATTTCTGGACCTCCTGGAGCTTTCAGCGAGGGCTCGGAAGCTCGTGCAGATGAGTGCGAACGGGGTAGAAGGTGTGGAAACCGTCGCCTGGAGCGCCGACCGGATCGGCGCCGGAGCTCGGCTCGACCCATCGGTCCTCGGCGCTGAAGAAGTAGTCGATGGCCTTGGCGTCCGGCTGCGCCGGTATCGCTCCTTGGAAGCCGTCCTCACCGATTGGGCTCATCTCGACCCGGCGCCAGGCGCCACCGGCGACACGGTAGTAGACTGATGCGCTGGCTACACCGTTGCGGTCGGTGATGCACGCCCGCGCGCTGTAAGGACCCGGCACCGTCCCGAATAGGCCCCGCTCGTGGAAGTAGGGAGGTTCGACGTCGTCTGGCGAGTTGATCTCGATGTCGTCGATCCACCAGTCCGCGAAGTCGGTAAAGAAGGGGCTGGCCTGCTTGCCGAAGCGCAGCCGGACCTGCTCACCCAGGAAATCCGCCAAGGGCAGGCGGAGCGCGGTCCAGAGCTGGCGCTCTTCCTCATCGACGAAGCTGTAGTTCCAAAGCCCCCACCACGGTCCCGCGCCATCGGCGATGTCGATCTGGGCGAAGGTGAAGACCGAGTCGTCGAAGTCCCACTGATGCATCAGCTCGAGCGCCGCCTCGGGATAGGCCGAGATGTCGACACCGTGCTTCATCGTCAGGTAGAGGAAATCGTAGCTGGTCCCCTCCGTCGACACCGACTGCGCCGGAGAGTGGTACTGGTCCGGATCCAGGTCCCAGGAAGGACCGGCGTCCCAGTTGGCGTGGAACTCGGGCTGAGACGGATAGTCGAAGGCGTCGGCGGCCAGCACCACCGGAGGCGGGGGAGTGCCGATGGTGAGCACACGCGACAGGGTATCGGCGAAGCCCAGACTGTCGCCAGCGGCGAGAATGCGGATCTCCAGCTCCGAGGCGTGCCCCTGCGGCGTCAGATCGTGGATGTGTAGCGAGAAGGGATCGGCGGCGTTGTCGCGTTGGTCGCCGGGCTCGAGGTCGCCCAACTCGGTCGTCGGGTTCTCGATGCGCATGAAGTTGTCGCGCGACACGACGCTGACGGTCGCGTCGTAGGCAGCCTGGCCGCCGATGTTGCGCAGCACTGCCGTCATCTGGCCGATCTCTCCGGGCTCCAGCAGGTGGTCGCCGTCGCCGAGCGGGAAGGGATCGTCGATGCTGAGCTCGGTGATCACCAGCCAGGGCTGATCGGGGCCGGGGGTGGCGGCCAGGGTGCCGAACACGTCGAGTCGGCCCCAGCCGAAGTCGTGGTTCGGAAAGGGGGCGCCGTGGCTCGGCTGGACGCCGTGATCGAGCAGCAGGCTGTAGAGGATCCGGGGCGTCAGCAAGGGGTTGCGCTGACACAGGATGGCCACCGCGCCGGCCAGGTGCGGGGTGGCCATGGAGGTGCCGCTCCAGGCATCGTAGCGGCCATTGGGCAATGCCGAGCGCACCGCCTCGCCGGGGGCCGAGAGGTCGGGCTTGATCAGGTTCCAGTCGTCCCGGTACCAGGTCGTGGGATCGGTCCAGGGATGACGGTTCGGGGCCGGTCCGCGAGAGGAGAACGAGGCGATCCGGTCCTGGGAGTTGGTCGCGCCAACGCCGAGCACCACGGAGTAGTTGCCGGGAGTCAGTGCCGTACCGGAGTTGGGGCCGGTATTTCCATTGGCGACGATCGGCAGGATGCCGATGGCGTTGTAGGTCTCGAAGATCTCCCAGAAAAATGTGTCGGTCTGGTCGAGCGAGGCCCAGGAGTTGGACACCGCGCGCAGGTCGACGCTCGGCTTGAGGTTGGCCAGGAACTGGAGACCGTCCATGATCTGGGAGAAGCTGCCGCTGCCGTTGCGATCGAGAACTTTGGTGGTAACGAACCGGGCGCCGGGCGCGACGCCGATGTCGTCGCTGAAGGGGCCCCGGCCGTCGCCGCCGCAGATGGTGCCGAGGGTGTGGGTACCGTGACCATGATCGTCGTAGGGATTGGAACGGCCGCTGATGGCGTCGTGCCAATGGCCGAGGTGCCTTCCGGCCAGGGCCGGATGGTCGGGATCGACGCCGGTATCGGCGTGGCCGATGATGATCCCTTCGCCGGTGTAGCCCAGATCCCAGGCGGCGTCGGCGCGCACCATCGAGATGTTCCACTCGACGCCGCCAGCGTCCGCGGGGGGAGCGGCGCGGCGCGGCTCCACCAAGTGCGCTCGGCCGTCGTGGTGGATCGAGCACAGGTCCGGGCGGCGCGCGAGTTGGGCCAGGACACCGGGGGTCGCGCGTACGTGGACGGCGTTCTTGATCCAGTAGCGCTGGACGATCTCGACCTGGTCGGACGAGGTGCGCAGGTGGCGGATCAGGTCGCTCTGGGCTCGCTCGGCATGGCGGCGCCGGACGGCGATCGCGGCGCGGGGCGGCAGTGGATCGTCCGTTGCGAAGGGCGGGAGCAGGAGCAGCGCGGAGATGCGGCTCTGGGGCTCGGCCGCGGCGATCTGCTCGGCGAGCTCGGCGCTGATGCGCTCCGGGGAAGGGCTGGGCGGAGGTGGAGTGGCGAGGAGGGTACCGGCCAGGAGAAGGGCGGGGGCGGGGAGGAGAATCGGCGGGACGGGCATGGCGGGCCTCGGGTGGTGGGGTTGAGACCACCGTATGGGCTCTTCGCCGGGTATGCCCGTCACAAGATGTCACAATGGCTGGCGGCTGGCGCCGCAGCCATTGTGGGGTCGATTGAGAGATGGAGAGGGCGAGGGGGGGCGGGCAGCCC
>CAZBBK010000061.1:0-37944 GCA_964490075.1 uncultured Gemmatimonadota bacterium | reverse complement strand
CACGACTCCGGGGGCGGAAATCGGACGGAATCCCTGGAGCTCGCGATCGGACGATCGTCTATGCCGCGGAACACTGAGGTGCGGTGCAGCGGCGGGCGGGGTCGTACAAGGTGCCGGTTCGGAGCATTGCGCAGCCGGGGGTGACAGGCGCATCGCAAAGCCGTCAAGCCGTTGGTGACACCGCCGGATCATCCCTGATCAGGGGCTCCAGCCAGGTTGGGAGAAGCGGCACAGGGCAAGGGCAGGTTCTGCCCCGTACCGGCCGCTCCCCGCGTAGAGGCTCGCAATATCGAAACCCCAGCCTTTCATCCTCCCCCGTGTCGCTCGGCGACCCGCCCGCCGTAGAAGGTCGCCAACCCGATTCCGAAGGCCGCCAGGTCGGGCGCCTCGCCACGCGCCATCCCGAGGTAGACCGACGCCCCCACGGCGATCATTCCGGCGGCCTGCAAGATCTTGGCGGCGTAGAAGAGCATGGGCGATAGACCTCGGCTGAGGACGGAGGCTAGCGCGCCCGCTCCTCGATCGTCCGCTCCCACAACCAGATCGCCCCGTCTCCGCAGGTGCCGGCGATCATTCGGTCGCCGTCCAGGGCGACCAGCGCGGTCATCTGCCTGGCTCCCTCGAGCGCGCTGGTCGGCCGCCAGGTCAGCCCCCGGTCCTCCGAGATCCACGAGGGGCTGCCGCTGGAGGGCGCGGTTCCCGTCATCAGCAGCCCGGACGAGCTCTCGGCCATCGCGAAGCAGGATCCGTCGGCGTATTCGACTCCGTCCTGCTCGCGGCGGAAGGGCGCGTCGACGCTCCAGGTGTCGCCGCCTTCGTGCTTCATCAGCAGCGCCCCCAGCTCTCCGCCATGTCCCCAGCCGGCCGCCCAGAGCCGCCCGGAGGAGTCCTCGACGAACTGAAACACCGACGCCAGGGTCGGCGTGTGTGCGTAGCCCGGGCTCACCGCCTGCCAGGCGAATCCGCCGTCGGTCGACTTGTAGATCTTGCCGGAGTAGGCACGGCCGCCCGCCCAGATCGTTCCGTCGGCCATCTCGTGGAGGGCCCAGACGCCTCCGGCGATCTGTCCCAGCGAGCCCGAGATCGACCAGCTCGCGCCGTCGTTCGTCGAGCGGAACAGCCGCCCGATGCTCACCATGGTGGCCAGGGTCTCGGGCGAAACCCCCACCAGCAGATCCCCCGACGCGAGCTCGGTGATGCCGCGCACCGCGTGCACCCAGGAGGGGAGCGCCGCCAGGGAGCTCCAGCTGAGGCCGTCGTCCGAGCTCTCGAAGACCCGGCCGGCGGGATAGGTGCCCGCCAGGACCGAGCCGGTCGAGCGTTCGAGGAGCCGGTAGACGCGCATCGCGAAGGGCCCCAGATCGATGCGGTTCCAGGTGGCGCCTTCGTCGGTGGAGCGGAACACGTAGCCCTCGTCGGAGGTCGCCGCCAGCAGGGTCCCCGACGAGAGCAGAACCAGGTCCTCGACGATGCGCGCGCCCGGCAGGTTGGCCAGCCGGCGCCATCGACCGGGCGGACGGATCGCCGGCGCCGCCCCCGCCGCGGCGGCGTCGGCGACCCGGCTCATGCGTTCGCGGCGCGCCTGGCGGCCGCGGTCGAATGCCTTGGCCAGTACCGGGTTGCGCAGCCCCTCGGAGCCGCCCGCGTAGCTCAGCCAGAGATCCTCGCCGCCGGCGCCACCCAGGCAGACGCCACCGCCCACCAGCAGCTCGGTGGCGGAGACCCAGTGGGCGGTGCAGGCCGGCATGTCGTTGTTGATCGGTGCCGGCAGCGGTGCCGCGAGGCCCCAGCTGCCCGCCGAGTACTCGGAGAGATAGAGATCGGTCTCGCCGAAATCGAGGGTCGGCCGTCCGCCCTCGAAGTCCGAAAAGAGCAGGCTGCTGCCGTCGGGGCTGATGGCCGGACGAACCTCCGAGCCGGCGCTGTTCACGCCCGGACCCAGATTGGTGAGCGAGTCGGTGAAGCTGCCGCGCAGCCGGCACACCCAGATGTCGTTGTCTCCCAACCCCGTCGCCCGCTCGCTGGCGAAGTAGATCTCGCTCTGATCGGTGGTGACCGACACCGAGCCGTTGGCGACGATTCCCGGACCCTCATTGAGCACGCCGGCGAGCGCCACCGGAGCATCCCAGTCCGAGCCATTCCACTCCGCGACGTGGACTTCGCCGCGCGCCGTGGTGAAGAGGCGCTGGCCGTCGGCCGAAATGCAGGGGTGGTTGTGGTCGGTGAAGTGGTCGGGGTCCAGAGCGCGGAGATCGGCCCACTGGGAGCCGTCCCAGTCCATCTGGTAGATGTAGAAATGCTCGGCGCCGTGGTTCGCCGGATCGTAGGGGGGACCCGCGTGCTGGCCGGACTCGAAGAGCACTCGGGTGCCGTCGGCGCTCATAGTCGGCCGGCAGTCGGAGTTGTAGCCGCTCACGCCTTCCATGGAGCGCGGAAAGGACCAGGAACCGAGCGCCTCGGAGCTCGGCGGCGCGGCCGGGCCGGTGCGGGGCATGATCACCTTGCCGGCCGGGCAGGCATGCGCCGGAGGGACCGCGGGCAGGGCGAGCACGAGGGCGAAGAGGGCGGCGCGGCGGGGCGTAGGCATCGAGGTCTCCTCCGAAGAAAAGGGCGGCGCTCAGATGATCATCGGCAAGGTCGGCGGCGATTCCGCGCACCGGCCCCCCAAATTCTACAGCCGCATTATAAGAGAGCCGGGCTGCCCGCCGATTCCGCCGCTGAAGCGAAGGAATCGCCCCGGGATGTTCGCCATAATCCGCCACCTGATTCGCGATTCGCCATGCGTCTCTTTGGCCTTACCCTTCGTTGCTCGCGCCGATTTGATGCTCAACGTAGCTCCGCTACGCCTGCGCTCAAGCCGCCAGATGACGGGCCTTCGGCCGCCATCTGGGCGCCGATTGCAGCCGACGAGCGACTCGGAGTCGCTCGCAGCTGAAGAGGCGCGGCGCGGCGCCTCGACCAAGGCCAAGATTCGCACGGCTCGGTCACGAATCAGGTGGCGGACTATGGTCCGATGCACCCCGGGGCGAGACTCTCGATCTTCCGTCGAAGGGCTTTCGTTACATGCTCACCGAAATCCGGCCGATGAGCTGGCGCCCGATCGCCGGCGCGCCGATCAGCTCGATGTGCTCCTCGTCGAGGATGTTGGTGCCGATGATCGACAGCTCGACGTTGTCGGTGATCGCGTAGCCGAGCGAGCCATCGACCACGGTGTAGCTGGGGACCGTGCCCTGGTAGAGACCGGCGCCCCACTCGAACTCCTCGATCCAGCGCAATCCGAACGAGCCGGACCAGCCGTTGTCGGCGCGATAGAGCCCACTGAGCGACAACTTGTTCTCCGGTGCGTTGAGGGGATCGCCCACCAGCACTCCGCTGAGCGGATCGGTGGCGAAGTCGGCCTCGTTCTCGATCGCCTCGATGTCGCCGGCGCTCAGGTAGGAGTAGGTGGCGCCGAGCTGCAGCTCGGGCGTGACCATGTAGGTCAGCCCGATGTCGAACCCGAGCACGTCGACCGGTCCGAAGTTCGTGTAGCCGATGAAGTCATAACCGATGACGTTGCCCTGGGCGTCGCGGCGCGCCCGGCCCGGCAAGGGGTTCGGCGAGCCGTCCAGATCGATGTCGATCTGCGGCAGCTCGGTCAGAGGGCCGTAGTAGGGCAACAGGTCGGAGATGAAATCGGCGTAGCGGCTGTGGTGGACGTCGAACGACGCGAGCCATTTCTCGGCGATCAGACCCTGGTAGCCGAATTCGAAGGTGGTGATCTCCTCCGGCTTGATGTCGGGATTGCCGGTGGCATAGCCGGGCACCAGCATCGGTCCGATCTCTCCGGTCAACGAGTCGGCGGCCAGGATGACGATGCCGTTCTGGTCGACCGCGGGGAGATCTCCCACCGGCAGCTCCAGGAAGAACTCGGTGAAGATCGGGTTCTGGAAGGCCTTGTTGTAGGTGGCGCGGAAGGTGTGGTTGCCGACCGGCTTCCAGACGAATCCCGCCTTCGGCGAGTACTGGGCGTCGGTCTCGGTGTGGGTGTCTAGACGGAACGCGCCGATCAGGTCGAGCGTGGCCGCCAGCTCGTACTCGGCCTGCACGTAGGCGCCGAACAGATCGAAGGTCTTCTTTTCGGGAATGAAGGTGCCTTCGGAATCGTTGTTGAGCTGGCGATAGTTGCCGCCCCAGATCACATCCATGCGGTCGCCGAGCGTGAAGTTGTGCTGCGCCTCGAGATCGTATGCGACGGAGTTGTCGATGATCGACGCGCCGTTGACCAGATTGTAGGTATCTCCGGCGTCGTTGCCGGTCATGTAGGCCTGCACGAAGAAGCGGTCGTCGCGGTAGGCGAGCTGTCCATAGCCGGTCTGCCAGTCCTTGATCTGGTAGCGACCGAGCCCGGTCAAAGTGATGCTATTGGTCTGCGACCAACCTCCGTACAGCGACAGCCTGCCGGTCTCGGTGAGATCCCAGTCGACACGCCCGTCGACATGGGTGTTCTCGACGTTGAAGTCGGGGCTGGTGACGACCATCCGCTCGGTGCCGTCGGCGTTGTAGACCGTGAGCGGGTTTTCCAGCGTCGGCTCCTGCACGCTGACGTACCAGTTCCTGGTCTCGTCGACGCGTTCCCAATCCTCGCCCTGGAAGCGCTCCACGGAGATCTTGTAGCCCAGGTCGTCGTTCGCCAGTCCCGCGTAGCGGGCCGCCACCTTCATGGTGTTGCGCTCGCCGCCGGACAGGGTGGCGCTCAGGCCCTGCTCGTCGAGCGGGGACTTGGTCTGCATCAGCACCGTGCCCGAGAGGGCGGCGTTGCCGTAAAGAGCGGAGGCCGGTCCCGTCACCACCTCGATCCGGTCGATGTCCGGCGCCGCGGCGGTCAGCATGCTCCAGCGCACGATGCCGATACCGGGCAGCAGATTCGAGCGATTGTCGGTCATCACCAGCATGCGCCGCGGGAAAGTCGAGTTCATGCCGCGGGCGTTGATCTGGTAGGTGTCGAGGCCGGACTTGGTGTAGTCGACCCCCTTGACGGCGGCGATGTGCTCGGCCGCGGTGGAGGTCTCGCGGGCTTGCAGCTCGGCGGCTCCGATGACGGTGATCGCGGCCGGGGCCTCGGTGATCTTCTCAGCGTGACGCGACGCGGAGATCACGATCGGATCGAGGAAGACCGAGGTCAGGTCGAGGCCGATGTCGCGCCGGCTGCCGGCCACCGCCACCTCGACGACTCCCTCGAAGGTCTCGTAGCCGAGGAAGCTGACGCGCAAGGTGTGGCGTCCCGCCGGCAGATCTAGGCGATAGCTGCCGTTGGTGCGGCTGGCGGTGCCGAGGCCCTCTTGGTCCACGACCTCGATGTTGGCCGATGGCAGGGGCCTGCCGGATTCGGAGTCCGATATGGTCCCGGTGAGGTTCGCCGCCAGGGCGGGGAACGCCGCGAGGAGGACCAGCACGAGGCCGATTCCGCCGATCGATGGCTGTCTCTTCATGCCGATTGCCTTTCTCTGGAGCCGGACCGGGTGCACCGGCGCGCTCCAGGCGCGCACCTTTGGGAGGTCCAAAGCTGGAACCGCGGGACTCTAGCAGCTTCGGAGGCGGGGTCCAACGTTGACGGCTCCCAGGGATTGCTGTACAAGCAGATGCTCCGCAGTTGTGCTCACGGGCGAGCGCCTTCGCCAGCCCTCGATGCGGTCACGAATTCGAAGAGGAGTCCTTCAACATGCGCTCGATCATCGATCTCCCCATGTCTATGAAGACCGGTCTCGCCCTCGCCCTGGCGGGAATGATGAGCGCCGGTTGCGCGGACGATCCCTCCGGTCCCGGCGCCCTCGCCCCCGACCGGCGCGTCAGCGAAGTCGCCGTGAGCGCCGCCGTCGCGGACATGATCGGCGGCACCCAGCACACCCTCGGTACGCTCGGGCTCGACCTGGCCAAACAGGCCCCGACCTTCCTCATCTATCTCCCGCCGGACTACTCCGCGACCGATGCCAGCGGCTATCCGGTGTTCTACCTGTTGCACGGCTTCGGCAACGATGCCTGGGCCTGGCTCCAGACCGTCGGCCTGCCGGAGATCCTCGACGCGCTGATCGCCGAGGGCACGATCGACCCGATGATCGTGGTGATGCCGAACGGCATGAGCGACCTGATCGGCAGCTTCTACACCGATTCGGTGTTCGACGAGGGCATCGGCGTCGCGGTTCCCGAGAACGTCGCCTTCGGCGCTTACAAGAGCTACATCCTGGGCGTCATGGAGCAGGTCGAGGCGACCTACAACACCGCCACACCGACCCCGATCACCCTGGCCGGTCTCGGAGCCGGCGATCCCTTCCTTCCCACCGGCCGGGCGATCGGCGGGCTCTCGATGGGCGGCTACGGCGCGACCCTGATCGCCCAGACCGTGCCGGTCTTCTCGGCGGTCGTGGCCCATTCGGCGCCCCTGGCCTTCGAGAACTTCCTCGACGTCGACCCCCTGATCGGCCTCTCGGTGCCGCAGATCCTGCTCGCCGAGACCAAGGCGGTGCTCGACGCCGATGCGCTCAACGCCGGCTCCGCGGCGCTGATCGGCGACGAGAACGCGGTCTTCACCACCTTCTCCTTCGCCCTGGCGGGCGCCTTCTCACCGATCGCCGGCACCCTCGCATCCTTCGACATGGGTGCCCAGGTGGCGCTCGGGCTGGGCGACACCACCTACGCCGGCGAGCTCGATCCCGAGCTCTTCACCAATCCGCTCTCGCAGCTCGACAACTACCAGTACCCCCTCTCGATCGTGGCCGGCGACGAAACGCCGACCTTGCGCGACGACGTGTGGATCGGGGCCCAACTGCCGATCGACGCCCTGGGCGACACCGTCACATCGATCTTCTCGGACGAGTGGCTGGCCAACCACGATGCCGAGACCCTGATGCAAGACGCGCTGGTGGCGGGCACCTTGCTGGTCCAGGACACCGACTTCTTCATCGACGTCGGAACCTTCGACGACCTGGGGCTGGCCGACGACGTGGCCGACTTCGTGACCACCACGGAGGGCATGCTCGGCGCCGGCCAGGTCACTTTCGAGACCTTCGCGGGCGGCCACACCGACATGATCCGCGACCGCATCCCGGTCTCGATCGAGTGGCTTTCGGGGGTGTTCGCGGAGGAGTAGGGCGGCGGCGAGGATCGTCTCGTCTTTGGCGGGATGCGCTTGGAGGCGGCGTATTCCACCCATGATTTTGCCCACATTTATCCCATTGGTTGGCAGCGGCCAATAAGTGGATAAATGTGGATCGATTCATGGGGGTCGAGGATGGACCCACTCGATCAAGCCATCATCACTCCCGAGCTGCTCCGCATGATCGCCGAGATCGACGAGTTCAAAGGGCGCTGGGAGGCGTTGGGAAACCTGGCTCCGGAGCGCTTGTCGGCGCTCGAGCGCGTGGTCACCATCGAGTCGGTGGGATCTTCGACTCGAATCGAGGGCGTCAAGCTGCGCGATGAAGAGATCGAGCGCTTGCTGTCCGGACTGGACACGAGTTCGTTCCGCTCCCGCGACGAGCAAGAAGTCGCGGGCTGTGCCGAACTGAAGGACCACTTGGGCAAGCTCGTGGCGGCGGGTCGCTTGGTCAGACGAGGTCAGGGTCGGGGGACCTGGTACGAAAGAGCGTAGCGGCGGCGGTGATCGAGGGCGGGCCAAGGACCACGATCCGCCGCCCCCTCACCCCGCGATCAACGCATCCAGCGCCGCGCGCACCTCGCCCTCGCCTTCGACACCGAAGGGGGCGTCGATCCGGTCGGCCCAGGCGATCTTGCCCTGGGCGTCGATCAGCACTCGGCGCGGCAGGTAGTCGGCGCGGTAGGCCAGGGCGACACGCGGATCCTCGGTGTCGATCACCGGGAAGTCGACGCCGAAGCGGTCGGCGAAGAGCGCGGCCGAGTCGTCTTCCTCGTCGTCCACGCAGATGCCGACGAAACGCACACCCGACTCGGCGTAGTCCCGATAGAGGTCGCCCCAGATCGGTGCGTCGTCGTTGCAGGCGGGGCAGGTGGTGGAGAAGAAGACGACGAACGAGGGGCCGGCTCCCAGGGAGACGGTCTCGCCGTCGAGCGCGGTGAGCTCGAAGGGGGTGGCGGCGGCGCCTTCGAAGGGCCGATCACTGAGCGCCTTGGCCAGCTCCGCCTGGGTGGCGTGCAGGCTGGCGAGCGCGCGCTCCAGCTCCGCGCTGAGCAGACGCCCCTGGCGGGCCAGCAAGACCACCTCGGTCGACAGGCCGACGACGAAGAGCGCAAAGAAGATGATCGATCGAGTCATGGGCTTCTCGCCTCGCCCCGCACGCTGGCGCCGGGGCGCGAGGATCCGCCGCGCCGGGGGGGATGGCGCGGCGGATCGTTCGCTGCTGCGTGGTCGCGGTCCGACCTAGCAGTGCTCGCGGACGCAGCGACGGTACTGGTCGCGAGCCCAATGGGCACAGCGCTCGCGGTCGTGACCGGCGTTGACACAGCGCTCGTACTTCTGCCGCGCCATGTGGGCGCAGCGATCCTCGCAATCGCCGGCGGAGGCGACGGCGGGGATCGAGAGCTGGAGGCCACCGACCATCAGGGCGGCGGCTCCGAGAGCCAGGGGCAGCTTGCTGAAGAACTTCATCGGGATCTCCCGGTTGCGGGGCCGGGGACAACCCGCCGGCCGCGTGGCTTGCCCTCTACGCAATCGCCGTGCCCGCCTCAGCTGACAACGAACAACTAGTTGATTATCAATAAGTTGCGAGCACGGCCCAGACATCACCACGGCGCAGCCGCATCCCTGTTTCGACAATTTCGTCGAGCATCTCGACGGGTGGCGCGGTTCTCGACAATTTTGTCGAGCGCATCGATGGCGCCAGCCAACGCACCGGTTGCTACCCTCACCGATCGGAAGCGGAGGAATGACCATGAGTGCCGAGCTCGCGATCGTCGCCACCCTCGTCGTCTATAAGGTCGTGCTGCTGGGGATCGGCGCCTGGGCGGCGCGCCGCAGCGCCGACGGCACCGGCTTCTACCTCGGCGACCGGGGCCTCGGTCCCTGGGTAGCCTCGCTCAGCGCCGCGGCCTCGTCGTCGTCGGCCTGGACCCTGCTCGGTGTGTCGGGAGCGGCCTATGTGAAGGGGCTGAGCGCCTTTTGGCTGATGCCGGCCTGCGTGCTGGGATTCGCCTTCAACTGGCTGGTGGTGGCGCCTCGGCTGCGCCGGCTCGGCGCCCGCAGCGGCGCGGTGACTCTGACCGAGCTGCTGGCTCACGACGCGCGTCCGGCGATGCGTCGCACCCTGGTCGGGATCGCCTCGTCGATCGTGCTGCTCTCGCTCGGGGTCTACGTGGCGTCGCAGTTTCAGGCGGCCGGCAAGACCTTCGCCGAGGCGCTCGCGATCGATCCCGCGGCGGCCATCTGCCTGGGCGGCGCGATCGTGCTGATCTACACCATGTCGGGCGGCTTCTGGGCGGTGTCGGTGACCGACCTGTTGCAGGGGCTGGTGATGGCCGCGGCGGCGATCGTGGTGCCGCTGGCGGCTCTGGTGCGCGTCGGCGGCTTCGGTCCGATGCTCGACGGACTGGGCGCCATCGACCCGACGCTGCTCGACCCGCTGGCCGGCAAGAGTGGCCTGATCCTGGCGGGCTTTCTGGTCGGGACGATCGGCATCGGGCTCGGCTACCCCGGGCAGCCGCACGTGGTGAACCGCTTCATGGCGATGCGCAGCGACCGCGACGTGCGCACCGGCACTCTGATCTCGCTGATCTGGGCCCTGATCATCTACAACGGCATGCTGGTGGCGGGGTGGTGCGGGCGGGTGCTGGTGCACGCCATGGGCGACCACGAGGCGATCCTGATCCGCCTCAGCACCGATCTCTTCCCGCCGGTGGTGGCCGGCGTCATCGTCGCCGCGGTGCTGAGCGCGATCATGTCGACCGCCGACAGCCAGCTCCTGGTCTGTGGCGCGACCGCCGCCCACGATCTTCCCGGACGCGGCACCGTCCGCCGGGTGCTGGCCGACCGCCTGGCGGTGCTCCTGATCGGAGCCGCGGCGGTGATCGCGGCGCTGGTGGTGCAAGAGACGATCTTCAAGTCGGTGCTCTTCGCCTGGAGCGCCCTGGGCGCCGCCTTCGGTCCCCTGCTGCTGACCCGTCTCTGGATCGGCCCGGTGCGCGACCGCTGGGCGGCGGCGGCGATGCTCACCGGATTCGGAGTGACGCTGGTCTGGTACTTCACGCCGGCGCTGAAGGGAGCGATTTACGAGCTGGTGCCGAGCTTCGCCGCGGCCTCGGTCGTGACGTGGATCGGTGCCCGTCGGGCCGACGCTTCGACATAACCGACAGCGCGATTCGGTCCAACCATGGTACGCTCGCCGATTCCCGAGTGCGCTCCGATGCGCCCTCCGCTCCACCAATCCCCCCCCTCTGATCGAAGCGCAGTGAGCTCCACCGAGAACACCAAGCGCCCCAAGGCGGTCGCTCTGCTGTCGGGCGGCCTCGACTCGACCCTCGCGATCCGCATGATGAAGGATCTCGGGGTCGAGGTGCACGCGGTGCACTTCTACACCGGCTTCTGCGTCGTGGAGTCGAAGCGCGGTCTGGGGCGCAAGAACAGCAAGGGCGAGCCCTATCGCAACGAAGCGTTGCGCGCCGCCGCCGACCTTGGGGTCGAGGTGGAGCTGGTCGACATCTCCAAGGACTACATGGAGATGGTGGTCAGCCCGCGTTTCGGCTACGGGGCCAACGCCAACCCCTGCATCGACTGTCGCATCTTCATGCTGAACAAGGCGCGCCAGATCATGGAAGAGGTCGGGGCGGACTTCATCATCACCGGCGAGGTGCTGGGGCAGCGGCCGATGTCGCAGCGGCGCCATCCGATGCAGGTGATCGAAGAGGCCTCGGGACTGAAAGGCAAGATCGTGCGCCCGCTCACGGCGCGCTCCTGCAAACCCTCCGATGCCGAGAACGAGGGACTGGTCGATCGCGAACGGCTCGGGCGCATCACCGGCCGCTCGCGCAAGCCGCAGATGGCGCTGGCCGAGGAGCTGGGGATCGAGGACTACCCCTCGCCGGCCGGCGGCTGCTGCTACCTGGCCGACCAGGCCTATTCCCGCAAGTTCTACGACTACCTCGATCACCTCGACGAGCGCGTGCTTGGCGCCCGCGACGCGGTCGTGCTGGCCACCGGCCGCCACTTCCGCATCGGTGAGCGCGCCAAGGTGATCGTCGGCCGCGACGAGGACGAGAACCGTGTGCTCGAGGCCCACGCCGAGTCCGAAGTGAAGCTCTTCGCGCGCGACTTCCGCGGTCCCTTGACGCTTCTGCAGGGCGAGCCGAGCGACGCCAACCTGCGCGCCGCCGCCGCGCTGACAGCTCGCTACTGCGACGGCAAAGCCGAGCCCGAGGTGCGGATCGGGGCCCAGTGCGCCGACCAGGAGCGCACCATCACCACCGCGCCCTGCGGCGCCGAGGATCTGGAGCGGTGGCGGATCTGAGCGACGCCGTCCCGGTGATCGACGCTCGAGGCAAGCTCTGTCCGGCGCCGATCATCGAGATCGCCAAGGCGATCAAGAGGGTCGCGCCGGGAGCACAGGTGCGGCTGCTGGCCGACGACCCGGGCGCCGAGCGCGACCTGCGCGACTGGAGCGCGGCGACCCGCCACCAGATCGTCGAGCTCAACCGCGGACCCGGGGCGCGGATCGATGCGCTGCTGCTGCGGCGTTTCGACTGAGGGAGCGGGGCTTTGGCCAAGGACAGCTTCAAGCTCATCGCACGCAACCGAAAGGCGCGCCACGATTACGAGATCCTGGAACGCTTCGAGGCCGGCCTGGTGCTGCTCGGGAGCGAGATCAAGTCGCTGCGGGGGGGCAACATCAGCCTGCGCGAGGGCTATGTGCAGATCGATGCCGGCGAGGCCTGGCTGGTCGGCGTCCACATCGCTCCTTACGAGGAGGCGTCGCGATTCAACCACGATCCCCTGCGCGCGCGGAAGCTGCTGCTCCACCATCGAGAAATCGATAAGCTGCGGACCCGAATCGAAGAGAAGGGTCTGACCGTGGTGCCGCTCGCGGTATACCTCAAGGGCGGCTGGGCCAAGGTCGAGATCGCGCTGGCCCGCGGCAAGACCCACTCCGACCGGCGCCACTCCGAGCGCCGGCGGCAGGACGAGCGCGAGGCGGCGCAAGAGGCCGCGCGAATGAGAGGACGAGGTTGAGGTTCTGGGGTGCTCTGGCGCTGGCGATCCTGATCGCGCAGACCGCGCGTGCCGCTGGCGTCGACCTGGTCTACCGGGCGGGGGCCGACAGCGTGCGCCTGATTCAGCGCCTGCCGGTGGCGCGGGTCGGCGGCGTGGAGCTACTGCGCCTGTCGGACCTGGCGCGCGTCACCGGCGCCACCCGCTACTGGCGGGCCGACGTGCGCAAGGCGGTGCTCAAGTACGGGGAGCGCAAGCTCCGGGTCACGATGGGGAACCGCTGGGCGGTGCTCGACGGCACTCCGCTGAATCTGCGCGCGCCGGCGCACGGCGTCGATGGCGAGCCGGGCATTCCGGTCGCCGCGGTGGCTCCGCTCCTGTCGGAGTTGACCGGCGACCGCTTCGTCTGGCGGCAGGAGCGCGACGAGATCGAGGTGCCGGCGGTGGTCGCCGCGCGCCTGCGGCCCGCTCCTCCGCCCGCCTTCGGCGCGATCGACGAAGCACCGGAGCGCTTCAGCGCGACCATCCGCCCGCTGCGCCGCGTGGTGCTCGATGCCGGGCACGGAGGAGACGATCCGGGGGCGCGGGGCAAAAGGGGAACCAGCGAGGCGACCGTCGCGCTGGACGTGGTGAGGCGCCTCCAGGGCTTGCTGCGCGAGCGCAAGATCGAAGCGGTGCTGACCCGCTCCGCCGATCGCTCGCTGACCATCGAGGAGCGCGCCGCGATCGCCAACGGGGCCGGCGCCGACCTCTTGATCTCGATCCATGCCAACGCCTCCTGGGCGGCCGCGGCCGAGGGCTTCGAGGTCTACTGCCTGGGCGACGGCCGTATCGGCGAGGCCGCCTCCAGCGAGCCGATCGAGTTCGTTCCCTGGGAGGGAGCGCAGGCCGGTCACGTGGTGCGCTCCTGCGACGTGGCGCGCGCCGTGCAGCTCTCGCTGGCGCGCCGGCTCGGCCTGCGCAACCGCGGCGTCAACCACGCCCGACTGCCGCTGCTGCGGGTCGCCAATCTGCCGGCAATCCAGGTCGACGTCGGCTTCCTCTCCCACCCCTCCGACGAGGCGCTGCTCGGCACCGCCGCCTTTCGCCAGAAGGTCGCGCGCGCCATCATCGCGGGGGTCGATCACTACCGCTCCGCGGAGACGGAGGCGCTGCGATGAACGACCTGGACACCAGCGATCGGTCGCGCTGGCTGGCACCGCTGCTGCTGGTCGTGATCGGCCTGGCGCTGCCGACCGGCTACCTGGCCTGGCGCGGGCTGCTGCCGGGGGGCGGCGGGCATCAGGGCGCCTCGGCCGGCACCGACGGCGCCGACCCCGCGGCCGAGACCGGGCAGATGCTGGAAGAGCTGCGGCCGGTGGCGTCGGTGGTGCTCTACTTCTCCGACGCCGGCGGCGAGCGCCTGGTTCCGGAGATGCGCGACGTCGCCGACACCGACGACCGCGGCTCGCGCGCGGCGGCGATCGTGCGCGAGCTGGCCGCCGGGTCGACCCAGGGGTACGCGCGTACCATCCCCCCCGGGGTCGACGTGCGCCACGTGTTCATCGACGACGCCGAGATCGTCTACCTCGACCTCAGCGCCGACCTGGTCGAGCGACATCCGGGCGGCACCCGCGGCGAGGTGCTGACGATCCGCTCCCTGGCCCGCTCGATCCTGGCCAACGATCCGCGCGCCACCGGCGTCCGGCTGCTGGTCGAGGGGCGCCAGCCGAGCTCGCTGCTGGGCCACGTCGACGTGCTCGACGAGCTGCGCGGCGTCGACGGAAGCGGCTGAGATGGGGGCGATCGGGGTCTTCGATTCGGGCGTCGGCGGGCTCACGGTGGCGCGCGCCATCATGGAGCTGCTGCCGCGGCGCCAGGTGATCTACCTGGGAGACACGGCGCGGGTCCCCTACGGCCCGAAATCGCCCCGCACCATTCGCCGCTTCAGCAAGGAGAACGGCGACTTCCTCGCCGACCACGGCGTCGCGGCCCTGGTGGTCGCCTGCAACACCGCCTCGGCGCTCGCCATCGACGAGCTGCGCCGCCGCTACGAGCATCCCGTGATCGGTGTGCTGGAGCCGGGCGTGCGCGCCGGCCTGCAGGCCGCCGCCGGCGAAGCCCTGGGAGTGATCGGCACCGTGGGGACGGTGAAGAGCTCGGCCTACCAGGCCGCCGCGGCGCTCCTCGATCCATCGGCGCGCGTCGAATGCCGGGCCTGCCCGCTCTTCGTGCCGCTGGCCGAGGAGGGGATGGTCGACCATCCCGCCACCGAGCTGATCGCCCGCGACTACTTGCTGCCGCTGGCCGCCGCCGGGATCCGCGCGCTGGTGCTCGGCTGCACCCACTATCCCCTGCTGGAGCCGGTCATCCAGCGCGTGATCGGTCCCGATGTCACGCTGGTCGATTCGGCGCGGGCGGTGGCGCGCGAGCTGCGTTCTCTGCTGGCAGATCCCGCGCGGTCCTTCGCTTCCGCGGACGACCGGCCACGTCCGGCGCACCGCTTCTACGTGACCGACACCGCGACACGCTTCAGCGAGGTGGGCGCGCGCTTCCTGGGCGCGCCGCTCCCCGCCGTGGAGCTCGCCGACTTCGCAACACTTTGACTCTTCATGGGTTACCCAATGGAACCAGCCTCGTCTCGCCCCGATCAGCGCGCCGCCGATGAGCTGCGCCCGGTCCGCTTCACGCTCGACTACATCGATCACGCCGAAGGCTCGGTGCTGGTCGAAGTCGGCCGCACGCGGGTGCTCTGCACCGCCACCATCGAGCCGAAAGTGCCGCCCTGGATGCGCAACGGCGACAGCGGCTGGTTGACCGCCGAGTACTCGATGCTGCCGCGCGCCGGGCACGAGCGCACGCCGCGCGAGTCGGTGCGCGGCAAGATCAAGGGACGCACCCACGAGATCCAGCGCCTGATCGGTCGCAGCATCCGCGCGGCGGTCGACCTGAAGCGGCTCAAGGGGAAGACCTTGTGCCTCGACTGCGACGTGATCCAGGCCGACGGCGGCACTCGCACCGCCGCCATCACCGGCGCCTGGCTGGCGACCGCGCAGGCGATCCGCAGGCTGGCAGGCGAGGGTGGCGACTGGCGGCGGATCGTCCACCACCAGGTGGCGGCGGTCAGCGTCGGCCTGGTCGGCGGGCGGGTGCTGCTCGACCTCTGCTACGAAGAAGATCTGCACGCCGACGTCGACATGAACGTGGTGATGACGGAGACGGGGAGCTTCGTCGAGGTGCAGGGCACCGCCGAGGGGGCGCCCTTCGGCCGCGCCGCTCACGACCGCCTGCTCGATTCGGCGGCGGGTGGGATCGAAGGGTTGATCGAGCTGCAGCGCGGAGCGTTGGAAGGATGACCGGCCCGCGACCGATCCTGGTGATCGCCTCGCGCAACCGCGACAAGATCCGTGAGCTGGCCGCTCTGCTCGCGGAGCTCCCGCTCGAGGTCCGGCCGGCGGCCGACTTTCCTGCCGTCCCGAGCGAGATCGAAGAGACGGCCGAGGACTTGCGGGGCAACGCGTTGCTCAAGGCGCGCACGGTCGCCGCCGCCAGCGGCCACTGGGCGCTGGCCGACGATACCGGGCTGGAGGTCGACGCCCTCGACGGGGCTCCCGGTGTGCAGACGGCCCGCTTCGCCGGCCCGGACGCCACCTACGACGACAACGTCCGGCTGCTGCTGCGGCGCATGGGCGGCGCCACCCGGCGCGGCGCGCGCTTCCGGACCGTGGTGGCGCTCTGCGATCCAGCCGGCGCCGCGACCTCGGTCGAGGGGATCTGCGAGGGCGAGATTGCATTCGAGCCGATCGGGGACGGAGGCTTTGGCTACGATCCTGTGTTCGCCCCGCGGCAAGGCGGGGGGCAGACCTTTGCCCAGATGTCGATGGAGGCGAAAGGCGTGATCAGCCATCGGGGCCGGGCGATGGCGGCGGCGCGGCGGGAGATCGAGCGCCGTCTGGTGGAGAGCCACCGGCCTTGAAATCCCCGGCGCAAGCTCGCATCATTGCGGTGCGTTTGGGGCCGTGCGCCCGTCAAGCGCGTTCTCGAGGCCTCGGTCGGGGCGTGGCGCAGTGGAAGCGCACCTGCTTTGGGAGCAGGGGGTCGCGAGTTCAAGTCTCGCCGCCCCGACCAGCCCCGGGGCACGCCGGAGTAGTTCAATGGATAGAACGGCGGCCTTCTAAGCCGCATGCTGGGGGTTCGATTCCCCCCTCCGGTGCCAGCATTGAAAGGGGCCGTCGATTCGCAATCGACGGCCCTTTCTTTGCGCAGCGAGTGTGTGAGCTGAGTGGAGGCTAGAGCCTCGCCCCCTCCTCTTCGCCTTCCGCCTTCTCGTAGTCGTCCGGGTGGCCGCGGAAGCGCGAAGTCGACTCGTCGAGATCGAGGTCGTCGTCGGGGTGGATCTGCTTGGCGCGCGCGAAGAGCACGGCTTCGGTCTCGATCAGGCTGGAATCGGGCAGGCAGCAATCGACCGGGCAGCAGGCCTGGCACGCCTCTTCGTCGTGGAAGCCGACGCACTCGGTGCACAGGCTGGGGTCGATCACATAGATGTCGTCGCCTTCCGTGATCGCCTCGTTGGGGCACTCCGGCTCGCAGGCGCCGCAAGAGATGCATTCATCGGTGATGTAGGTCGCCATTTCGATAAGTCTCCGTCGTGGTGTGCGTTCGGCACGACCGCTGGTGCGCCGGAGCTCGAAAGGCTCGTGCATGGTCGTGGAACCCCGCTTTCATAGCATTGCCGCCCCGGTCGAGGCAACAAGATCCGGGTCGAGACCCGAGGCGCTTGCCGCGGAGACGCACGTTGTTGCTCTTGGACGTTCCAGAGCGCTATGCCCTTGTGATTCCGATCGGCTCCGCCACGACTCACCACTCTCGATCGAGAGTCGCGAGGAACGACGCGAATACGGTCGTGGCTCCGGGTTCATCGCGATGAGCGGCGAGTTGTGGCGGATATACGGTCGTAGCTCCTCACTCTCGATCGAGAGTGGTGAGTCGTGTCGCGAAACGGCGTCATGACTCGCGGTTCCGGGCGCGGAGCTGGGCTTTGTGTCGGGGTCGGGCGCGGGCGCGGGGGAGCGCGGCGTGCACCGGATCCTCCAACGCCGGCTCGACCTCGATCCGCAGGCTGTCGCGGGCGCTGACGGCAGGGCGCTTCGCTTGCCGCGCTATGTCGAAACGCCAGAGACAGACCCCCCCCATTGACCCGTCCCCCCCCCGGATCTAGGCTGGGCCGCAGTCCGAAATCCCCTTGCCGAAGGTGGTCACGACGCCGTGCGCCTGACCTATGTCGACCCAGAAGGACGCGTTCGGGTGCTGACCCCAGGGCGCTCCGATCGTGTGCTCGCGCTGCCCGGTCGTCCGCCGGGGCTGCCGGCGCTGGAGGACGTCGAGACTCCGAGATGGCCGAGCTGGAGCCTCTCGGGCGATTCGATCGCCGCCGGAGGGGTCTCCGACGACGGGCACGAAGGGGGGGTCTTCGTATTCGATCCGGCGCGGCGGCGGCGCTCGCGCTGGATTCCGCTCGGGACCGCACCGATCTATACCTGCTGGCTGCCCGGACACAAGGCGGTCGGGGCGCTCTTGTCGGAGAACGAGCGCCTGCACCTGCTGGCGCTCGACGTCAACCGTCGCCAGATCACCCCGCGCACCATCGCCCGGGGCATGCCGCTCTTCTTCCACGCCCGTCCCGGTGGCCCCGAGATCGCCATCCACACCACCAACATCGCCGCCGGCCCCGGGCGCCAGGTGCGGCTCTGGGACACCCGCAAGGCACCGGAGGAGTCGCTGGTGCTGACCGCCAAGGCCGGGCGCCTGCGCAGCCCGGTCTTCTCGCCGCGAGAAGCGCTGCTCGCCTACGGTGCTCAGTCGTCGAAGGGCCGGGCTTTCACAGATCTCTGCGTGGTCGACCTCGCGGGCAAGGCGGTGCGCCCACCGATCTCGTTTCGCGGCCCGGGCGCCGTGGCCTTTTCGCGCGACGGCAAGCATCTGGTGCTGGTCGCCGGCGAGGTCGGCGGCCTGCCGCTGATGGGCCAGGCCGCGATCGCTCCCTCGTGGGGCGGCGAGCCGGTTCCGCTCTACGAGGGCCCGATCTGCAACGTCGAATGGGTGGACGAGACCCGGCTGGTCGCGGTCATCGCGGGCGAGACCGGCGTGCAGTTGGTGCTCTTCGACCGCCGCGCGGACACCATCCGGCGCCTCTCTCCGTCCCTCAGCCCGACCCGCGACGCTCTCTTCTACTCCCATTTCTTCGATCAGTTCTCGCGCACCCACCCTTCAGTATCGGCGGATGGGCGTTACGCTGCTTACACCGCTCAGCATCGAGGGGCCCGAGATGTCGTCGAGCCCCACATCTTCCTGGTCGATCTCGACAACCCCTCGGAGCCGGTGGTCGCCGGACCGGGACGGATGCCGGCCTGGGAGCTGCCGCCGGCGGCGTGAGCTGCGCCACGAGCCCTCGCCCCTGCAACCAGGAACCAAGATGATCGACCGCTTCGCTCAGACCGCCATGCTCCTCATCACCGCGCTGGCCTGCACGCCGCCTGCCGCGGCCACCAACCTGCTGCTCGACGGCTCGGGATTCGAGACCGGAACCGACGGCTGGGACGTGCTCCCCTCGCGCGACATTCAGGATCCCGCCCTCGCCGACTACCGCCGCGCCTGGGGATTCAACACGGCGCCGGTCGATACGGTATTCGAAGGCAGCCGGGCGCTGGCTCTCTACGGCGATCCCGAGCTGCGCGAGCACGAGGTGCGCTGGCCGGCGATCGCGCTCGAGCCCGACACCGACTATGTGTTCAGCGTCTACACCAAGGTCGAGATCGAGGGCTACCCCGGAGCCGACTGTGAGCCGGCCGGCATCTATGCCTACCTCCAGATCAGCAACGGCAGCTCGATCGCCATCTCGCCCTCCGACATCCGCGACAAAGAGACCACGCTGCGCTCCTGCTGGTCGCGTCTCTACTTCCACTTCAACACCGCCGACATCACCGAGCTCGGCGAGCATCCGACCGGGCACTACGGCTTCCGCCTGGTCATCAACTCGCGCAAGCGCGACTGGGCGAACGAGGCCGACTACAGCATTTACGTCGACGCGGCCCAGCTCGAGCAGGCCAGCACCCCCAGCGTCTACTCCAAGGCCCAGCCCTACGACATCGGAATCGACGCCTGGCGCCCCGCGCAAAGTGCGTCGCTGGCCGAGCGCGCCCGCTACACTTACAAGCTCTTCGAGTCGACCGAAGCGATCCGCCTGCGCTACTGGGTCGCCGTCGAAGAGGGCCGGGCGCGCCCGCGCGCGATCGTCGCGCGCGTGGTCGACGTTTACCAGCTCAACGCTCAGCGGCGCCCAAGAATCCTGATTCCCATGATTCGGCTCGACGATCCGGGCTCCGGAGTCGGAGAGCTCAGCCTCGACCCGCGCGCCCTGGACGGGGGCAGCGGGATCTACCGCATTCGCATCGTGGCGCCCCTCGAAGGCGTGGAAGAGGAGCTCATCTTCGGCGTCCTGCGCCCCTTCGATCCCGCCGCCGTGATCGACAACGATGCCAATCCCTTCGGCGTACAGGTCTCGAACTGTCGCTACAGCCACGCCCACATCAACGAAGACGGCGATCCCTCCAACGACCGCCCCGAATGCGTCGGCGCGCCGGACGGCGATCCGGAGTGCACCACCGAGGTGCTGGAGACAGTCGGGCCCGATCCCAACGAGACCTTCTGGCTGCTGCGGCGCCTGGGCATCCCGCACATGCGTATCAAGCAAGTGTACCATCCCAACGGTTTCGCGCCCAACACCGACCAGCAGGGGACCTGGAACCTGACGCCCCTGGTCTGGTACACCGACGCTGCCCGCGCCTTCGACATAGAGATCCTGGCCATGATCGGCGACGATCTGAAGCACGTCGAGAATCTCAGCAGCCCCGGCCTGATGGGCTACCCGGAATGGATGAGCCCGGAGACCCTGGGCGGCGAGCCCGGCTGGCAGAACTTCGTCGCTACCAACGCAACCGCGATCCAGAAGCTGGTGGAAACCGTGGGCGACCGGATCTTTGCCTACGAAGTCTTCAACGAGCCATCGAGCCTCAGGAACTCGATCCCGGCCGACAAGCTGATCGAGCTGGACCAAAGCGTGCTCGATGCGATCGTGGCGGAGGACAGCAGCGCCCACGTGCTCGGCTTCCAGATGACCAACATGGGCGAGCGCGGCGCCAACTGGTCCCCCGACTTCCCCCAGGGGCGCAACCGGGCGATCCAGGAGTTCATCGAGCAGGGGGGGATGCGCGCCATGACCGGCATCGCCATGCACCTGCCGATGGCCCAGCGTGTCGATGATCACGCCGACTCCCTTTACAACCATGGTCTGGCGCTGCGTCTGATACACTGCAGCAGAGCGACCAGGGGAGAGCTGAATCGCCTGGTGTGGGCCTACGATCCGGAGATGTTCGACAACGACTACTGGGCCACCGAGACCAACTTCATGGCCTCGTCGTCGTACCCCAAGTACAACATTCCGGGGCGCGACGAGGCGCTCCCCGACGGCCGCAGAGTCGACAGCGCGCGAGAAGCGGCCCGCGAGCTGACGCAACACATGGTGACCATGCTGGGGGCCGGCTGGGAACGCATTCACTACTTCGTGTTCGAGAGTGCCGCCTACACCGGAGTGCACCACGGCGTGTTCCGATCGCTGGTCGATGTCTACGGATCGCCCCGCACCAAGCTCATGGCCTACTACGCGCTGAGCCAGATGCTCGCCGGAGCGGAGCACGTGGACTTCGTCGCGGGCGCGCAGAGCAGGGTGTTCGAGACATTTCGCCGTGACGACAAGGATATCGTCGTTGCCTTCTCGGTCGATCCGACCATCC
The DNA here is from genome assembly GCA_964490075.1 of uncultured Gemmatimonadota bacterium. Taxonomy (GTDB): domain Bacteria; genus CAZBBK01. The sequence goes on along the minus strand of CAZBBK010000061.1, from coordinate 16,965 downwards.
CGGACTTCCCGATTCAGCTTCCGGCAGAGGTGCGCGATATGTGGGGCAACCTGCAGGCCGCTCCGGTGTTCGGACCCGATCCGATCTTCGTCACCGTGACGGCGGGCGCTGCGGACGCCATCGTGCGGGCCCTGCAGGAGCAGGGCGCGGCCTTCGATGCCGCCGCACCCACGCTGCATTTCGACGGACTGCCCCACATCGCGCCGATGGGCTGGGACCTGGAATGTCTGTCGCAGCTATGGCTGGCCTACCAAGACGACGACATCCTGGGGCGAGAGGTGCGCTACCTGAAGCGCTTCGACACGGCCGAGGATCTGGGCTTCGTCCTCTCCGGGGAGTACTCGCAAACCCACCAGGACAATCGCGGTCCAGTCTCGACCGCGGTGCACAGCGGAGAGACCGCGGTCTCCGGGGCCGATCTGTTGAGCCGCTATGCGGTGCTGACGGAGCAGATCACCACCACGGTCGACCTGGAGCAGTATTTCCTGATCCGGGACCGCGAGGGCGGCCAGCGCGGCGCTTTTCTGGTCGCCCACACCGACCCGGGCAAGGATCCGCGCACCTTCGTCGAGGTCTTTCGCCAGTCGTGGGCCGACGTCGAAGAGCGCAGGATCGCGGTTCCGACCCACACCGTAGAGATCGCGGCGCTGCTCGAGGAGAAGGGCTTCGTGGTCGACCCGGCCAAGGACTACCTGGTCGACCTGGTGCTGGTGGCAATCGGCGACGGGTCGCGGGTGGCCGTGGACGACGTCTTCTATCGGGCCGCCGAATAGGCGTGAACCACTACCAGCGGGCTGCTGGCCGCCTCGAAGGGGGCGCCGACGAAGTTGCCGCGCAGATCGATCGAGCCGAAACCGGCGGCGCGGAGCTGCCGCAGCACGGCCTGAGGGCGGTCGCAGCGCATGTCGTGGTGGGCCTCCATTGCCTCGTTGGTGCCTTCGCCGATGACCTCGAATCTGTAGCGGACGTTTTCGATCCGTGGATCGGAACGATGCCGCCGATAGGCGATGTAGACGTTGGTCTCAGAGCCGGGCTCGGGACAGTCGGCCACGGTCTCGTCGAGCAGAAACTTCCCCTCCGCTCCGGGCGCCTTGGCCTGCGCGTTGTCGGTGTCCATCGCCAGCACGCCGCCGGGAACCAGCTGGCGGCGCGCGCGGAGCAGACATCGACGCCGGGAGATGTCGTCCAGCAGGTAGCAGAAGCTGTTGAACGCGAGGATGATGGCCGAGAAGCGGGTGGCGAAATGGAAGCGCGACATCTCGCCCTGCACCAGGTGCAAACGCCCTTCCATCTGTGCCTTGTGGAGTTCGGGCTTGTGTGCGGCGACCGCCAGCTGGCTCGCGGAGACGTCGAGGCCGATCACTTTCGCTCCGTCCTGGAGCAGCACCGGCAGCAGCCGGCCGGTCCCGCAGCAGAGCTCGAGGATCGGCAGCCCGGTCTCGGCCGCCTTGCTCGCCACCTCGCGGTAGTAGGCGAGGTCTTCGCGATACCCCTCCGACCACTGGTCGTAGAGCTCGCTGTAGTCCCAGGGGTCGTCTCTCATCCGGTCGATCGAGGCGACGCGATCAGCCCTTTGACCACGTCGCATGCGCAGAGGATCGCCTTTTCCTCGGTCGCCCTGACGTCGGCGGGGTCGACGTGCTCCGAGGAGCAGCGGTTGACGATGACGCCGAGCACGCAGGCCGACGCCAGGCCCATGGAACGGGTGACGGTGAAGAGCGTGGCGGCCTCCATCTCGTAGCTGAGGCAGCCCAGGCTGCGCCACTCTTCGAGGGTGCCGTGCAGCGAGCGCGGCACGTAGCCGGTGAAGGAGTCCCTGCGTTCCTGGCCCGGGTAGAAGGTGTCGCTGGAGACCACCAGGCCGACGTGGTGGCCGAAGCCCCGGGCCTCCGCCGCGGCCACCAGGCGGGCCACCATCCGGTAGTCGGCGACCGCCGGAAATGCCTGGGGCGCATAATGATAGGAGGCGCCGTCGAGGCGCACCGCGGCCGATGCCACGATCAGGTCGCCGACCGGCACGACGGGCTGGATGGCGCCGGTGGTGCCGATGCGCAGGAAGGTCTCGATGCCCAGGCGGGCCAGCTCCTCGACCGCGATGGCCGTCGAGGGGCCGCCGATTCCGGTCGACGTGACGAGCACGGGCGCCCCGTCCACGTCGGCCAGCTCGCTGCGGAACTCGCGGTGGTGTGCGATCTCCCGATGCTCGCCGGAGAGCATCGCGGCGATCCTGGGGACGCGAAAGGGATCGCCGGGGAGGAGGGCGATCTTGGCGCCACGGAGATCGGCTGGGCTCAGGTCGACGTGATAGGTCTTCATGCCGGTTCGCCCAGACCGAAGAGATCGAGCTGGTTGTCGATCTTCTTGGTGGATGGGGTCGGCTCGCCGCGGATCAGCGCCAGCGTGGCGCTGCTGGCGGTAGTGATCCACCGGTTGCGCCCGAGTCCGCTCAGATCATGGATGGAAACGTGCATCTCTCGTACCAGCGCCTGGATGCGGCGGTCGATCGCCTGCTGGAAGATCGGGTCAGTGTCGCGCACCCCATCGCGGGTGATGCGGCCGGCCGGCGGGACTCGGATCAGCAGATCATAGCTCCGAATCCAGCTCTCGACCATCTGCTCGGCGGCCGGCTGACGGCCGCTGGCGAGGCAGAGGTAGGCGTAGTTGTCGAGCACGCTGCGGTCGCAGACCACGACCTCGGCGCGCGCGCCGACTTCGATCTCTCTGGCGATCTGGGTGTGCAGGATCCAGAGCTGCGCCGACAGGGTCGTGCTCTGGTTGATGGGCAGGGGGGAAGAGCGCGCCACTTCCTTGACGATGTCCGCATCGACGCCCACCTTCTTGAGGCGGGCGGCAAGCTCGTAGCAGAGCGTGGTCTTGCCGACACCGTGAGTTCCGATGAACGCTACCTTCATGGGGGCGAGGCTAGCAGAGGGTACGATGCCTTGCCAGCGAAGGGGCTAGTATGGGGTGGGGACGCGGCCGATCCGAGCGAGGCACCGGCGGACGTGGCGCCAAGCGTGGCCAAGCCGGTCACCAGGGACGAAAGATGAGATCCGAGACCCCGAACACCCGCGCGACGCGGAGCAGAATCGCCTTCATCGACTTCGCCAGGTCGCTGGCGATCGTGCTGGCTCTGCTCTCCCACAGTCTGGTCGACTTCGGGATCTGGGAGCGGCTGGGCGCCGATCGGGGGTTGTTCCTGCACATCCTGACCCGCTCGGCCACGCCGACCTTCGTGCTGCTCTTCGGCATCATGCTGGAGCTGGTCTACGCGCCGCGCCTGGTCAAGTGGGGCCGGAGCGGTGTCGCGGAGCGGCTGCGGCGGCGCAGCTTCCAGTGCTACTGCGCCTACCTGATCACCGTCATCGCCAGCGCCGTGGCGGGCACGCGGCCTCTCGATCATTCGCTGCTGGCGGCGCTGATGCTGCGCAACGCCTACCTCGGAAACATCCTCAAGTTTTACACGGTTGCCCTGCTGCTCGCCCTTCCGCTGGTGGTCTTTCGTGCCCGGCGGGGCTTGGGGGCGACGCTGCTGCTGGCGCTCGGGGTTTGGGGGCTGACGCCGGCGGTCGAGGCGCTGCCCTGGCAGGCGCTCGGCGCCGCGACCAATCCGACGGCGATGCGCAACGTGGCGTCATTCTTCTTCGGCGTGGGGCGGGCGACCGGTCCGAGCGTGCTGCACGGGATGTCGCTGGTCATCATCGGCATGGGGATCGGTGCGGCGTTGCGCCGCGGCGCGGGAGAGAGGCGGAGCTTCTACGGGGCCTGTGGTCTGGTCGCGTTGATCTGCGGGGCGGTGACGGCCTACCTGGCCTTCGGCTCGACCCTGATTCAGGTGGCGCACGACTACGTCGACGTGCGGGCCTATCGCAACACCAATCACATCGGCTACTACGCGATCGGTGCGTTGTCGGCGGTCGCGGTGTTGATCTTCTCGGAGCGCGTCGCGCACCTCGCCGAGAAGGTCCCGCCGCCCTGGGACATGGCGAGCTGCCTGGGACGTTCGTCGCTGGTGGCGTTCACGTTGGGAAACGTCTTGCTCAACCTGCGCCCACGCTCCTGGCAGCCGGCCGGGGTGGTGCAGGGACTGGCCGCGGCGGCGCTGGTGATCGTGATGGTGACGGTTCTGGTGCACTTGCGGCTGCGGCTGCGGGACTGGCTGCGCAGCCGGCGCCCGGTTCCGGCGGTCGAAATTCCGACGCTGCCTCTGGAGGCGCCGGCGCGGGCGGGGGGGGCGCCGCGCGGGGTTGGGGTGGGGGAGCGGGGGGTGAAGCGAGGAGGGTAGCTTGCTATCATGGCATTCCATCTGCACCACATCTCTGGCCGATCGACGAGCCCCGAAATGCTCGAACTAGCTCTGCTATTCCTCCGGTTTCGGAACTCACCGATCGACCTGATCCGCCGCACATGGAGATCACCCCGGTGAACTGCGGCCGGCAGCCCGCTCGTTTGATTGTGGAATTGCTGACCTTGGCGTCGGTATTCGTTCTCGAGGCCGCGGCCGGGACCGTCACGCTCGCGGCCGACGCCAGCACGGAAATCCACGTGGTCGGCCGGGCGCTGCTCGGTCCCGCCTGGGCGGTTGCGGCGAATGAGCAGCGAACCCTCTGGTGCACCGGTGCACCGGTGCATCGCTGCTCGTCATCAGCGCCGCGGGTGACACCGCCGTCATCCGTTTTCCCGAGCTGATCCGGTGCGTGGCCGCGTCCGGGGACCTGGCGGTGGTCGGAGCCGGCCGGCGAGGGATCTTCTCCGTGGACCTGTCAGCAGCGGATCGTCCCGAGATCCTGGATGGTCAGCAAACCGGTGGCGATGTCCGCGACATCACGCTGCACGGAGATCTGGCTCTGGTCGCGGCCGGCGGCGCCGCCCTGCGGATCTTCGACATCGCCGATCCAGAAGACCTGGTCGATCTCGCTCTGGTGCGCACCGGAGGTGACGTGGAGGCGGTCGCGTCCACCGGTGACCTGGCAGTCGTCGCCGATCACGAGCGCGGCCTCGTGCTGATCGACATTTCCGATCCCCTTGATCCACAAATCGTCGGAGAGAACCCAGAGGTCGAGCGCGCTGCCTCGGTTCGAGTCAACAACACCGTGGCGTGGGCGGGAACACCAGACGGACTGGTGTCGGTCGACCTGACGAATCCCGAGCTTCCGGAGATCCTCGGACAAGCCGAGGCGCTCTGGCTCCAGCATCTGGTGGTGACGGACTCGGTGGCGTATGGCGCCGCCGGAGCGGCGGGACTCGTGGTGTTCGACGTTGCGAATGCAGCGACCCCGTTGGTTGCAACCACGGTCCCCACCGACGATTCCGCGGCTGGTGTCGACGCGTACCGGAACACGCTCTATCTGGCGGAGGGCAACGCCGGATACCGTCGATTCGATGTGTCCACCCCCGCCGCTCCGGTCGAGCTCGAGTCGGTGGATACGGGAGAGCGGGCGATCGGCATCGCGGTCGCGGGCGATCTCGCGTACGTCGCGATCGGCCTGGATGGTCTTGAAGTTGTCGACCTGAGCGATCGCTCCGCGGCCGTGTCGCTGGCCCGAGTCGCCACGCCGGGCCAGGCGAACAACGTGGTCGTGCGTGGTGACATTGCTTATGTCTGCGCCGATTCTGCCGGCCTGTGTCTCTACGATCTCGTGGATCCCCGGCGGCCGACCATCCTGGGGCGCGCCGACACGCCCGGGCGCGCCTTCGATGTCGAGATTTCGGGGGACTTCGCGTTCGTGGCCGATTTCGGCGGTGCTCTGCAGGTTGTCGATGTAGCAGATCCGACTCGACCCAGAATCGTCGCCCATCACGGGACCCTCGGTTCGGCGGTCGGAATCGCGATCGCGCAAGACCACGCGCACATAGCGAGTCACTTCGACGGTCTCGATATCTTCGATATCAGCGACCCCGAGCGTCCACTTCGGTTGGCCTGGATCGAGACCAACAGCGGTCGCCAGGTGGCGGTTCAGGGGAAGTTCGCCTACCTCGTGGGACCGCACATCGATCTGATCAGCACGCCGGGGCTCTTGGTCGTGATCGACGTCAGCAATCCGGCCGCGCCCCATGAGGTGGGGCGCTGGGTCTTCAATCGATCGGCGCGCGGCGTCGCGGTGGCGGGATCCTACGCATACGTGACCGAGCTGGGAGACGGTCTGGTCGCCCTCGACGTGGCCGATCCGACCAACATCAAACGCACGGCCCGCTACCCCATCGCCGGTCGTCCCCACCAAGTAGAGCTTGCGGACGGACTGCTCTACGTGACGAGCGAGCAGGGCGGCATCTACATCCTCCGGCACGATCCGGTCGGAGTTCGCGATTCAACGCCGGCTCCAATCTACGAGAAGCCATCACTCCTGCCGATCCGACCAAATCCCTTCAACCCGCACGCGGTGATCTCATTCGTGCTCCCGCAGCGCGGGACCACCGAGCTGACCATCCTCGATCTGCGCGGTCACGTCGTGCGACACCTCGCGCGGAACCGATTCGAGGCGGGGTTGCACACCATCCGCTGGGACGGGGCCGACGATCGAGACCGTATCCTGCCCTCGGGAGCCTACCTGATCCGTCTTCGCGCGAGCTCGATCACCCAGATTCGCCACGCGATCCTCGTTCGCTGACTTCTTGATCGAATCACCGCTTTCCGTCACCCGTCGAGCTCCGACCTCCATCGAAGGGACCAGGCCGAGCTCCAGGAGCTGGCCCGCACCATTCGCCGGCGGGTCGTCCGTCTTCTCGAGCGCCGGGGCCTGTGGACGGAGGATGAGAGCGCGGAGCTCTCTCGGGCCGCCGGATACGCCGAGATGTGCACGGCTCGGTCACGAATTCGATGGCGGATCCCCCCGGGCCCCAGGGGTTCCCCCCCCGCGCCGAAACTGAAACACTGCCACCCAACGTATCGATCCCAGGCCGCCAGCCCGGAGCCGCCGATGCCCGACCCCACCCTGATCGTGAACAACCTGCGCAAGAGCTACGGCTCGCTGACCGCCGTCGACGGCATCTCGTTCGCCGTGGCGCCGGGAGAGATCGTCGGGCTCCTGGGACCCAACGGCGCCGGCAAAACCACCACGATCTCGATGATCTGCGGCCTGACCCACCCCGGCGAGGGCAGCGTGACCGTCGCCGGCCACGAGGTTCGCGCCGAGCCGGTCGCGGCCAAGTCCCACATCGGGCTGGTGCCGCAAGAGGTTGCGCTCTACGAGGAGCTTTCGGCGAGCGCCAATCTGCGCTTCTGGGGCGGGCTGCACGGCCTGAGCGGCCGGGCGCTGCGGGCGCGGGTCGAGGAGCTGCTGGAGCGGGTCGATCTGGCCGGGCGCGCCAAGGAGCCGGTGGAGCGCTTCTCGGGTGGCATGAAGCGGCGTCTCAACCTGGCGATCGGACTGATCTCGCGCCCGGCGCTGCTGCTGCTCGACGAGCCGACCGTCGGGATCGATCCGCAGGCCCGAATCGCCATCCTGGGCATCGTGCGCGAAGAGGCCCGCGCCGGTCAGGCCGTGCTCTACACCACGCACTACCTGGAAGAGGCCGAGCAGCTCTGCGACCGCATCCTGATCGTCGACCACGGCAAGATCCACGCCGAGGGCAGTCCCGAGGCCCTGGTGGCGATGCTGGGCGAGGGAAAGGTGGTGACGATTCGCGGCCCCTTCGAGCGGGGGGAGATCGATGCGCTGGTCGCGGCCCGCGACGGCGTGGGAATCGTCTCGTCGCAACCGGGCAGAGTCCTCCTCTCGGTCGACCAGGGCGCGGTGGCGACACTTTTCGACCTGCTCTCCCGCGGAGAGGTGACCATCGACGACATCTCGGTGCGCGAGCCCGATCTTCAAAGTGTGTTCATCAAGCTGACCGGCAGAGAGCTTCGTGACTGATCCCGAGCGCTCCGCGCCGCCCGTCGGTCTCGCCGCGCTGCGCCTCCTGGTGGCGAAGGACCTGGCACGCCGGCTGCGCTCGCCCCTGGAGACGATCCTCAGCCTGGCCATGCCGTTGGCGCTCACGGCGGTGATCGGCCTGGCCTTCGGCGGCGGCGGCGAGTCGGGCGTGGCGCTGCCGCCGATCGGCGTGGCGGTGCTCGACCACGACGACAGCTTCGTGAGCCACCTCTTGAGCGGGGCGCTGGACGGGATCGACGGCGAAAACGCCCCGGTCGCCTTCGACCTGCGCCACGTCGCGTCGGAGGACCAGGCCTGGCGCGCCATGAAGGACGGCGAAGTGTCGGCGATGATCGAGCTCCCGGCGGGCCTGGCCGACTCCCTCTTCGAGGGCGGCTCGGTCGACCTCGGCCTGGTGCGCAACCCGGGCGAGCGGATCCTGCCGGAAATCGTGGAGCAGGTGGTCGGGGTGGGAGCGGTGCTGCTCTCCGAGGCGGTGACCCATCTCTCCGAACCGCTGGAGCGCACCCGGCTGATGGTCGATTCCCTCGAATCCTGGCCCGACGAGCTGACCGTCGCCGCGCTGTCGAGGGTCTGGAATCGCGACCTGCAACGCTTCGAGCGCTGGGCATTGCCGCCCGCCGTGACGCTCGAGAGCTCATCGGCCGAGGACGAGACCGAGGAAGACGCCGCCCTCGATGCCGGGCCCTCGATCGATATCTTCGGCTACATCCTGCCGGGAATCGCCTTTCTGAGCCTGCTCTTCCTGGCCGGAGCCGCGCACCGCGACATGTTCACCGAACGATCGCTCGGCACCTTCCAGCGCGTGGCCGCCAGCCCCGCGGGCACGGCCGCCCTGCTGGCCAGCAAGTTCGCGTCGGCCACGGCGATCGCCGCCATCGGGTTGGTGCTGCTCTTGATCTCGGGCTCGGTGGTGTTCGGCAGCCGCTGGGGCGACCCGCTCGGGCTGGCGTTGATGATCATCGCCGGTTCCTTCGCCGCATCCGGCACCGTCGGCGTGCTCTACGGCGGATCGAAGACCGAGCGCCAGGCGGAGACCTTGTCGCCGATCGTCATCCTCACCATCTCCTTCGTCGGCGGCTCGATGATCCCCCTGGACAACCTGCCCACCGTCGCCCAGTCGATCGCCCCTTTCACTCCGAACTACTGGCTGATCGAGGGCCTGCACGCGCTCACCGTGGAAAGCGCGAGCGCGGCGGAGATTCTGCCGCAGGCCGGCGTGCTGGCCGGGTTCGGAGCGGCGGGTGTGCTGGTCGGACTGGGGCTGGTGCGGCGTCGCGCCGGGAGCGGCGCATGAGTCCGCGCAGCGTCGCGCGGCTGGCGGCCCAGGAGCTGCGCCTGGTGCTGGCCGACCGCGGCTCGATCCTCTGGCTGGTGCTGATGCCGCTGATCTTCACCTTCTTCTTCGGCAGCGCCATCTCACCGCCCAGCGGCGCGCCCTCCAAGCTCGGACTGGGCCTGGTGGACGAATCGCAAGGCCCGGCGGCTCGCGCGCTGGCCTCGGTGCTCGAGCGCGAGGGCGGTCAGCTCCGCCTGCATCGCTGGACCCGCGCCGAGCGCGACACCCTCGCGTCGGCGCCGCCGCGCGAGCTGGTGATCCCGGGCGACTTCGACTCCCTCCTGGTCGCCGGCGAGCAGGCGGCGCTGCGCCTGCGCAACTCCGAGGGCTCCAACGACGAGGCCGACGCCGCGGTGGCCGCGCTCTCGGTCAAGGCGATCACCCGCCTCATCGGCGGCCTGATCAGCGCCGACGCGGCCGGAGCCGGGCTGGTCGGCGCGGCGGCCGACACATGCGCCGAGCAGGCTTTCGCCAACGCCTTCCGCGCGGCGCTCGAACGCCCCGACCGGGTGCGCATGGAGGTGCGGGTCCCGCAGCGCTGGAATCCGCTGGGATCGGGCTTCGCCGCCACGGCGCCGGGCATGCTGGTCATGTTCGTGCTGATGAACGTGACCATCTTCGGCGGCGTGCAGCTCGCCGCGGATCGCCGCAAGGGGCGCCTGCTGCGCCTCGGCGCGCTGCCGGTGCGTCCGCTGGAGGTGCTCTTCGGCCGCGTGATCGGCTCGGTCGGGATCGGCGCCATCCAGGTGGCGGTGTTGGTGGTGGCGGGCGTGACCCTCTTCGGCGTCGACTACGGCGCCAGCCCCGCCGGCGTCGCCCTGGTGACGCTCTCGCTCTCGGCCTGGGCCGCCGGCCTGGGGCTGCTGGCCGGTTCGTGGCTGCGCACCGATGGCCAGGTGGCGGGGGCAGCCGTGCTGGCCGTGAACGTCATGTGCGCCCTCTCGGGGTGCTGGTGGCCCCTGGAGGTCATGCCGCGCTGGCTGCAGGACGCCAGTCTGGTGTTGCCTTCGCGCTGGGCGATGGACGCCTTGCTCGGCCTGACCGCGTTCGGCGAGGGCTGGCGCTCCGCGCTGGGTGCCGTGCTCGTGATCTCGCTCTTCGCGCTGGGGACTGTCCTGCTGGGGGCGCGGGGGGTGCTGCGCCGGCGCTGAGCCGCGCCCTCGGGCGGAGTCCATCGCCGGCGAAGTGACGGGCCAGCTTCCCCTCCGGCGGCCATCTCGACCGACTGAGCTGCCTCAGCCGGCGGTTTGGCCCGCTGAGCGGCCATCACTCGGGCCTGAGCCTTGTCAGGCGGTCGTTTTGGCCGCTATTCGACCATTTGCGACGCCTGAGTCTGGTCAGAAGCCCGAGCCCGATCCGGGTCGCTGATCCCCGACGTTTCCATCTTCATCCGGTCCCACCGCAAGTCGGCTCACATGGGTGCGCTGGACGGAATCGGGATTGGACCCCGGAACACGGAGCCTGTCTCGAGACGCCAAGCCCATCTGGCGCTCGATGCCGCCCACAGCGCCGGAATGAAGGTGATCCTCTGGCTGCCGCTCTTTCCGGCCATCGCTGATGCGCACAACGACACCGCGCTGCCGCTGGTTGCGGGCCTGGTCGAAGAATGGGTCGAGCACTTCGACGATCACCCCGCCCTGCTCGGCTGGAGCTATGGCGACGAGAAGCCCAAAGGACAGATCAGCACTGCGATCGATCATTTCGTGCTTGTCGACTACAACGCGATTCCGGCGGTGCAAGCGCGCTTCCGTCCGCTCTTTCTCTTTACCGCGGACTTCCCTTTTGAAGACCAGGGTGGCAACCCCGGCCCCGCTGGCTACCTGCACGAGATGTTCCGGGCCGCCCACATTCTGATGCCGAACTACTATCTGATCCGCGGCTTCAACAACGAACCCAACGACGGTGTGCCGATGCTCTCGCAGTGGTGTTGGAGCGGGGCAATGCACCGCTACGGATTCGGCCTTCTCGGCGACAGCGATCCTCCGCCGAGCATCGCTCGGGCGGTGCCGCCGGTCCTGCAAATGCGCCCCGCCAAATGCACGCAGCGCCCGCCGCGCGGCTACGAGGCGCGCACGATGGCAGCGCAGGCGGTGGCGGGCCACGGCGTTGGCTTCATCGGACTTGAGTTTGGCGTGCAACGCATCGAAGGCTCGGATTGCGAAGTGAGTAGCTGGGACCTGCTCACACCCGCCAACCGTGCCGCCTGGGACTCCCTCTCCGGAGACGCCGCGACCAGCCTCTACGAGGCCTTTCCCGATGTCAATCGAATCGTAGGCCCGTTCGCCGAGAAGCGCTTTGCGGGCGATCCATCGATGAGCACCCTGCCCCCGGCGATAGTCACCCGCGGTGCCTACTCGCCCGATTCCAGCTGGATCTGGGCGGCAGAGGATTCATGGATCACCCCCTGGAACTGGACCCCCGACGCGACACATCATGTCGCCGAAGAGCTGCAGACGGGCTATACCTGTCACGCGGCGACACAATGGTGCTCCGGCTTTGGTCGCATTCGATTCTTGGAGATGCAGGGAGCCTTTGATGCGCAGCGCATAGAGAAGGCTGATCTGTTGCTGACGGTTCTAGAGCGGTTATTGGAGGCACCAGAAGGTCCCTGTAGCCTCTCAGGTTGCCGCTCTTACACTACGCCCATGTCACACGTCTGCCGGATTCCGGGGACAGACGTAGCGGGGCGGGACTCACTGTTCTGGAGTAACGACACGACCGGATGGGCCGATTTCGTAGAAGGCGATTCCGTGACGCAAGCCTTCAATCATCTCTACATCATTGGTGGCGACACGCTGTACTATAAGGACTTCGGTCTTCAGCTTCTCGCCTCTGGGCGACGCGATTTCGGCCAACGCATAGGCATTATCTCTCAGCCATTTCCATCGCATCGCATCGTCGACTTCGATCTCACCAACACTGTACGCTACTGGGTCGCAGACACCACCTCCGCAGAGCGGCGTAACAACGGTCTATTCATTCAACCCTATTCCCCCACCAGACGCTTCGAACCGCACATCCTCTATGAGTCGTCCGACGCTTATCCTGCGCCCAGCGCCTTTCACCCGAGCATTCTGATCTATCAGGTACCGCAAGACTCGGTTCCGAAAGCTCTGGGAGCCCCGTTTGCGCTCTTCTACGAGGCGCCGCCGAAATCGGTGCGCATCTACGAGCTTGCGCATTTATCGGAGCTCAGCGAGACTTGGATAGCTGCCATCAACGGCCGTAACTCGGAACAATGCCTGCGGCTCTATTCCAACGGGCACCCGGTCGATCCGCCGCCGCCGGCCCTGGAAGTGATGGCCCCCAGAACGGGCCAGATTATCCAGGTGGTTCAAGCCCAGACATCCGATGCAGAGTATATCAACTTCGCACCTGACACCCTCTCGGTCACTCTCTGCCCCGACACTCTTAGCTTCGGGATCGATGACACATCGGTGCCGATTGAAACTCCGTGGCACCCACCACGCGAGGAGACCTATCAGCCGCTCACTCGCTGGGACCTAAGCCTGCCGGAGTCGTCCCATGAATGGTCCGCCGTGTTGATTCGCATCCCACACCCTTCCTCATGATGAGGACCTAGTCGTGCGCTTTGGCTCTCTGGTGTCTGTGATCACACTGTCCGCGACCGCGGTGGCCGAGCCGATCGGCGCGACCCACTATGAGGTGGAAGCGGTGCGCTCCTACTGGTCGGGCACCCGCAGCTACGCACACGGTGAGCATCTGATCCGCCTGGGGGACATCTTCCAGCGGGTCGTGCTGCACCCTTACGCTGAACAACCGTTCGAACAGCGCGAGATTGGCTTGCCACAAAGCGAAGCGGTCGATGCGCAGGACTACGGCGGAGGGCTGCGGGTGCTGGAGAGGGAAGGAACGCTATGGACGCCAGAGGACGATTCTCGGGTGGTGCTTAGCGAAAGCGACCTGGTGAGGTGGTACTCCATGGCAAGGGCGGGTGAGTTTCTAGTTTGTGGCGGCAGTGGAAAGAGGTACGCTGTCTTGAGGACCAATCACGGGGGCGAGCTGAAGATCGTTGAGCTCGAGATCCATCAAACGACCAGCTCCGCATTTATCATGGAGGGAGATCGTTACGGGGGCTTCTACCACGCTTCCGGGGGTCCATTGAAGTCCGCCCGCGTCGACTCAATGGGCCATGTGTTGCTAGGCCCTGGCTCCTACGGGCGGGGCAATCGGGCGGTCAAGGGCAGCCGGGGGCTGGATCATGTGTTCACGAACGACGAGGACGGTCTTCAGCTCTACCGGATCGAAGAGCCTGCTGTCCTGAGTCATGTCCAAACTCTGTTGGCCCAGCCGGTTGGTCCAATGGACGTCTGGCACGATCCCGCTCGCAACGTCGATCGAGTCGCAGTGGTGGGTACAAATGACTCACTATTCGTGTTCGAGGTCGACAGCAGTCACGGACCGTCGCTCTTGTTCGCCGACGGTGACCTGGGCACCTCGATGTCTCAACGCTTGGTCTTTCTTGAGTCTGGGCGCCTCTACTACTCCGATGGCGGCAGCGTGGTATGGCTCTTTGAGGGGCCGGGCCTGGAGCAACGCAAACAGCTAGTGCTCGTCCAGCCTGATATCCGCAGCTTTGCCATCGCCTCGAACGGAGATGGTTGGGCGACTCACGGCGGCACTGACGGCGCGGGATGGTGGCTCTCGTACGGCACCGGCATGAGTGCTGGCTTTGCGTCCCCAGGGATCGTGATCGGTTTTCCTTACGCCTCACACATGGCAATGAACGAGACCCACTTCTACGCGGGCACCAAGAGGGAGGGGGATGCGAATTGGGGGGAATGGTACTATATCTTCGAACGTGGCGACTCCCTGGCGCTCGCTGATTCGGTGTCGACACCCTTTCGATCTGAGCACGATGAGGTAGCTTTCACGATCGAGCGAGAGTTCTTGATAACAGCAAACCCAGTGTTCGATCTCGCCGACCCCGGCAACCCAACTCTGCTTGGCACTCTCATTGATTCAGAAGCGGTGTATCTGGACGTGCCCGAAGTGGCGGCGCGCGGCTATCCCGGCTCGGCGACTGATGTTCTCGCCGCGGCTTGGGTGAGAAGAGGCTCACAAGACACTCTCGCGTTCTATCGCATCTCACACGAGAGCGGTGTGGAGAGGCTGTCCAGCGAGCCCGTGGACTGGGGTAGCTATTTGACCTTCGACGACCAGCGGGCTCTCCTCTATCGTGCGGAGCTTGGAATCGAGTTGTTGATCTGGGTGTACGACATTTCAGATCCAGCTTTCCCTGAGAGAATCCACGCGCACGTTTTCGATGAGCGCGGTGCTCATTCTCGCTCATTCGCTACAATCGGGTCACAGAACGGAGTTCTACACGTGGCGTCATCTAACGCTCAGTTAGGCTACAATGTGCGCTCGATGACCACCCCACTGTGGTTCGATGGCCGTCGTTTCGTGCCCGCAGGCAAGCCCCTACATGCGCCGGTTCGACTGGTCAGACCTCTCGGCCACTCCGACTATCTGCCCATGCTACATCACAGCGCCGCGCTGCTTTCCTTCGAACCTCCCCCGCTACCACGTCGCAAGGAACATCCGCGCGAAAACCTCGGATGGAATCGCGGCGCGCCTTCACAACCATGCGCCAAGAATGTCCGGTGCGGTGACAACTGCCGCCCGGTGAGCAAGGGACGCACGGCACATTTGCGGGAGCTCCACCGACCCGCGGCTCCGGATCTGCAGGTTTTCTCCGCCACCTCGGGGGAGCAGATCGGCCTCGCCTGTCCCGGCGAAACCGACGCCCGCTACCCCGTCTACGGGACCTATGGCCCGGACGGAGATTGGGACTTCTGTCCGGAGACTCTGAGCACCGGCCAGTGGTGGCATCCCGAGGTCGGCACCGACAGCTACCAGCCGATCACCCGCTGGACGCTGGACCTGGACGGATCGTGGGACGACGCTTCGATCGTCCTGGTGCGCATCCCCCACCCCACCTCCTGATCGGAGCCGATCATGCGAGCCTTCCTGCTCCTTCTCCTCTTCGTGCCCCTCGTCGGCGCCGCCTCGGCGGCATCGATCGATGGAAGCCGCTACCGCTTCGAGTCGGGGCGCTCGCTCAAGACCCCGGGAAGGGTGTGGGGGTCGGAGGAGGCCACCGTCGCGGATGGTGAGACGATCGTGCACCTCGGCGCGATCCTGCAGCGCTTCGTCGTGGAGCCGGAAGAGCAGCCGCTGCGGCTGCTCGACAGCCAGCTTTCGATGAGCGGTGCCGCCGACGCCCTGCGCTTCGCCGGCAAGCTGCGAGTGATCGAGACCGAGGGCACGCTCTGGACACCGGAGGAGAGGAGCAGGATCCGGCTCCTGGACGATCGGCAGCTCGCCAGGTACTCCCTGGCCGTGGCCGGGGAGTTCCTGGTCTGTGGCGGATACGATATTTGGCCGACCGGGCGCGGCGCGAGCTTCGCGACCCTTCGGGCCGACTCGCTGGGGAGGCTCCAGGTCGCGAAGAACGAGTTCCACTATGGGACGACGGCTCCTTACTCGCTGGTGAGCGACCGTTACGGGGGTATCCACTACGCCAGCTCGGTCTCGGTCAGCTCCGCCACGATCCAGGCTGATGGCACGGTGGTCCCGAGCGACCGGTTCTTCGTCAACAACATCCGCGACCTGGTGGCCAGCCCCGGGCTCGACCATGTCTACCTGGCACGAGACGCCGGAGTGACGATCTACCGGGTCGAGAGCGCTGGCGTGCTGACACCGCACTCGACTTTGCTGCCCGCCACCGTGCGGATCCCCGACATCGAGGTCTGGTTCGATGCCGAGCGAGGCGTCGATCGCCTGGCCGCCACGGTTCCCGACTCGCTCTACGTGTTCGAGATCGACCCGGCCGGCGAGGCCGAGGTGCTGCTCGCCGAGGGCGAGCTCGATGTCTTCAAGCCGGCGGTCCTGTTCCTCGACTCGGGCCGATTGCTCTACCGCGATGACCGCGATCGCGCCTGGCTGCGAACGGGACCCCTGCTCGAGCACGAGGCCACAATGGCGCTGCCGCAGGATTGGGTGCAGGCGCTGGCTCTGGCGCCGGACGGAAACGCCTGGGCCAGCATCGGATCGAGGCACTTCAGCACGGCCCTGCGTCCCTTTCCCGGCCATGACACCGATCTGCTGGCGGCGGGCGAGTTCGGTCTCGACGATACGCTGGCGCTCTATCGGGTCTCGCGCGAAGGCGGCGTGGAGCAAACCTGGGTCCATGCGCACCCACGCCTCTACAGCGCCCTGGCATTCGATGACCGCCGAGACCTGCTGTACCGCTCCCACTCCCAGGAGATCACGGTCTACGACGTCTCCGACCCCTACCAGGTGGCCGTCCTCCACACCTACCACTTCCCCCAGGTGGAGGATTGGCGCGAGATCGGCGCGCTGGCGGCTCTCGAAGGGGTGCTACACGTCTACGACTTCAACGGCCATTCATCCGAGAACTGGCGGCGGCATCTCACGCCGATCTGGTTCGACGGCGAGAGCTTCGTGCCGGCCGGACCGATGCTCGAGATCCCTTTTCATGACCTGTACATGCGCAACAGCGCCGGCCATATCGTGTGGGCCGCGGGGTCCAGCGCGGGCCTGCTCGGCTACGACCCCCCCCCCGCCACGCCGCCTGGAGCATCCGGCGGGCGACTACTGATGCCCGAGGCCCCCCTCACCCCCTGAGCAAAGTCACCCGACGCCCACCCGGCGTGGTCGCCGCGCCGAACACCGTTCGCTCGGCGATCGGCGCCGCCTCGGGCC